>NZ_JBXARJ010000003.1:0-537684 GCF_058808115.1 Shinella sp. GW821-FHT11G07
GGTTGCGCTTCATTCCCTGGTCCTCTCAATGGGCCAGAGCTTACTTCAAAATGGATTATTTCAACGGGGCAAGGTCAACCAACAGGCCTTGTCAGTGTCGGGTAACTGGCTCGAAACCGAACCCGATGTCTGCAAACGTCAACCCGATAACGTCTTCATCGTAGTGGGAGCGCAAGTAGAGCGAGTGTCCAAACGACATTCGAGTGATGACCGTATCAGCGTTCGTGCAGTAGCGATCCAAAGTCGGATTGCTGATCAACCTGTCTTCACACGCGTTCGCCGCTTCAAAAGCAGAGGCAAACTTGCCCCATGGCGTGACGAAATAGCCGGTGAATCGCGGGTGGTTTTCGCCCTGCTTGGCTTCCGACATCCTCATTTTCGTTTCGTCGCTCAGTGGCGCGCGATCATCGCCGGTTTTTGGCGCGCGACGGTTGTTCGCTTGGGTATCCCATGAGGCCCACCGAAGGTTTCCGGGCTCGTAAGCGCGTGAATTGTCGATGCGATCAATTGAATAATCCGGATGCGGGCGAAAGCCGACATGGCGCGCGAACGATTCGAAATCAGGGAACGCATCGCATGTGATGCCGCGACCGCCGTAGTTTTCGTATGACGGATGATCCGGGTTATTGCAGCGGGCCTTCATGTTTGCGTAAGCGGTATAAAGCGAACGCTTCCGGGCGTCCTTGGACTGACTGAACTTGTGATAGGTGCGTCCTTGCTCGTGAAGCTCGTCAAAGATGTCGTTCACTTCATCAATGAGGCCTTGTTGCAGTTCTTCGACATAGTTCGACCTTGCGACCGTATCGGCAAGGCCTTTTGCGACCGTCTCGAATGCCCTCACGGTCTTGTCGAGCTTGGCAACTGAAGTGGCGATGGAAAAGTAGTTGGTATTAGCGTGCATTAAAAAATCTCCTTTAGAACAATCGAGACTCCTTTCTGATGTCTCGCTAATATTTAGTGTTTTGGAGATTTCTGAATTGGCTAAATCACGCTTATAATTGAAGAAAATGCACTTTCTCTGAAAATATTTCGCGAAAATCACCCGGAAAATACATAGCGGTAAAAGGAGATACCGCCATGATTGAATTTGTTGTGCTTGATGCTGAAGACCCCGACGCCACGTTGCTTGAATTCGTGCGCGTATTGGTCAGCTACGACCTGAAGGGCTGCTATTACGACGCCGAACCACGCCGGTTCACGCCCGATGAAGTCGAAGGCCTTTGGAAGAAGGCTGTTCGCATGAAGGACGATGCAGGCAACGCCGTGCATGTCGCGCCGATGGGCATGTCAGAGAAGGTCAAAGAAGAACCGGATTGCGTGCCCGGGTTCATCAAAGGATGGTTCGGGCACCCGTTGAGCGAGCTTGTGCGTTTGCAGATCGCTCGAAAATCAATGTAGAGCGCTATGCGCCGTATATGAGAGTTGCTACTTTGCGTCGATCTACAACCACGGCAGCAACTCAATGAAATTCGATCTCAAAACCTTGAACTGGCTGATCGCCGCGTCCCTCGCCACAGCAGCTTATCTAGCGTGGTTGATCGGCGTTTTTGGATGGTCCCGGCTGGCGAACTTTTTCACCACCGAGACCGATCTGAACGAAGTCGGGGATTTTCTGGCTGGCGTCTTTGCTCCGCTCGCGGTCATTTGGCTTGTCGCTGCCGTCCTCACTCAGAGGCAGGAATTGGGAGAGACGCGCGACCAGTTTACGAAGAACCAAGAGGTGGTTGATGAGCAACTAAAAACGATCAAAATCCAAAACGATCTGCTCACACAACAACAGACTCAAGCGGTTGAGAGCGCGCAGAAGGCGTATAGGCTGAATCTGTTCGATAAACGTTTCGCGGTCTATCAAAGGTTTGTGACCTTCGGCGAAGCTTACAGAGGAAAGTACGAGGTCAGCGGCGCGTATTGGGAGATGGTAAGTCTGGCGTACGAAGCCGCCTTCGTGTTCGGAAGAGAAGTTGAAGATTGGTTCAGCACCATCGCCGATCACATTCATGACTATCAGCAATACGTGGACGAAAATCCCATTCAGATTGCTCACGACGGTTCCGGGAATTATCTCCGCATCGATAATGACCACAACGCAAGAATTGACAAACAACGTGAGCAATACACGGATTGGCTTGACGAACAGTTCATGCCCGACCGGCGCACGACCGCCCTTTGGGAGTTCATGCATGTTAGCGACCAGCCCTAGAGTACATTTCAAGGGCGGACGGCAACCAAGTTAAAACCAGCCGTTTCAAAACATGTTTTGAAATCAAATTCCAGACGCCGACTCATCAAATTGCTAAATCAGTCTTCAAATTTCCCCAATTTTCGAATTTGACGAACGCTGGTTTCTCAGGCATTGTCGGGCCTATCGAACCCCGTTCTTATCAATTCTGGTGATGCATCGCGGATAATTTTGATCGGAGACGCGGGAGAGACCAACCGTGCCGGCATGGCACAAATTTATGATTTCCCGATCCCCGCGGAAATGAGATGTTAAGCGAATACGCATATCTATTCGTGGAACTTGGGGGCAGACCGTCCCGGCGATCCATCGTTCCATGCACAAGGGGAACGGGAACCGGACGGCAAAGAGCAGGACACATCCATGCGGACTGAGAACGGCCAGATCATCCACCTGGCGGACTATCGCCAGACTGACTTTGTTCTCGAGCGCGTCGATCTGACCTTCGAACTGGACCCGACGGAGACCAAGGTCGAGGCCCGCCTGATCTTCCATCGCCGCGACGGCGTCGATCCCGCCGCGCCGCTCGTTCTCGACGGCGACGAGCTGACGATGACCAGCCTGCTCTTCGACCAGATGGAACTGGACACTGCCCGCTACGACGCCACGCCCGACAGCCTGATCATCCGCGACCTGCCGGCAGGCGAGCCCTTCGAGATCACCATCACCACGATGATCAATCCCGAGGCCAACACCCAGTTGATGGGCCTCTACCGCACGAACGGCGTCTACTGCACCCAGTGCGAGGCGGAAGGTTTTCGGCGCATCACCTATTTCCCGGACCGGCCGGACGTGCTGGCCGTCTACACGGTCAACATCATCGCCGACAAGGCGAGCTGCCCGCTGTTGCTGTCCAACGGCAATTTCCTCGGCGGCGCCGGCTATGGCGAAGGCAAACATTTTGCCGCCTGGTTCGATCCGCACCCGAAGCCGTCCTACCTCTTCGCGCTCGTCGCCGGTGACCTCGGCGTGGTGGAGGACACGTTCACGACGATGTCCGGCCGCGAGGTCACGCTGAAGATCTATGTCGAGCACGGCAAGGAGCCGCGTGCGGCCTATGCGATGGACGCGCTGAAGCGCTCCATGAAATGGGACGAAGAGGTGTTCGGCCGCGAATACGATCTCGACATCTTCATGATCGTCGCCGTCTCCGACTTCAACATGGGCGCCATGGAGAACAAGGGGCTCAACGTCTTCAACGACAAATACGTGCTCGCCGACCCGGAAATCGCGACCGACCAGGACTACGCGAATATCGAGGCGATCATCGCGCATGAATACTTCCACAACTGGACCGGCAACCGCGTCACCTGCCGCGACTGGTTCCAGCTCTGCCTCAAGGAAGGCCTGACGGTCTATCGCGACCACGAATTTTCCGCCGACCAGCGTTCGCGCGCCGTCAAGCGCATCGCGGAAGTGCGGCACCTGAAGTCGGAGCAGTTTCCGGAGGATGCAGGCCCCCTCGCCCATCCGGTGCGTCCGACGAAATACCGCGAAATCAACAACTTCTACACGACGACGGTCTACGAAAAAGGCTCCGAGGTGACGCGCATGATCGCGACCATCGTCGGCCGCGACGGTTTCAAGAAGGGTATGGACCTCTATTTCGAGCGGCACGATGGTGACGCCGCGACGATCGAGGATTTCGTAAAGTGCTTCGAAGAGGCGAACGGCGTCGATCTTAGCCAGTTCTCGCTCTGGTACCATCAGGCCGGTACGCCGCTCGTCAGCGTTTCGTCGAGCTATGACCAGGCGAAGGGCGAATTCACGCTGTCGCTCGAGCAGATGATCCCGCCGACGCCGGGCCAGAGCGCGAAGGAGCCGATGCACATCCCGTTGCGCTTCGGCCTGATCTCCGCCGACGGTTCCGAAGCCACGCCGAGCGCCGTCAGCGGTGCGGACGTGACCGGCGACGTGCTCCATCTCAAGGAGCGCCGCCAGACCGTCACCTTCTCCGGCATCGCCTCGCGCCCGGTCGTTTCGCTCAACCGCAGTTTTTCGGCGCCGATCAACCTGCATTTCGAGCAGGCGCCCGCCGACCTCGCCCATATCGCCCGCTACGATGCCGACCTCTTCGCGCGCTGGCAGGCGCTCAACGATCTGGCGCTGCCGAACCTCGTCGCGGCAGCACGCAGCGCACGGGCCGGCGAGCCGGTCGAGACGAATGCGGTTCTTGCCGATACGCTGATTGCAATCGCCGGCGATGAGACGCTGGAGCCTGCCTTCCGGGCGCAGGCGCTCGCCCTGCCTTCCGAATCCGACATTGCCCGCGAACTCGGCAGCAACAACGATCCCGACGCCATCCGCGCCGGACGCGAAGACGTGCTCGCCTTTGTGTCGAAGCGTGATCCTGCCGTCTTTGCCACGCTTTTTGAACGCCACCAGCTGCAGTGCGCTTTCACACCGGATGCCGCCGGTGCCGGCCATCGCGCGCTGCGCAATGCGGCGCTTGCCTATCTCGCTGTCGCCGACGGCACGCCGGCCCGCGCCGCGGAAGCCTTTGCGGCCGCCGACAACATGACGGATCTGAGTGCTGCACTGACCGTGCTCGCGCACCGCTTCCCGGATGCCGCCGAGACCGCAAGCGCGCTGGAAACCTTCCGCGCCCGCTTTGCCGACAATGCGCTGGTCATCGACAAGTGGTTCTCGATCCAGTCGACCATTCCGGGCGACGGCGCGCTCGCACGCGTCAAGGCGCTGATGACCAGCCCGCACTTCAACAAGTCGAACCCGAACCGCGTGCGCGCCCTCGTCGGCACCTATGCCTTCTCCAACCCGACCGGCTTCAACCGCGCGGACGGCGAAGGCTATCGCTTCCTTGCCGACCAGATTATCGAGATCGACCCGAAGAACCCGCAGCTCGCCGCCCGCATCCTCACCTCCATGCGCTCCTGGCGGGCGCTTGAGGACGTGCGCTCCGATCACGCGCGCAATGCGTTGCGGACGATTGCAGCGGGTGAAAAACTCTCCTCCGACGTCTCGGATATTGTCGAGCGTATGCTAAAGGGCTGATATCCCGAAAATTTAATGATTCCGGGCGCTTCGGCGCCCGTTTTCGTTTTGGCATACAAATTCGCACCGACGAGATATGGTTAAGAAAGTTTTACCTTTTCCTCTGGACAAGCCGAATCACAATTGATTCATTAGGGCAGATTCGGGCGAGCGGCGCGCCGAATCACGAGAGGCTTACAAGGTTTGAAGATTATGGCGGACGCGCAACGAGGACGCGCAGCCGGCGGGTGGACTCGTCTCAAATTTCCGGGAATGGCGGCCTGGGGACAAGAGGCGACGGGACAGGCGAAGATTTTCGCCGGGCCTGCCGCGCGGCATTTGACACGGGCCGAACCCGTGCTCAAGCGATCGATACCGATCCTGATCATCGCCTTCTTGTTCGTGGTAGCCATCTCGCGGATGGTCGGCATCATGGCCGAGCACGACCGGATGGACACGAGCGTCAAGGACACGACCTCGCTGACGGCCATGGCCGTCGGCGCCGTCTTCTCCGGCACCATGGCGGAAAGCCTCGCCAAGTCCGACCGCATGGCGGTCGAGGCGGCACTGTCGCTCAACCTGCCACAGGACCGCCTGCAGCCGGGTGGGCTGGTGCTGTTCGTCGAGGAAAAGGGGCACGTCTTCGGCGCCTCGCTGGCGGCAGCGCGCTATGTCGGCCAGTCCCTTGCGCGCTTCTCGCCGGAACTTGCGGCGACACAATATTTCGGTGAACCGGCGGGCGTCTTCCGCACCCGCATCGGCGGGCAGGACTATTATGCCTCCCTCGTGCAGATGCCGAAGAAGGGTGGCTTCGTCATCGTCGCCAATCCGCTCGGCCAGATTGCCATGTTCTGGCGCGACGAGGTCGCGTTGAATGTGACGCTGTTTGCCGGCATCTCGGCGATCCTGCTGGTTATTCTCTATGCCTATTACATCCAGGCGAAGCGGGCGCGTGATGCGGACGCGATCTTCGCGGAATCGAACCTGCGCGTGGAAACGGCGCTGGCCCGCGGTCGTTGCGGCCTCTGGGACTTCGATCTCTCGAGCCGCCGGCTGTTCTGGTCGCGCTCCATGTATGAAATGCTCGGCATGCCGCCGCGCGACAGCGTGCTGTCCTTCGGCGATGCCGCGCGCCTGATGCATCCCGATGACGACGGCATCTATCAGGTTGCCCGCGCGGTTGCCCGCGGCGAAGCCAAGCAGGTGGAACAGGTCTTCCGCATGCGTCATGCCGACGGGCACTATGTGTGGCTGCGCGCCCGTGCGCAGGTCATCCGCATGGCCTCCGGCCGCATGCACATCATCGGCATCGCGATGGACGTGACGGAACAGCACCGGCTTGCCCAGCGCTACCAGGAGGCCGACCAGCGCCTTGCGGACGCCATCGAGTGCACCTCCGAGGCCTTCGTGCTGTGGGACAAGAACGACCGTCTCGTGATGTGCAACGCGCACTACCAGCAGGCCTACGGTCTTCCCGACGACGTGCTCGTGCCCGGCACCGATCGCGCGACGGTGCATGCCGCGGCGGCCCGCCCGGTCATCGAGCGGCGCATCGCGGATGCCGACGGTGCGGGCATGTCGCAGACCAGCGAGGTCCAGCTTGCCGACGAGCGCTGGCTGCAGATCAACGAGCGGCGCACCCGCGACGGCGGCCTCGTCTCGGTCGGCACCGACATTACCATGATGAAGCGCCACCAGGTGCGCCTGCGCGAATCCGAACGCCGCCTGATGGCGACCATCGGCGACCTTTCGGCCTCGCGCGCCAAGCTGGAGCGGCAAAAGGCGGAGCTTTCCGTCGCCATTGCCAACTACCAGGCCGAAAAGGACCGCGCCGAAGCGGCAAACCGTGCCAAATCGGAGTTCCTCGCCAACATGTCGCATGAGCTGCGCACGCCGCTCAATGCCATCCTCGGCTTCTCCGAGATCCTGCAGAACCAGATGTTCGGCCCGATCGGCTCGGACAAGTATCGCGAATATTCCTGCGACATCCATGAAAGCGGCAAACACCTGCTCAACGTGATCAGCGACATCCTCGACATGTCGAAGATCGAGGCCGGCCATATGCGCATCAGCTGCGAG
The DNA here is from genome assembly GCF_058808115.1 of Shinella sp. GW821-FHT11G07. NCBI lineage: Bacteria > Pseudomonadati > Pseudomonadota > Alphaproteobacteria > Hyphomicrobiales > Rhizobiaceae > Shinella > Shinella sp. GW821-FHT11G07. The sequence continues at coordinate 7,310 of NZ_JBXARJ010000003.1, forward strand.
ACCGTCGATCTGGCGCCGCTGATCGAGGAAACATTGCGCCTCACCATGCTGCAAGCGGAGAAGAAGCACATCCGGGTGCAGCAAATCTGCCCGCAGCACCTGTTCACCGTCGCGGACCGCCGCGCCATGAAGCAGATCCTGCTGAACCTCTTGTCGAATGCCATGAAGTTCACCAATGCCGGCGGCAGGGTGGAGGTGCGGGCGCGCAAGATCGATGGCGCCGTCACGCTGACGATCGCCGATACCGGTATCGGCATTCCGAAATCGGCGCTGCAGAAGATCGGCCAGCCCTTCGAGCAGGTGCAGAGCCAATATGCCAAGAGCAAGGGCGGCTCCGGCCTCGGGCTCGCCATCTCCCGCTCGCTGGCACACCTTCATGGCGGCGCGATGCGCATTCGCTCCGTCGAAGGCAAGGGCACGATCATCTCCGTGCGGATCCCCGACCGGGAGCGGCTTGCCGCACTGCATCTGGCGGCGGCGTAACGGATTTTTCGCGATGCGAAGCCGGGGACAGTCGTCCTCGGCTTTTTGCATTCACGCAAGACTTTGAGGGGCGGCGTTCGCGGAATGGCGTATGCGCTACCGCCAGGGCCGGGATGTCAGCCACATTTCCCCGGTGTCTCCCGTGATGATGAGATCCGCCACGTGGTCAAGGCCCGGCTGTTTCGGGACAGCCGACAGATCCGCGATCATCGCATCGACAGCGCCTTCCTCGAGGAGGTGCGCGACGTCGGCCTGTTCAGCCGCCTTGTCATGCAGCACCAATACGGTTCTCGTCACGGCCTTGGGATCGCTTGTGTCGCACAGGAACGGGATGATGGACTCGTGATGGCGCATGGGCAGGGTGAAGATATGCGCGCCCTGAATCCGGAGCACCTCGACGCAGTCAAAACGGTTGCCCGACCCGAGAATGCAGAAAACTGCAAGATTGCGCGGCGGTTCCGACGTCACGACCTCTGTCGCGACACGCAGGTCGGCCGACAGTTGCTCGGACGCCTGCGCCTCGTCCATCAGCCGTTGATAGGACGTGTAGGGCAGTTCATTCTTGTTGTCGTGCAGGACGACCACCGGGCTGAACGCCAGGACGCGAACCGGCTTTTCTGTCGCGCGGGCGAGCAGCATTGCATGGTAGAGCGCGCCATGCCCTCCCTTGCTGCCCCCGATCGCGATGACCTGGTCATAATCAGAGACCAGATTTAACAGGTGCGCAGATAAAATCTCGGCATCTCGCGTGAAGTATGTATCCGCAGTGTCTGCAATACTCAGGACATCTGCCGAGAATTTTATCGATTTGAAATGGTGATGGGGCGAGTGAGAGAATAGAATGATCAGTACGTTTTTATGATTTCGCCGGAACTCTATATCATAGCAGCTCAGAACGTGTCTTTCTGCGCCTTCTCGGTTCATTAGAATCATTAAAAACTAACCTCTAAACGAACTGTCTTGCTGCCTTCGTATAAAGCCTGTTCTTGAAGTGCAAGAGGCCCAACGCCAGGGAATTTGACGCTTTCAGGCAGCACGACGGCCTCAGGGGCACAAGACACCACGCCGATCACGGCTTTGCGACGAGGGCCTGGAATATCTTGCGCACCGCCTTGGATCGCTGTTTGAGGTCTGCCTCCAAAGTGCGGAGATCGGGGCTGTCACCCGCCCGGCAGACGAGGTCGATGAGCCCGGCCGGCGCCTCCTTCGGGTCGAAGCTGCCATCGACGCAGAGGCGCACGATCTGCGAAATCTCCGTATAGAGCACCAGCGCGCTTTGCACGGCGTCGAGGTCGTTCGGATCCATCATCGCCCCGCCGAGCACGGCGAGCGCCTCCCCTGTCGGCATCGCCCGCTCCGGCTGCGGCACACCGCGCGCCGGGGCCAGCAGCGCGAGGAACTGCGCGATGAATTCGATGTCGATCAGCCCACCCGGGATGAGCTTCAGGTCCCAGACATCCTTCGGCGGCTTTTCCTGGTCGATCAGGCTGCGCATCTCCGCGACATCCTTGGCGATCTTCGCCGGCTCACGCTTTCGACCCAGCACCGCGCGAAAAATGTCGTCTGCCTCCTTCATGAGGCTCTCGTCGCCGCACAGCACGCGGGCACGCGTCAAGGCCATGTGCTCCCAGGTCCAGGCCTCTTCCGTCTGATACTTGGCAAACGACGTGATGCGCGTCGCGACCGGCCCCTTGTTGCCGGAGGGGCGCAGGCGCATGTCCACCTCGTAGAGCACGCCTTCCGCCGTCGGCGCCGAGAGCGCGGCGATCAGGCGCTGGGTGATGCGGGTAAAGTATTTCATGTTGTCGAGCGGCTTGGGACCGTCCGATTCAAAGGCGTCGCTGTCGTGGTCGTAGAGCAGGATCAGGTCGATGTCCGAGCCAGCGGTCAGCTCGAAGCTGCCGAGCTTGCCCATCCCGACCAGCACCACGCGCCCGCCCGGGAATTTTCCATGCGCGGTCTCGATTTCCTCCTGCACGGCCTTGAGTGCCGCGGCGACGATGAGGTCGGCGACATGCGTCAAAGCGCGCGCGGCCTGCCTGCCGGTGATCGCACCGGTCAGCAGGCGAATGCCGATGAGAAAGCGCTGTTCGGCGGCGATGATGCGCAGGCGGTCGAGGATTTCCTCATAGTGCCGGGCACCGGAGACGAAGCCCTCGATGCGTTCGGAGAGATAGGCGCGCGTCGGCAGTTCGGCGAGCAGGCCGGGATCCAGCATGCCGTCGAAGACATGGGGTTTTGCCGCAATCACCTCGGCGAGGCGCGGCGCCGACGACATGATGTTGACGATGAGGGAAAGCAGCGCCGGATTGTTGCCGAGCAGCGAGAAGAGCTGGATGCCCGCCGGCAGGCCGGAAATGAAGCTGTCGAAGCGCAGCAGCGCCTCGTCCGCCCGCTTGCTCTCGCCGAAGACGCGCAGCAATTGCGGCGTCAGCTCCGTCAGCCGCTCGCGTGCTTCGACGGATTGCGTGGCGCGGTAGCGACCATAGTGCCAGGTGCGGATCGTCCGGGAAATGTCGGCGGGACGCTCGAAACCGAGGCGCTTCAGCGTTTCCAGCGTGTCCGGATCGTCCTTCTGGCCGGTGAAGACGAGATTTCCGGTCTCGGAGGAGAGCTTCGCCTCCTGCTCGAAGAGCGCGGCATAACGGCGCTCGACGGTCTTCAGCACGGAAACGAGTTTTGTAGAAAAACCGGCCGTATCCTCGAAGCCCATCATGAAGGCGATGCGCTTCAGCTCGGCCTCGGTTTCCGGCAACAAATGGGTCTGTTCGTCACGCACCATCTGGATGCGGTGCTCGACGTCGCGCAGGAACCAGTAGGCCTCGGTCAGCTCCCTGGCCGTGCCCTTGTCGATCCAGTTCGCCTTTGCAAGTTCCTGCAGCATCGGCTCGGTGGCGCGCAGGCGCAGCGCCGGCACGCGGCCGCCGGCGATGAGCTGCTGCGTCTGCACGAAGAACTCGATCTCGCGGATGCCGCCGCGACCGAGCTTGACGTTGTGCCCCTTGACCGCGATCTCGCCGTGCCCCTTGTGCACATGGATCTGGCGCTTGATCGAATGAATGTCGGCAATCGCCGCATAGTCGAGATATTTGCGGAAGACGAAGGGCGTCAGGCCCTTAAGGAACGCCGCACCGGCCGTGAGATCACCGGCAATCGGCTTGGCCTTGATGAAGGCGGCGCGCTCCCAGTTCTGCCCGCGGCTCTCGTAATAAAGCATGGCCGAATCAAAGGAGATAGCAAGCGGCGTGGCGCCCGGATCGGGCCGCAGGCGCAGATCCGTGCGGAAGACGTAGCCGTCCGCCGTGCGCTCCTGCATGATGCGGATCAGCCGGCGCACGAGGCGGGAAAACGTCTCGACCGCTTCCATTGGATCGACCGCGATATCCGCCATCGGGTCGAAGAAGACGACGAGATCGATGTCGGAGGAATAGTTGAGTTCGGCCGCGCCAAGCTTGCCCATGCCGAGCACGATCAGGCCCGACTTTTCGCTGGGATGCTTAGGGTCCGGCAGTTTCAGCTTGCCGCTTTCATGCGCCGACAGCAGCAGATAGTCGAAAGCGGCCGAGGTCGCCGCCTCGGCGAGATCCGTGAGAAGTGCGGTGGTTTTCCGTGCATCAAACATGCGGGCAAGGTCGGCGAGCGCGGTGAGGAAGGCGACCTCGCGCTTGGCGACGCGCAGACGGGTCATCAGTACAGCCTCCGTCACCTCGCCGCCCTCCGTTTTCCAGGCGTTGCGGACACGGGCGATCGCGTCCTCGATCATCGGCAGGATCGGCGCTTCGAGCGCGCGGGCAAGCAGGCCGGGGTCGATGCGCGCGGTATCGCGCAGATAGGGCGAGAGCGAAAACGCCGCGACGAGGAAATCCTTGAGGGGTTCGTTCCCGCCGAGCAGCTTGGCAATGGCGGGATAATCCTTGCCCCAGTCCTTGAGGTCGGACAGGACCGACTTGACTTCCGTCTGGCTCAGGGGCCGGATCGGAGAGGTCGAAAGATCGGAAAACCGCGTCGTTTCCGTCACGCTCATGATGCCTCCTCGCCTTTTTGATGACGAGGTGTATCAGTCCGGAAGGACGGGGAAAACCATTCTGACCGTCAGCCCCCGATTGTTTTCCCGCTCGGGATGCGTCGCATCCAGTTCCAGCCGGCCGTGATGCATTTCCATGACGGCGCCGACGAGCGACAGGCCAAGCCCCGTGCCGGGCTTGGAGCGGCTGGCATCGAGCCGCACGAAACGTTTGACGACCTCGTCGTGCTTGTCATCGGGCACGCCGGCCCCACTATCGGCAACCGACAGGACGACATCGCCATCCCGGCGCACGAGCGACACGCGGATCTCCGGATCATCGCTGCCTTCGGCATATTTGATCGCATTGTCGATGAGGTTGCCGAGCGCCTGGCCGACGAGTTCGCGGTTGCCGTTGATTTCGACCCCATCGGCGATCTCCGTCACGAGCTTCAGGCCGCAATCCTCGGCAACCGGTTCATAGAGTTCGGCGCCATCATGGGCGATGCCGCTGATATCGATCGCGCTCATCTCCGCCGGCGCCTGGCCGGCTTCGACGCGGGAGATCATCAGAAGCGCATTGAACGTGCGGATAAGCTGGTCGGATTCGCCGATCATCTCCTCCAGCGCGGTGCGGTAATCAGCCTTTTCATTGCCGGCAAGGGCTGCTTCCGCCTTGTTGCGCAGACGCGTCAGCGGTGTCTTCAGGTCGTGCGCAATGTTATCGGAAACCTGCTTCAGGCCCTCGTTCAGCTTTTCGATGCGCCCGAGCATCGTGTTCAGCGATTCCGAAAGCCGGTCGAACTCGTCACCCGAGCCGCTCGTCGGCAGGCGCTGCGAGAGATCGCCGGCCATGATGCGCTGGCTGGCGTCGGACATGCGATCCATGCGCTTCAAGGCATTGCGGCCGATCAGATACCATATGGCGAGCGCGCCGATGCCCATGACGCCGAGCGCCACCATCAGCGCCTGGCGCACCAGCTTGCGAAAGTTCTCCGGCTCGCCGAGATCGCGCCCGACCAGCACGCGCAGGCCATTGGACAGCACCGTCACTTGCGCATAGGCCATCGGGCGGTTGTTGCCGCGCGTTTCCTCCTGGTAGCGCTGGTAGCGGAACGGGGTCTCCGTCCAGCCTTCATTGTCCATCACGCCGGGCTGGATCGAGGCGACGTTGCCGGCCAGCACTTCGCCGGTCGGGCTTGCGATGATGTAGAGATTGGCGCCCGGTTGACGGGCACGCCGCTCCAGCGTGCGCAGCAAGCCGTTCATGCCGTTGTTGTCGAAAACGCGCTCGATCTGCTCGGTTTCCTGCGCCACTGCCTCGCGCATCTGCTGCTGCAGCAGACCCTCCGACATGGAGGAAACGTAGAAGACGAGAAAGGCCGCGCAGACGGCGAAGAGCAGGAGGTAAATTGCGGAGAGGCGTACCGCCGTGGTGCGGTAGAGGGCAGTCAGCCGGCCGAGCAGTCGCTGCATGGATCAGCCCGCCGCCTCTTCCTTCATCATGTATCCCGCGCCGCGCACGGTGCGCAGCAGCGGCTGGTCGAAATCCTTTTCGATCTTCGAGCGCAGCCGCGAGACATGGACGTCGATGACATTGGTCTGGGGGTCGAAGTGGTAGTCCCAGACGTTTTCGAGCAGCATGGTGCGTGTCACCACCTGGCCGGCATTCTTCATCAGATATTCCAGCAGGCGGAACTCGCGCGGCTGGAGAAGGATTTCCTTGCCCGCCCGCTTCACCGTGTGGGAGAGCCGGTCGAGTTCGAGGTCACCGACGCGGTAGACCATGTCCTGCTCCGGCGTGCCCTTGCGGCGGCCGAGCACTTCGACGCGGGCCAGAAGCTCGCTGAAGGCATAGGGCTTCGGCAGATAGTCGTCGCCACCGGCACGCAGGCCCGTTACGCGGTCATCGACCTGGCCGAGGGCGGAAAGAATAAGCACGGGCGTGTGAATGTTGCGGTGGCGCAATTCCGAAATCAGCGAGAGGCCATCGCGGCGCGGCAGCATGCGGTCGATGACCAGCACGTCGTAGCTGTTTTCCGTCGCGAGGAAGAGGCCGCTTTCGCCGTCGCTCGCATGGTCGAGCACGATGCCCGCCTCGCGAAAGGCCTTCGAGAGATAGCCCGCCGCCTCCAGATCGTCTTCCACAATCAATATCTTCATCGTACGGACCTTACAGCATGTTCGGCGGGCGTTGGCTAGGAGCGCCCCCGGATATGGCAGCGCCGCGAAACCTTGCGATCTCGCGGCGCCGTGGGCAGGGAATGCCGGAGCCGATCAGCCCTGGTCGATCGGCAGCGCCAGGAAGCGGCTGCCGTCATTGGTCTCGATCTGGAACAGCGCCTTGGAGCGGCCGTCCTTGCGAGCGTTGTTGATGACCTTCACCACGTCGTCGGCAGACTTCACAGCCTGGTTGTTGACCGACGTGATGCGGTCGCCTTCCTTGAGGCCGCGGTCGCTGGCGTCGGAGTCCGGATCGACCGAGGAGACCGTCAGGCCTTCATCGCCGGGCGTGACCGAGATGCCGAGATCGGCAAGCGCCTGTTCGCTGGCCGGAGCTTCCGGCTCGACCTCTTCGGCACCCGTTGCGGCCTGGATCTGCTCGCCGGCAAGCGTGCCGATCTCGACCGAGATGCTCTCGGACTTGCCGTCACGCCAGACCGACAGGTCGACCTTCTTGCCGGGGGCAATATCGGCGACACGGCGGGCAAGGTCACGCGGGTCCTTGATCGGATCGCCATCGAGCGCCGTGATCACGTCACCCTTCTTGATGCCGGCCTTGGCGCCGGGTGAGTCGGCCTGCGGCTCGACGACGAGGGCACCGGCGGCATCCGCAAGGCCGAGCGAGTCGGCGATGTCACGGCTTACCGGCTGGATCTGCACGCCGAGCCAGCCACGATCAACCTTGCCGTCCTTCATCAGGTCGGCGACGACGCCCTTGGCGACGGAGGCGGGGATCGCAAACGCGATGCCGACGTTGCCGCCCGACGGCGAGAAGATTGCCGTGTTGATGCCGACGACCTGGCCGTTGAGGTTGAAGGTCGGGCCACCGGAATTGCCGCGGTTCACGGCAGCGTCCACCTGGAGGTAATCGTCATAGGGACCGGAGCCGATGTCGCGGCCACGCGCCGAGATGATGCCGGCCGTCACCGTGCCGCCGAGGCCGAACGGGTTGCCGACAGCGACGACCCAGTCGCCGACGCGGATCTGGCTGTCATCGGCGAAGTTCACATAGGTGAACTTGCGCTTGTCCTTTTCCTCGACCTTCAGCACGGCAAGGTCGGTGCGGCTGTCCTTGCCGACGAGCGTGGCGTTGAGTTCGGTGCCGTCATTCATGACGACCGTGAAGGCCGAGCCATCGTTGACGACATGGTTGTTGGTGACAATGTAACCGTCTTCCGAGATGAAGAAGCCTGAGCCCTGCGAGGTCGGACGCAGATGCGGCTTGCGGTCGGGGCCGCGACGGTCGCCAAACTGGCGGCCCGGGCCGCGGTCACCACGGAACTGGTCCTGGCCCCCGAATTCACGGAAGAAACGCTTCAGCGGGTGATCATCGGGAAGTTCATCAAGGCTACGACCGCCGAAGTTGAACGAGAAATTGCTCTCGTCATTGGCCGGCTTGATATCGGACTGGACACGGACGGAAACAACGGCCGGGGAAACGGCCGAGACAACGTCGGCAAAGCTCGCGACCTGCGGCGCCTGGACGGAAACGGCTTCGGCAAAACTTTCGCTAACGCGCGCGGGAATGCCGGTCGCCAGCATAACGGCCGCAAGTCCGGCGACGGTCGTCGTCTTCAGTACGGTCTTGAGGCCCGGACGGAATGCGGAAATCTTGGACATTCTTTGCACCTTTTCTCTCATTCATGGCTGCGCTCAGCAGCCGATGGGAGAAGAGATAGGCCTGCACACATTACGGCGCACTATCCGCCGCATGAATTTTTCGTAATGTTGGAGAATTTCGGGGGAAGCGGTTCTATTCACGCGTCAGCGCGCGCTCCAGTTCGGCTTTTTCAGCCTCCGAGAGCGGTGTTCCCGTCGGTTTTCCACCGCGCTTGCGCACGAAGAGCACCATGGCCGTCGCACCGGCAAGGAAAAGCACGATCGGCGCGCCCCACAACAACAGGGTTTCACCACGCAAGCGCGGATTGAGCAGCACGAACTCGCCATAACGCGAAACGACATAGGCGATCACCGCATCGTCGCTGTCGCCATTCTTCAGGCGCTCGCGCACGAGAAGACGCAGGTCGCGCGCCAGTTCGGCATTCGAATCATCGATCGACTGATTCTGGCAGACCATGCAGCGAAGCTGGGAAGAGAGGGTTCGCGCGCGCGCCTCCAGGGCGGGATTGGCCAACACCTCATCCGGATTGACGGCGAAAGCGGGAAAGGCCGTGAGAATAAAGGCAAAAGCCAGAATGAGGCGGCGCATCATTCGGCCGCCTCCAGCACAGGCTTCACCTTGCGCGCCTTTTGCGGCGCCCCGACACGCAGGCGCCGGTCGAAGAGCGAAACGACGCCGCCCGCGATCATGATCAGCGCACCGATCCAGATACAGAGGATCATCGGCTTCCACCAGACGCGCACGACGATGCCGCCATCGGCCATCGCATCGCCGAGTGACACATAAAGCTGGCTGAAGCCGAAGGTGCGGATGCCGGCCTCGGTCGTCGGCATGCGGCGCGCCGTATACATCCGCTTGGAAGACCAGATGTCCGTCACCGTCACCCCGCCCCGCGCCACCGTGAAGTGACCGGACTCTTCCGAGTAATTCGGCCCCTGCCCGCGGCGCATGCCATCGAAGGTCAGCGTAAAGCCGCCCGCCTCCACCTGCATGCCGGGCTTCATTTCCACCACATGCTCGGTCTCGAACGCTGTTACCGCGATGACACCGATGACCATTACGCCGACACCGATATGGGCCAGTGCCGTTCCGAAGGCTGATCCCGGCAGGCCGATGAAACGGCGGAAGGCAACATTGCCGGTTACCTTGCCGATGCCGGCGCGCAGCGACAGATCGGTAATCGATCCCGCGATCATGTAGAAGCCGATGGCGATGCCGAAATAGGCAAGCAACGGCCCGCCGCCCTGCGCATAGATGACCGTCGCCGCCGCGACCAGGCCAACGCCGACCGCCGCAAACAGGCGCTGCCCGGCGGCAAAAACATCGCCACGCTTCCAGGCAAGCAGCGGCCCGAACGGCACCGCAAGCAGAAGCGGCAGCATCAACAGACCGAAGGTCAGGTTGAAGAAGGGCGGGCCAACGGAAATCTTTTCACCGGTCAGCGCTTCCAGCACCAGAGGATAGAGCGTGCCGGTCAGCACCGTCGCCGCCGCCGTCGTAAGGATCAGGTTGTTGAGGACGAGCGCGCCCTCGCGCGAGATCGGCGCAAACAGGCCGCCGGCCTTCAGCGTCGCGGCCCGGAAGGCAAAGAGCGACAGCGCGCCGCCGATGAAGATGACGAGAATGGCGAGGATGAAGACGCCGCGCGTCGGGTCTGTGGCGAAGGCATGCACCGAGGTCAGGACGCCGGAGCGCACGAGGAACGTGCCGAGCAGCGACATGGAGAAGGTGAGGATTGCCAGCAGCACAGTCCAGATCTTCAGCGCCTCGCGCTTTTCCATGACCAGTGCGGAATGCAACAGCGCCGTACCGGCAAGCCACGGAATGAAGGAGGCATTCTCCACCGGATCCCAGAACCACCAGCCACCCCAGCCGAGTTCGTAATAGGCCCAGTAGGACCCCATGGCGATGCCGGCGGTCAGAAAGCTCCAGGCGGCCAGCGCCCACGGCCGCACCCAGCGTGCCCAGGCCGCATCGATCCGCCCGTCGATGAGCGCGGCGATGGCAAAGGAGAAACAGACGGAGAAGCCGACATAGCCGAGATAGAGCAGCGGCGGATGGATCGCGAGGCCGATATCCTGCAGGACCGGATTGAGGTCCTTGCCCTCCGCCGGCGCCGGGGAAAGACGCAGGAACGGGTTCGAGGTCAGCAGGATGAAGAGCCCGAAGGCGGTCGAGATAAGGCCCTGCACCGCCAGCACGTTGGCGCGCAGCCGCTCCGGCAGGTTGCCGCCGAAGGTCGCGACGAGCGCACTGAAGAAAACCAGGATGAGGAGCCAGAGCAGCATCGAGCCCTCATGGTTCCCCCACACACCGGAGATCTTGTAGATCATCGGCTTCAGCGAATGCGAGTTCTCCCAGACATTGGCGACGGAAAAATCGGAAACGACATAGGCGAAGGTCAGCACCGAGAAGGAGAAAAGCACCAGCAGGAAACCGGCAAGGGCCGCCGCGGGTGCTACCGCCATCAACGAGCGGTCGTTGCGGATCGTGCCGACCAGCGGCAGGATCGACTGGACGATCACCGTCGCGAGCGCGAGAACCAGAGCATAATGTCCAAGCTCGATGATCATTTGATCGTTTCCTTGCCGGAGAGTTCGACGCCCTGCGCCTTCAGGCGGTCGGCCACGTCCTTGGGCATGTAGGTCTCGTCATGCTTGGCGAGCACCGTATCGGCAACGAACAGCCCGCCCGTGCCGAAAGCGCCCTCCGCCACGACGCCCTGCCCTTCGCGGAAAAGGTCCGGAAGAATGCCGGTATAGGTCACCGGCACCGTTGCGAGCGTATCCGTCACCGTAAAGGTGATCGTCGATCCCTCGCCGCGCTTGAGCGTGCCCGTTTCGACGAGGCCACCGAGGCGGATGCGCGTGCCCGGCGGCACATTCGCCTTGGCAATATCGCCCGGCACATAGAAATAGGCGATCGACTGGCTGAAGGCAAACATCACGAGCAGCACAGCCGCCACGAGGAAAGCGACACCGCCGCCGATCACTGCCAGACGTTTCTGCTTGCGTGTCATTGTCCGCTGCCTTCAGCCGAAATCGATAGGTCCCGGGCCAGTGCCAGAAGCTGTTTGCCGTTCTCGCTGTCCGCCGGGAAGGTTTTCAGCGCGGTCTGTAGCGCGGCCTCGGCCTTCGGCCTTTGATCCAGCACAACATAGGAACGGATGATACGCGTCCATCCTTCGAAATTGTTCGGATCGTCCTGCAGTTTCGTCGCAAGGCTCTCCACCATGCCGGCGATCATCTGCTGGCGATCACCCGTCGACATGTCCTGCGCCGCCGCCACGTCATCCGCGGTCGGGTTGCCGAGCTGTCCGGCGGTCTCGCTGCCCTGCCCTTCGGCAAGCGTCGCGATATGTCGGTTGACGAGCGGCAGCCAGGGCGCACCGGCCGGCGCTTCCTTGGCGATCGCCTCGAACGCGGCGCGTGCTTCTGTCCGCTTACCATCCTGCTCCAGCGCCAGCGCCAGGTAGTATTTCGCGCGCGGATTGTCCGCCTTGAGCTTCAGCGACTGTTCAAGCTGCTTGCGCGCCTCGGCCGTGACGATGCCGCTGGAAAGCGCAATCAGCGTTTCCGCATGGCCGTCCAGCCGCTCGGTGCTCGGCCCGAGCAGGCGGATCGCCTGGGAAAAGGCGTTTGCCGAATCTTCCATCCGGCCGCTGCGGTAATAGATCGGCGCTAGCAGATCCCATCCCGCTCCGTCGTCCGGATTGCGCGCCAGATGGTTTTCCGCCCGGGCGATCAGGATGCTGATATCGTTGCCCGGATTTGCAAGGCGCTCTGCGAGCGGCTGGGCCGGAAGATCCGGCCGGCCGGTCGCCAAATAAAGACAGAGGCCGATGGCAGGCAGCAGCAAGATAACGAACGCCTGCGCCAGCCGGTTGCGCCGGTCCGCAGGGTCGGCCTTACCCTTTACCCCGTCCTTGCTCGCGGCAATCAGCCGGCGCGCGACTTCGGCGCGGGCAAGCTCTGCTTCGCTGGAGCCGATGAGGCCTGTCGCCTCATCCCGCTTCAACTCTTCGAGCTGGTCGCGGTAGACTTCGATGTCATGGCTGGCCTCGCCCGCCGCCGCCATGGGACGCCGCAGGAGAGGAAGAAGCAGAACGGCGGCAACGGCGGCCGTCAGGATGGCGACAAGAATCCAGAAAAACATGACAATCAATTACTGGAACGCCGGGACGTTTCCAATTCCCAAGGGAACGATGACGCAAAATTGAGGCGTTTCGCCGCAACGGTCAAACGATCCCGCAACGGGAACCGGCTGATTCCAGAGCGAAACGATGCCGCTTCGGCTGGAAATGCTCTAGGAAAGCGGTGCCCAGGCCCCGTCTGCATTGCGGCAGGCAGCACCGCGGGTCGCCGTCCCGCGGCCTTCGATGGTGAGTGTATGGCTATACTGCCTGCAGTTCTGCGAACCGACTTGGTAGGGCGCAGCCGCCACCACCGAGCCGCTGACGCCGCTGCCCTGCCAGACGACCGGCTGGCCGCCGGGAGCAGCCTCCAGCGCACGATATTCGGCCTCCAGGGCCCGCTGCATGTCTGCTTTCGAGAGTTGGGTCGCCGTGTTACGGCTGACGAGCCCGCCTTGCAGCGCGGTGATGTAGACACCCGCGCCAGCCGAAATCGCACCGCCGCCAGTCGGACCCTTGCCGCCTGACGTGGTCGTGCATCCCGATACCGTCGCTGTTGCCAGAAGGAGGGGGAAAAAGGCGCCGCGCAAACCCGTCTTCATCCGGTGGAACCGTCTCTCTTCACGCATGGGGCGGCGAGCCGCCCGGCAAATCGTCCATCCCGCGATCCTCATATTCGCGAGCCCCTCCCTTGTTGCATTGTCCGACGCCTCAGGCAACATCCTTTGTGACGGCCGGCAAAACCAGCCGCGCCAGCAAGCCGCCGCCCGAACCCCGGGCAAGCCCAAAGGTTCCCTGGTATTCCGACGTGATCTCGCTGACGATGGACAAGCCCAGCCCAGTGCCCGGCTTGCTCTCGTCGAGCCGCTTGCCGCGTTTCATCGCCTCGCGGATCTGGTCCGGTTCGAGGCCCGGCCCGTCGTCCTCCACCTCGATAACGATCCAGCTTTTGCGCGCATCGTCACTGCCGCGAACATCGTCCGGTGCGACGAAGGCGCGAATGACGACCTCGGTGCGGGCGTATCGTGCGGCATTTTCCAGGAGGTTGCCGACCGTCTCCTCGACGTCCTGCTGCTCCATCGCGAGAACCAGGCCAGGTGGATCGACTTTCAGCGGGAACTGCGTATCGACATTGAGGCGACGCATCACACGTACCAGCCGCTCCAGAACGGGCTGCGCCTCGGTGCGGGCGAGCACCGATTCGCGCTGCGCGGCGATGCGGGCGCGGTTGAGATAGGATTGCACCTGGCTCTGCATGGCCTCCGCCTGCGAGCGCACGAGATCGCCCTGGGGCGCTGCCAGCAGCCGCGCTTCGTTGAGCAGCACGGCAATCGGCGTCTTCAGCGAATGCGCGAGATTGCCGACCTGCATGCGGGCCCGCTCGACGATGCGCCGGTTGCTGTCGATCAGCGCATTCACTTCGCTCGCCAAGGGCAGGATTTCCCGTGGAAAATCGCCATCGAGCTGCTCGCTCTCCCCGGCCCGGATCTTTTCCAACGCCTTGCGCGCCCGGTCGAGCGGTCGCAGGCCGATCAGGATCGCCGCCGCGTTGAGCAGCAGGCTGCCGAAACCGAAGCCGGCGAGCGCGAGATAGAGGCTGCCGGAGAAATCGCCGATATCCGCTTCCAGCACATCGCGATTGCCGACGACCCGAAAGCGCGCCGTGCGACCTTCGTCGTCGAGCACCACTTCCGTCTCGCCGACTTCCACCTCGTTGCCGAAGGAATCGATGGTCGTGTAGAAGCGCTCATAGCGCGTATCGAAAGGAATGCTGTCCGTATCGGCGATCGGAATGCTACCCGTGCCCAGCGAGGATGAGGTCAGCGTCTCGCTCGCCAGCGCCCCGCCGATCGGCTCGACGATCCAGTACCAGCCCGATTGCGGCTGGAAGAAGCGGAGGTCGCCGAGCTGCGGCGTACCGGAAAGCCGCGTGTCCTCGCCCGTCGAAACCGAATTGATGACGTTGTAGAGCTGGGCGCGCAAAAGGTCGCGAAAACTCTTTTCCGCGCTCTGGCGGTAAAGCGTCGAAATGACGACAGCGATCACGATAAGGGCGACCGCCGCCCACAGCGAGGCGAGGAGAAGAACGCGGAAGGTGAGCGAGCGGGAGCGTCTGGCGCTATTTGCCATTGGCCGGGGCTTGCATCCGGTAGCCGAGGCCACGCACGGTCTCGATCAGGTCGACGCCGATCTTCTTGCGCAGACGCCCGACGAAAACCTCGATCGTGTTGGAATCGCGATCGAAATCCTGATCGTACATGTGTTCGACCAGCTCGGTGCGCGACACCACCTCGCCCATATGGTGCATGAGATAGGACAGCAGCCGGTATTCATGCGATGTGAGCTTCAGCGTCTCGCCATTGACGGTCGCCTTCGATCCTTTCGTGTCGAGCCGCACCGGCCCGCAAACGATATCGGGGCTCGCATGGCCGGCCGCACGACGGATCAGCGCCCGGATGCGAGCAAGAACTTCCTCGACATGGAAAGGCTTTGCCACATAGTCGTCGGCACCGGCATCGATGCCCGCCACCTTGTCGCTCCAGCGGTCGCGGGCGGTGAGGATGAGGACGGGCATCGTCTTGCCGTCGGCGCGCCACTTTTCGAGCGCGGTGATGCCGTCCATTTCCGGCAGGCCTATATCCAGGATGATGGCGTCATAGGGCTCGGTATCGCCGAGATAGTGGCCTTCCTCGCCATCGAAGGCCTGGTCCACCACATAGCCTGATTCCTTCAAGGCCTCGCTGAGCTGCCGGCTCAGATTGACGTCGTCCTCGACCACCAGGATGCGCATTCGCCCTCTTTCTACTTCTTTCTTCCCGCCGCAAAAGCCCCGGAAGTGCTACATCGGCACGCGCACGGTTACCTTGCGCGGCCGGGCATTGCCCTTGCCGGGCACCAGCACCGTTACCACGCAGGTATCACCCTTCGGCTGTGCCGAAAGCAGTTCGCCACCGGTTTCGGCCACCACCTGCGCCGCCGCGTCGCTGCAATCGCCTGCAACCTGCACGACATTCCTGTCGCTGCCCGTCTCGATGGGCCCCGGCAGGATCAGGCTGGCCGCAAGTGCGGCTATGAGAAGTGGCGAGGCCATGAACATACTTTCAGGTGCGGATCATTCTGATGCAAGCAATAAACGATCCACGCTGAATGGCAAATGAATGGCCGTCCATGTTTATCCCACCCGCCGGCGCGCCGAAATCCGCCCGTAAAGCGCCAGCATGCCGCCGATCGTGCCCGCCGCCGCGACGATGAGATCGGCGAGTTCTCCTTCGTCGCCCGCCGTTACTTCGACACCGGCCGCGTTGGCGAGCGAGGCGAGAATCGCGATCAACGCGCCCCACACGGTGCGCGACTGGTACCAGGCCTTCAGGTCGTCGTTCATCGATTTTCCTTTCGTTCAAAGGGTGATCGTGGCGCGGGCCGGCAGTCCGAGCGGCACCGCCCGGCCAAGCTGGCGCAAGCGAATCGAGAGTGTCGTCTGCGGCGCGCCGAAATCGGCAAGCTGCGATGCGGCAGGATATGTGAAGGCAGCCGTCGTCGTGTCGACGCTCCGCAGCACCGTCTCGCCGGAGAGAATGTCCAGCCGATAGGCCTCCGACGGCTCGTCGAGCGGGATGTCGGCAGCGGCCCAATTGTCCGAATCGATTCGCCCGCGCCGAATCCAGGAAAACCGCACCGCACCGTCCGTCCCGCGCTTCCCGCGAAGATGCACCGGCGAAAACGGCGTCAATGCCCGCTCGCCACCGGCAAAGGCAAAAGGCCCCTCTTTTCCCTGCCCCGCCCCGACCGGCTCGACGATCCAGTTAAAAAGCCGACCCATCTCCTCCACATCGAGGCCGAGCGGCCGGACGGCATCGTCGAGCAAAACCACCTGCGCACCGGCCACATGACCGGACAGCATGGCGTCGTCCGTGCCATTCAGCGCGCGCAGCAGGCCCGTCAGCCGCCAGCGCTCCGGCGCGATCTCGCTCGCCCCGGTAAAGCCGACGATCTCCCACGCCCCGTTCCCGCCCTTGATGGCAAGACGGTTGGTACCGTTCAGCACGGCAAGCGTCGATACCGAGACCAGCCCGCCGGACATCATGTCCAGCACGATCGCCCTGCCCGGATCGAACCGTCCGATGACGCCGGGGGCAAGCGGCTCGACCAGCCAGCCGATGCGCGCCGGCCGCTCCAGCCGGGCGCGGGCACGAAAGCCTTCGCTCTTCAACGAATTCGACACGACCATCGCCCGCCAGGGCCGCGCATAGGCGGCAACGCGCGCAAAATCCAGCGCATCGCCGGCGCCATAGATCGGCAGGTCGAGCAACGCGATTTCCGGCGAAAAGGCATCCGCCGCACCGGCACCGCGCGCCAGATTGCGCCGGCCGTCCGGCAGCACCGGCGCGGGATTCTCCCCCGCAGCAATCGCTCGCGCCTCCACCTCGCGCACCAAGCCGTCGGTGATGCCGGTGATCAGAAACCGCCCCTCGGGACCACCGGCCAGCCGCACGACATCACCCGGCGTGATCCCAAGCAACGTCGGCGGCAGGCGGAACGTCAACCGCTGCCGCCCCGCCCGCTGGTCGCGCAGGGCCGTTTCGACGCTCGTTGCAGCAGCGCCCGCATGCAGGACCGCCGGAAGCGCCAGCCGCAGCACGCGGTCGTTGCCGCCCCCCATGCGGCGCGAGCGGGCCGCCACGCGCACATAGCCACCCGCATCATCGAAATGGTCGAGGATCGCCTCGCCGGCAAAGTCGCTCGCGTGCCCGCGGCTCTCCTCGAACAGGGCCTCGTCCGGACGCTCGGCAAACACGTCGATTGTGACCGGAGGCAAGGCCGATTTCTGGCGTGAACGGAAGACGAGCCTGCCGTCCGCTTCCAGCGCATCGATCTGGAAGGCTTCCATCAGCGGCTCGATCAGGGTACGCGCCGAGGTCTGCTCCGCCTGCACAAAACCCGGCAGATCGCCCGCGACGCCCGAGACGTCGAAGTCCGAAAACCCGTGATCCTTCAGGATAGCGGCGATGACATCCGCGGTCGTACCGGCCCCAAGCCGCGCATTGAGCCAATGCCCGCGCTGCCAGTTGAGCCCGTCCGACCAGAGCGCCGCGTCCTCCGGAAAGGCCGGAAAGGGCCGCGCATCCCAGGTCCAGAGGAAGATATGGTCGGCATCGACCATGCCCTCTTCCGGCTCGCTTCCCTGCCACCAGCCGTGATGCGCATCGAGAAAACGCCGCTGCACCGCGTCATTGCGCGCACCGCCCGAATGGTAGGGCAGCGCATTCTCCGAGCTTTTGGAATCGACGAAGACGTTCGGCTGGTTCGGACCCTTGTCGATGGCCGGGCAGCCAAGTTCGGTAAACCAGATCGGCTTGGAACGTGGCACCCACGCCGTGTGCGCGGGCAGTTCCGCACCGCCGACGCTGCGCTCGTAATGATGGCTGCCCCACCAGTTTTCCAGGTCCTTGTAGCGGAAGACCCAGGGCTTTCCCGCCATGCCGTCGGTGATCGGCGTGCGAACACGCGCACGGCGCGCCGCCGTATCGGCATAGTACCAGTCAAAACCCTCGCCCCGCGCGATCATGCCCCGCATCGCCGCAGCGTCTTCCGAATGCCGAAATCCATCCGGATTGCCCGAGAGCGTATCACCGTCCTGCCAGTCGGAAAGCGGCATGTAATTGTCGATGCCGATCGCGTCGATCGCTGGCGAGGCCCAGAGCGGGTCGAGATGAAACCGCACCTCGCCACTGCCTGCCGGCTGATAGCCGAAATACTCCGTCCAGTCCGCCGCGTAGGTGAGCTTCGCGGCTGGTCCAAGGATCGCCCGGACATCCGCCGCCAATGCCGTCAGCGCCTCGACGAAGGGAAATTGTCCCGCCCCGTCGCGCAGCCAGGTCAGCCCACGCAGCTCCGATCCCACGATGAAGCCATCGACACCACCGGCCGCCTGCGCCAGCAACGCATAGTGCAGGATCAGCCGGCGAAACCCTTCGTCCCCCGCAGGCCCATTGACAGTCTCGCCGGAAACGGAAAAATCCCCCGCATCCGCACTCCCGACAAAGGCGTCGACCTGCGCACGCGCGGGACTGGTGCCGTTTGCGGACGGCGGATGGCAGGTGATGCGCCCGCGCCAGGGATAGGGTGCCTGCCGGGGACCGCCATAGGGATCGGGCAACGCATTGTCCGCCGGCACGTCCATCATCAGGAAGGGATAGAGATAGACCTTGAGGCCGCGCGCCTTCAGGTCCTTGATCGCCGCGACGACGCTCGCATCGGACGGCGTGCCGCCATAGGCCGGCCCGCCGCCGCTCCGGCTCACCAGCGTGGCGCTGGCGCGCGTCAGGCCTGAAACGCGCCACGGCCGGCTCTCGGCCGCGCGCGCGGCAATCTCGACGCCCGGCACGATCCTGCAATGACCGGCGCGAAGGTCCGTCCCGAACCACGAGACGACAAGCCCCACCCGCTCCAGGTTCGGGCACAGCGCCTGCAATTCGTCGATCGAGGCTTCCCAGTCGGTCGCCGCCGTCAGCGTGTTGCGGTTGATGTTGCGCCCCTTGCCGGCCCCGAGCTTTTCCGTGACCAGCTGCGGGTCGTAGCCGTGCTCGCTCGACCCGGGAATGAGCGTGACCGCACGCACCTTGCCCTCCAGCGAGCCGACCGGCTTCAACACCTCGAACTGCATGACAGGCACGCGATTGCCGAACGTATCGAGCGGCAACCGTTCGAAGACCGCATAGGCAAGCCCGCGATAGGCCGGCACATTGCCCGCCCCCTGCTTCGCCTCGATCAACGGATCGGGCAGCTGCGTCGCGGTCCCGCGATGCAGACGCATCTCGATCGACGTCAGGTCAAGCTCGCGCCCATCCGCCCAGACCCGGCGGATGCCCGCGATCGGCCCCTCACAAATGCCCACCGCGAAGTTCGCGAAATACCGGAAGGTCTCAACACGCGGCCCGCTCGCCTTGCCGCCGGCCCGCTCGATGATCACCTCCTCCTCGAAGCGCGTCGCCCAGATCAGCGTGCCGCCGACGCGGGCCGTACCGTAAACGCGGCTCACCGCCGTGCCCTCCTCCGCGCCCGGCACGCGCCCGTCGTTCAGCCGTGCGCCGGACATCGTGGTGCCGCCATTGATGAGCGCGCGGTCGACCATCGAGCCGGCCAGCGCACCTGCCGCCCGCCCGAGAATGGCGCCGAACGGGCCGAAAACGCTGCCGAGCGCGGCACCGGCCGCCTGGAAAAGAAGGGTCGCCATGGGTCAGAAAGGCTCCGGAAAACGGAAGACGCCGGCGATGCGCCGGCGCCAGGAGGGCACGAGCGGCGATTCGATGACCGCCGCCTGCTCATAGGCATGGATGAAGCGTTCCTCGGGCGCGGCAATGCCGGCATGTTTCGCCGCCACCCCCGCCCGCCAGCGGAAGACGAGAAGATCGCCCGGCCGCAGCTGGGACAGTGGCAGCATCGCCCCGCAATGGCGCGCCGCGGCATCGAGCAGCCGCTCCTCGCCCGCCCGCTCTGCCCAGTCCATCGCATAGGGCGCGGGCACTTCGGGCTCGACGCCATAAAGCTCCCGCCACACGCCGCGGACCAGCCCCAGACAATCGCAGCCGACGCTCTTCAGCGCCCCCTGATGGCGATAGGGCGTGCCCACGAACCCGCGCGCAACGGCGACGACGCGATCGGCAAAGACCTCACTCATAGAGCGGCCTCCCATCATGCGCGGTCTCGCCATCGGCATAGCCATAGGTGAAGTCGCTGCCCGGCATATGCGGAAAGCCACGGAAACTCAGCCCGTTGGCGAATTTCGCGCGGCAGGTCGAAAAACGCTTGTCGCACCCCGCCGTCACCAGCATCGTATCGCCGATGACGACACCGGCCGGCACCGGCAACCAGAAGGTCAGCTCGTCCGCCCCGCCCGCCTTGCGCTGGTCCTCGATATCCACCGTCAGCCCATTCGCCGCGCCGCTCATGAAGAGCAGTACGCCATAGCGAAAAAACCGCTCAGTGAAACTCGTAAGGCCGCTGACGCGAATGTGCATGTCGTCCAGCACCGCGCTCACCGTCGCCGTCCCACGAAAATCCGGCGAGGCGATGTTCACGCCGCATCGGGTGTCGCCCAGCACAGCATCACAGCGATGGCCGTAAATCCGCCCGCGCACCTGGTCCAGCGCATGCGTCAACCGCCGCAGTTCCGCGCGGAAAAGTCCGCCTTCGCGCCGCACTTCGCCAAGCTCCGCCGTGCGCAACAGCAGCCGCTGCGACGGATCCTGCCAGTTGACGGTATAGACCTCGACCTTCGCCCCGTCGTAGCGCCCGGCGGAGAGATCCTCCATGCGGATCGCCTCGGCGGAAAAACCGCCGGACACATCGCCGCCCTCGGCGGAAAGCCCGCCCGTATCCTCCACCTCGCTTCCCTCGAAGCCGCTCGCCGCCAGATAGTTCACGCCGCCGAAGGAGAGCGTACGGTCGTGGTCGGTAAAGCCCATCACTGCGCCATCCCGCCGCGTCACTTTCCAGGCGTGGCAGAGCGTCGTCACTCCGCCGTCGAGATGGGCCTGCAAACCGGCCGGTATGGTCCTCATGGCTTGATCTCCACCAGCGGAATGGACGGGATGCGCCCGGCATTGAACTGCGCCAGGTCGATATCGATCCGGTCGGTGTCGAAACGCACCGGCACATCGAACTCGAACCCGGCGCGGATGGTGCCCGAGGTGGGTATCTTGCCGGGCGTGAAGGTCACGGTTCCAAGCACGGGATCCACGGTGAAATCCGCTGCCGGCACCACACTCCCGGCGGCGGAAACGACCACCGTCCCCGCCACCGGCTTCTCGATCACCCGCACGGTCTCACCACCGGCATCCGCATAGCGCTTCACCAGCTGGAACGTCGCCGTCACGCCGTTTCCCGTACCGATGGCCTGGTCGCCGGCACCAACGGCAGCACCCGGCGCACAGGACTTGTGATCCACCGGATCGCGAAAGCGAAACCCGTAAAACTGCCCCGCCCGTGTCTCGAAAAAGGCAAGCACGGCATACAGGTCCTCGACCGAGCGTACGCCTGAGCCGGCGTCATAACGGCGTCGCGCATCCTGCCAGCGCCGGTTGCGGTTTTCCCGCCCGTTGGAAAGGCTGACGATATCCGTCCGCCGCACCGGCCCGCCGCTCGTGCCGAGCGCCACGCGCAGCGGAAACCGCACCTCGTGAAATCCTGCCGTCATGTCCGGTCCTCACAAGCTGCGCTGCCCGCGCCCGACGGCACGGGTCAGCATGGCGGCGATCTGACCTTCCGACTTGCGGAAGCTTGCCGCGTCCTGCGCCGTCACGTTGAAGACGATGCGCGGCCCGCTGCCGCCATCCGCCGCAGCCACGCCGAGCGCGCCGTCCGGTCCGCGCTGCAACGGCAGGATCGCCTCCGCTCCCGCCTCGCCCATCAGCCCGACGCCACCGCCGCTGCCGAAATAGGTCGGCGCTGCGACCACCCCGCCCTTGGCGAAGGGCGTCACGCCGCTTCCGGCAAACAGTGAAAGACCACCCGTGGCAGCAGACAGACCGCCTCCCGCAGTGGCGCCCGCCGCACCACCGGAGAACATGGACGTGGCGCCGCCAAGCAACCCGGAAATGCCGGAGGTCAAAAGCCCCTGAAGCGGCTTCAACCCCACCGAAAGCGCAATATCGCTCATGCGCAGCGCAAGACCGCGCAACACGCCGTCCAGCCCCTTGCCGTCCACGACCGCGCCCTTGAGCGCGCTCGTCAGCGCAGCACCAAAGGAGCGCGAGCGTAGGTCCAGGTCGTCGAGGATCGTCGAAAGCTGTTCGGCATCCTGCAGCGTGCCGGAGAGAGGTTTGTCACCCGCATCCGCCATGGTTCACTCCTTGTCATCGGAAAAAGTGTCATCGGGAAAGGCGCGCATCAGCGCGTCGAAGGTTTTGCGCGCCGGCACCGCCGGAGACGGCCGGATCATCCCCAGCGAGAAGCCGAGTTCGCGCGGCGTCAGCGCCCAGAAATCCTTTGCAGGAAGCCGCATGCGGCAGAGGCCGGCATGAAGCGCCGCTTCCCAGGGGAAGGCCGGCGCTTCGCCGCTCACACCGGATGCGGCGGCGGAGGGTTTTGCGTATCCGCCTCGCTGCCCGCACCGAAGGTTGCCTCAAGCAGTGCGGCTGCGATCCGCGCAAATCCCGCCAGCCCATCGGCCACCGCCATGCCTGCGACCTCCTCGTCGGTCAGCAGGTTGCCGCCGCCGCGCAGCCCTGCACCGATGATGCGGATCAGGTCGTCGGCCTTCAACCGGCCGACGGAAAATCGCTCGGCGAGCCCCGCCAGGCTGTCGACGGCAAAGGCTGTCTCCAGTTCGGCAAGCGCGCCGAGCGTCAGGCACAGCACCCGCCGCTCGCCGTCGAGCACGCCTTCTATCTCGCCACGATGCCGGTTCGCCCGCGCACCCATCACAGAGCCTCGAAGGCGAGCTGCCCGGCAGATTCCAGCGCGATCTCGAACACGATCTCGCCGTCATGGGCACCGGAATATTCGAGCGCCGCGATCTGGAACGGCCCGGAGACCGTGCCGAAATTCGGAATGACGAGTTGCCAGTCGACGATCGTGCCGGCGAAGAACAGCAAACGCACCAGCGTATCGGAGGTCTGGTCCTTGAAAATCCCGGTGCCGCTCACCGCCGCACGCTGCACGCCGGCGCCACCGAGCAGTTCCCGCCAGCGCCCCGCCGAATCCCCGTCCGTCACGTCGACGAGCTGGGCATTGAACGACAGCCGCTTCGACCGCAGCCCCGCAACCGTCGTAAAGCTCGCTCCGTTGTCGACCTTGAGCAGCAGGTCACGCCCCTTCTGTGCCACCATGGCGAAATCCCTTCCATGAGATTGAGGTTAGCTGTCCGGCTCCGTCACCGCCCGGAACCGCATTTCCGCCCGGTGGAAGCGGGATTTCCCGTCGCGCCGAAGCTGGGTATCGCTGTGAAACAGCAGCACGAGATGATGGCCGGTCAGCGTGAGCGCCACATCGTGCAACGCCGCCCGCACCGCCGCGGCGATCGCCTGCACCTGCCTGTGCCCCGCCGCATCGGACCAAGCCTCCAGCGTCACGGTGTGCTCCTCGCCCGGCTCGCTCGCCGTCGAATGGTCCAGGCTGTCGATGCCCGCGATCACCACCAGCGGCGCAGCCGGTTCGGTGAGCCGGCGGTCGGTGACGCTGCTGGCGCCGACAAGCGCCGTTAACGCCGCGTCCCCCGAAAGCCGGGCAAAGATCGCCTTCTGCAGGGCGGAAGCCGCGCTCATGATTTAATCTCCTCACAGTCGCAGAGCGCGTAACGCCCCGTCTCGTCCGGATCGCGAAAGGCACGGATCATAAAAAGGCGTGCGCCCTTGCGCAGCCGCATGCCGCCGGCCAGATCATCTCGCCAGCGCAGCCAGATGTGGTGCGTCACCGTCACCGGCAAGGCGCCCGCCGCCTCGTCCGCCTTTGCGGCGAAGGGCTCGATGCGCGCCCACAGCGTCGCCAGCGGGGAAAAGCTCCGCGTCACGCCGCCCTGCCCGTCCGGCGTTTCTGCCGGCCGCTCCAGCACGAGCCGCGCCGAAAGCCGGCCGGGATCGATGATCCGCGCCATCAGAGCCTCCGCATGCAATGGGGGGCGATCAGCCGGTCGTAGCCCGGCGGCACCGCGCCCGGCTGATCGTCAAGGGCAAGCACACCCCGCAGTTCGAACATCGCCGCGACATGCAGCAGCAACGCGCGTTTCAACGTGTCCGGCACATCCGCACCGCTCTCGCCGAAGCCGGCCGTGAAGTCGATCTCGATCCCGTTGAGCGCCCGCATCGTCGCCGGCCGCTCCGGCAGCACCAGCCGCGCCGGCCGCGCCGCGCCGTCCAGCAGGTATCCGGCCACATCCGCCTCGACCGGATCGCCGAGTGCATCGTAAACCGTCACCGTTTCAATGGTTTGCACCGGCCCCCTGGCAATCTGAATCACCTTGTTCTCGGGCCAGTCGTCGAGATAGAGCCGCAGCGGCCGCACGATCAGGCAAAGCCCTGTCTGTCCTTCCAGGTGTTCACGCGCCGCGCGGATCAGCGCCGCCAGCAGCGCATCCTCGTCACTCGTCTCAAGGCGCAAATGGGCCTTCGCCTCGGCAAGCGTGATCGGCTCCGCCAGCGGCGGCAACAGTTCGGCGATGGTCATGATCATCCTGTCCGATGGAGAAAGGGATGCGGGCGCGGCCGGGAGGAAAACCGCGCCCGCGGCACCAGCGACAGGGAACGACCGCCGGTGCGAGGGGAAACTCAATGGAAGAGGTGCCCCCTCATCCGACCCTTCGGGCCACCTTCTCCCCGGCGGGGAGAAGGGAAACGAGAGGCCGCCGATCTTCCCCTTCTCCCCTCGGGGAGAAGGTGCCGGCAGGCGGATGAGGGGGAAACGTCCGCCGCGGGAAAAGCCGTTGCCTCAGCTCGCCGCGAACTTCACCAGCTTGATCGCCTCGAAGTTCTGCACCCCGCCGCCGACACGCTTGGTCGTGTAGAACAACACGTAGGGCTTGGCGGAATACGGGTCGCGCAGCACGCGCACGCCCGTGCGGTCAACGACGAGATAGCCGGAGCGGAAGTCGCCGAAGGCGATCGAAAAACTGTCCGCTGCCACGTCCGGCATGTCCTCGGCTTCCGCGATGGCAAAGCCGAGCAGCGAGGCCGACTGGCCGACTGAAGCCGGCGGGCGCCACAGGTAGTTGCCGTCCGCATCCTTGAACTTGCGGATCGCGCCCTGCGTCTTGCGGTTCATCACGAAGGTGCCGTTCTGCCTATGCCCGGCCTTCAGCGCATAGATCGTGTCGAACAGCGTGTCGGATGGATTGCTCGCCTTGAAGGCGCCAGCGGCGCCCGTCGCGATGTAGCCGATATTGCCCCAGCTCCAGCTTGCCTCGGCAACATTCGTGTAGCTGAGGAACCCCTTCGGCTTGTTGGTGCCGTCACCGGAAACGAAGGCCGTGCCCTCCTGCTCGCCGAAGACGATGTCGATCTCGGAGGCGATCCAGCTTTCGACATCCACCGCCGCATCGTCGAGCAGTGCCGGGGTGGCCGCCGGCATGGCGTAGAGTTCCATGGTCGGGAAGGAGAGTTCGGCAAGCTGCGCATTGCCGGTCTGCGGCCGCGCCGCGGTTTCCGCCACCCAGCCCGCCGCCATGCCGGTCGTCGCGAACGGTTTCTTCAGCACCGTGCCGGACACCTGGCGCACGGTCGCAAGCGCACGGATCGGCGAGGCGGCGGACAGCCGGCGGCCGATGTCGGTATCCGTTTCCGGCGGCACGAGGTAGCCGCCGTCAGCCGCCGAGCCGGCCGACATGGCCTTGCTCTCCAGCGCCCGGAGTGCTGCGTCGTCGCCTCGGCGCATATAGGCGGAGAAGGCCGCCTTGTGCTCGGCCACCTCGAGATTGCCCTCGCCGCTGCCGCCGAGCGCCGGGCGCGCCCTCTTCAGCGCCAGCTGGTCGAGCACGCGCTTCTGCTCGTCCATCGCGCGGTTGATGCGGTCCACCTTGTCGCGTGTCACCACGTCGGCGGTCATCTTCTGCTCGATTTCGCCGAGCCGGCGGTCGTTCGTCTCCTTGAACGCCTCGAAGGCCTCCATGAAGTCGTCGAAGGCAGCGGTCATGGTTTCCGGCACGGCCTTGATTTCCGGCGCGGTCTTCTGGATCTCCGTCATGTCTTCCTCTTCGGTTGTTAGCGTTTCATCATCCGGGCCGCCCGGCGCATGGTGCGCACGAGCTCCGTTTCCCGGTCGCGGAACCACCGCGCATTCTTCACGTTCGACACCCGTGCCGAGGGCAGCATGGGAAAGGTGACGACCGAGATTTCCCAGAGATCCGCCTCCAGGATGCGGCGCACGCCGCTCGCCCGGTCGGTCTTCGAGCGCACCGTCTGGAAGCCGATGGAAAGCCCGTCGAGCGCGCCGGACTTCATGAGGTTCAGCACCTCGCGGGCTCGCGCCACGCCGGGCGAAAGCACGCCCTCGACATAGAGGCCGCGCGCGTCCTCGCGGATCGCCCGCCAGCGGCCGATCGGCTCGGCCGGATCATGCTGGAAGAGCATGCGCACGCCGGCGGCCCCGCGCCTTTCCAGCGAGCGGACAAAGGCGCCGGGCGCGATCGCGTCCTTGCCGAGATCCACCTCGCCGAACAGGCTGGCATAGCCGGAAAACACCCCGTCACTGGCGACTCCGGCAAGCGTCAGATCGGCATATTTCTTCGTCCGCCAGACCGGCAGGTCGTCGGTTGTCATGGAAGTCTCCGATGTGAATTGAGGAATTGCGCGGTCGCGGCTACTGCCGCATCCGGTCCGCCACCCGCGCCAGAACGCCGAGCCCCCACCAGGCCGAAAGGCTCGCCGCTGCCGATCCCGTCAGCAGCATCTCCGCCGGTCCGAGATAGCTGGCAATGCCGAGCCTGACCGCGATCCACAGCCCTGCCGGGCCGCCGAAGACGAGACCGCAGGCCAGACCGGTCAGGAACCGGCAGGCCGCCTCACGGCGGCTTTTCGGCAGGAGATAGATGAGCGAGACGGCAGCGCCCGCGGACGCGCCAAGCAATCGGGCCGTCCACAGCCCGCCATCGTTTCCGAAGTCAGCCATTGTTAAGCCTTTCAGTTTATTTTGGAAATTCAGGATACCTGCCCACGGGCGTCCAAAACTGCCGCCTCGCGCAGAGTCGGGCAGCGGCAATCTGCCTGCCTTTTGAATCGCTTGCGCCCTTCTGTTCAAAGACAGAGTCAGCCTCTTCACAAACCGATTCCGAAGATCGGTGCGATGATTCAGCGACACCTCACAGAGCGCTGTTCTTTCAGTCTTTTTTAACCGATCCAGCCTGAAGCCAAGATCGTCCCTGACTATTTCGCACCTGTGACTTGACGCATCGCCAGTGGTAAAAATAGGTGGTGCAACCGTCATGATGACGGCCAGCAGTCCGCTGCCGTCTAGGCTCGGGCTGCGTCCTGTCAGTAGCCGACGGCCCGCCGCTTCTCCTCATCGTTGAGAAACGCCGCCGCCCCCACCCGCGCCCACAGTTCGGACCGCTCTGCCTGGAGCCCGCTCACCTGATCGAGGTCCGGCACCAGACGCAGTGCCGTTTGCCCCTCCTCGGAAAGCCAGGTCGCAAAGGACGCCGCCGTGCGGGTCACCAGCGGCAGCACGGTCAGCCGCCAGAAGGCCCGGTTGGCCTCCTGGTAGTTGGCATAGGTCGCATCACCCGGAATGCCGATCAGCATGGGCGGCACGCCGAAGGCGAGCGCGATGTCGCGTGCCGCACCATTCTTCGCCTCGACGAAATCCATTTCGCGGGGCGACAGCCCCATTGCCTTCCAGTTCAGCCCGCCTTCGAGCAGCATCGGCCGCCCGGCGCGCACCGCGCCGGAATAGCCCTCCTCCAGCTCCGCCTTCAGACGATCGTACTGGTCGGGCGTCAGGTTGCCGCCTTCCTTCGGCTGGTAGACCAGCGCACCGGAAGGCCGCGCCGAATTGTCGAGCAACGCCTTGTTCCAGATCGCCGCCGCGTTGGAGAGGTCGAGCGCCATGGAGGCGGCTTCGAGCGGCGCAAAGCCCAGCCGGTCGTCGAGCGGATGAAACAGCCGCAGATGCAGCACCGCCTGCCCTTCGCCCCCGGCCCCGTCGCCGACGACATGCCGGCGCACATGGTTGCCCGCGCGATATTCATAGGCCTCCGGCCAGCCATCCCGCCCCTCGACGATGCGCACCCGGTCGGGCCGCAGCAGATGCAGCTCCCGCAGGTCTTCCCCCACCCGTATCCCTTCGACGAAGGCATTGCCGGACAGCAGGAGGTGCCCATATAGCGTCTCAAAAAAATCCATGCCCGCCATGCGCCCGTTCGGCCGGGCGAGCAGCGCCAGCCGGAAATCCTCCGGCCGCTCCGTCTCGCCCTCATAGGCAAGCCAGGGCACCGAGCCGGCGGCCTCCGCGATCATGCGCACCGCCCGGTGCGCCACCGGGTTCTTCATGAACCCTTCGCGGGCAAGCGACGCATAGGCGCGGCTCGACCAGTGCGCCCGGCCCTCGGCAGCCAGCGTGAGCACACCCGATGCCTTGGTTTCGGGCACGGCAGAAACCCCGGCGCGCCGCCAGGGCAGGAAAGATGAAAATCGCATGGGTGCATCCTGTTTCAGCCCACCGCCGCGTCAGGCGCCGGTGGGCGGGGAAAGATCAGGCCGTGACTATTTGTGAAGCGCCGAAAACAGGCACTTGCCCGTCATCCGCCCTCGGCTTCGCAGGTCCCGACCATCGAGCCGAGGCCTTCTGCGTGAAAGACGCTACCGTGCAAGACGCCGGACACAGGCTCATTTCCGGCTTCCTTGAACTCCAGCTTGAAGATCCGGTATGGGGCGTCGTCCCATTGTCCCTTTGCTTCGCTCATGACGAGCGATCCCTCGACACAGCCCGAGCCCCGACAGAAGGTGCCGTGCTTGGCCGTGAAATCCAGCCGCAGGTCCGCCGGCATGGTGTTTTGCTCACAGTCGCGCGTGCAGTCATAGATGACCTGCGCGCGGCAATTCACGATCGCCGGTCCATCGGCCGCGGTGGCCGCGCCTGCTGCCAGTCCGGCGAGAACAAGAAGAAACCTACGCATCGTCAACCTCCCGTCGTGTAGCTGATGGCGCCATAGTAGCTCTTGGCATAGCTGGCGACGAGATCCGCCCTTTCGAGCCCGTTTATGATTTTCCGCGCATTTCTCCATTCTTCCTTCGTGGGGGAAAAAAAGTCGGCGAGCTTTTTCCCGGTGAAGCTGCCCTTTTTCATGCCCTTGAACATGATCGTGACGGCGGTCTTGAGATCCATCGCCAGCGTCGGATTGCCAACAAGATCAAGGCCGGTTTCCGTCGACATCTTCTCGTAGTTCGCCTTGTGGGTCAGTTGCACCAGTCCGCGCCCAAGCCAGCTTCTGCCCCTGCTGTCCTTGTGCCAGTAGGGTGTCGAAACCCATGGCAGCCTGCCCGCGTTGAAGGCCCTGTCCAGAATGGCGATGGCCTTGTCATCGGTGCTGGCGAAGGTTTCGCGTACAGCCTGCATGGTACGACCGGTTTCGTGATGCGCAGTGCCCAGCATATAGGCGAGCCAGCGATCATCGGCGTCCGGCATTTCGCCTTCCCACTTGTCGAGGATCGCCGTCAGCCCATCGACCTGGGACTGCCTCAGGCTCCCATCGAAGAGAACGGCCCGCGCCTGATTGAAGAAAAACGTCCTGTTGATTCCCATTTCACCCTCCCCTGGCCTGTTTAAGGCCACGACACAGCCATCGGCGACGCCTGATGGCGTACCGGTCGGAAACTTCCTGAACTGCCTGCGGATGCCTGGAACGGCTGAAGCGACTACGGCACTTCAGCACTCGCGCACTCAACCACGGAATGCGCGAAAATGCACCCAGAAAATGCAATCCGGGACCAAATCCAACCCTCAGCGGCCCTCAAATCCCCCGCACCCGCGGTTCGCCCTGCCGGTCCAGCACCAGCGCCGTCAGCGCCCAGACGAGCGCGTCGAGCCGGTCCGGCGAGCGGCCGGCGGAGAGCCCGTCCGGCCCGAAGTCGCACATCTGGTCTTCCAGTTCGGGAAAGGCGCTCGCATGCGCCACCCGCCCCTGCTCGTAGAGCGCCGCCACCGGCTCGGCGCGCAGAAATTTGCCGCGCGTCGCCCGCACCGTCGAAACCGGCAGGTTGGCATCGACGCTTCTCAGCATCGCCGTCACCATGTCGCCGCCCTGGTTCACCTCGGCGACCACCCGGTCGGCATCGAACCGCTTGAAGGCGCGCACCACCGCGCCCGCCCAGCCCGCCGGGCTGGCGCCCGTCACCGAGCAGTCGGCCAAAACCACGCTGCGCCCCGTCCCGTCCATGCCCGCCACGACGATGCCGCAGACCGAAGCCGCGGATGCCGTCGCCGGCGGATCGACCGCCACGACGATGCGTGACAGCGGCCCCGGGTTTTTCAGCCGGATCGCCTCCAGCCGCGCCCGGCTCCACAGTGCGTCCTCGCGGTCGGCGATAAGCTCGCCGTCCAGTTCCTGCCGACCAAGACGCGTGCCGCCGTAGCGGTCGGCCATGGCGGTCAGGAAGCCCGGCGACAGGTTTTTCGCATTGTCCTGCGTGCTGATGCGCCGCACCTGCGTCCGCGGATCGTCCGCCAGCGCCCGCAGCAGCGGCACCGGCCGCGGCGTCGTTGTCACCAGCACGCGCGGATCGTCGCCGAGACGCAGGCCGAACTGCAGCATGTCCCAGGTTTCCTGCGCATGTTTCCATTTGCCGACCTCGTCGCACCAGGCGAGATGGAACTGTGGTCCGCGCAGGCTTTCCGGATCCTCCGACGAAAAGATCTGCCCGATCGATCCGTTCGGCCAGACGAGCCTTCGGCGCGACGCCTCGAATTCCGGCCGCGATCGACCCGCAATCCGGCAGATGCCGGAAACGCCGTCGATCATGACCTCACGCCCGTCGCCCAGCGTTTCCGCCACAAGCGCGATGCGGATATCCGGATGCGCCAAAGCCATCGCATGCACCCATTCCGCCCCCGCCCGCGTCTTGCCGGAACCGCGCCCACCCATCAGCAGCCACACCCGCCAGTCGCCGGGCGGCGGCATCTGCGCCAGCCGGCTTTGAAATTTCCAGCGGTTGAGGCTCGAGCGTTGGGTCGGCAACAGCCGCGCCGCCGTCTCCGGCCGGTCGCCTGCCATCTGGTTTCCGGCACTGACAGATCCGTCGGCTCGAAACTCCGCCCCATCGCTCGACACTGGAGGTGCTACGGCCGTTTCCACGTCCCCCTTCTCCCCGCCTGCGGAAAGAAAGTCCCGGCAGGGGGATGAGGGGCAAGTGCCATCGGCAAGACCGACATTCCGGCTGCCGAGCCCGGCTTCAAGCGCACCGGCTTTCTTTCGCAAGTCCTGCCAGTCCCGCTTTTCGTCGATCATTGTGAAGCCCGCGGCCGCTGTTGCAGCAATCTTCTTGATCTTCCGGTCCAGCGCCTTGCCCAACCGCCGTTTGTTACGGCCCACTTTCCGCGCGCGCGGCAGCATCGCCACCAGGCCCGCTTTCCCGCATCCAGTTTTCCTTGGCGGCATGCAACCGTTCCTTCACCCGCGCCTCGACCAGCCGCTCGAACTCGTCCGCTAGCGCCGCCTCGTCGTCCGGCTCGCCGCGTGCCGCTTCCGCCTCGACACGTTCGTTGATCAGCGTGCGCTGCAGGCTGTCGATCTTTTCAAGCGTGCGCACGATCAGCGAGACCGCCTCGATCGCCGCCTTGGCATCGGTCTGCGCAAGCTTGCGCGCCGCATCGTCCTCAGCGACGTCTGCATCCCGCTCGGCCGCCACCTTCTGGCTCTGGAAGCGCTGGAACCGCTCGCGCAGCTCCTTCGTCATTTCGAGCAGCATCGCCTGCATGTCGAGAAACGGATCGAGCGGCGCCTGCGCCTTGGTATCCAGCACCAGCGCCGCCCCGCCCGCAAACCCATCCCGCCGCCCCGCCAGCCCATCATAAGCCGCCGGCTCCGGCGAGACGCCGAAAAGCCCGATATCGATCGTCACCCCATCCATGGCAAAACCCGCAAATGAAAAGGCGCCCGGTCTTGGAAGCCGAGCGCCTGTCAATAAATTCCTATCATTCAGCCGTCGGGCACACCCACAAATCGCCCAACCTCAGGAAAATCCAGCAACCCTGTCGGTCGCACCTTTCCGACTATGCCATAACCCTATCAAACCACCGCAACGCCGTCAAGGACTATTTTCCTATTTTCCGCGCCACATACCAAAGCACGGAATCTTTATCATCGCGCCCTACAAAGAAATCATCGATCCGTCGCAGAGCGAAGACCAGACATGAGCCCCATTCCAACGCCCGCGGAAACCCTTCGTGCAGCCATCAAGGAGATTTCACCCAAAGCGCTAAGGCCGACGGATTCGAACTCGTGGTGTTCGGACGGGGCAGCCCCGGGCAGAAGGGCGCGCCTTTTTCTTGACGATACATGGTCGAGGTCACCTGCGCCTTGGGACCTGCCGACAAATGATCTGCCTTGGCATGATGACATGGCTCCGCGACTCGATATGGGCGTGCTCACTCTCCACGGAATCCACCTCAACTTCTGTGTCTTGCGATGGATGAACGTGGTTCCCGCGCAGAGGTCCCCGATCGTCAGGACGTTTGCTTTTCCTTTGGATTTGCAACTGAATCTGGCCATCGAGCAGATCAACTTCAGCGACATTCATCACCCCGCCGTCATGGACCTGACGGAAGACGATGTCGAAGCCCTTGCGGGCTTCATTCGTTTCGCGATGCAGACATATCTGAAGGCCTGGACTGCAGGCAAGGTGGAACGGGCCGCACGATACAATTGTCGCGCCGTGGGAAAGTTGCACGAAAACTGGCGGCACCCCCGTCCCAGTCTGGTGGCTTTGAACGAACAATTATCGTCCTACGCGCGGAGTTTCACACCAGCGCGCGTGCAACACCCCTTGCTGGGTCGGTATGAAATCGAAGGGGAAGGATGGTATTGCAGTGCGACCCTGAAAGAAGAGCCGGACATCGTCATCATGGTACCGGGAACAGACCGCGAAGACCCGCTCCTTCATCGCGGTAGAGTCCGGGTTGGCTCCCAGGAAATCCCGATCGACATCATTGAGTTCTACGACTTCAAGCCGGTGGAAACCACGCTTGGCGAAAACGGAGACCCTATCGAAAAGTTTCGCCTCTACGCGATGATACATCCATTCAGCCAATCCGTTGAACCCATTCGAAGCCCGCCCGCCGGGATCGACATTTCCGACGCAACGCGGGCTGTCCGGCATATGAAATGGGCATGGATTCAACACCATCAGGCGCGGGCCTCGAAAAACACAGTAGTAGACGTCGTGGTATTGTGACCTGAGACCTCCAGGCCGCCAGCGCTTGGGCGCCTCCGCTTTCTGTTTAGCTGCCCCTGTGCTACGCTGCGTCCTATGATATCCAACGATCTCATCACAATTGCGCTCGGCATGCCGGAAGCACAGGAGAGTGCGCATTTCGGCAAGCGCGACTTCCGGGTGGGCGAGAAGATTTTCATGTCGCTGCCGCAGCCGGGCCGCGCAGTGCTGAAACTGACGCCGGGCCAGCAGGCGATGGTCGTCGAAACCGATCCGGGGCTATGCGCACCGGTGCCGGGCGGATGGGGCCTCAAGGGCTGGACGTCGGTCTATTTCGACAGCGCGGACGGAGAGCGCGTGCGCGACCTGATCGGCACCGCCTGGCGCAACGTGGCGCCGAAGAAACTTGTCGCCGCCAGCCTGCACTGACGCCGCCTATTTTTCCTCACCCACCTCCATGGGCCAGGTCACGAGATAGTCCTCGTAGTCGTCGGTATCGATGCCCTCTTCGCTGATCGTGCGCCCACGGGCCGAAATGCCGGCCTGGTGCACGGTGTCCGGGTCACCGGAAACCAGCGGGTGCCACCAGTAGAGGTCGTGGCCGTCGCGCACGAGGCGGTAGCCGCAGGTCGGCGGCAGCCAGCTGATCGTCTCGACGCTCTCCACCGTCAGCCGGATACAGTCGGGCACGGTCGCCTGGCGGTTTTCATAGTCCGAACAGCGACAGCTTTCGCCGTCGAGCAGCACGCAGCGGATCGACGTCCAGGCGATTTCGCCGGTGTCCCAGTCTTCCAGCTTGTTGAGACAACAGAGTCCGCAGCCATCGCACAGGCTTTCCCACTCCGTGTCGTTCATTTCGGCAAGCGACTTCGTCTTCCAGAAAGGCAGATCGCCGGGCTTTTCCGCATTGTTGCTCATCATGTCCGACCCCTGAACCCCTCGGGGCCAAAGGTCAAGGGCGGTCGCCGCTAACCGTTTCCCGCAAATTCCGTTCTGTCGCCTTCAAAAGACTGATATCGTCCCTGAATAAACCGGTGGTGAGAGGACGTTAACCGAATACGGGCAGGTTGTGACCGCCCGCCAAGAGGTCCGCGATCGTGGAAGACGACAGCCAGAAACCGACAAAACCCCGCCGCCGCAAGCGGCACTTTCTTCTGCGCATCGATTCCTGGATCGACTCCACGGTCTGGAACGCCGGTTTTCGCCTGGCCGAAATCTGGGAAGAGATCACCATCTTCTCCCGCCGCTTCCACGTCAAAGGCTGGAAAAAGGCCGTCTTCGAGGTCGCCGGCGAAGGCATGAACCTCGGCACCGCCGGCTTCGTGCTGCTGCTTGCCTTGGCGCTCCCCGCCTTCGAGGAAACCACAGGCAACTGGCGCGCGCAGAGCGATTTCGCCGTCACCTTCCTCGATCGCTACGGCAACGAGATCGGCCACCGCGGCATCATCCACGAGGACTCCGCGCCGATCGACGAACTGCCGG
This sequence comes from Shinella sp. GW821-FHT11G07, assembly GCF_058808115.1. Lineage (NCBI taxonomy): Bacteria > Pseudomonadati > Pseudomonadota > Alphaproteobacteria > Hyphomicrobiales > Rhizobiaceae > Shinella > Shinella sp. GW821-FHT11G07. The sequence goes on from NZ_JBXARJ010000003.1 coordinate 42,109, forward strand.
ACCATCTCATCAAGGCAGTACTCGCGACGGAAGACCGCCGCTTCTTCAGCCATTTCGGCATCGATTTCCTCGGCCTCGCCCGCGCCATGAACGAGAATGCCCGCGCCGGCGGCGTCGTGCAGGGCGGTTCCACCCTCACCCAGCAGCTGGCGAAAAACCTGTTCCTGTCGAACGAGCGCACCATCGAGCGCAAGGTGAAGGAAGCCTTCCTAGCCCTCTGGCTGGAGGCGAACCTCTCCAAGAAGGAGATCCTGCGGCTCTATCTCGACCGCGCCTATATGGGCGGTGGCACGTTCGGAGCGGCGGCGGCGGCGCAGTTCTATTTCGGCAAGAACGTCACCGACGTGAACCTTGCCGAATCCGCCATGCTCGCCGGCCTGTTCAAGGCGCCGGCGCGCTACGCGCCGCACGTCAACCTGCCGGCCGCCCGCGCCCGCGCCAACGAGGTTTTGACCAATCTCGTGCAGGGCGGGCTGATGACCGAGGGCCAGGTGATCGCCGCCCGGCGCAACCCCGCCACCATCATCGACCGCAACGAGAAGACGGCGCCGGACTTCTTCCTCGACTGGGCCTTCGAGGAGGTGCAGCGTATCGCAAAACCCTTCGCCCAGCATTCGCTCATCGTGCGCACGACCATCGACATGGGCCTGCAGGCCGCCGCCGAGGAAGCCGTGGAAAGCGGCCTGCGCCAATACGGCGAGAGCTACCGCGTCAAGCAGGGCGCGCTGGCGATGGTGGAAAATGGCGGCGCCGTGCGCGCCATGGTCGGCGGGCGCGATTATGGCGAGAGCCAGTTCAACCGCGCGACACGAGCGCTGCGCCAGCCGGGCTCGTCCTTCAAAGCCTATACCTATGCCGCCGCCATGGAATCCGGCATGACGCCCGAGACGACCATCGTCGATGCACCGATCAGCTGGAACGGCTGGTCGCCGCAGAACTACGGCCGCAGTTTTGCCGGCCGCGTGACGCTGATGACGGCGATGGCGAAGTCCATCAACACCGTGCCGGTCCGCCTCGCCAAGGACAAGCTCGGCACCAAGCGCATCGCGGAAATCGCCAAGGAAATGGGCGTCGAAACACCGCTGCGCACCGACAAGACCATGCCGCTCGGCACCTCGGAAGTCACCGTGCTCGACCAGGCGACGGCCTATGCCGTCTTCCCTGCCGGCGGTCTGCAGTCGCGCCGCCACGGCATCAGCCAGATGCTCAATTACGACGGCGACATTCTTTACGATTTCGGCCGCGACGAACCGCCGGCCAAGCGCATCCTGTCCGAACAGGCGGATTCGTCGATGAACCGCATCTTCGTCACCATTCCGGTGAGCGGCACGGCGCGGCGCGGCGCGCTCGATCGCGGCATCGTCTCGGGCGGCAAGACGGGCACGACCCAGGCCTATCGCGACGCCTGGTATGTCGGCTTCACCGGCAACTACACCACCGCCGTCTGGTTCGGCAATGACGACTATACCTCGACGAACAACATGACCGGCGGCTCGCTGCCCGCCATGACGTTCAAGCGCCTGATGGACTATGCCCATCAGGGCATCGAGCTGAAACCCATTCCCGGCATCGAAAACCCGCTGCCGGACGGCACGAAGGCGACCGAGGTGGCTGCGACGACCGGCGACGAGAACCCGTTGCCGGCGCTTGTCCGCCCCCGCTCGCTCTCGGCCGATGTCACCAAGCTCTTGAAAGACATAACCCGCCAGTTCAATGAGGCGAAGCCCCTGAAGGCGGACGGCCGCGTGGCCGCGCTTGACGGGGCTCGACCGAACCGGACAGAGTAACCAGAAGCTGATTCCAACGGTCGATTGCCCTTGTTCCGTACACCCCTTGTCATCGCTACAGCGCTCGCCGTCGCCTTCGGCCTCGGCATCCTGAGTTCGATCTATGCGCTGAGGGCAACGGTCGGCTTCGGCGCCATTGCGCTCGGGCCATGGACCGCCTTCCCGGCCGCCCAGACGATCGACGCCGACCCCTATGCGAAGGCGCACCGCGCACGCGACGGCAAGCTGCTGCTCGGCGCTGCCGAGGGTCTCACCTTCACCGCAGCAAAAGACAGCGAGAACCGCTCGCTCGTCGAAAATTGTCGGTATGAAATCCAGGGCATCACGCCGCCTGCCCGCCTCTGGACGCTGCATGCGGCCGACCGCAACGGTAACCCGCTGCCGGGCACGCTGCCCGGCCTGCCGACCGGCATCAACGCCTGGTCGGTATTGCGCAGCGCCGACAGCAGTTTTTCGATCCGCATCGCCGCGTCCGCCACGCCCGGCAACTGGCTCGCCGTGCCGGAGGGCAAGGCACCGTTCCTGCTGGTCATGACCCTGCTCGACACGCCGACGGCCGGCAGTTCCGGCGTCATCGACCTCGCCATGCCCGGCATCACGCGGCTGGACTGCGCCGATGCGTAGTCTGCTCTATGCCATCGCCGTCGGCCTCGTCGGCGCCGCACTCCTGCACATCGTCATCATCCTTTCCCTGCCGAGCTTTACCGGCCGCGACGCCTACACCCGCGTGCAGAGCTTCGGCGAGGCGAACCGTTTCTTCCCGCTGGCAAACACCGGCGGCACGCTGGCGCCGATCAACGACGATCCGGCCATGAAGACCGCCGTCTGCACCTTCTCGGTGGAAAACGGCCCGATCCGCCTTTTTGCGGCGGGCGAGGTACCGTTCTGGTCGCTCGTCGTCTATGACGAAGCCTCCAACGAGGTCTTCAGCATGAACGACCGCACCTCCGTCAGCGGCGCGCTCGACACGCTGATCGCCACGCCGATCCAGCTCATCGGCATCCGCAAGGCCGTGCCGCAGGAGCTGGAACAGTCGATCCTGGTCGAAATGCGCGGCGAGGAAGGTTACGCCGTGCTGCGCACTTTCGTGCCCACGCGAAGCCGCGAGAACGCGGCAAATGCCTTCCTGGCGGATGCCAGTTGCGAGCCGTTTCCGGCAGAACAACAGTAAGGAAGTAGCTCGCCTGGAGCTCGAAGAGCAGGTTTTCCCTGCGATCGTAGATGCGCCGCGACCATCAGCGCGCAAATCCAAACGCTGCAACCGCAGCGATCGGCGAAATCGTCATCAGGGCCGGCGGGCTGTATCCGGGGCGGTCGTCTTCGCGGCCTTGCTGCGCGCGGCAAGCATGGCCGGGGTCAGGCGCTCATAGCGCACGCCGGTGAACAGAAGCACCTGGGCCGGGGCCTCGCGGCGAATGGTGTCGCGTCTCGTGGTTCGCGCGAGCCATTCCTTTAATCGTACTACGTCTGCCATTCTCGCCTCCAAAAGAAGAATCGAGACGGATGAAGTACTCCTACAATCTCACCCTGCCCGTTTCCGGGCCGGTGCATCCGGTTCCGTCGTCACCCGGCTGCGACATGAGCTGATGTCATCCCAGTCGCATACAGGTGGAAAACGGCGATACGGGTCCAAAAGTTTCCCATTCACGAGAAATTGTCTGGGACCGTCCGGTATCCGGACCATCGCACCTTTCCCATCGAACCAGCGACGCCCTTTGGCGGACCGCCGTTCCAACACCCGAATCATACCACGTCCATCGAATTAGACGAGCCGATCCATGTCCCTAAAACTAACGACTATCGGGTTAACATGCTGTTAACACTAGCCTGAAGATCGCACGCGCGCAGTTCCCTATGGCACAGGCGCTGGCCGGATAGGCGTCCTGATGCGGCACGCCGACAGCGAAGGCACGGCCTGCAACTCCTGCGGCAGCGCTTTGTAAACATTGCCGTTTCCGCGCGAGCAAGGTTAACGGCTCGCTAACGCTTTTCCTCTATTTTTCATGAACGACAATGGGGATCGGCAAGGGGCTGCCGTTCCGGGGATGACGGGTGTTTTGTGGCGGACAGGTTTCGCGAATTGGAGAGACCGCAGGCGGGGCGGCCGAAGGACATCGTGTTGATGGCCACGGTTTCCAGCTTCGAGAGCCTGCGTTTTCCGTCCAGGTCGGATCTTTATCAGTTCGGCGAACTGTTCGCGCCGCTCTTTGACGCCTCCACCGAGGAAGCGCGCCGGCAAGCCGTCGCCGCCCTGTCGCGCTGCCCGCAGATCCCCGACGACACCGCCCTCTTCATCGCCCGACAGCCGATCGGCATCGCCGCCATATTCCTCATGGGCTCGAAGGCCATCCCCGATGCGACGCTGATGCGCATCCTGCGCGCATCCGGTCCCGAGCACGCCCACGCCATCGGCCGGCGCGACGATCTTTCACCCGCGATCATCGAGGCGCTGGTCGGCACGCATCAGGACCATGCAAGCCGCCGCACCGGTGAAGACCGGGAGTTGGCTCTCGCGGAAGCGGCAAGGCTGGAGCGGGAAGAACAGATGCGCGAGGAGCTGCGCGCCCTCGTTCGTGCCGCAACGCCTGCGGCCGAAGCGCCTGCCGGGCTCGAACCGGCAACAGAAATGCATCAGGTGCTGTTCGTGCGCTTTGCGCGCGGTGGGGAAATCGGGATGCTGGCGGTGACGCTCGCCGATGCGCTCGCCTCGAGCCAATGGCTTTCGGAGCGCATCCTGCTCGATGTTTCGGGGCGGCAGCTTGCCGAAACGCTGGTGGCGCTCGACCTGCCCGAAGCAGACAGCGCGTTCATTCTGGAAAAGATCTACCCGCATCTTGCCGCGGGCGGCGCGGAAGCGCTGCTGTCGACGCTAGACCCCGCCGAGGCGATCCTCAGGGTCGAAAGCTGGCAGAGGGCGGACAGCTACACGAACGGCAACGGCCTGCCGAAGGCGGCCAATGGCGACGACGCGCAGGCGAATGGGCAGGATCACCATGACAGGTCCTCCGTGACGAAACGGCAACGCGCCGCCGGTTGAAATCCAGTTCTGTTAGAAAATCCGGCGCTTGGCCGGCAGGCGAACCGTCGCGCCTTCGTTGCGCTCGGCGGAGAGCGCGGCCAGCATGGTCACGACGAACATTCCCGAAATCAGCAGTGCAAGGGCAGGCAGCACGATAAACATGGGCGTTTCTCCAGGGGTTCACAGGCCGTTGCCTGTGCCTCCCTTTTCCCATGTCGGCCGCCTGCCGGCTGTTCCCGCAGGAACAGGACGGTCAGAACAGGAAGTCGCCCTTCGAAAGATCGGAGAGATCGACGTGCTTCAGCGTCAGCACATCGTTGCCGGCGCGGATCAGCACGTCGTCGCCGCTCTGCACTGCATGGTTCTTCACGAGGTCGGCAAAGCTGGTGATGTCCGCAAGGCTAGAGAAATCGACGCGGTCGGTGCCCGGCGCAAAATCCGTCACGCTGTCCTTGCCCGAGCCCTTGGAGAAGATGAAGACATCGGCCCCGCTACCGCCGATGAGCGTGTCGTTGCCCTTGCGGCCGTCGAGGATATCGTTGCCGGCCCCACCGGAGAGCGTGTTGCCGCCGCTGTTGCCGATGATCACGTTGTCCAGGCCATTGCCGGTGCCGCTCATGCCGGCGGTGCCGAGCAGGATGAGTTTTTCGAGATTGGCGCCGAGCTTGTAGCTCACCGACGACTGCACCGTGTCGATCCCCTCGCCCGCCTTCTCGACGAGTTTCAGGGCCGCATCGGCGACGAGATAGGTGTCGTTGCCCTTGCCGCCCGCCACCGAGCCGATCACCTTGCCGCCGCGTGTGTCGAAGATGTCGTTGCCGGCACCGAGATCGACATTGCCGCGGATCGTGCCGTTGTTGGTAATGGCCTCGACACCGCTGCCACCCTTCAGCGCAAGGCTGTCGGCGGTCAGCGAGCCATTGTTGGAAAAGATGTTCTTGCCGCTGCCAAGCAGTGACACCGCAACACCCGATGTCGCCGTCACGGCGCTATTGTTGGTCAGCGTCGCATTCGCGCCGTCGATGAAGATGCCGGATGCACCCTTCAGGATGCCATTGTTGGTGATCCGTGCGCCCGCGCCACCGACGTCGATGCCGTCACCCATGGTCGAGGTGATCGTCTTGTGGTTGGCGAAATTGGCGTTTGCACCATCCAGCCGCACGGCATCCCGGGCGGCGGTGATCGTACCGTTGTTCGACATGACGAGGTTGGCGCCCGTCACGACAATGCCTTCGTCGCCGCGCGAGACGACCTTGCCGTTGTTGGTGATGATGGCGTTCGCGCCGGTGACCGTGATCGCGTCGAGCTTGGCATCGACCGTGCCGCTGTTGGTCACGGTGGCCTTCAGGCCGACGCTACGAATGCCGTCATCCGCCGTCGACCGGATGAGCCCGTAATTGGTGACGATCGTCTTCACACCCGACACGATCATTGCATCGCCAGCGCTTTTCACCGTGGCATGGTTGGTCACAAGCGCATTATCGCCGCTCGCCTTGACGCCGACGGCGCTGGACAACACGGATCCACGGTTGGTGAAATTCAGGCCTTCGCCGGTAAAGACGCCGGCATAGGTGCCGCCGGACAGCGTGCCGTGGTTGGTAAGGACCAGATCCGCCCCGCTCGCCGTCAGGCCGATCAGCTTGGCGGAGACGACGCCGTTCGCCTTGATGGTAACGTCGCCGGCATTCGCCTTGATGGCGGTGGAGCCCAGAACCACGCCATTGCCGGCGGAAGACGTCACCTTGCCGTCGAACACCAGAGAGCGGCCGGTATGGGCGCCGGCGGCATCGACGGCCGTGCCCTTGGTGGCGATCGAAACGCCGGGCGCAACAATCCACTGGCTGTTTGCCTGCCGGGCAAGGAGCGTCGACGTCATGTCGACCTGGATGTAATACTTGGTCATTCCTGTCAGGCGTCCATCATTGACGTGGCCACGTCTTAAAATCCTATCGGCAAAGAATCCGTTTCAAATGCGGCCGGTGCCGCCGAATTTCTCAACGCGGTTAACGGCGAAAGAACCCGTCATCCTTCGGCTCGGCCACGCCGAAATCGATCAGGTCACCGAGATCGTCCGTCTCGACCGTCACCACCCAGAGGTCGCTGTCGAAGCGCCGCTCCCGGTCGATCGCCGCAGAAACCGCGGCCGCGTCCACCCCGCTCAGCCGCGTCTCGAACAGCCGCTGGCCGCTCTCCTCCGCGTCGAAGAAACTCTGCGGCGCCGGGGCATAGAGGGTCTCCGAGCCGTCGCGGAAAACCTGCCGGACGAACACCGCTCCCGCCTCCTCCGCGCCCTTCGCCTCGACAGCCGCGAAATCGCCGCGTGCGAAGACACGGCGCATCAGGGCGGAGACGAAGATATCGGTGCGAAGACGCATGGTCGCGGCATACACCGCGCCGGGTGCCGGGGCAATCGCCAGATCTATACGCGGATCGCCAGCCGCAGCCCGCCCCAGTGCCGGCCATTGACGGTGATGGGCGCGGAAATGTCCTTCATCAGCACGAACTGCCCGCCGCCCATGTCGCGACGATAGGTCTGGAGGAGGAACGGCTGTGTGTTGCGGCCGGCAGCCAGCCCCACCCGGTCGTTGAAGATCCGGCGGTTGCGGCAGTTCGCGGTGTTCCAGGCAGGATCGCCCGGCCGCTGCGGCTCGGAGAATTTGCGGTTGTGCGTCGGCAGGTAGCCATTTTCGTCCACCGCCGCACAGAAGGCGATGCGCTGGTCGCGCGTCGCGGCCGGCTCCTGGATTGCCGGAAGAACGCGATCGGTAAAGTCAGTGAACCGCGTCATCATCTGCACCGGATCGCTGCCCGGGATCGGCCGGTATTGCCGGTCGAACAGCGCCTCCATGCCGATCTCGCCGCTCAGCACCGCACCGGCAAAACGTGCCGAAACCTCGTCGGCCAACGCCTGAACCAGGCGGATATAGGGACTGTCCGGCGTCTCGATCCCCGCGCTCGCCGTCGCCTGGATGATGCGCTCGGAGATGGTCACCACCTCGCCGACCTTGCCGGAGGCCTTCTGCAGCACCTCGTTGGAGCGGATGATCTCCGTCGAGGCTGCACCGATCGACCGTGCAAACTCGCTGCATTCCTTGTCTACGGCACCTGTCGTGGCCGCGAGCGAGGACGCACTGTCGAGGATTTTCGACATGACCGCCTCCACGCCGGCAAACGAGCCCTGCACCTGCGACGCCGTCACCTTCACGCCTTCTGCCGATACGCGTGCGCCCTCGCCCGCCGCTTCCAGCCGGTCGATGCGCGCGCGCAGTTCCTGCAACGTCTTCTGGATCGAGGCCGTCGTGCTGGAGGTTTCCAGCGACAATGTGCGCACCTCCGCGGCGACCACCGCAAACCCCTTGCCCGCCTCGCCCGCACGCGCCGCCTCGATGGCGGCATTGAGCGCCAGAAGATTGGTCTGCCGCGCGATGGTGCCGATCGCGTCGGCCAGCCGGCCGACATCCGCCAGCGCCCGGGAGAAGGCGGAAATCTCCGTGCCGATCTCGTTGGAGGCCGTCACCATATGGTCGATGGCCGCAATGGAGCCGTCGAGCTGCACCGCCTGTTCGCCCAGCACCTTGCGGGCGCTTGCGGCCAGCTGGTCGGTTTCTCCAAGCGTGCGGGCAATGTCGCCATTGGTGCTGGCAATGGCCGTCGCCGACTGGGTCAGCCGGGTGAAGAGGCTGGCATGTTCGCGCGATTGCGCGGCCGTATCCTGAATGGAACCCGCAATATCGACGAGATGCAGGCCGAGATCCGAAGCCTCGGCGGCCAGCCCGCCCACGACCCGGCGCAGCGCCCCGGCATCGGCCGGTGCATCATCTTCAAAAGTATCCGCAGTCTCACGCAAGGCAGCGTTGGACATGGCTCGACAATCCTCCCGGCAATCGGAAGATTATCCGGCAGGCATGGTTAATGCTTCCTTTAAAAGCAACCGGTAGATGTGTGCGTTGCAGTCGTACGACTTTGGTCGCATGCGCGCATTACAGCGCGCCGATGTCTTTCAGCTTGGCGAGCACCTGCGTGTTCGGCTCGCCTGTCACCGGGAGACGGTAATGCTTCTCGAAATGGCGGATCGCCAGGCGGGTCTTTTCGCCGATCAGGCCGTCCACGGCGATATCCGTGTAGGCGATGTTGCTGAGCCCCTTCTGGATCTTCATCACCAGGTCGCTCGGTGCAGGCTTTGCCACGGCGGAGGTGACCGCCGGATCGGCCTCGGCCTCCATGATCGCGGCAGCGACCGGGTCGGCCTCGTCCTGTGTCGTCTCGCTTACCGGCGCCGGCCGTTTCTCGATGACCTTGGCCACCTCGTCGAAGGGCCGCTCGCCGGGCATCACGTCGGTGACTTCAGGCAGTTCCTCGCCCTCTTCCAGACGTTCGATGACGAAGGTCGTCTGGTCGTGCGGCTCGGGCTTGGTCGCCGTGAAGCCGAGCGAATTGTCGGCCGCACGCATCTTGAGGAACGGCGCGGGATGGCCGCCCGGTTGGTACCACAGCGCGTTGGCCGCCACGAAGGAGAACACGACGAGAAAGGCGCAGGTGCCGCCGACGGTGCCGGGATTGCGCGCGGCGAGGCCTCCGAGCGCGACAAGCCCGGTGATGACGACGTTTTGCCGGCGCGGCGGCGGCGCGGCCGCGCGCTTGCCGGAACCGCCCTTGCGGGCCTGGCCTTGCGGCCGCCGCTCAGGCTGTTTTCTGACGTGCGCGTTCATGGGTCGTGTCCTTGCCATCGAGCGACGGCTCGTAAACGGTCTCACTGCCCGCTGCAAGGCGCGGCGGGAAATCAACGGTGGATGCGGTGGTCAGCCGGTGGTCGTCCTCGTGCATCACGCCGGACCCATCTGCCGGCACGCGGATGGTGATGACGGTGCCCTCGCCCGGCCGGCTCTGGATGACAAAGCTGCCGCCATGCAGCGCCACGAGACCCTTGACCAGTGACAGACCGAGGCCGGTGCCTTCGTACTTGCGGGTATATTCGTTCTGCACCTGCATGAAGGGCTGGCCGATCAGCGCAAGCTTGTCAGCGGGAATGCCGATGCCGGTGTCGCTGACGGTCAAAAGCAGGTCCTTGCCCTCGCGCGCCGCATCGATGGTGACGACGCCGCCGCGGTCGGTGAACTTGATCGCGTTGCCGACGAGGTTGATCAGGATCTGCTGGATCGCCCGCTGGTCGGCCACCGCCTCGCCGATGGCACGCGGCACGCGGCTCGTCAGCTTGATGCCCTTGTCGCGCGCCTGGAGGCCGAGCATCTGCTCGCAGGCCCGCACGCTGTCGGCGACGATGAAGGGCTCGGTCAAAAGTTCGTAGCGCCCGGCCTCGATCTTCGAGACGTCCAGCATGGTGTTGACCACCGACAGCAGGTGCGAACCCGACTGGTGGATCAGGGCGACATATTCGCGCTGGCGATCGTTTTCGAGCTTGCCGAAATACTCGCCGGTCAGAATGTCGGAGAAGCCGAGAATGGCGTTCAGCGGCGTGCGCAGCTCATGGCTGACAGCGGCGAGGAAGCGCGTCTTGGCGTCGTTGGCCGATTCGGCTTCCGCCGTCTTGCGCGCACCTTCGCTCTTCAGCCGTGCCTCTTCGGACATGTCGCGCGACTGGGCGACGACGGCGGCAAGCGTGCCGTCGGCACCGTGCAGCGCCGTCATTTCCACGCGCATATGCATGAACTGCTCGGCATCCGCCTCCAGGCGCGGGCGGTCGATGCGGATGTCCACCGTCTCGCGCACGCCACCCTGGCGCAGGCGGTCGATCGCGGCGAGGAAGCCGAGGCGGTCGGAAATGTGGATCTGGTCGAGATAGCCGCGCGCCATCGGGTCACGCATCCAGGCGAGCATGTCTGCACGGTCGCGGCCGTGCACGGCGGTCACGAAACCACGCGCATCGTGCAGCGTCACGAGGCCGGCAAACAGATCGTAAGGAGAGGTCTGCACCGGCGCGCTGGCGGCCAGCTCTTCGGCAAAGGTCTTCGGCTTCAGCGGCTTGGGCTGGCGCACCGAGGTCGCGGCGGCGGCAAGCAGCGCACCGGCGCCGACGACAGCGACACCGGCCGGCAGCGCGGCCGAGGCGGGCATGATGGCGGACAGAGCAAGCGGCAGGCCGGGAATGGCGGCAAGAAGCGCCAGCGTCGTGGCGCGCAGTGACGCGGACGGGCGCTCATCCGTGGCGTCCACGCCCGCAACGCCCGCAACGGCGCCCAGGCGGGCTGCCATTCTGTCAGCGATGATGGTCAATTGGCGCAACGCAAAACCCTGCCGTTTATGTTCTTTTGTGTGAGCCCAAAATCGCATCGGCGACTTAAGGAAAGAATAAACGACGGGGCCCGAAACCGGCCCAAAAAGCCTCAAAAGTCCCATTTCGGGGCAATCCACCGGCCATTCGTCCGGCGTGGTTAACGGGGTGTAAGCGCCTCATTTTGCGGCATTTTTCTGTTCATGTTAACCTCTGGGGCAAGCCGCCCCAAATGCACCTCCCGGCGTTCCGGCGCCTTGGGTCCGGTGGCCACGCCTTCATCCTTAACGGCAATCGCTAAAATCTGCCTCAAATGCCGGTAAAGTCGGAGATAGGTCGCATTTTACTTAAATCTGGGCAAAACCTGAGTGATTCTTGAAAAGGGGAATTTCCTTCCGGCTCCTATTCTCGCATCAACGGTTCGCCAAGGACCAGCAAGCCGAAGGCCGCAAAGAGCCGAGGCCCGATAACAAGGATGGCAAGCGATGTGGTTTCTGATCAAGGGAACGTTCTGGTTCTCCATGGTTCTCGTCCTGCTCCCGTTCCTCGACGCGGAATCCTCCGCGAAGCTGGAGAAGGGGCCGAACGTCGAACTCGGCGACACCTTCACCGCCGCAAGCGAGGCGTTCGGCTATGTGACGGCGATGTGCCTGGAAAAGCCTGACGTCTGCCAGAAGGGCGCTGAAACCTTCGTCGCTCTCGGCCACCGGGCCCGTGAAGGTGCGCGCATCGCCTACCAGTTCCTCGATACACAGTTTGCCGAAGACGGTGCTGCCGTCGCCAAGGCCGATACGGCGAAGGACGAAGCGCTCGACCAGCCGCTTCCGGATGTCGCCGCAATCGATGCCGACGACGAGGTCATCACCGGCACCGTCGCCATCCCGACCCGCCGCCCCGACCACAAGGGCTAAGACTTTCCGAAATACTGCCTGCCTGACTCGTTGCCCCTGCAACCGCCGTATGGATCCGTTCCGTACGGCGTTTCTTTTTGTGGCGAAGGATTCCGGTTCAAATTCCCGGCGCCCTCGCCTATATGAAGACCGTAATCCCTTAGAGTGACGCAACTCCGGACGCGAAACCGCGTCGCACTTTCACCGGAATTGCTCAGGACGGAATGCCATGGCCACGCTTCAGCAGATCATCGACGACTTCGCCTATCTCGAAGAATGGGAAGACCGCTACCGCTATGTCATCGAACTCGGCAAGGCGCTGCCGGACCTGCCGGAAGACAAGCGCATAGCGGCCAACAAGGTGCAGGGCTGCGCCAGCCAGGTCTGGCTCGTCAGCCACATTGAGGGCGGCGCCGATCCGGTGATGACCTTCGACGGCGATTCGGATGCCCATATCGTGCGCGGCCTCGTCGCCATTGTGCTCGCCATCTATTCGGGCAAACACGCCTCCGAGATCGCCGCGCTCGATGCCATCGACACGTTCAACGAAATCGGCCTCGTCGAACACCTCTCCTCCCAGCGCGCCAACGGCCTGCGCTCGATGGTCAAGCGCATCCGCGAAGAAGCCGCCATCCGCGTGGCGGCCTGATCGACATCAGACGTAAGCCGCCAGCATGAAGGCGGTTGCCAGGACCAGGATCAGCGTCGGGATCGTCCACATCAGCGTCACATAGGCCTGCTCCTGCACATAGGGACCGAACAGGCGCGCGATGACGTTGAAGCGTGAGAAGACGATGTTGACGAACAGCGCCGAGGCGAGCCCGATATAGTTGAGGGCAAACAGCCGGTTCACCGTGTTGTCGCCGACCGACAGCACGGTATAGCTGCTGTAGACCGTAAAGTTCAGCGCGATCACCGCAAAGAGGCCGCCGATGATGATGTTGACCATCTCATAGGTATCCACCTGGAAGACGCCGTCTTCCATGCTGTTCAGCCAGATCGCCAGCAGCGGGATGAGCAGCGAGGCCAGCAGCGGAATGAAGATCGAGGCGACGACAAGCCCTGGCTGGCGCTTGATATCCAGCGCGGCGATGATGCGCGCATGGCTTCCGTTGTACCAGCCCGGCAGCGGCGCGCTCTTCAGGTCGATGAGGCCGATGCTCCAGCCGGCTAGCTCCGCATTGGCGGAGGGGCGGCTGAAGTCGATATCCGACTGGTCGAAGCGCAATTGCATCTCGGCGGTCGTCAGCGTGTCGGCGGCAATCTCGATGGTCAGTTTCTGGCGATCGAAGGGAAAGCGCTGCACGTCGACGCCGACGGTGAAATCGGCCGTCACGCGGTGCAGCAGCTCGGCGCGGCCGGAGGGATAAATCCGGAGCCCATATTCCGAGCGCAGCGCCTCACCCGTCTGGTTGGCGATGCGGACCGGCGGGATCCAGATGTCCTTCATGCGGGCTTCGGCCGCAGAACCCCGCAGCGTCTCCGGCGGGGCGCCCCCCGCGTCGGTGGCTGCAGCAAGACGCGAATCATTCCAGCGCAGGCGCAAGTCCACGGTTGCTCGATACGTTCCGGTGTTCTCGTCGAAACTCTCGATCGACAGAACCGAGGCGCCGGCCTGCACGGTGATCGGCAGCCCCTTGTCGCGCGGCAGCGGCGGAGCGGCCAAACCTGCCGTCGCAAAAGCGAAGAGCGCAAGCAGCGAGGCAAGGCAGACGAGGAAGAGACGAAGCGGGACCATCGTCATGCCTTTTCCGGCTCGGTCCGGCGGCTGCGGATACGGTCGTACAAGGTGACCAGCGGCTGCATTTCCGCCGGGAATTTCTCTGTTCCCGCAATCGGCGTCAGCGGCGTGCCCGCACCCACGGCCTCGAAGCGCTCACCGAGCACGGCGAGCGGCCGCAAGAGGAAACCGCGCAGCACGACAAGGATGAAGCCGGCAAGAAGAATGATGGCGATAAGGGTCACCACGCCCTGCCAGATCAGGGAACGGCTGACGGCGGCGCGCGAGGCGCTGAAATCCTGGCTGGCGGCGATGACGCCGAGCGGCGTGCCGGAGGCGCTGTTGATCGGCAGCAGCACGATGCCGCGGGCAAGGCCCTGCGCCGCGCGCACATAGCGCAACGGCTCGTTGACCACCGCCAGATCCTCCGGCCGGGCCAGTTCCGTCATCAATTGCGCATTCGTCGCCTCGAACCGGATATATTTGCCGACGCGATTCTGGTCGCCCAGGCGTTCCGGGTCGACGCCCGCCGCAAACTCCTTCAGCAACGCCTCGTCGATGTAAAGCGCAAGGTCGATGCCATAGGCCGTCTTCAGTGCGGCGAGCAGCGGCCCGTAATCGATGCCGATCTCGAAGGTGCCGATATGTTTGCCAGCGGGGTCCAGCACGGGCGCGACGCCGAAAATGGCGGGACCGTTGCGCGCGACCGCAGCGCCCTTCATCGGAACCTGCTCGCGGTTGGCGGCGACCACCAGCGGGCGGAAGCGGGTCAGGTCGTCGCCGAACGTCGCGGGGTCGTGCAGCCGCAGGAACGACACCAGCGACGCCAGATGGAACTGCGCCTGGTCGACGCCGTGCCGCGCCTTCTGGCTGGCGAACATCTTTGACAGTTCGGCGTTCAGCCCGGCCCGATCACCCTCCGCAAACAGCTTGCGCACGACCGGCAGGTCGGAAATCAGCTCGGCCCGCGCCAGCGCCTTGTTTTCGGCGTCGCGGATCGCGGTCTCGACGATGGCCTGCATGGTGCGGAACTGGTCGGCCTCGACGGCATCGGTCATGCCGGCAAACAGCCGGCTGGTAACCAATGCCGCCCCGGCGACGATAACGACGACCGCAAGAATGAGGGCGACGGGAGCACTGCGCCGAAAGGTCATGGAGAGCCTGCAAAGCTGGAGAAACCAACGACTGGTTAACCGCAAGTTAACAGTGGTTTGCCGTGTTTCCGCAAGAGGATTCGACAGCCCAGACGCGAATCTTTTGTGTCCGCAAGCAACGGATTTGCCAGGCAGGCCTATTGTGGCTTCGGCGCCGGCCGGGGGCTCGTCCCGCAGGCACCGACGCCGGTCATGATCGTGTCCAACAGGTCAGACCGCCTGGCTCAGCGCGAAAGGTCCGGCCGATACCCTTCCGCTCCCCAGACGTGGCGGTGCCGTGCGGTCTTCGCCGGCGGCGCGTAGTGGCGGGCAAGGGCCAGCAGTGCGGCACGCAGCATGAGTTTTGCCGAGCGCGCAGGCCATTGACGCTCGCGCTCCACCATCTCCAGCCCCTTCATGAAGCAGCAGACATCGAGCGCGACGCCGGACAGTTCCGGCCCGATCGCCTCGATGGCGCGCGCGACACGCAACCGTGCGGCAAGCGCGGTGTCGGTCAGGTCGCGCCCCACGCCCGCCTCGCCCTTCTGGCGGCTGGCGATGCGCGGCTCCCACGACATGGTCAGTTTCGGCTGCAGGCCGCCACGCGTGAAGTCCGCATGCAACCGCTCGCCGGCAGCGAAGGCGCCCTCCGGCAGATAGGCCTCGCCCGATTTCTCCTTCAACCGCGCGAGGCTCGCCAACGGCGATTCCAGCCGGTTGGCGAAGGCCCTTTCCTGAACACCGTCCCGCAGCACGGTCACCGCGGCCATATCACGATGCTGGCCGGCAAAAGGGGTTTGCGCATCACAAAGCCGTCGCTTCAGATGGGCGCGCGCCTCCGGCAACGGGCTCAGCCTCGCCCCGTCACGCCGCAGAAGACCGAGGCTGAGCGCCTCCGCCAACACGGCCGGCGCCAGCGGCTGCCTGCGGCCATCGGCGGCGACCAGGTCATCGTCTCCGGCAATCCTCACCTCGCCTGCGGCGAGCACAAAGCGCAGAAGCCTGGCAAGGGCATCGACATTCCCCTTCCCGTCCGCCTCACTCATGGCTGCCGATCCCCGCCGGACCAAAGACCGACTGCACGACCCGCTCGATTGCCGAAACGAAGGCATCGAACGCCACATCGTCGCGCCGGTCCTCCACCCGGTTGCAGGCGTGACCCACCGTCGTACGGTCGCGGCCGAAGGCGATGCCGATATCCGACTGCGACAGGCGCAGCACGACATGGCAGACATACATGGCGATCTGCCGGACATGGCAGGTGGACCGGCGGCCGTCGCGGCGCCAGAGCGGTCGTTCGCTTGCCATCGCCGTCATTTCCAGCACAAGCTGGCGCACGATCCGGCAGGCGACCGCCGGAACCACGATCGGTGCCGCCTGACCGCTCATCCGGCGCCGCACGCGCCGCCCGTCCTCCTCCGGATCCAGACCCTTGGTTTCCGGCGCCATGGCGACGGGAGGCGCCGATTCCGAGGACGACCGCCGATGGGGAACGATGAACTGGTGCATGACTGGTCACTCCATTTATAGGAATTTATTCATACACCCTAGAGCACGGGCGGGGATGAAGGAAGTACCTTCCTGCAACCAACCCTTGAATATCTTGATAAAATTACGACAATAATCCTCTATATAGGCTTTATTTCCTCATGACAATTCCGAAAAACCTGATTGGGACGCGGTGGTACGGCAACGATTCGCCCGACATCCCGGCCTGAACGCAAAAAGCCGGCCCCTCTCGAGGCCGGCTTTTCCGTCTTCAACCAAAATTCGGTAATTACTTGGCCTTGCGGCGCTGGCCGAGGCCCATTTCCTTGGCAAGGCGCGAGCGGGCTTCGGCATAGGCCGGAGCAACCATCGGGTAGTCGGCCGGCAGGTCCCACTTTTCGCGGTACTCTTCCGGGGTCATGCCGTAGTGGGTCATCAGGTGGCGCTTCAGCGACTTGAACTTCTGGCCGTCTTCCAGGCAGATGATGTAATCGTTCTGCACGGACTTGCGCACCGGTACAGGCGGCTTCGGCTTTTCGGCAACGACCGGCACTTCAACAACGGCAGCGGGGGCCGTCGTGTTGTTGAGCGCAGCATGCACGTCACCGATCAGGCCCGGCAGGTCGGCGACCGGCACGACATGGTTGCCGACATAGGCGGCGACGATTTCTGCGGTGAGTTCCACGAGCAGACTGCCGCCGGCACCAAGGGTAGTTTCTGTCATTTCTTTCTCCTGTCAAACAACACAAAGGTCGATGGCCCTATCCATCGCCCCGGCTCTTGAATTGCTGATAAAGCGCCATCGTCGAGCGATTGTGCGGCGCACTATTGCGCACCAAGACCACATGCATCGAAACACCGGCATTTCGCGTCAATATAACTCTTCACCACAGCGGCGACCGTTTTCCGCTGAATCCGCGGCCGCGATATATACCGCGCTAGCGCGACTACGACTCAAATTCAACTTAAACAGGAAATCCGCACACAAGCTAAATCAACCCGAATGCTTTACTTTGCTTGAGATATCATTCCTCGATTCAATGTCCAGTATTATTTTGGAAACGCTGGGAGATAGCTTTGAACGGCCAGAATTTCCCACTAAAATTCGACGGATACTGCAAATTCTGGGGGTAGGCATTTCAACCAAATTTCAACGCTTCTTGGCGTTGCGATTCTGCGCGTCGCGTAATTCGTCGATTGCCGTCAGCCGCGTCAGGCGATAACCGGCGTCATGCGCCGCCTTGGCGACGAGATGAGCCGCCACCGGCGCCGTCAACACGAAGAAGATGAAGCCGGCAAGCGCCCGCGTGAAGATCGCCACATCCAGCGAATGAATGCCGGCCGCAAGCAACATGAGCCCCGAACCGACCGTGCCGGCCTTCGAGGCCGCGTGCATGCGGGTATAGACATCCGGCAGGCGCACGATGCCAAGAGCCGCCAGGAAGGTGAAAATGCCGCCGGCGACCAGCATGATGCCGACGACAAGCGCGAGAGCGAAATCCAGCATCAGCGTGCCCTCCCCTTGTTGCGTTGCTTGAAGTGGCGCGCGCCCTTGCGGGGCAAGCCTGCCTCCGGCGCATTGTCTTCGCCCACCTGCATGCCCTGGGTCAGGACGAACCGCGCGAAGGCGACGGTCGCGAGAAATCCGACGAGGCCAAGGGCGATCGCGATGTCGATATAGAGGTTGAAGCCGGTCTTGATGGCGACGACGGCGATGAAGCCGATGGCGATGCCGGTCAGCATGTCGAGCGCGACGATGCGATCCGGCAACGTCGGCCCCTTGATGACGCGGTAGGCCGTCAGGAAGAAGGCGGCGCACATCAGGAAGAGCGCGATGTTTGCGGCAGTGGAGACGATCGTTTCAGCACCCATCAGCGGAAGGCCTCAAGGATCTTCTTCTCAAAGCCGTTGGCGATGTCGCGCCGCGTGCCGACGGGATCGGAACAGTCGATGGCATGAACGTAGAGCACTCTGCGATCCTCGGAAACATCGACGGAGAGCGTGCCCGGCGTCAAGGTGATGAGATTGGCGAGAAGCGTGATTTCGAAATCGCGGTCGACCGTCAGCGGAAAGGCGAAGATGCCAGGCTTCAGCGCCATTCTGGGGCTCGCCACCAGTACCGCGACCTTCCAGGCCGACAGCGCCAGTTCCTTGAAGAAGAGCAGCAGCAGCGACAGCACTTTCAAGGGCCGGATGTGCCGCCCGTCGGGCTGGATATGTCCGCGGATCAGCGCCAGCGACAGCGCACCGGCGACGGCACCGAGCAACAGGTTCGGGATGGTGAAGCTGCCGGAGACGGCGAGCCAGATGATTGTGAAGACGGCGATGATGACGGCTGGGCGCATGGTCAGGTCCTCCCCGGAAAGACCGAGCCGATATAGGCCCGCGGATCGGCAAGCCCCTGTGCCGCATGCTGGACCAGCGACAGGAGCGCATCCGGGAAGAACCCGAAGACCACCGTCAGCGCCGTCAGCGCGGCGAGCGGCAGAAGCGCGCTCGGCGGAATGGTTTCAGCCGGCGGCACATCGGCCGCGGGCCGCCAATAGGCGAGCGCGAAGACGCGGCCGAAGGCTATGGTCGTGAGGAAGCCGGTGAGGAGAACCACCGCCACCAGCCACCAGGCGCCGATATCCATTGCGGCCTTTGCCACCATGACCTTGGGCCAGAAGCCAGAGAACGGCGGCAGGCCGGAGACGGCGAAGAACAGCACCAGCGACAGGGCGGAAAACAGCGCCGAGCGCGTGTAAAGTCCGCCGAGCCGGTTGAGATCGAAACTGCCGGCAAGCCGTCCCGCCAGCCCCGCCGCCATGTAGAGCGCGGTCATGACGACCATGGAATGCAGCGCGTAGAAGATCGCCCCGCCGACGCCGCCGGGACTGCCGAGCGACAGGCCCGCCAGCATGATGCCGATGCCGGAAATGACGGCATAGCCGAGCAGTCGGCGGATATCGCTCTGGCCGATTGCGCCCAGTGCACCGACAATCATGGTGGCAGCGCCAACGAGCGCGATGACGAAACTCAACTCCTCCCGCTCGACCGGAAACAGCATGATCAGCGTGCGCAGCAACGCATAGATGCCGACCTTGGTGAGAAGCCCGGCAAAGAGCGCGGAAACCACAACCCGCGGCGTGTGATAGGAGGCCGGCAGCCAGAAATTCACCGGAAAGGCCGCCGCCTTCATGCCGAAGGCAAGCAGGTAGAGCGCGGCGAGCGTCATCAGCGGCAGGTCGGCGCGCGCCGCTGCCGCCTTCACGGCGATGTCGGCCATGTTGAGCGTGCCGAAGATGCCGTAGAGATAACCTGTCGTGACGAGGAACAGCGTCGTCGCAACGAGGTTGAGGAAGGCGTATTTGATCGCGCCGTCGATCTGGCGCGGCTCCGAGCCGAGCGTGATGAGGCCGAAGGACGCAATCAGCAGCACCTCGAACCACACATAGAGGTTGAAGATGTCGCCGGTCAGGAGGGCACCGGAGACGCCGGCCATCAGCAAAAGCAGGAACGGATAGAAGCCGTAGCGCCGGCCGCGCCCATCGATATCGCTCAGGGCATGCACCGCGCCGGCAAGTGCCACGACCGCGCCGACGAGCGCGAAGAGTACGCCGGTCAAGTCTGCGGTGAAGGCAATGCCGAACGGCGGCAGCCAGCGGCCCATCACCATGGTGACCGGACCGTTGGCGGAGACATGCGCCAGCAGCGCCGCGTCGATCAGCACGAGCACGGCAAGGGCAGGCACCGCGAGCCAGCCCTGCAGGTGCAGCGACTTGCGCAGCATCAGGAGCAGCGCGCCCGTCAGCAGGCACCAGGCGGGCGGCAGCACGACGAGCCAGTCGGCGGGCGCGACCGGCGTCATGACGAGGGCTGCGGAAAGGTCTGTGGGCGTTACGGCCATTGGCGGGGCGATTCCTGTCAGTAGCCGGTCGGCGGGAGCGGATCGTTCTCCGGCTCCGCCACACGCATCTCGTTGCCGTTGTCGGTGCCGAGGTCCTGATAGGCACGGTAGACGAGCACGAGAAGGAAGGCGAAGAAGGAGAAGGAGATAACGATGGCCGTCAGGATGAGCGCCTGCGGCAGCGGATTGGCGGTCAGCGTCACCGGCACGTCGTAGCCGGCCGGGATGATCGGCGGCACCTCGCGCAGGATGCGGCCATTGGTGAAGAGCAGGAGGTTTACCCCATTGCCGAGCAGCACCACGCCGAGCAGCACGCGCACCAGGAACTTCGACAGCATCAGATAGACGGCGGCGGCGAAAAACACACCGATGAGCATGACGAGCGGCAGTTCCATCACAGGTCGTCTCCCGCTTCGAGCGCCAGTGCAATCGAGGTGATCGCCCCCACCACGACGAGATAGACGCCGGCATCGAACAGCATGACGCTGGAGAGCGGAATTTCCACGCCGAGGATCACCGGATAGACCCAGAGCCCCGTCATGAAAGGCACGGCAAAGACCATCGACATCAAACCGGCCAGGCAGGCCATGAACAGTCCGAAGGCCGAGATCGCCATCGGATGGAACCACAGAGCCTTGCGCACGGCGTCGACGCCATTGGCAATGCCGAAGATCGCCAGCGCCGAGACGGCAATGAGCCCGCCGATAAAGCCGCCGCCCGGCTCGTTATGGCCGCGCAGCAGCACGAAGAGCGAAAACAGCACCATGAGCGCGGTGAGGAACGGTGCGACGGTGCGGAAGATCAGCGTGTTCATCGGCGGGTCCCCTTCACAGAAGCGGCGTGGACTGCCCCCTCATCCGGCCCTCCCGGGCCACCTTCTCCCCGTCGGGGAGAACGGAAACGAGACGTCAGCGATAGTCCCCTTCTCCCCGCCGGGGAGAAGGTGCCGGCAGGCGGATGAGGGGGGCAGCCACAGACAAAGACCATCAGATCTTTTCCTCCACCTTGCCGCCCTTGCGGATGCGGATGATCGAGAGGATGGCCAGCCCCGTCACCATGACGACGGCGATTTCGCCCAGCGTGTCCGTGCCGCGGAAATCGACGATGATGACGTTCACCACATTGGCGCCGTGCGCGATCGCCTTGGAATAGAGGTTGAAGAAATCGCTGAGCGCCGTGTCGAAGCGGCCCTGCGTCACGCGCAGCAGATAGAGCGCAAAGCCGAGGCCGCAGGCGATCGCGATCGCGGCATCGGGGACTTTTTCACGCAGCGGCCGGCGGTCGCGCGGCGTGAGCTGGAGCCGCGTCATGGCGAGCGCCAGGATGACGACCGACAGCGTTTCGATCATGAACTGCGTGAAGGCAAGGTCCGGCGCACCGAACAGCAGGAAGAGCAAGGCGACGCAAAAGCCCTGCACGCCGAGCGCGACGATGGCCGTCAGGCGATTGTTCGCCGCCAGCACGGCGCCGATGCCGAGCGCCGCCAGCAGCATCACCGCCAGCTCATGGAACGGCATGTTGGCCGGCCAGACCGGGGCACGCGGCCATTCGCCATAGACGACCGGCGGCACGAGAAGCGCCAGCGCGACCACCACGAAGGTCGCGGTCATGTAGACTTCCATGCGGCCCGACTGGGTCAGGCGATTGACGGACACAGCCAAGCGCACGAGCCCGCGCATGGCCTGGTCGAACCCCCTGTCCGGCCCCCAGCCGATGTCCTCGACCAGCCGGTTCGCCGCAGCGCGCGCCTTGTCGAGCACCAGGAAGACGAGGATGCCGAAGGCCACGGTGAGGAGGGACAGCAGCAGGGCTGCGCCAAAATGCGGGATCGCCGAAATGGTGACGGTCTCCGGCTTGCCGGCAATGGCGGAGGCGAGCGGCGAGGTCAGCATGGCGTGTGTCACGGCAGAGAAGATGCCGATCGTCAGCCCCTTGACCGCGAGCAGCATCGGCCCGATCCACAGCAAGGCGGGCCCTTCATGCGGATGTTTCGGCGTTTCGACGCGCGCGCCGAGGAACGGTTTCAGCGCCACGGCGAAGGCGACGGCGAACATCAGGCCGTTGCCGATGACGGCGGCCGCCGTGAAGGCGATGGCGCGCAGGCTGCCGCCGGCAAGCGCCCCATAGATTTCCTCCTTCGCCAGGAAGCCGAAGAGCGGTGGCAGGCCGGCCATCGACAGCGCGGCCAGCAGGGCGGCAAGGAAGGTGACCGGCATGGCGCGGCGCAGGCCGCCGAGTTTCGTGATGTCGCGGGTGCCGGTCTCGTGGTCGATCAGGCCGGCGACCATGAAGAGCGCGCCCTTGAACAGCGAATGCGCCACGAGATAGAGCGCGGCGGCGGCGACCGCATGTTCGGAGCCGAAGCCGGTGAGCATCACCAGCAGGCCGAGCGAGGCGACCGTCGTATAGGCGAGCATAAGCT
Source organism: Shinella sp. GW821-FHT11G07 (assembly GCF_058808115.1). Taxonomy (NCBI): domain Bacteria; kingdom Pseudomonadati; phylum Pseudomonadota; class Alphaproteobacteria; order Hyphomicrobiales; family Rhizobiaceae; genus Shinella; species Shinella sp. GW821-FHT11G07. The sequence continues at coordinate 64,686 of NZ_JBXARJ010000003.1, forward strand.
TCAGGTCCGTCTGGCGGATGGCGAGCACGGCGCCGACCAGCAGCGTCAGCCCGCCGAAGGCCGGCAGGATGGTTTCCCAGGCGGGCGTGCCGCCCATCACCGGATTGAGCCGCATCAGGAGATAGACACCGGCCTTCACCATGGTGGCCGAATGCAGGTAGGCAGACACCGGCGTCGGCGCCTCCATGGCGTTGGGCAGCCAGAAATGGAAGGGGAACTGCGCCGACTTGGTGAAGGCGCCGCCGAGGATAAGGAAGAGCAGCGGCAGATAGAACGGGCTCGTTCGCACCTCCGCGCCGAAGGACATCAGAAGCGAGAGCTGCGTCACGTCGGTGACGTTCCAGAGCAGCAGCAGGCCGGCGAGCAGGAAGAGCCCGCCGCCGCCGGTCACGATCAGCGCCTGGAATGCGGCCCGGCGCGAGGCTTCGCGCGCATGGTCGAAGCCGATCAGCAGGAAGGAGGTGATCGAGGTCAGCTCCCAGAAGACGAAGAGCATCAGGAAACTGTCGGAGGCGACAAGCCCGAGCATCGACCCCATGAACATCAGGATGAACGAGAAGAACCGCCCCTGATGCGCGTGTCCTTTCAGGTAACCGCCGGCATAGAGCACGATCAGCGTGCCGATGCCGGAGATCAACAGCAGGAAGGCGAGCGACAGGCCGTCGATCAGCCAGGAAAAGCTGACATTGTAGGACGGCACCCAGGCATAGCCGCCGGTGACGATCTCGCCGCGTGATACTTCCGCGTTGAACCCGAGGAAATGCAGGAAGACGACGAGTGGAATGAGCGCCAGCGGCCAGGCGGCATTGTGGCCGAGCAGACGCGTCAGCGCCGGCGCGACCAGCGCGCCGAGAAACGGCAGACAGAAGGCAAGGAAGGTCAGGCCCATCGTGTCTGGTGTCATTCGCTCTCCATCGGCGTGATTTCATCATCGGAGCGCTGGTTCTACGTCGGCATGGCCAAAATCACCACCCTTGAAGCGCAAAGGCGCGGCGTTTTCACGCGCTTTGATCGCTCTTCTCGTCCGGCTTTCGCAAATCGAGACCGGGGAAATACGTGCGACAACGCCCGGCATCGCAGGTGATCAACGTCCATCCCGCAACAGCTTTATGCGCACCGATGGCCGTCACAAGACCAAGCAGAACATTCGTGTCGAGCAGGACCATGCTCAATCTTCGCCGCGGGTCAGCGCCATGATCTCGTCCGTCGTCATGCCCGCGCCGGCCTGGCCGCGCGCTTGCGCGAACCGGCTTTCCGGCCGCGGCCTCCCAAGCGGCATGACGACGACGCTGCCATCTTCCACCCGCCGGAACTCGACCTTTGCTGCCGGGGCCGATGCCGAGGAAATTGCGCGTCCGGCGAAGAGATGCCGCACGGATTGTCTTGCCACATTTGCCGTCCTATCTATTGGGACAACAGGAGGACGCCATGAGCGACACGACGACATTGAAGGTCAACAAGACGAAGGAAGAGTGGCGCCAGATCCTGACGCCGGAACAGTTCCGCATCACGCGCGAACACGGCACGGAGCGCGCCTTTTCCAGCCCCGATTTCGACCTCTCCAAAAAGGGCACCTATCATTGCATCTGCTGCAACAGGCCGCTCTACAGGTCCGAGGCGAAGTTCAATTCCGGCACCGGCTGGCCGAGTTTCTACGAGCCGATCGAGCCCGGTGCGGTAACGGACCACTCGGACCATTCCTACGGCATGACGCGCACGGAAATCCGCTGCTCGGATTGCGACGCCCATCTCGGCCACGTCTTCCCCGACGGCCCGCCGCCGACCGGCCTGCGCTTCTGCATGAACGGCGTGGCGCTCAGCTTCGATCCGGATTGATCAGCGCTTCGGCACCCTGAGCTCCATGCAGGCGAGGTCGAGCCAGCGGCCGAACTTGATGCCGACCTCGCTGAACCGGCCGACTATGCGGAAGCCGAGCTTTTCGTGCAGCTTGATCGAGGCGACGTTCTCCGCCTCGATACAGCCCACCATGACATGGATGCCGTTGAAGCTGGCGCGGTCGATCAGGGCCTTCATCAGGCGCTTGCCCGTTCCCGTGCCGCGCGCCTCGCCGCGGATGTAGACGGAATGCTCGACCGTATGGCGAAAGCCATCGAAGGCCCGCCAATCGCCATAGGAGGCATAGCCGATCACCTGCTTGCCGCGCACGGCGACAAGCACCGGAAAATCCCGCTCGCGGCGGGCGGCGAACCAGGCCTTGCGGTTGGCGAGGTCGACGACGGCCTCGTTCCAGATCGCCGTGGTATTGACGACGGCATCGTTGTAGATGTCCATGATGGCGGGAAGATCGCCCTCCGCGGCATCGCGTATTGTAATGTCCATGGTTCCCCCCGGTTTTGCCTCATGCCATACAGGAGGAGCGGGAAAGCTGTCCAGCCTGCTCGCAGGGCTGGCGATGAAAGGCCCGCCTTTGTCCGTCTTGTCGTTGACGCATCAGCGAGTGGCCACCATGCAACGTTTGCTTTTTCTGCTTCTCCTCATCCTCCCCGCCCCTGCCCTTGCCGCCGGGTGGGAGCCCTATGCCAACGCCCGCTTCGGCTTTGCGGTCGATATCCCGCCTGGCTTTGCGCTGGTGCGCGAAGCGGACAATGGCGACGGGCGAACCTACGGCAATGGCAGCGCGACGCTCGCCGTCTGGGCAAATTATCTGACGGCCGGTGATTTCGCGGAAGAGGTTGCCGACCGGCGCGTGACCTACGGCCAGCAAGGCTGGGACCTGAGCTATGACCGGCAGACGACCGGCTGGGCGAGCCTTTCGGGCACGCGCAGCGACCGGATTCTCTATCACCGGGTCATCGCGCTGTGCGGCGATGCCGTCGCCTCCTTCGTGCTGGATTATCCGCAATCGATGAAGGCGGAGATTTCGCCGCTCGTCGGCAGACTGGTGAAGTCGCTGCACCCCGCCGAAGGCTGCACAAATGCACAGGGCGCGGCCCCGGCCGCGCGATAGCGAGATCGGTCAGATGCTGGAAACGACGCTGGTGACGACCGCCGAGTAGTGCACGGCGGCCGCGGCCACCACGAAGCCATGCCAGATGGCGTTCTGGAAGCGCAGCTTCTCCCAGACATGGAAGATGACGCCGACCGAATAGAGCAGCCCGCCGACCACGATCAGCGTCAGCGTCGCGGTGGACAGATGCGTCATCAGCGGACCGAAGGCGAGCACGCCGCTCCAGCCCATACCGAGATAGATGAGGATCGCCAGCCGGTCGAAGCGACCGGGAAAGAGGAATTTCAGCGCCACGCCGGCCGCCGCCATCAGCCAGAGGAAGACCAGCATGCCGGCCAGAAAGGGGTCCTCCATGCCGCGTTGTAGGAACGGCGTGTATGTGCCGGCGATCAGGATGAAAATCGCCGAATGGTCGAAGCGGCGCAGGTGCCACTTTACGTTGGAGACCGGCCAGAGATTGTAGGCAAAGGAGGTGGCGAGCACGAGCACCAGACCGACGCCATAGACCCAGGCCGCAGCCAGCTGGCCGCTCGACGCCCAGACGGTGGCATAGAAGATCAGCGCCGTGACGCCGATCAGCGCCAAGACCAGGCCGACGCCATGCACGATGCCATCGGCGATGACCTCGTAGCGGTCATAGTTCCACTTGATGCCCTTGATTTCCACCGCGACCGGCCCTGCATTTCATCTGCCGCCCATGGTGGCGTGTTTGCCTCGCGCGGGCAAGGGGAACGGCCGCTTGCGGGGATCACGAAAGTTTGCCGCCTGTCATCTCATTGCTGGGCGATGCACTCTTCACACAGTGCCGCATGGGGAACGGCGGCAAGGCGCGCGGGCGAAATCGGCCCGCCGCACTTGGCGCAGGTGCCGAACGTGCCGGCGGCGATCCGGTCGAGGGCGGCGTCGATGGCTTCGATTTCCTTGAGGCCGTTGGTGCCGAATTCCTCCAGCACCTCATCGTTCTCCCGCTCGGTCGCCCGGTCGGCGCTGTCACCGCTTTTCAGCGTGTCGAGATCCGTCTCGATCCTCTGCAAACGGCTATGGAGTTCGCGCTTGCGGCCGAGGAGAATATCCTTGTAATGCGCCATGTCCGTCACGATACCAGTCTCCTTTGTTTCACGATCTGCAGCGAAATTGTCATCGTCGCCGTTCAACGGCATTGATCCGGGTCAAGTTCCAAGCCAGCCATCGTCAACGCCGCATTGACAGTAAATCGCCGAAACACCACCTTTCGTGAACGAAGCGGCTCCGCCATATTGCTCCCAACAGAACGGTTTCCAGGGGAAACCGAAACGGGATGATACCATGACCGACTTCGACAGACGGACATTTCTCGGCGCTGCCGCCGCTGGCATCGCTGTCGCCAAGGCCGGCCCCACGCACGCGGAGACTGCCACCATGACCGAGACCCACGCCGTCGACATGCCGGCCTTCGTCGATCACTCGCATCTGACGGTGATCGACCTGCCCATGCTGTCGGCCTTCTACCAGCAGGTGATGGGCCTGACGGTGCTTGAGACGTCTGCCTCCGGCGAGACGCTCGGCGTGTCCGGTCGCCCGCTGCTGACCCTGACGACCGGCAGCAATGCCGCCCGCGCGCCGCGCAACGCGCCGGGCCTCTTCCACACCGCTTTCCTGGTGCCGAACCGCAAGGAACTCGGCCGCTGGCTGGCACATGCCGCACACAACAACGTGTCGCTCACCGGCGCCTCCGACCACCTCGTCAGCGAAGCTATCTATCTCGACGACCCGGAAGGCAACGGCATCGAGATCTATCGCGACCGCGACCGGTCCGAATGGACCTATGTGGCGGATGGAAAGGTGAAGATGGCGACGCTGCGGCTCGACCTGCAGGCGCTCTATGACGAAGCGCCGAAGGATGGCTGGACCGGCCAGGAGAATGGCACCGTCATCGGCCATATCCATCTCCAGGTTTCGGACATGCCGGAGGCAAACGCCTTCTTCCACGACGTGCTCGGCCTCGACATCATGACGAGCTATCCCGGCGCGAGCTTCTTCGCGACCGGCAAGTATCATCACCATGTGGCGGCCAATGTCTGGAATTCGCAGGGCCAGCCGAAGCGGCAGGACGGCATGACCGGCCTTGCCGACTACACGATCCGCTTCAACGATCCGGCCAGGCTGGAGACGGCCCTCAAGCAGCTGGAGACGCTTGCCATCCCGACCACACGCTCGGGCGATACGGTGTCGCTCATCGATCCGTGGGGCATCGGGCTGAAGCTTTCTGCCTGAGCCCATGAACAATGCGGGAGCTTCCCGCTGACTTCGCCCCACCCACCGTCGTCATCCTCGGCCTTGAGCCGAGGATCCATCGCCGCGCCCCAAGCATGGATGGTCGGGTCAAGCCCCACCATGAGGGAGGAGAGGTTTGCGGATTTTTCCAGCAGAAGACGCGGTGTGCTAAAGCGCGACGCCTTCAGTCATACAGATAATGCGCCGCCCAGTCCTCGCGCGGGACCATGTCGCCGATCTTGTACTTGAAGGCATTGACCTCCAGCCGGTCGGCGCTCGCCTCGCATTTGTACGAGAGACGGTACCATTCGCCGCCACTGCGGAAAACGGCACCGCGGGTCTTGAAGGTCGTGCCATCAAGCTTGGGATCGCCGAAGGCGTAGGCGATCACCTTGTCCGGGCGGAAGCCGTCCTTGTCGCCGCTGATCTTGTCCATCGCTTCCATATCGCAACGCTGCTCCAGCCGCTCTTCCGGCGTCAGCTTCTGGAGCTGGCTGCGGATGCGGGCGTCGATCGCCCTTGCGGGAGATGCGACGAGCGGCGCGAGCGCCAGGGTGCAAAGGGCGCATACAAGCCCGGTTGCCTGCCGTTTCAACTATCGGCCTCCTCTTCGTGGCGTCATTGCCGACGTCCTAATTCGGGGTTGACCGGCAATATGTCGATTTGACGACGGGTGGCAACCGACCCAGGGTTTCAAGCAACAGCGGCGGAACTTCCATCCCCGTCACGCGTTTTGCGGCCGAATTGGGGAACACGCCATGCATGACCTGTCGGGACAACCGGCTGAACGGAGGCTCTTGCGAAGCGGCCTCGATCTGGAAAAAGACCTAGTCGATCATGCGCCGCGTCGCTATGGCCTCGACATCGCCGCCGCCTGGGCGGCGATCGGCATTTTCGCCATCATGGCCATGGGCGTCGTCTATCTCATGGCGCCGATCCTCATTCCGCTATCGCTGGCGGTCGTTACCGGCCTCATCTTCGGCGTGGCGGCGGAAAAGCTGCATGACCTCGGCATCCCCCCGCTGCCGACGGCTCTGCTTTTGGCCGGCCTGTTCGGCGTAGGTGTCTTCTTCATCGCCGGAATGCTGGCCGAGCCGATCAGCCAGCTCGCCGCGGATGCGCCCGATCTGGTGCGCGGTGCCTATGATCGCATAACGCCGCTGTTTTCCCGCCTCGGCTGGCTGAACATCAGCCCGGAAACCTTCCAGGGCACACAGATGTCGATGGAAAAGGTGCTGGAAAACACCGGCAGCATTCTCGGCATCCTGTCCGCCAGCCTCACGCCCGCTCTGTTGCAGGCGATGATTTTCTTCGCGGCGCTCGTGCTCTTCCTTTCGGCGCGTCTGAAGCTGCGCCATATGCTGATCCTGGCCTTTCCGCGCCGCGGCCAGCGGCTGACCGCGATCCGCATCATGAACGCCGTCGACAAGGCGCTTGGCTACTATTTCGCGACCGCGACGCTTGTCTACGGTTCGCTCGGCGTCGTCACCACCCTTATCACCTGGGGCGGCGGGCTCGCCATGCCGGCGCTCTGGGGCCTCTTCGCCTTTCTCTCCAGCTTCGTGCCGTTTCTCGGCGTGACGCTGATGACGATCGCGCTGGCCACCGCCGGCCTCCTGACCCATGAGACGATGCTGATGGGTCTGCTGCCGGCCCTCGCCTTCTTCCTCGTGCATCTGGCCATGGAAAACCTCGTCATGCCGGCGGTGATGGGCAAGAGGCTGGAGGTCAACGCCTTCATCATCTTCACCGCCATCATCTTCTGGACCTGGATGTGGGGCGCTGCCGGCGCCATGCTGGCCCTTCCCCTTTCCATCATCGGCATGACGATCGCCGACGAGTTGCGTCCCGCCAAGCGCAAGGCCCGCCGCAGCCTGCCAGGGTGATTAAGAACGGCATCCGGCGGCAAAGCCGCTTGATGCGGCGGGCCGGGCTCTCTATCTGTTTGATCCCGCCTACCGATTTGCCGGAGTGAAATCTTGTCCGTCTTCAAAAACCTGCCCGCCGCCCCCGTCGCTGCCAAGAAGCCGATCTCCGACACCCGCCACGGCATCACCCGGACGGATGATTACGCCTGGTTCCGCGACGAGAACTGGCAGGCCATGTTCAAGGACCCTTCGATCCTCCAGCCGGAAATCCGCACGCATCTGGAGGCGGAGAACGCCTATATGACGGCCGCGATGGCCGACACGGAGGCGCTGCAGAAGACGCTGTTTGCCGAGATGCGCGGCCGCATCAAGGAAGACGACAGCTCCGTTCCGATGAAGGACGGCCCATTTGCCTATGGCACCGCCTATGTCACCGGCGGCGAGCAGCCGCGTTATTTCCGAGAGCCCCGCGACGGCGGCGAACGCATCACCCTGCTGGACGGCGACAAGGAGGCCGCCGGCAAGGACTATTTCCGCCTCTCCGGCATCGACCATTCGACGGATCATTCGGTCGGCATCTGGGGCTATGACGACAAGGGCTCGGAATATTTCACGCTGAAGGTGCGCAACCTTGCGACCGGCGAGGACCGCACCGACACGCTCGTCAATACCGGCGGCGACGGCGTCTGGGCGCCGGATGCCAGGAGCTTCTTCTACACCGCGCTCGACGAGAACCACCGCCCGTCAAAGATCTTCCACCACATCCTCGGCGATCGCCAGGAGAACGACCGGCTGGTCTATGAGGAGAAGGATGCGGGCTTCTTCATGTCGGTCGGCGGCTCGCTGCTCGACGATGTCATCTATATCGACATCCACGACCACGAGACGAGCGAGTACCGACTGCTCTCCACCAAGGACCTTCTCGCCAACCCGGTCATCGTCACGCCGCGCCAGACCGGCCTCGAATATGCGATGACGGAAGGCGGCGACGTCTTCTACATCCTGACCAATGCCGACGGCGCCAAGGACTTCAAGATCATGGAAACGCCGGTGACGGCGCCGGGTCGCGAGAACTGGACCGAGGTCGTGCCGCACCGTGCCGGCACGCTGATCCTCAACCACATGGCCTTTGCACGCCACCTCGTCTGGCTGGAGCGCCATGAGGGCCTGCCGCGCATCGTCGTGCGCGATCGCAAGACGGGCGAGGAACACGCCATCGCCTTCGATGAGGAGGCCTATTCGCTCGGCCTTTCCGGTGCCGCCGAATACGATACGGACGTCATCCGCTTCTCCTATTCCTCGATGACCACACCCGCGCAGCTCTTCGACTACGATATGGCGACGCGTGCGCGCACGCTCCTGAAGACGCAGGAAGTGCCCTCCGGTCACAATCCGGACGACTACGTCACCCGCCGCGTCTTCGCGCCGGCCTGGGACGGCGAGCAGGTGCCCGTCACCCTGCTCTACCGGAAGGACACGCCACTGGATGGCTCCGCGCCCTGCCTGCTCTACGGCTACGGCGCCTACGGCATCACCATCCCGGCGTCCTTCAACACCAATTGCCTGTCGCTCGTCGACCGCGGCTTCGTCTATGCCATCGCCCATATCCGCGGCGGCAAGGACAAGGGTTTTGCCTGGTACGAAAACGGCAAGATGGACAGGAAGACCAATACGTTCAAGGACTTCATCGCGGCGGCCGACTATCTGAATCAAGAGAAGTTCACCTCCTACGCGAACATCGTCGCGGAAGGCGGATCGGCCGGCGGCATGCTGATGGGGGCGATCGCCAACATGGCGCCGGAAAAATTCGGCGGCATCATCGCCGCCGTGCCGTTCGTCGACGTGCTCAACACCATGCTGGACGACACGCTGCCGCTCACCCCGCCGGAATGGCCGGAATGGGGCAACCCGATCGACAGCAAGGATTTTTACCAGCTGATGGCCAGCTACTCGCCCTACGACAATGTCGAAGCAAAACCCTACCCGGCGATCCTCGCCCTTTCCGGCTTGACCGACCCGCGCGTCACCTACTGGGAGCCCACCAAGTGGGTGGCCAAACTGCGCGAAAAAACCACCGGCAGCGAACCCATCCTCCTCAAGACCAACATGGGCGCCGGCCACGGCGGCGCGTCCGGGCGCTTCCAGCGGCTGGAGGAGATCGCGTTCGAATATGCGTTCGCGATCAAGGTGGCGGGGAAGATCTAGCCACTCATAGACATTTCGGAGGAAAAGCGATCCCCAACGAAGCGGGATCGCCTTCAAACCGCGGCGGCAGTGATCGGCCTTTCCAGCTTTGGCCCGGCGATGTTGTGCCTAGGCATTGTCTTCACTGTCTATGGCCGGTTCCCCGGTATTCGCGGCGGAGGGCTTGAAGCCTCCGAGACTCCGATAATGTTTTACACCTTGGCCCTCGTATGGGGGACTACTTGCCTGCCGCTAGCCTTAGCCGGCGCAATGTTTGCGGCAGGATATGCACTTTCGAGAACGATCGGCACCGAACCTTCCGAAATCAGAAAACGCCAATTTCTGTCTAGCCTGCATCGCAACCTCCAAAGTCTGTTGCGTAGGTACATTGATCCATTTTCGCGACGCACATAGATCGCCAATTTACGTCAGCGGGCAACGCTCACGTTCTGACATACCGCTGACACCTCGCATCCATAGCTTGTCGTGATCTCAAAAAGGGTCAGCTCTCCACGCAGAATCGCGTCGCATTTCCGCCTGATCAGCTCGACGTTGGCTTCATGATAGCGCTTGTCCGCAGAAGGATGGGGGCCTGGATACAGACACGACAGCTGGCTGGCACCAACGTTCGTTCTTGTCAGCAATCGTACATCGAAAACGATGTTCCCTAATTTGAAGTTGGTGGCTGCGAATTCCTCGACTCCGGAAAGGGTTAGCCAGAACTTATCTCCAGGAATGGTACTGATGTTTAACCTGACAGTATCGCCTTCAGCCATGATGCCGTTCAGGTTGCCGTCGTGGAAAAACGGCTCCCTCATAAAGCCAAGCTCAGTGAGAACGTACGTCATAAAGCCCCTCAGCCATTGAGGCGTAGAAAGTCGGGTACTTTTACTGTGAAAGCAATGACTACCTCTGGGCTGCGGCAAACTACCGGAACGCCCCCACACACTCCTGCAGATCGTCCAGCATCGCGCTTGAACCCTTGAGGCTGGTGCTGATGTCGCCGATACGAATGTGGTTTCCGCGTTTCAGGGCGTCGATCACCGAGCGGTCGCGGCCGAGGTCGTAGGCGATTTCCTGGCCGCCATAGGCCTTGCCGTGGATGTCGTAGCCCTGGCCGTCGTCGATCCAGTACTTCGCGTCATTCGTATAGTCGTTGCCGTAGTCGTAACCCTTGTCCTGGAAGCCGAAGGTCACGTGGCCGTCGTCGTACCAGCGGAAGGCGGCATAGCGGTCGCCATCGCCACGACGGGTGGCGCGGCAGTTGAGGAAGCGGTCGCCGGAAAAATCCGCGACGATGTCCCAGCCGCCGACCGAGCGCGACGAACGGTACGGGTCGGCATCCGAGCCGTAGCCGCTGTCATGGCTCGACGAAGCGGTGTCGGAATAGCCATCCGTTTTCGTCTCATGGCTCGCGCTGTCGTTCGAAGCGTGTTCGTCGCTCGGGAAATCGCGCAGGGCATCGCGGTATTTATCGTAGAAGCCGAGGCGGCGCACGTCGACGAATTCGAACTCGTAATCCTCCAGCGAACGCCCGCTGTTGTCGCGGAAGCGCACCAGGCCGCGGAAGCGCAGGCAGCCGTCGCCGCACGCGACCTCGTCGACATATTCGCGGGCATTGTCGTCCGGCGTCTTCACCGCGATGCCGAGGCCGTGGCGGCGCTCGTCATTGATGGCGCGGAACATCAGCGACTGGGCGTAGCCGCGGCGATCCTCGTCGAAATAGTCGTAGATCGCGCGCTCCTCGCTCGGGCTCAGGTCGTCCTGGCTGGCGACATAGATGCGGCGCTCGGGAATGCTTGCCGAGGTGATGATGTTGCGCAGGCGCTCATGCGAATAGACGGTCGAGAAATAGGAGATGTAGTCGCAGCTTTCCGGCGGATACCAGAAGCTGAAATCGACGAGCACGAGCTGGCCGTCCTTGTAGAGATCGGAAAGGCGGCGGTCGCTCTTGCTGCCGCCGAAGGTCAGGCGACCGCAGGGATCATGGCGATCGTTGGCGATGCTGAGATAGGGCAGGTTGCCCGTGTCTTCGTGGTCGCCCTCGAAACGCTTGCCGAGCAGATCGATCTTGCGCTGCGCGATATAGGCGAAGATACCCTCCGGATAGCGGCTGAGATAGCGGTCATAGGCTTCGCGATTGTCGGCGAGCGAGGCGAATTCGTAGAAGGCGATTTCCGCCGGATCAACCTTGTCGTCCTTGGGGCTGAGCGCGAACTTGCCGTAGTCGGCATCGCTCTGCCAGGTTTCCTGCTTGCCCTTGCTGCGCTCCTTGACGATCTCGCCCACCTTGCGGAAGGCGTCCTCCAGCACGATGCCGGGAATGCTGATCGCGTCGACGAAGGCGGACGCGAAGGGGCTGATCGGCGTGCCCTCGTAGTCGTAGGCCGTGCCCGGCGCCGACGCATAGGCATAATGGATGCCCTCGGCATTCTTCGGCTCGGCAAGGCCATCCGGGATGTCACGCAGCGTGAGGAACGGGTTTTCGTGGGCCGCGTCGAACAGCACGACCTTGAGGCCGGTACCGAGCTTGCGCAGGGTTTCCGTGACCTCGGAGACGGCAAGCGAGCGATTGCGCAGGCCGGTCAGCGTGCGGCCCGATGCATCGGTCGGCAGGAGAAAGTTGTCGCCGCCGATCTGCACGGCATAGCCGGAGAAATAGACGAAGAGCACCGGGTTCTCCGCCTTTTCCGCCACGCGGGTAAAATTGTTGAGGGCTGACAGCATGCCGAGATGGTCGACATCGGTGGCGCGCGTCACGGAAAAATTGACCCGCTCCAGCGCCTCGCCGACCAAGTCGATATCGTTCAGCGGGTTTTCCAGCGGTTCTGCATCCTCGTATTCGGCATTGCCGATGAGGAGCGCATAGCGTTCGGCGGCGAAGGCCGCGGGTGCTGCGAAAAAGAGAAGACAGGCGGCGAGCGCCCCGATCATCCGATGGACATTCCGCTGCACGATACCCTCCCAAGGAAACGATCGAGGCCCGCCGGCATGGCCGGCAACCGGAAATTCACGCACGCATTTCTGCTGAGAAAGGGACGGACGAAACCGTTCGCTTATTCAGAAGGTTATGAAATTCCATCTTCATTCACCCTGCAAGAGCCAAACGGGGACAAAAGCGGGAAAGGTTTTGTTCAGCCGCCGCTGCTAGCGTCACCGCGCAGGAAAACGGATGGGCAATAGCTATGGAGGGGACCGGCACGGCTGATGACGCCGCGGTGCAGCATCACGTGCTGCGCGATCGCTCCGCCATGCACGCCGTGGCGGCAGACTGGCGCGCGCTCGATGCCCGCGCCGCCGATCCGCTCGCCTATTTCCAGAGTTTCGACTGGTGTCAGCGCTGGCTCGACGTCGTTGCCGACGCGCGCTGCCGGCCAGAAATCCATGTGCTGCGGCAGGGCGGAAACCTCGTTGCCGTGTGGCCGCTGATGCTGTCCGGCACGGCGGTGAAACGGCTCGAACCGCTCGGCTGGCCGCACAGCCAATATGCCAATCTGTTGATCGATCCGGCCTTCGACGGCCGGGAGGCCGCGCGCCGACTGCTCGGGGGCCTTGCGCGCACAAAACATGACGTCGCCGTGATGGAAAGCGTGCCGGTGGGCTCCGCCCTCGCCGCGCTGTTTCAGGACACGTCGCCGCTGTCCGGTCGCGGCAACAGTGCGGCCATGCTGGACCTTTCCGTCTTCGCCTCCCCCGATGCCTATGCGGCCGCGCTCAGCAAGACCCAGCGGCGCAACCGCAACCGCCGGCGCAATGCGCTTTCGCGGAATGGCCCGCTGTCGTTTTGCGTGCTCTTTCCCGGCGAGGACGGTTTTGCGGACGCGATCGCAACGTGCCTCGACTTCAAGCGCAGATGGCTGCGCGAAACCGGCCGGCGCAGCACAGGCTTCGCCTTCGCGGGCTTTGACGACTTCCTGGCCAGCCTTCCCGGCAGGCGGGACGACCTGTCCGGCGCCTGCCTTTCCGTGCTCAAGGCCGGCGACCGGCTCATCGCGGGCGAACTTGGATTCCTGCACCACGGCCACTACCACGCCTATCTCGGCGCCTTCGACTGGGACCTGCGCGATGCCTCGCCCGGCAAGGCACAGATGGACATGACCGTTTGTTGGCTGATCGAACAGGGCGTGAAGACCTACGACCTGCTCGGCCACCCCGCCGACTACAAGGAGAGCTGGAGCAACCGCACGCTGGGCCTTTCGGCCTATGCGCTTCCCGTCACGCTGGCCGGGCGGGCGTATGCGGGCCTCTGGACGGCGCGGCTTCGTCCCGGCCTGAAGCAGATCTACGAGCGCCTACCCCACCAGCTACGCCGCCTCGCCCGGTTCGGCCAGAGTTTCGCGCTTTTCCTGATGATCGCCTGAAGCGCCTTTCGTTTGCCGGCCCGAGACCCTATCTTTAGGGCAGAGAGCAAGGACTGATGATCATGAGCAGCGCGACGACGGCAGCCGCGGGCACGGCCCGCACCATCCCCTTCGACAACAGCTATGCGCGGCTGCCCGATATTTTCTTCGCGCCGGTCGATCCGACACCGGTGGAAGCGCCGCGGCTGATCGCCTTCAACCGGGCACTCGCCGAAGAGCTTGGCCTCGATGCCGACATGCTGGAGCGGCATGGCGCCGGCTATTTCTCCGGCAACGTGACCCTGCCCGGGTCGCTGCCGCTCGCCATGGCCTATGCCGGCCACCAGTTCGGCCAGTTCGTGCCGCGGCTCGGCGACGGGCGTGCCATCCTGCTGGGCGAAGTGATCGACCGCAACGGCAAGCGCCGCGACATCCAGCTGAAGGGTGCCGGCCAGACGCCCTATTCGCGGCGCGGCGACGGGCGGGCAGCGCTCGGGCCGGTGCTGCGCGAATACATCATCAGCGAAGCCATGCATGCGCTCGGCATCCCGACCACGCGGGCGTTGGCCGCCGTCACCACCGGCCAGCCGGTCTATCGCGACCGGGTGCTGCCCGGCGCCGTCTTCACCCGCGTTGCCGCAAGCCACATCCGCGTCGGTACCTTCCAGTTCTTTGCCGCACGCGGCGAGACGGAGAACGTGCGCGTGCTGGCCGATCACGTCATCGAGCGGCACTATCCGGAGCTGAGCGGCGTCGAAAACCCCTATCTCGCGCTGCTCGACGCGGTGGCCGACCGGCAGGCCTCGCTGATCGCCCGATGGCTCGGCGTCGGCTTCATCCACGGCGTGATGAACACCGACAACATGACGATCTCAGGTGAGACGATCGACTTCGGCCCCTGCGCCTTCATGGACCGCTACGACCCGCGCACCGTCTTTTCCTCGATCGACCAGAACGGCCGCTACGCCTTCGGCAACCAGCCGATGATCGGCCAGTGGAACATCGCCCGGCTCGCCGAGGCGATGCTTGCCATTCTCGACGAGGACCAGGACAAGGCGGTTGAGGCTGCGAACGCGGCCGTCGGCCGCTTCATGGAGCAGTTCCAGGACCACTGGAAGGCCGTCATCCGCGCCAAGCTCGGCCTCGGCGAGGACGAAGACGACGGCGACCAGACGCTGATCCGCGACCTGCTGGTGACGCTCTACGAGCAGAAGGCCGATTATACGCTCGCCTTCCGCCGGCTCTCGGATTCGGCCGAAAACAGCGAGGCGGATGCAGCACTCGGCCGCCTCCTCGAAAACCCGGATGCCCTCACACCCTGGCTTGCTGCCTGGCGCGAGCGGCTGGCGCAGGACGCCACGCCGCCACGGGACCGCGCGGCGGCAATGCGGCGTGTCAATCCGGCGTTCATCCCGCGCAACCACAAGGTCGAAGAGGCTTTGACGGAAGCCATCGACCACGACGATTTCTCGCTGTTTGCGGCGCTGAACGATGTGCTGGCAAAGCCCTACGAGGACCAGCCGGCCTTTGCCGCCTATGCCGAGCCACCCAAGCCCGGCGAAGAAATCACAGCGACATTTTGCGGGACCTGAACCAACTTCAGGCATTGAAGCGTCACGTTTTCGCCCTAATTTCTCCAGCGTCCCTCCTTGAGCCGGACGTCATGCCGGCCCCTCTCCTCCCATCGGGCCGGCATCGCAAACGGAGACCATCATGTTGTTATCCCTTACCGCCGCCCTCATCGCCATCATCGGATTGGTGCTGACGGGCGGAGGCGGCTGGCTGCTGTCGCTCGGCGGCAGCCCCTATTATCTCGTCACGGGCCTTGCCTTCCTCGTCACGGCCATCCTGCTGTTGCGCCGCTCTGCAGCGGCGATCTGGCTCTATGCCCTCATCATTCTCGGCTCGCTCGGCTGGGCGGTCTACGAGGTCGGTTTCGACTGGTGGCAGCTCGGACCGCGCGGCGGCATCATCGTGCTGCTGGGCCTGTGGCTGATGCTGCCGGCGATCCGCCGTCCGCTCGGTTTTGCGAGCCCGACCGGCACGCCCTATCCGGCGTCGGCGCTGCCGCTCGCCATCGCCGTCGTTGTTGCCATCGGTGTCGCCGGCTATTCGCTGACGCAGGATCCGCATGACGTGGCCGGCACGCTGCCGACCGACATCGTCAACGCGACACCGGCTCTCGGCGGCAACGTGCCCGCCGGCGAATGGCACCAGTATGGCCGCACGCAATACGGCCAGCGCTACTCGCCGCTCGACCAGATCAACACGGACAACGTGTCGACGCTGAAGGTCGCCTGGCAGTACCAGACCGGCGACGTGAAGCTGCCCGATGATGTGGGCGAGACCACCTACCAGGTGACGCCGCTGAAGATTGCCGACACGCTCTACATGTGCACGCCGCACAATTGGGCGATCGCGCTCGATGCGGCGACCGGCAAGGAGAAGTGGAAATACGATTCCAACTCCGGCATGAACCCGGATCGCCAGCACCAGACCTGCCGCGGCGTGACCTATTATGCCGATCCGGCCGCGACATCAGGCACGACCTGCGCCACGCGCGTCTACCTGCCGACATCCGACGCCCGCCTGATCGCGTTAGACGCGGCAACCGGCGACGTCTGCACGACCTTCGCGGACAACGGCGTGCTGCACCTCGAAAAGGGCATGCCGTACAACCCGGCGGGCTACTACTATTCCACCTCGCCGCCCGTCATCACCGACGGCAAGATCATTATCGGCGGGGCGGTCAACGACAACTACTCGACGAAGGAACAGTCGGGCGTCATCCGCGCCTTCGACGTCAATTCCGGTGCCCTCCTGTGGAACTGGGATTCCGGCAATCCTGACGTCACCACGCCGCTGCCGGAAGGCCAGGTCTATACGGTCAACTCGCCGAACTCCTGGTCGGTGTTCAGCTATGACGACGCGCTCGGCCTCGTCTATGTGCCGCTTGGCAACCAGGTGCCGGACCAGCTCGGCATGGGCCGCAGCGAGCATGTCGAAAAATACTCGTCGTCCATCGCCGCACTCGACATCAAGACCGGTGCCGTGCGCTGGGTGCGCCAGACCGTGCACCATGACCTGTGGGACATGGACGTGCCGGCCCAGCCGGCGCTGATCGACATCACGAAGGACGGCGCCACCATTCCCGCGCTTGTCGGCCCGACCAAGCAGGGCGACATCTACGTGCTCGACCGGCGCACCGGCGAGCCGATCATTCCGGTCAAGGAGATACCGGCACCGACCGGGGCGATCCCGGAAGACTTCACCGCCCCGACGCAGCCGATATCCGATCTCACCTTCTCGCCTCCGCCACTGACGGAAAAGGACATGTGGGGCGTCACCATGTTCGACCAGCTGGCGTGCCGCATCGACTTCCTGTCGATGAAGTACGAGGGCCGCTATACGCCGCCGTCGCTGCAAGGCACGATCGTCTATCCGGGCAATTTCGG
The DNA here is from genome assembly GCF_058808115.1 of Shinella sp. GW821-FHT11G07. Lineage (NCBI taxonomy): Bacteria > Pseudomonadati > Pseudomonadota > Alphaproteobacteria > Hyphomicrobiales > Rhizobiaceae > Shinella > Shinella sp. GW821-FHT11G07. Next base: position 81,754 of record NZ_JBXARJ010000003.1, read on the forward strand.
CACGTTCAACTGGGGCTCGGTCGCGGTCGATCCCGAACGGCAGTTGATGTTCGGCATGCCGACCTACCTCGCCTTCACCTCCCGCCTCGTGCCGCGTGACCAGATCCCGCCGAAGGGGCAGGACGAGAAGGGCTCCGAACAGGGCCTCAACCGCAATGACGGCGCACCCTACGGCGTCTTCATGGGTCCCTTCCTCGGGCCGCTCGGCATTCCCTGCCAGGCGCCGCCATGGGGCTATGTCGCGGGTGCAGATCTTGCGACCGGCAAGATCGCCTACAAGCACAAGAACGGCACGGTCATGGACATGACGCCGCTGCCGTTGCCCTTCAAGGTCGGCGTGCCCGGCATCGGCGGGCCGATCATCACCAAGGGCGGCGTCGCCTTCCTCGGTGCGGCGGTGGACAACTACATCCGCGCCTATGACGTGACGAGCGGCCGCCAGCTCTGGGAAGGCCGCCTGCCCGCCGGTGGACAGGCAACGCCGATGACCTACACGGCTGGCGACAAGCAATACGTACTGATCGTCGCCGGCGGCCACGGCTCCGTCGGCACCAAGCCCGGCGACTACGTCATCGCCTATACGCTGCCGTAAGGGCGCCACAGGGCGAGAAGCCGGCGCGGGCAATATCCCGTGCCGGCTTTTTCTGCGCCACGTCCCCTAGATCTCATAAGGCTCGCTCGACATTGGCCGGGTTCACGGCTTGCCTCGCCGGCATGCCCCTCCCATTATGCCCCTCTCCAGATCCTCCCCGGGAGATTCGCCATGAAGGACGACTGGCGGCTGATCGCCGCGCCGGTGAAGCATATTCTTGCCGACTACTGGCGCGCCTCGCGTGGCCTGCTGGCGCTGGTGGCCGCGATCGTGTTCCTGTCCGCGATTGCGTCGGTCGCAGCACCCTACCTGTTCTCACGCCTCATCGACCAGCTGACCGCCGACCGCTTCGCCGAGACGCTGGCGCTTGGCTTCGTCGTCTATGCTCTCCTCATCGGCGCGGCCGCAGCACTTCAGTACATGGTGCAGTACCTCTCCTACATGAGCGCGGAGAACCTCAGCTTCATTGCCGGCACCAGCCTGTTTGCGCGGCTGCTGAAGAAGCGCGCCGCCTTCTTCGTCGAGCACAACCCGGCCGAAATCGAAAGCGCCGGCCAGCGTGGACAGGGCGCGATGATGACGCTCGTGCAGCTTGCACTCATCGTCTTCATTCCGGGCACCACACAGATCGCGCTGGCGCTCGGCATGCTGGGCGCGACGATCAATCTCGAGATCGTGCTGATCGTGCTCGCCTATGGCTGCGGCTTCATCGCGCTGACGGCTATCGCCAACCACCGTACGCGCCGCTTTCTCGACGCCGCGATCGCCGCCGGCCAGGAGAACGCCAAATTCGTCGGCAACGCCATGACCGCCATGGAGACGCTGCGCCATTTCGGCAGCCATGGCTGGATGCAGGCGCGGTTTGCCGAAAAGGCGGGCGAAGAGCGCGATAACTGGGCCGCCTTCTGCCGCCGCCGCATCGGCTATTCCTCGGTGCTCGGCGCGGGGCTCGCCTTTCAGTTCGCCGTCACCTTCCTGCTGATCCTGCCGCGCTACCGGGCCGGCGACCTCAGCGTCGGCGACGTCGTGCTGTTCAACACCCTGCTCCTGCAACTGAACCAGCCCTTCGAAATGATCGGCCATGCGCTGGACGACGTGGTGCGCGCCCGCGCCTCGCTGCTGCCGCTCGCCCGCATCTGGGCCGCTCCCGAGGAAGCGGATGGCACGACCACCGGCGGGTTCGCCCCTGCGGCGGGCCGGCTTGCCTTCGAGGGCGTCTCCTATGTCCATGAAAACGGCCGCGGTGTGAACGATGTGAGCCTTGCTGCCGCGCGCGGGTGCATCACCTATCTCGTCGGCGAAACCGGTTCCGGCAAATCGACGCTGCTGCGGCTGGCGCTGAAATCGATCACCCCCGCTTCCGGCCGGATCAGCGTGGACGGCGTCGATCTCGACACCGTCTCGCAGCGGGACTGGTACGGCGCCGTCGGCATCGTGCCGCAGGAGGCGGTGCTGCTTAACGACACGCTCGCCGTCAACATCGCGCTCGGCCGCGCGATGGACCCCGAACGGCTGCGGCGGGCCGCCGAGAAGGCCGCGATCCGTCCCTTCATCGACGGGCTGCCGGAGGGGTTCGAGACGAAGGTGGGCGAACGCGGCATGAAGCTTTCCGGCGGGGAACGGCAGCGCATCGCGATTGCCCGCGCGCTTTATGCCGATCCGCAGTTCCTCTTCCTCGACGAGGCCAGTTCGGCGCTGGACGAAGCCACCGAGGCGGAGATCATGCAGCATATCCGCGGCCTTGCCGGCGACGTGACGATCCTTGCCGTCACCCATCGCACAAGCGTCATCGCGCCCGCCGATCACGTCGTTCGCCTCGGGTCCGGCCGCGTCGAAAGCGACGCATAGGCTGCCGCAAGTCTCGCAAAAGCTGCATATCCTAAAGGTTCCCTCAAAGTCATTTTGAGGGAGCCTTTTTCATGAAGATCGATGGCAGCATGCTTCCCAACTACACGCTCGGCAAGCCGCGCACGACCAGCGACGAGAGCCTCTACAGCAGTGGCGGCGGCGGTTCGAGCGCCCGCAACATCCCGACCGTCGCGCCGACGAGCGGAATGCCGTCCGGCCTTGCCAATGCGCTGTGGATGACCAGCGCGAAGCTCGACAAGGCGCAGGACGAAAGCGACAGCCTGCTCGCCGAATTCATGGAGCTTTCCAAGATGACGCCGGTCGAGCGCCTGCGCAAGGAGCTGCTCGACGGCATGGGGCTGACCGAGGAAAGCCTCGCCGCGATGCCGCCGGAAGAGCGTTCGGCCATCGAGGAAGAGATCCGCCGCGCCATCAAGGAACAGCTCGGCGTCGACCAGACACAGCAGGCAGGCACGGCGGAAGGGCAACCTGTCGCCGGCACGACGGAGGCGGAGGCGTAACCGCCTTCGCTTTCATCCCTTCCCTTCGGATAGAAATCCGATTGACAAACGTCGCGATTTCGAGAATATCGCGACCATGATCAAGAGCACGCACATCGCCGCAACGTATTTTTGGCTGTTCCGATAGGAGCGGCTGTTTGATCATGTCAACAAGCCGCCATCAGGCGGCTTTGTTGTTTTAGGGCACCTGATGGCAGAAAACCCAAGGAGCCCGAAATGCACACTACCGTCATCAAGCTTGAACCGCCCGCTCTCGAACGCCCGCCGATGCTGACCATTCGCGCCGCGCGCCCGGGCGACCTGCAGCAGATCCTCGACATGATCACACTGCTGGCCGAATGCCACGGCGACATCGCAAAAATCGCCGCCGTCGATCTCGACCGCGACCTGTTCGGCGCCAATCCCTGGATCACCGCACTCGTTGCCGAAGCGAACGGCCGGCTGATCGGCTACGCCCTGCTCGTGCCGACCTATCGGGCAACGGAAGGCCTGCGCGGCATGGACCTGCACCACCTGTTCGTGCGCGCCGACCACCGCGCCCACGGCATAGGCCGCCACCTCGTTTCGCGCGCCCGTGAACACGCCCGCATCGCCGGCTGCGGCTACCTGTCGGTCAGCGCAGCCACCGGCAATTTCGGCGCCCACCGCTTCTACGAACAGATGAACTTCCGGGCTGGTCCCGTCACGGGCATGCGCTACGTTCACGCCCTGGGCTGACACGCCGAATCAAGGAGGACACCGACATGGCGAAGCGACTGGCCATCGTGCTGACCGAGGGTTATGCCGACTGGGAATGTGGGCTGCTGATGGCGACCGCGCGCCACGAATGCGGCGCGCAAACCGTCATCCTGACCCCGGCTGGCCAGGACGTCACCTCGCTTGGCGGCGTCTCCATCAGGTCCGCCGGCAAGGCAGAGGATGCCGCCCCCGCCGATTACGACGTGCTGGTGCTCTGCGGCGGCACGATCTGGCAATCCGATGACGTGCCCGACCTTTCGGCTCCGGTCGGGCGTTTCATCGCGGCCGGCAAACCGGTCGCCGGCATCTGCGACGCCACGCTCGCACTCGGCCGCCTCGGCCTGCTCGATACCCGCGCCCATACCGGCAACTATGCCAGCCAGCTCAAGGACGTCGTACCCACCTACCGCGGGGCCGAACTCTACCGCAACCAGCCGCAGGCCGTCAGCGACCAGGGCGTCATCACCGCGTCAGGTGCGGCACCGGTGTCGTTTGCATGGGAAATCCTGGATGCGATCGGGCTGGGTTCAGCGGAGCTTTCCGACTATCTCGGCATGTATGGTGACGAGCACCGCAAGGTGGGTGGCTGACGACCGGGCAAACGGCGGATCTGGCGTAGTTGGGCGTATCCATCCTTAGAAAAAATGGTTGGCTTAGCGCCACAAGCGGCCATCGGCCAACGGCTGCAAAAGCCGATTTACGCCTATGTTACCGTTACGTACTTGCTACCGACATGGTTGGCGTGCGGGAGTGCGCTTGCTGATGCTCGTCGGGAAGAGTCCTCGATAACAACTTCGCAACAACGGTTCATCTTTTCATCAGCGACCGCGCCTCCACCATTCGCGTTGGCTCACGCCGAGCTTGGTTGCGGCAGCATATAAAAGCAGATGGAGGTTGGAATGCGAAAAATAGTTAGTGCATTTGCAACATCACTTCTCATCGCAACTTTTCCGACAGGAAGCTTTGCGCAGCAAGTACGCCAGCCCGAGGCCGCGTCCGAAATCAATGGGACGCCGTCCGGCACGATCATGACCAAGGAATATGTTCGCACGATGGGCCGAATGGCCTACCTCTGGGGTTGGCCGCTCGTCAACAATCTCAATCGCTCGATTGCCGTTTCCAAACTGCCGGAGCCCGGCCGCATCGAAGGTATCATCCCTGCCGCTCCGACGGGCTACATATCGATGCTGACGGACTATATCGATTCCGGCGAACACTTCGTCACATGCCCCAATCAGGACACCGTGTACGGAGCGGGCTATCAACGCGTCAGCAAACAGCCCGTGATTGTCCAGGTTCCAGACTTTGGTGACAGATTTTACACCTACCAGATCGTGGATGCGCGCACGAACACCTTCGCGCAGATCGGCAAGCAATACGGTACGAAACCCGGCCTTTACCTGATTGTAGGGCCCGACTGGAAGGGTGAAGTGCCCGCAGGAGTGAACGCCGTCATCCGATCCCCAACCGATCTGACGATCATCCTGCCCCGCGTCTTCCAGGACGATACCCCGGACGACAAGAAGGCCGTGCAGCCCTTGATTAGCCAGATGATGGTCTATCCGCTCACTGAGTTCGACGGTAAAATGAAAACCCGTGATTGGACCAAGTTCAAAAGCTTCCCATCTCCCGCCGGTAAAAGCGTCGGCGAGACGAAATGGGTCATTCCGGAAAAGTTCTTTGACGAGTTGCCAATTGTCATGAAGGAGGTCCCGCCTCTCCCCGGCGAAGAGGCGCTGTACGCCTCGTTCCAGTCGTTGACCGATGCGGCCGCAAAAGACCCCGCAATCAGGAAGATGCTCGACGATATCGCGGTCGAAGCGGAAAACGAGCTGATCAAGCCGTTATTCGACTTCCGCAACAATGGCATCCCACTCGGCAACGGCTGGAATTCGCCGTCAAATGGGGCGAGGTGGGGCTATGACTACCTTTCGCGGGCAGCAACTGCTCGCTCGAACATGTACGACAACGCCCCCGAGGAAACTCGCTACATCTACACGGACTTCGACGCAGACCAAAAGCGGCTGAACGGCAAGCAGTCCTACACCGTGACTTTCGCCAAGGGCGAACTTCCCCCCGTCGACGGGTTCTGGTCACTGACCCTCTACAACAAGGAACATCTGTTCGAACCCAACAGTCTCAACCGCTTTTCGCTGGGAACGAAGAGCAAGTCGCTCAAGTACAATACCGACGGCTCGCTGACCCTGCACTTTCAACATGCTTCACCCGGCAAGGACTTGGAAGCCAACTGGGTACCAGCGCCCGAGGATGAGTTCTCTCTCTACATCAGAACCTATTGGCCGAAGCAGGCTGTGCTGGATGGTAGCTGGATTCCGCCAAAGGTCGAGCGCGTGAAATAGCCGCTGAAACAGCCCCATGCATTTGACGCGAAAGGAACCTGGAATGTTTGCCAGAACGTCTAGTCCTACCCGCCGGCTCGCAACAGTTGCAGTGATGACGATCGCTTTGCTTGTTGGCCCGCTTGTGACCTTCGCCGCCACCGCTACCAAGCCCGATGACCGTACGATCAAAGAAGCCTACGTGTACCTTCTCGGCCGCGCCCTGGTCATTCGCCAGGAAACCAACGATCTGAAAGAGAAGGGGATTGCGTACAATCATATCAAGTACAATCCGCTTGGCAGCGCAGACTTTGTAAATCCCAACTTTGATGTCGCCTATCTTGAGGCGTGGTTTGCCGTCGACGACCAGTCAGCCGTGATCCTTGAAGTCCCAGAGATAAAGGACCGCTACTACACCGCGCAAATTCTCGACGAGTGGGGCGAAGTAATCGTCAACATCAACGAGCGATCCTTTCCATCGAAACCTTTCGGAAAGTTCGCACTTCTGAAGCCTGGGGCTCAGGTGAAGGTTCCGAATGATGCAACGCCGATCTATCTCCATTCCAGCAAGGCAAAAATGCTGGCGCGAGTCGAACTCAAGGGTGACCCTGACGGAGCCGTTAAATTGCAGAAGGCCTTCAAGGCTTCGGTGATTGGTGAACCAAGTATTGCCAAGCCCGCGCCCATGGCCGCCTTCGATAACAAGAACCTGCTCGGCGCCGAAATCTTTGATGACGTTTCTGCCGTGCTGTCGAGTGCCCTCGATGTCGCTCCCAATGCCGCTGAAATGCAGGGCAAGGTCAGAGCCGTGGCCGAGTATATGGCAACGGGCAAGGAAGCCCGATCGGAAATCGATAACGTCCTGAAGAAGGTTGTGCCGGAATTCCAGGAGTTCGCCTTTACGAAGAGTGCGCCTTACCGCAATCATTGGGTTGGTGGAGCGCAGACTGGTAATTACGGGAAAAACTACTGGCTGCGGACCACGGTGGATTATGCGGGGATTTGGGGCAACACAGGCGACGAGGTCATGTATTTCGTGGCCACACGCGATGCTTCCGAGCAGCCCTTAGAAGGCTCGAAGAGCTATGTCATCCATTTCCCGGCTGACAAATTGCCTCAGAACGCCGTGGATTCTTACTGGTCGGTGATCCTGGTCGGAGTGCCGGACTATCGCGTCGTCCCCAACGATCTCAAGCGGTACAACTTCAATACCTATTCTGGCCTCAAGCTAGAAGCCGACGGTTCATTGAAGATCGGTATAGGACCGAAATCCGTCGAGGGTGTGCCAGAAACCAACTGGCTTCCGTCTCCGGAGGGAAAGCCGTTCTCCTTGACGTTTAGAACATATGTCCCGAAGGACATTGTCAAAAAAGGCGAGTGGCAACCCGCACCTGTCACGAAAGCTGAATAGTCGGCCCAATCAATTCATCGCGCCGGCACTGCCTTCAGATACGCCGCGATCGCCTCGCGGTCTTCCTTGGGCAGGCGTGCCATGTTCTTCTGCACCGACACCATGGCGCCGCCGACGCTGTCGAAGTCGGGGGTGAAGCCGGTTTCGAGGTAGCTGACGATGTCGCCGGCGCTCCAGCTGCCGAAGCCGCCTTCGGCCGGGGTGATGTTGGGGACGCGGCCCTCACCTTCGGGGTTTGGTCCGCCCGCCAGCCATTGATCCGTCTTCAGGCCGCCAAGCATGTCGCGCGGCGTGTGGCACTCGCCGCAGTGCCCCGGTCCTTCGACGAGATACTGGCCGCGTTTCACTTGGTCGTCGGCGTTCGCCAGTTCCACGCGCGGAGCGTCGTTGAGATACAGGAACTTCCAGCCGCCGAGCGCCAGGCGGATGTTGAACGGGAACGGCAGGTCATGCTCCGGCGCGACATTCGTGCTTTTCGGCAGCGTCTTCAGATAGGCATAGAGATCGCCCACGTCCTTCACCGTCATGCGCGCATAAGAGGCATAGGGGAAAGACGGGTAGAGATGTTCGCCATTGCGGCCGGTGCCGCGCTTCATCGCATCGCCGAACTCCGCCAGCGTCCAGGCGCCGATGCCGGCCGTCTCGTCGGGCGAAATGTTCGGGGCGTGGAAGGTGCCGAACGGGCTCTTCAGGGCAAGGCCGCCGGCGAGCACCAGCTTCTGGTCGTCCGGCGCGCCCGGCGCGGCATGACAGCTGATACAGCCGCCCGCGTAGAAAATGCGCTCGCCATTGGCTAGGTCCGGCTCGCCCGCCGACGCCCAGACCTCCGCCGGCAGTCGTTCCGGTGCGGTGATGAAGAGAAAGGCGCCTGCGCCGATCGCGCCCAGCACGACGAGGCCGCCGAGGAGTTTCTTGAGTGCCATGAACGTTCCCTCTCGCCAGCCGCGATCGTGTTCCAGCGGCATACTGACGTAAAACCATCGCCCCGGCAGGCTGGGCCGGGACGATGGCGTTTCTTCGAGTGGAGCCGGCCTACCGCTTACTTCTTGACGCGGTAGACCTCATGACAGCCTGCGCAGTTGGGACCGATCACGCCGAGTGCGGCACCGACGGCCGCCTGGTCTGCCGGAAGGCCGGCAAGCACGGTATCCGCATCGGTGCCGAACTTGGCAGCCTTCGCCTTGAAGTCGTCCATCGCTTCCCAGATTTTTGGGCTCGCCTCGGTTTCATGGCCCGTCTCGGAGCCGGCCGGAAACTGGTCCGGGAAAGCCTTTGCGACTTCACTCATCGTCGTCAGCGATGCCTTGACGATCTCCGCATCGTAGGGCTTTTCACCCTTGGCGATGCCGGCAAGCGCACCCATGGCGCCACCGACCTTCTTCATCATGTCCTGACGGACAACCTGCGGCTCATCCGCCGCAACGACAGCGCCTGCGCCAATGGCCGCAAGCGCGACTGCGGCCGCCAAAATCCTGAACTTCATCGAGTTCTCCCGATTGCTGGCGGCCGGTCTTCGCCGCGCCGCCGGTTTACGATGCGGGGCCATGATTGCATTTTGAACGATTCCAGACAGTAAATTCTTTTTGATGGTTTGCGCAGGCCGAGCGTCAAGCGTTCCTTTACTCCGCCGTGACACCTTCCGGGGATCGCCGCCCCGGAGAGCCTGCCCCGCATGCAAAAAGCCGTCGATCCTCTGTGGTGCATCGCGATTGCCGCCGCTCTTGCCGGCGCTGCCTGGATAACAATCGTCGGCCTCCAGCCCGGCCAGTTGACCATGGACTGGACCAACAAGGATTTTGCCAACTACTGGGTTGCTCCCCGGCTCGCATTCGAAGGACGCGTGCTTGAGGTCTTCGCGCCGCACGAGACCTATTTCGCGCATATGCAAGCATTCTTCGGGGCGGATTATCCTTGGCATTCCTGGAGCTATCCGCCGCATTACCTGCTTCTCATGCAGCCGCTCGGACTTCTCCCCTACAAGGTCGCATATCTCGTGTTCCTGTTCGGGACGGCCCTCATCCTGTGTGGCGCGGTGCATATCGCCTGCCGGCGGCCCGGATGGTGGCAACTTGTGCTGTTGCTGCCGGCGGTTCTGACGAACGCCATCACCGCACAGAACGGCTTCCTGCTCGGCGCGTTCATGCTGGCAGGGCTTGCCCTGCGCGACAAACGCCCGGTCATCGCCGGCATCTGCCTGGGGCTATTGACCGTGAAGCCGCAGCTCGGCGTGCTCCTTCCCTTTCTGCTTCTGTATGAACGCCAGTGGCGGGTCATCATCAGCGCCTGCCTCACCACGGCCGTGCTGGTCCTGGTGTCGGCCCTGGTCTACGGGGTGGAGGCATGGGCCGGCTACATCGCCCATGTCGTTCCCTATCAGACCGTCATCATGCGGCAGTTCGAGGGGCTGTTCCTGTATATGATGCCCACGGTGTTCGGATCCGTCCGCAGCCTCGGCGGCGATGCGACGATGGCATTCGCCTTCCATGTTCCGTTCGCCCTGGCGGTGCTGGCGCTCTATGGCTTCAGCCTCCCGCGCCTTGCCGGCGGCCCGGCGCGCGCTGCGAGTACCGTCTTCGCGACGCCGCTCGTCGTGCCCTACCTTCTCAGCTACGACATCGTCGCGCTTGCTGTCGCGGCCGTGCTGTGGGTTGATCACAGCCGGTTTTCACCAGCGCAACGCATCGGGCTGATCGTTCTTGTTTCCATACCGCTGCTGATGCCCATACTGGGCATTGTCGGTTGGCCGATCGCGCCGCTCGTCATTCTGCTGGCATGGCTTGTACTTCTCCACCAGGAGGGCGCCTTGCCGCGTCTTACACGCTCCCCCACCCCTTCCACACCGTAACCACGGCGATCGCCACCAGGAGCACGCCGGCGGCGCGGCCAATGAAGCGGGTGGCGGCGGGGTTGCCGATCAAGGCGTCGCGGCTGCGGGCGGCCGCGAGCGCCAGTCCGCCATAGACGGCGAGCTGGGTTACCCAGATCATCAGCAGCATGACGATCGTCTGGCGCCAGAGCGGGCCGAATTCCGGGCGCAGGAACTGCGGGAAGACGGCGAGCATGAAAAGATAGGCCTTGGGGTTCATCAGGCTCGTCAGCGCGCCCTGGCGGAACCGGGTGACAAGCCCGCGCCGGTCGAGGCTATCGACGGCGTCGACGACGATCGACGAGCGGAAAAGCTGCCAGCCGATATAGGCGACATAGACGGCGCCGAGAACCAGCAGTCCATTGAAGAGTTTGGGCGCGAAATGCAGCAGCATGCCGACGCCAAGTGCTGCATAGAGCGTGTGGATCAGCCCGCCGGCCATGATGCCGAACGTCGCCGAGAGCCCGGCCTTGCGCCCGCCGGAGAGCGAACTCGCCAACACGAAGACCATGTCCATACCCGGCACGATGATGATCCCCGAGACGAGCAGGAAGAAGAGCCAGAGGTTTTCGCTGTAGGTCATGTCAGTTGCCCGTGTCTTTCCTTGCGCCGCAGCCTTATGCCACCTTTTGTTTCAAGCGCTTGAGACGTGGTATAGCGAAGGTCAACTGACAGGGCTGTGTCAGTTGTAATGGAGAAAACCGATGCGCAAGGCCTCCCGGCTGTTCGAGATCATCCAGATTCTGCGGCTCGCCCGCAACCCGATCACGGCGGCGGAGATTGCCGAGCGGCTAGAGGTGACGGTGCGTTCGATCTACCGCGATATCGGAGCCCTGCAGGCGATGCGCGTGCCGGTCGAGGGCGAGCGCGGCATCGGCTATATCCTGCGTCCCGGTTTCGACCTGCCGCCGCTGATGTTTTCCATCGAGGAGACCGAGGCCATCGTTCTTGCGCTCGCGCTTCTGGAGCGCACCGGCGACACCGAATTGCAGGCCGCCGCTCGGAGGGTCGGCGACAAGATCGCCGGCGCGGTGCCGCCGCCGTTGCGCCAGACGCTCTCCGCCCGCGCGCTGCACGCGTGGGGCACCACACCACGCCAGCCGGAGGGCATCGATCTCGCAACGGTGCGCCGCGCCATCCGCGACGAGGAAAAGCTTCTCATCGACTACCGTGACGAATATGGCCGCGCCACCGAGCGCGCGATCCGCCCGATCGCCCTCATCTACTATTCGGAGACGGCCAACATCGTCGGCTGGTGCGAACTGCGCCAGGCGATCCGCAATTTCCGCGCCGACCGGGTGGCAGCCTGCGAGGCGGCGGGGGCGCATTTCCACGGCGAAGGGGATCGGTTGCGGCAGATGTGGATTTCAGGCTGGGCGGAGAACGCGCAAGCAGCACGCCTCTAGCCCGGCCACTCGTCAGGCGGCCAATCGCGCGCCGTGTGAAGGACCCGGAGAATGAACAATGTCTCGTTCCCTTCGACCGTCTCGATGCAGTAGGCGATAATGTAGGGAAGTCCAACCACCGACTTCTCGTAGGTTCCCCCAACCCGACCCGGCCGCCCGATTGGGCGGTTCCCGAGCGCAACAACCAGGGCATCAATCCGCTCGGCGACCGAGCGCGCGGCGGCGGGATTGTCGCGGGCGATATGGCGTATCTGTTGTTTCAGGTCCTCAAGGGCGGCGCGGGACCACCGGACGGGTCGTTTCATGACCGAGCGCGTTCAGCCACGTCTATGATGGAGGACAGGTCCGACATGGCATCGCCGTGCGAAACCGTTCGCCCGTTGCGAATGTCCTCCAGCCCCTCGTTTATGCCCTCGACGATCGCAAGTTCCTTGGCAACGTAGGCTGAAACGGCTTCGGCTGCGAGGAACGAGCGGCTGCGCCGCGTATCCACCGCGAGCCTGTCGAGCTTTTCCTTGAGATCCGCGCTGACACGGATGGTCATCGTCGTGCTGCTCATATCCATCACCTGTGCTGCGTTGTGTACAAACTAACACATTCCATCGGCCTTGCACAGGACAACGAAAACCCCGGCCGTTGCCGACCGGGGTTTCGCAAACTCAAGCAAGCAAAAAAGCTTACTTCGTAGCGGCTTCGTAGCGCTCCAGGACGTAGTCCCAGTTGATCAGGCTGTCGACGAAGGTTTCGAGGTACTTCGGGCGGGCATTGCGGTAGTCGATGTAGTAGGAGTGTTCCCACACGTCGACGCCGAGGATGGGCTCTGCGCCGTGTACCAGCGGGTTTTCGCCGTTCGGGGTCTTCGAGATGGCGAGCTTGCCGTCCTTGACGGAGAGCCAGGCCCAGCCGGAGCCGAACTGCGTGGTGCCGGCAGCGATGAAGTCCGCCTTGAACTTGTCGTAGCCGCCGAGATCGGAATCGATCGCCTTCTGCAGGACGCCCGGCAGGCTCTTGCCGCCGCCGTCCTTCTTCAGCCACTTCCAGAAATGGACGTGGTTGTAGTGCTGGCCGGCATTGTTGAAGAGGCCCTGGTTGGTGCCGTAGGACTTCTTGACGATCTCTTCGAGCGACAGATCCGCCAGGCCGGCTTCTTCCGCCAGCTTGTTGCCGTTGTCGACATAGGCCTTGTGGTGCTTGTCGTGGTGATATTCGAGCGTTTCGCGCGACATGAAGGGCGAAAGCGCATCGTAATCATAGGGAAGCGGCGGAAGTTCGAAAGCCATCGTGATGTCTCCTCATTGTTTAGGCGCAATTCGCAACATGCAAAACTGTTTCGCTTTGCTGGAACTGCTCCGGCGACGGAATTTTTTTCAAGGAAATCCGTGAGCGGAACATAGGAGCGGCAACCGGAAGAGGCAACCGCCCGGGTTCCAAATTTTCCTGACATGCGACAAAATCATTCCGGTTTTGCGTGTCAGATCAATGACGAAGCGGAACGAAATCCGATTCGAGACATTTTGTCCGACACCCTCGCAACACGGAGCCTCCCATGCGCGCCATCCCCCTCGCCTGCCTTGCCCTTTCGCTCGTCGCCCCGGCGGCCCACGCCTCCTCGCCGGATGCCTGGGAGGAATTCCGCGCGGACGTGGAGAAGAGCTGCCTGGCGAGCCTGCCGGAGGCGCTCGGCACGCCCAACGTCTTCGTCGAGCCGACCGGCACCGAATCCTTCGGCATCGCCGCCATCGAGGGGCTGTCGCCGGAATCGAAGAGCCAGATCACCTATGTCTGCATCTACGACAAGCAGAAGAAGACGGTGCAGGTGTCGCCGCCGATTGCCGCGGAATTCCTGCATGTGGTGCGTGAAAGCGAACGCGAGGCGATCGCCAAGGAGAAGGCCGCGACGGGCGACAACAAGACGGAGGATGCAGCCGGTCAGGAGTGAGGGAACACCTCAGGCGGCTCGCCGATAGGCAAAGCTGCGGCCGCCATCCGGCGAGGAGACGAGCCCCATGCGGTTGAGGGCGGCAAGCACGCTCATCACCGCCGGGCGCGCCTTCTGGCCCTGACGGAAACGCGCGGCAATCGCCGCCGCATCCACCGCCCCGCCGGCCTCGATCAGCGCATCGATGACGAGGCCCGTCTGCGCCACATCGTCGTTGCCCGGGAAGGACGGCTTCGTCCCAGCCTTCTCGACGATGGCCGGCAGGCCGAAATCGGCCTCCAGTTGCTCGGCCTTTTCCTTCTCGGAGCCGAAGCGCGGGATCTGGTAGTCCGCGTGCCTCCTCCTTCGCCCGTTCCTTGTTGAGCGCGACGAGGCGGGCAAGCACCTCCTCTTCCGGCAGGTCGACCGGCCAGCCATAGGCCTCGGCCACCGCGATATCGAGTTTTTCGTGCAGCTCCTTCAGGATGAGCACGAGGCCATCGTCGAAGATCCGGCGCTCCTTGGCGTCGAGATCGTCAGGCCCGGCGCCCGCGCGCAGGCGCTCCAGCACGTTGTAGAGGCCGGTCAGCGTGAGATGTTCGTGTTCGGCCAGCACCCGCTTGCGGTGGGCATCCAGTTCTTCAGCGACGAGGCTGATCGCAGCCTTCTGGGCATCGGTGGCGGTGGGGAATGGGAAGGGGTCAAAACAGACAGACTTTGAATAGCGGGGACGATCCTCCAAAGTTCCGCCCTGTGCCAACGCCCAGATCACGTGGAAACTGGAGGACAAAACACCGAGCGGATAACCTTCACTCAAACCGATTGCGACCAACATATTATCGGGTAAAATCGCAGCATCGAGAAACTGGAAGACGCGGTGTTTTGCGGTTTCGACGGTGGCGATGTAGCGTGGCAAATTGGCTATCGCTGGACGTAGTTCGCTGCGCGGCTTTCCGAATAGCCACCATTTTTCAGCGTAGGAAATTGCGTCTTTTGTCGGATTTACAGCGGCAGCGACTTGCTGATCCCGGGCAACTTTCACTGTGCCCAACAAATGCTGATAAACCGCCGGATAGCGCGCACGGACGTTCTCTGCCGATAGACCAAACAGGTCAACAACCATAACGCCGCGAGCGCGCTCGGTCAGATCGCGGCCATTCCTGTAAACGCGGATATGCTGCTCCAGTCCCGGCAACCGACCAAGCCCAAGATGCTCCGCTTGTGAAGGCGTCACGATAAAGCCTGAGCCATGTAGCGACATTCCACGCGACGAAAGTCCCTGGTTTGCCGTCATCGAAACGACCGACGCAACATCCACCCCGACCGTCAAATCCGAATTGACCTTCCCCTGCTTCTCCTCGAACAGGACCACCGGGCTGTCGGTCTCCACGCCCTCCTCCGCCGTGACCTCCAGCAGCAGGCCGTCATGCTTGCCCGCCTGCGCCACCGTCATGGCGATGCGCACGGCCGCGCTGTCGCGCGTGATCTTTGTCCACGGATGGTCCGGGATCGCCATGATGATCGAAAGCGGCTTCTTGGCGGATAAATGCGGCTCCATCACCCGGCGCTGGAAGACCTGGCTGATGGAATTGGTGGTGACGAAGCCGAAGCGCTTGAGCTTCGTGCTCTTTTTCAGCAGGATTTCCGCCGAACGATCCCACCAGTACATGACGAAATCGGCGCTTTCGTTCAGGTGCTTGTGCGCCTTCCAGAGCGCCTCGGCGTAGGCCGAGCCCATGCGGGCGCGAATGTCCTTGCCGCCAACGAAGGGCGGGTTGCCGACGATATAATCCGCCTCCGGCCATTTCGGCCGGCGCGGATTGGGATAGATCTCTTTGCCGTCCACCATCTGCGGCAGCGGATAACCGTCCCACAGCAGCACCGCATCGCGGTTCTCGATGTTGCGGAACGCCTTGAGGATCGGCTCGGACGGCGCGACGCCGCGGTTGCGGAAATGCCATTGCAGGTGGCCGATCCACAGCACCAGCTCGGCAATGGCGGCGGCGCGCGGGTTGACCTCCAGCCCGAGGAACTGGTGCGGATCGACCGTGTGGCTTTCGAGTGCGAAGGCCTCCTGGCCGCCGAGGTCGTTCAGCGCCTCCAGCACCTCGCCCTCCAGCCGCTTCATCAGCTCGAGGGAGACATAGAGAAAGTTGCCGGTGCCGCAGGCGGGGTCCAGCACGCGGGTTTCGCACAGCCGGTCGTGGAAGGCCTGCACGGTGCGGATCGCCGCGTCGCCCTTGCCCTCCGCGCGCTGGCGATCCGCCGTCGAGCGGGCGGCGTCCCATTCGGCGCGCAGCGGATCGATGACGGTGGCGATGACCAGCCGTTCCACATAGGCGCGGGGCGTATAGTGTGCACCGAGCTTGCGGCGATCGGCCGGGTCGAGTGCCTGTTCCAGGAACGTGCCGAAGATCGCCGGCTCGACATCCTTCCAGTCAAAGGCGGCCGCGGCCGCGAGCTCGCCGATCTCCTCCTTCGCCAGCGCCAGCGCGCGGCGGTTCTTGAAGAACTCGCCGTTGAATTTCTTGACCTTCTCGCGGATCGTTGCCGAGAAGGTGCCCTCGTCCATCGCCTTCCAGAGGTCTTCCATCATGCCGGGGAATATTTCGGGCTTCTGCGCGCAATCCTTCAGCAGCTGCTTGAAGCAGTCCTTCGGCAAAAGCTCCACGTCCTCGGCGAACATGGTGAAGAGCATGCGCATGAGGAACATCGCCACCTCTTCCGTGGCATAGCCGGATTTCTCCAGCGCCTGACTGACCTTGGCGATGCGGGCGGCGATGTCGCGCGTCACCTTGGCGGCGTAGCGGGACGGATCGAGAGACAGCGGATCGGACCAGATGGCCGCGAGCCGTGCGCGAACAGCCTCGTCGCGCAGGTCCTCCAGATAGATGCGGAAGGAGCGGCGATCGGGAAACTGGTCATAGGCCTTCCCGTCGCGGCGAAAATTGGCGTAGACCTCGATGCAGTGACCGACATCGCAGACCAGAACGAACGGCGGCGGCTCATGTGTGGCGGGCAAGAGCCGCACGTAGTTTTCCGCCTGGCTGCGTGCGTTGATCATCAACACGTCCCAGGCCCGGTTCGCACCGGCGCGCCGCCCGCGCGGTGCCGTCGAGGCAAGGCCCGGCAGCTGGGGAGCATCGAGTTTCTTCTCGCCCTCGAAACGGCTCTGCTTGGCCTCCAGCACGAAACAATCGCGCTTGTAGAGGTCGATGCGCCGGGATGAGGCGGCACCATCGCGCGCCCGCTCCTTCACCACACGCTCGAAGACGTAGTCGTTTGCTTCATGGCTCGCGCTGGCGACGTCGGGATGGCCGAGGCCCAGGATATCGCAAAGCTCCGTCAGGAACAGCGCATAGTTCGCCCGCTCCTGCCCGCCCTCCTGATGCTGCCAGCGCTTGATGAAGGCTTCGACGGCTGCTGTCACTTACAATTTCTCCCGGCATGATGCCGCCGATCATACGGGCGACGACCGCGCGCGCAAGCCCTGCGCCGCACGCAGGGCTTGCAATGCCTCACGCATCCCCGTTGGAATGCGCCCAGTCGAAATAGAGATCGCGCGCCTTGGCGGTGATCGGGCCGGGTTGGAGGTCGCGGTCGTCGAGGCGGGTGACGGGCACGACCTTGGAGTAGTTGCCCGAGGTGAAGATCTCGTCGGCCGTCTCGAAATCGGCGACGGTCAGCGTGGTCTCGACCACCTCGAAACCGGCGTCCCTCAACAGGCCGATGACGCGCATGCGCGTGATGCCGGCGAGGAAGGTGCGGTTGGCGGCGGGGGTAAAGACGACGCCGTCCTTGACCATGAAGATGTTGGACGAGGCGGTCTCGGCGACATTGCCCAGCATGTCGCGCACCAGCGCATTGTCGAAGCCACGCTTGCGGGCCTCCACCAGCATGCGGGCATTGTTCGGGTAGAGGCAGCCGGCCTTGGCATCCGTCGGCATGCATTCCACCGTCGGGCGGCGGAAGGGCGAGACGGTGATCGACGAAGCGGCCTTCGGGTCCCCCATCGACGCCTCGAACAGGCAGAGCGCGAAGCGGGTCGATTCCGCGTCCGGTGCGACGACGCTGGTGGGGGAGCCGTGCTCGGCCCAGTACATCGGCTTGATGTAGATCGCCGTCTTGCCGTCGAATTTTTCGACGCCCTCCCAGGCGAGCGCCTCGATCTCGTCCGCCTTCATCGTCGCCTTGAGGCCGAGTGCCTCGGCAGAGCGGTTGACGCGCTGGCAATGCAAATCGAGGTCCGGGGCGATGCCGTCGAACCAGCGGGCGCCGTCGAACACGGTCGAGCCGAGCCACATGGCATGCGAGGTGGGGCCGATGAGCGGCGGGTTGCCCGAAATCCATTCGCCGTCCACGAAGGTCCAGGTCGTCGTGCGTGGTGAGGTATCGACTGGCATTTTATACTCCTTTTCGCCCATCAAGGCCCGACCATTGCGGCTGGTCAAGCCAGAAATGCCTTCCGACAGCCCGCGCCGCTTGTCCATTCAAGATGTTGAATGGGTGTATCAGGCCTTATCATGGGTCGCACGGTTGAGGGGCCGTGGGGTGCATGCGATACAGATGCAAAGGGAGAAACAGCATGCGCGCGATGTATTATGAAGCCTTCGAGGTGACGCCGGAAATCCAGACCCTGCCCGACCCGAACCCGACGCCGGGCGGCGTGGTGATCAAGGTGGAGGCGACGGGGCTTTGCCGCAGCGACTGGCACGGCTGGATGGGGCATGACCCGGATATTCGCCTGCCACATGTGCCGGGACATGAACTGGCCGGCACGGTGCTTTCCGTCGGCAAGGAGGTGCGCCGGTTCCGCGAGGGCCAGCGCGTGACGGTGCCGTTCGTCTCCGGCTGCGGCCATTGCGGCGAGTGCCGTTCGGGCAACCAGCAGATCTGCGAGGAACAGTTCCAGCCGGGCTTCACCCATTGGGGCTCCTTTGCCGAATATGTCGCGATCGACTATGCCGACCACAATCTCGTGCACCTGCCGGAGGCGATCGACTATGCGACCGCCGCCAGCCTCGGCTGCCGTTTTGCCACCTCCTTCCGCGCGGTGGTCGACCAGGCGCGGGTGACGGGCGGCGAATGGGTGGCGGTGCATGGCTGCGGCGGGGTGGGTCTTTCGGCGATCATGATTGCCGCAGCCCTCGGCGCCAACCCGATCGCCATCGATATTTCCGCCGAAAAACTGGATTTTGCGAAGAAGATGGGCGCGGTCGCCACCGTCAATGCCCGCGAGGTCGCGGATGTCGCCGAGGCCGTGCGCGACATAACCGGCGGTGGGGCGCATGCCTCCGTCGATGCGCTGGGCTCGCCCGTCACCTGCTTCAATTCGATCAAGAACCTGCGCCGCCGCGGCCGGCATGTGCAGGTCGGGCTGATGCTCGCCGACCATGCGACGCCGCAGATCCCCATGGCGCAAGTCATCGGCCATGAACTCGAAATCTACGGCAGCCACGGCATGCAGGCCTGGCGCTACGACGCCATGCTGGCGATGATCGAAAGCGGCAAGCTTGCCCCGCAAAAACTGATTGGCCGCCATATCAGCCTCGACGAGGCGGTGCCGGCACTGATGGCGATGGACAAGGCGACCGACCTCGGCATCAGCGTGATCACGCGCTTCTGAGGGCGGGGCGCCGACTGTGCTATGTGATTGACATTCCTCGCGCGATAGCCGTCAATCAAGCGTGACAATGCCCAGGAGGAATCGCCGCCCATGTCCCACGCCGCCTATGTCTTTGACGCCTATGGCACGCTGTTCGACGTGCATGCGGCGGTACGCCGCCATGCGGGCGATGTGGGTCCGAACTATCAGATGTTCTCCGAGGTCTGGCGCGCCAAGCAGCTCGAATATTCCTGGACGCGCGCGCTGATGGGGGCTTACGCGGATTTCTGGCAGCTCACCGAGCAGGCGCTCGACTTTACGTTCCAGCGCATCGGCGGCGTCGACCCGGCGCTGCGCCAGAAGCTGCTTGACGCCTATTGGAAGCTCGATTGCTACCCGGAAGTGCCGGCGGTCCTCAAAGCGCTGAAAAGCCGCGGCGCGCATATCGCCATCCTCTCCAACGGTTCGCCCGCCATGCTGGCCTCCGCGGTGAAAAACGCGGCGCTCGACACGGTCATCGACGACGTCTTTTCCGTCGACGCGCTGAAGACCTACAAGACAGCGCCCGCCGTCTACGACCTCGTGACGACCAACTACCGGCTCTATCCGAACGCCGTCTCCTTCCAGTCCTCCAATCGCTGGGACATTGCGGGAGCGACGAAATTCGGCTTCCGCACCGTCTGGATCAACCGCAGCAATATGCCGGACGAATATTTCGACCTCGGCCCGGCGCTGATCCTGCCATCGCTCGACAGCCTCTGAGGAAAATCCATGGCCTGGTCTGCCGCGCAATATTTGAAATTCGAAGACGAACGCACGCGCCCTGCCCGCGACCTGCTGGCCCAGGTGCCGGCCGATCTTCCGGCCGGAACGGTCTATGACCTCGGCTGCGGGCCTGGCAACTCCACGGAGCTGCTGGTGGAGCGGTTCCCGGGCCGCGGCGTCAAGGGCGTCGACAATGCGAGCGACATGCTGAAGGCCGCGCGAAACCGCCTGCCGGGCGTGGATTTCGTCGAATGCGACCTGGCGAAATGGCAGGCGCCCGAGCCGGCCGCCCTGCTTTACGCCAATGCCGTGTTTCAATGGCTTCCCGACCATGTGACGGTGCTGGTAAAGCTGATGGACAGCCTGCGTCCCGGCGGTGTGCTCGCCGTGCAGATGCCGGACAATCTTTCCGAACCGTCACATCTGCTGATGGAGGAAAGCGCGCTCGCCGGCCCATGGCGCACCGCCTTCGCCGATGGCACGCCGCGCCGCAAACCGCTGCCCGCACCGGCTGCCTATATGGACGCGCTCGGCCCCAAGGCGGCGCGCGTCGACGTCTGGCACACCGCCTACAACCACCCGATGGCGGATGCGGCGGCCATCGTCGAATGGGTGAAAAGCACAGGCCTGCGTCCCTATGTCGAGCGCATCCCGGCAGAACAGCGCGACGGCTTCCTCGCCGACTACGAAAGCCGCATCGCCAAGGCCTATGCGCCGATGGCCGATGGACGGCGGCTGTTGCGGTTCCCACGGCTGTTCATCGTGGCGGTGAAGGCGTGAATATCTCGGCTACGCGAACACATATTTGGGTGCCGAAATCCTTCATCGGTTTCGAGCAGACTTCCAAATCCACCAGAGCTTGAAGTATTCGCACTTCGAACAGTAATTCAGATGTCAAATTCCTACTTCCAGAAATTCACGATTGCTGCCGGCATCATTCTCCTCTCCAGTGCATGGTCTGCCCGCGCTATCGATGCTTGCCAAAAAATCCAATTTTCAGCAGAGCGCGCCAATCTAAGCAGGTTGCTGTCCTCGAGCGGTTTTTCAAAAGAAGAGAATCTCTTTCTTTTGAGGGGTGTTGATCAAAAGCTTAGTGAAATAAAGCGAGGCCTCCTTAACGCGCGCGGGAGCGAATGCGGATTGAATGCGGTGCGTGCACTGGTAATCGGCTGCTTGAATCACAGCCTGCCCTCTACTCTCCGGTCAATAACGTCTCCAAATCGCAAGACTGGGAAAGCACCATGGGGGAAGTCGGATGTTACGCGCCGAGACGCCGCCGTTATCGGAATGACCCATGCCTGCAAGGCAAGCGCAATGGAGCATTTTTTTTCGAATTAACGCCGTGAGAAGCGGTCGACCTGAACACGAAGGCGTCGTGGTTGTCCGCACTTCTGGATAGACAGCAGTCGCGGTCAAAAAGCCTGAGTGCGCTCAAATCTTTTCCGCCAGAAAGTCGATGAATGCCCTTATGCGCGCGGCCAGATGCTCGTGTCCGGCGAAGACGGCGTGCACGGTCTCGATGTCGCCCGGGTTGAAATCCTCCAGCACGGGCACCAGCGTTCCGGCCGCGATATCCGGCTCGACGTGGAAGCGCCCGATGCGGCCGAGGCCAAGGCCATCCATGCAGAGCTGGCGCAGGATGGCGCCGCTGGAGACCAGCATATTGCCGGTGATCTCGTAGGCTTCGGTCGCCTGCCCATCACTTGCAAGAAACGGCCAGTCGTCCATGCTGCGGCGGAAGTTGAAGCGCAGGCAGTTGTGGGCGGTGAGATCGGCCGGGTGTTGCGGCGTGCCATGCCGTGCGAGATAATCCGGCGCGGCGATGACAACCTTGCGGCTTTCCAGCAGTTTTCGCGCCTTCAGCGAGGAATCGCGCAAGGGGCCGGAGCGGATGGCGACGTCGGTGCGTTCGCCGATCACGTCGATGACACCGTCCGTCAGCGTCAGGTCCAGCTCGATATCCGGATAGCGCGCGAGGAAGGCCGGCACGAGCGGGAGAATGCAACGCTCGCCGAAGCCGACCGAGGCATTGACCCTGAGCGGCCCGCGCGGCACGACGCGGGAACCCTCCGCCACGATACGCTCCGTCTCGGCGATATCCGACAGGATGCGCCGCGCTCTGCCGAGATAGACCTCGCCCTCCGGCGTCAGCTCCAGCCGGCGCGTGGTACGCACCAGAAGCCGCGCGCCGAGCCGGTCCTCGATGCGGGTGACGAGCTTGCTCACCGCCGATGGCGACAGGCGCAGCTTGCGGCCGGCGGCCGAAAAACTCTTCAGCTCCGCCGCCAGCACGAAGACCTCCATTTCACCGGCCCGGTTGTCCATGCAGCACCTTTGAATTCAATTCACATATGCTTATCCACTTCGCCGGATTAACGCGCAAGTGGTCCTGCCCCATATTCCGCTCCGAACCAACATCGCAACCCAGCCAAGCCGCCCGGATCCCAAGCCGGGAGGCCAAGGACCCTGCCATGCCTCTCGCTCTCTTTGCGCTTACCGTCGCGGCCTACGCGATCGGCACCACCGAATTCGTGATCGTCGGCCTTCTGCCGACCGTCGCGACCGACCTCGACATCACCCTGCCGCTTGCCGGCCTCATCGTCTCCGTCTACGCGCTCGGCGTCACCTTCGGCGCGCCCATCCTGACGGCGCTCACCGGCAGGCTCGGCCGCAAGCCGTTGCTCGTCGGCCTCATGGCGCTGTTCATCGCCGGCAACGTGCTGGCCGCACTGGCACCAAGCTACGGCATGCTGCTCGTCGGCCGCGTGCTGTCGGCCTTCGCGCACGGCGTCTTCTTCTCCGTCGGCGCGACCATCGCGGCCGATCTGGTGGCCCCCGATCGCAGGGCGTCGGCCATCGCCATGATGTTCATGGGCCTGACCGTCGCCATCGTCACGGGCGTGCCGCTCGGCACGTTCATCGGCCAGACGTTCGGCTGGCGTGCCACCTTCTGGGCCGTTGCCGGCCTCGGCCTCGTCGCCTTCGCCGCCATCGCCCTGCTGCTGCCCTCCAACCTCAACCGGGAAAAGCCGGCGGGCCTGATGGAACAGGTGCGCGTGCTCGGCTCCGGCCGCCTGCTCATCGTCTTCGCCATGACGGCGCTCGGCTATGGCGGCACCTTCGTGACCTTCACCTTCCTGTCGCCGCTCCTGCAGGACATCACCGGCCTGTCGGCCAACACGGTCAGCCTCGTGCTGGTGCTCTATGGTGCGGCGATCGCCTTCGGCAACATCGTCGGTGGCAAGGTGGCGAACCGCGAACCGGCCAAGGCTCTCGCCGTGCTCTTCGCCCTGCAGGCTGTCGTGCTGGTGCTTCTCACCTTCACCGCCCCCTCGCCGGTGCTTGTGCTGATCACGCTCGCCGCGCTCGGCTTCCTGTCCTTCGCCACCGTGCCGGGCCTCCAGCTCTATGTCGTGGAGATGGCCAAGCGCCACCGCCCGGCCGGCGTGGACGTCGCCTCGGCGCTCAACATCGCCGCCTTCAACCTCGGCATTGCCGCAGGTGCGTGGATCGGCGGGCTGGTCGTCGCCTCACCGCTCGGCCTCGGTGCAACGCCTTGGGTCGGCGCCATCCTCGTCGCCGCCGCCCTCGGTCTGACGCTGGTGAGCGGCGCCCTCGACCGCCGCGAACGCAGCGCACCGGACGCCGCCTGCCAGCCGGCCTGAAACCCTTCGTCCGCCGGGGCGCTACCCCTTCAGCTCCGGCGGCCCATCAATCCAAAAGGAGACATCCGATGAAAACCGTCAACGCCAATGGCGCCCACATTCCCCAGCTCGGCTTCGGCACGTTCCGCATGCCGGAAGCCGACGTCCTCGCCATCCTGCCGAAGGCGCTTGCCCAAGGCTTCACCCATGTCGACACCGCCCAGATCTACGAGAACGAGGCCGCCGTCGGCGCGGCCATCCAGGCCTCCGGCGTCGCCCGCGAAAAAATCTTCCTCACCACCAAGGTCTGGGTCGCGAACTATGCCAAAAATGCCTTCGCCGCATCCGTCGAAGAGAGCCTGCGCAAGCTGAAGACCGACCATGTCGATCTTCTCCTGCTGCACTGGCCGAACGACGCCGTGCCGCTCGAGATGCAGATCGCCGAACTCAACGCCGTGCGCGAGCGTGGCCTTGCAAGGCATATCGGCGTCAGCAACTTCAACACAGAACTGATGGCGGAGGCCGTGCGTCTCAGCGCCGCGCCGCTCGCCACCAACCAGGTCGAGTACCATCCCTATCTCGACCAGATGAAGGTGCTGGAAGCCGCCGAGACCTACGGCATGGCGCTCACCGCCTACTATGCCATGGCCGACGGCAAGGTGCCGAACGACCCGGTGCTGAGGGAAATCGGCGCGGCGCATGGCAAGTCTGCGGCGCAGGTC
Source organism: Shinella sp. GW821-FHT11G07 (assembly GCF_058808115.1). Lineage (NCBI taxonomy): Bacteria > Pseudomonadati > Pseudomonadota > Alphaproteobacteria > Hyphomicrobiales > Rhizobiaceae > Shinella > Shinella sp. GW821-FHT11G07. Next base: position 106,129 of record NZ_JBXARJ010000003.1, read on the forward strand.
GCGCTGCGCTGGCTGATCCAGCAGCCGGACGTGGTGGCTCTCACCAAGACGGCGACGGAAACACGGCTTGCCGAAAACCTCGCCCTGTTCGACTTCGTGCTCACCCCGGACGAGATGATGCGCATCCACGGGCTCGCTCGCCCGGACGGCCGTATCGTCAGCCCGGACGGCTTGGCACCCGCCTGGGACTAGGCCGCCTGAACATCAGGCGGGGCGCCCTGCGGCCCGCCGAGCATGCCTCGGCACTCGCCTATAGCATCTGGAGGGTGCCTCCTGCCCCTTCTCCCCTGCGGGGAGAAGGTCGCGGCAGCGGGATGAGGGGGCGGCGGAGGCGGGAGGCGGCGTGCAGCCCCCCGCCTCCGCCCCTTCGGGCCACCTTCTCCCCGCTGGGAGAAGGGGAAGGAGGCAACGCCTTGCCTCCTATGCGATCGCTTCGACCCTGCCGAAAGGCGAGGCCAGCTTTCCAAAATGCTGCCGGACATGTATGGGTGTCGCGCCGCCCCGCTTGCGGCAGGGAGCCCTTCATGCAGTCCTCGTCGTCAACCGTCCTTTCGCCGGACTGGCCGGCTATTGCCGCCGTCGTTCTCGGCGCGACAGCTTTTTCGGTGGCGCAGGGGCTCACCTATCCGCTCGTTTCGCTGACGCTGGAGGCACGTGGCTTTTCCTCCTCGATGATCGGCCTCAACGCGATCGCCTATGCCGGCGGCATGGGAGCCTCGACGCTGCTCGTCGGCAGCCTTACCGCGCGCTGGCGGCCCGACCGGCTGATCATCTTCAGCCTCGTCATCTGCTCGCTGTGTCTCGCCACCTTCGCAGCCTCGTCTTCCTTTGCCATATGGGGGGCCGCCCGCTTCCTGCTCGGCTTCTTTGCCAGCATGATCTTCATGCTCGGCGAAGCCTGGCTCAACGCCGCCTGCCCGGATCGCCTGCGCGGCCGCGTCTCGGGCCTCTACGGCATGGGCATCTGTGCGGGTTTTGCCGCCGGACCGCTTGCCATTCCGCTGTTCGGCAGCGCGGGCGGGCTCGGCTTTGCGCTGACCGCCGTCTATCTCGCGATCGTCGCCTTCGCGACGGCCATGCTGATGTTCTCGACCAAGACGGTGCCCGAACCCTCCTCGACGGCCGATGTCTTCCGCTTCTTCAAGGCGGCGCCCATCCTGGTCGGCATGGTCTTCGTCTTCGGCTTTGCCGATATCGCCGCGATCTCCGCCATGCCGGTCTATTTCGTGAAGATGGGCTACAGCGAGGCCTTTGCCGCCATCAGCGTGACGGTGCTCGCCCTGCCGACGGCGCTCGCCCAGCCCTTCATCGGCGTGCTGCTCGACAAGCTGCCGCGTGAGCGCGTGGCGCTCGCCGCCGTCGGCGTTGCCGCCGTGAGCTATCTCATTCTGCCGTCGATGACGTCGGAAGCCGCGATCCTGGGTATCTTCGCCTTGATGGGCGTGGCCGTCTTCTCACTGTATACCTGCGCGCTGACCATGCTTGGCGAGCGCTACAGCGGCGCCATGCTCGTCGCCGGCTCTGCCGCCTTCGCACTTGTCTATGCGGCGGGCAGCGCCACCGGCTCGGGCCTCACCGGCGCGATCATGGAGGCCGGCGGACCGCAGGCCGGGCCGCTCTCGGTCGGGCTCGGCCTTGCCGCCTTCACGGCCCTGCTGGTCTTTGTGCAGAGGCGCTAGGGCGCATGGCCGTTCCGCAGAACAAAGACGAGCTGCTGGCCGCAATCGCCCTGGAGTTCGGCAAGTTCCGCAAAACGCTGGACGATGTCCACGCGGATTTTGTGCGTGAGCGGACGATGGAGGGCCACGCGAAGGGCACGCTGATGAGCCCCTTCGATCTCGTCGCCTACCTTGTCGGCTGGAACGAGCTGGTGCTGAAATGGCTGGACCGTGACGCGGCCGGCGAGACGATCGATTTCCCTGAAACGGGCTTCAAGTGGAACGAACTTGGAAAGCTCGCCCAGAAATTCTACCGCGATTATGAAGGCATGCCCTATCCGGAACTCGTCGCGCGGCTCGATGCGGCAAACGAGACAATCGTCGCGGCGATTGGCCGGCAGGACGATGCGGCACTTTACGGCCGCCCCTGGTATGAAAAATGGACGATGGGCCGGATGATCCAGTTCAACACGTCATCGCCCTATGCCTATGCGCGCGGACGCCTGCGCAAATGGCTGAAGTCTCACGCAAAGGCGTGAGGAGGCCATCCCGCGCGGACGCGGGATGGCAAAGGCTAATCTCAGACGAACTGGCTGAGGCCGGGAACGGAGGCGACGACTTCGTCGACCACGTCGGCGCCGGCATGTTCGCGGGCAACCGCCATGGTTTCCTTGGCAAGGCCGGTGATTTCGCCCATGCCGAGGCCCTGGCTCATCAGCTGCTGGCCGAGACCCATGACGCCGCCGCCGCCGATGGCGCTCATCAGGCCGCCGAGCAGGCCGCCGCCGCCCTGGCCTTCGCCATTGTACTGGGCAACGAGTTCGGAGGCGCCGGGAATGGCTTCGATCATGCGGGCGACCGGGCCGTCAGCGGCTTCGCGCTGCAGGAAGCCGAGCATCATGCCGATGGCCTTTTCAGCAAGAGCCGGCTCGATGCCGACGGCATCGGCAACGCGGGTGACGAGATCGTTCATGGAAAATCCTCCGAAGGAATTGACGTTGACGTCAAGGTAATTGAATTCACCGGCAAACTCAAGCCGGCTTTGCGCGTCTTCGACAGCCGGGCCGCGGCCCTTGAAAGCGTGTTGTTCCCGTGCCGGACTATCCTTATAACCTGCTTGAGACGATTCAATGAAAACATGGTCGAAGCGACGCTCGGCCCCGAATCGCGGCAGATCGGCTTCAGGGAGTTTCAACGTGACGGAATCGATTCTTCAGGACGGCAAACTCTACATCGGCACCAGCCGCAAGCCGGACGATACCAACAACAAGCCGGAATATCTCGACCTGAAGTTCGGCAACCGCCACGGGCTCGTGACGGGTGCGACCGGCACCGGCAAGACGGTGACGCTGCAGGTGCTTGCCGAAGGCTTTTCCAATGCCGGCGTGCCGGTGTTCTGCGCCGACGTGAAGGGCGACCTTTCCGGCATCGGCGCGATCGGCGAACCGAAGGACTTTCTCCAGAAGCGCGCCGACCAGATCGGCCTGACACCCTACGAATTCCAGGAATTCCCGGTGATCTTCTGGGATCTCTATGGCGAGAAGGGTCACCGCGTTCGCACCACCATCTCCGAGATGGGGCCGCTGCTGCTCTCGCGCCTGATGAACGCCACCGACGCGCAGGAAGGCGTCATCAACATCGCCTTCAAGATCGCCGACCAGGGCGGCCTGCCACTGCTCGACCTCAAGGATTTCCAGGCGCTGCTCAACTATATGGGCGAGAATGCCTCGACGCTGTCCAATCAGTTCGGCTTCGTCTCGAAAGCCTCTGTCGGCTCGATCCAGCGCGAACTGCTGATCCTCGAACAGCAGGGTGCCGAACAGTTTTTCGGCGAGCCGGCGCTGAAGATTTCCGACATCATGCGCACCACCAATGACGGGCGCGGCGCGATCTCGGTGCTCGCCGCCGACAAGCTGATGATGAACCCGCGCCTCTACGGCACCTTCCTGCTGTGGATGCTCTCCGAACTGTTCGAGGTGCTGCCGGAAGTGGGCGATCCGGAAAAGCCGAAGCTGGTGTTCTTCTTCGACGAAGCCCACCTCCTGTTCAACGACGCGCCGAAGGTGCTGACCGAGCGTGTCGAGCAGGTCGTGCGCCTCATCCGCTCCAAGGGCGTCGGCGTCTATTTCGTCACGCAGAACCCGCTCGACGTGCCGGAAACCGTGCTCGCCCAGCTCGGCAACCGCGTCCAGCATGCGTTGCGCGCCTATACGCCGCGCGAGCAGAAGGCGGTGAAGACGGCCGCCGACACGTTCCGTCCCAACCCGGAATTCAACTGCGCCGACGTCATAACGCAGCTCGGCACCGGCGAAGCGCTGGTCTCGACGCTCGAAGGCAAGGGTGCGCCCTCGATGGTCGAGCGTACGCTAGTGCGCCCGCCAGCCTCCCGCCTCGGCCCCGTGACGGAGGCCGAGCGGCAGGACATCATGAAGGTCAGCCCGGTCGCCGGCCTCTATGACGAGGATTTCGACCGCGAATCCGCCTACGAAATCCTCATGGCGCGTGCCAAGAAGGCCGCCGATTCCGCCGCTGCCCAGGAACAGGCGGACGCCCAGCCCGAGGAAAAACCCGCCGGCGGCAGCCGCTGGACCCTGCCCGGCTTCGGCGACGACGAACCGGCCGCCCAGCCTGCTCCCAAGCAGCCCAAGGCCCGCTCCGGCTACCAGCGCGAAACGGTGACGGAAGCTGCGATGAAATCGGTCGCCCGCACCGTCGCCTCCTCGCTTGGCCGCGCGCTGGTGCGCGGCATTCTCGGCAGCTTGCGGCGCTGACGCGAACGAACGAAGTGGATCCTCGGGTCAAGCCCAAGGATGACGAAAGAAGTGGGATGAGAAGCCGCTGGAGACGGCGCCCCCTGCCGCGCCGTTGAATTGATCCACACCATGCCCTCCCCTCCGTCATCCTCGGGCTCGACCCGAGGATCCATACCGCACGGCATGACCAGAACGGCAAAATCCCGGATGCAGGGGACATCCGGGGCTTCGGGGAGGTCAGCGGGACGGTCGCTTACTTGCAGACCTTGATCTTCTTGATGATGACGTTGCCGTAGTAGTCGTAGGACTTGATCTTTTTGATGAAGCAGTAAGGCTCGTAGCCGTAGCTGTAGTAACCGGCCTGCGAGGGAGCAGCGAAGGACACGGCTGCAACGAGGGCAACGGTGGCGGAAACGATGAACTTGCGCATGGGGTCTCTCCTGATCTCTGGTTGGGGATGAGCCTCTCTCATCCAGTGATCAGACTTTCCCACATCGCCCCGCACCGCGCTGTTCCGCATGGAACAGGGTACAGCAGAGCGCAAATCCGGCGTCGCCACACCGGCTGAGCGACCTTTCTTGCCCAACTCAACCATAATTAGATAATTCTAATTTTAATAACAGCTAAATAAAATAATTCTACTGTTCAGACACCATCCAGGAGTCCGAACAGCAAGGCCTTGCCATGAAAATTTCGACGAAACTCGGTGCGGTGACGCTCATCCTGACGCTGCTTCTCGCCAGCGCCATTTTTTCCACATATCTCGTTCTCAACGCCATGTCCGCCTCGATGAGCACCATCGTCGTCGACCGGCTGGTTCCGGCGGCAAACCTCAAGAAGGTCGGCGACCTTTATGCGGTCAATATCGTCGATACCGCACACAAGGTGCGTAGCGGTGCACTCTCCTGGGAAGAAGGCCACAAGCTGAACACGGACGCGGTGGCGACCATCCAGAAACTTTGGGATGCCTATGCCGCGACCTACCTGACCGACGAGGAGCGCGCGCTTTCCGGGCAGATGACCGCCGAGATGCAGAAGCAGGCCGGCAGCATCAACGACCTGCTGGTCATCATGCAGGCGAAGGACCAGGCCGCGCTCGACGCCTATGTCGAAACGCGGCTCTACCCGACGATCGACCCGATCGGCACCTATGTGGCGGCGCTGATCGACCTGCAGATCCGGGTCGGCCAGGAAGAGTTCGCCGCCGCAGAGACGCAGGAGCATGATTATCACATCCTCCTTGCCGCCTTCGGCGCGGTTGCCCTTGCCCTTGCCGGCCTCTCCTTCTGGATCATCTTCGCCGGCGTCTCGCGCCCGCTGAATGCCATCACCGCGGTGATGCAGCGGCTTGCCGGCGGCGTGACGGATTTTTCCGTGCCGTTCCGCGCCCGCAAGGACGAGATCGGCAGCATTGCCGGCGCGGTCGAGATCTTCCGGCAGGCAGCCATCGACAAGCGCACGCTCGAGCAGCAGGCCGAGGCCGCGCGCCTTCAGGCCGAAGCCGACCGCGTGCGCCTCCAGGAGGAAGCGGAAGCGGCCGCACAGTCGCGGTTGCAGCAGGCCACATCGGGCCTTGCCACCGGTCTGCGCCGTCTTTCGGCCGGTGACCTCAATTTCCAGCTTAACGACCCCTTCGCGGCGGATTTCGAGCAGTTGCGCAGCGACCTCAATTCGGCGGTCGGCCAGCTCGGAGAGACATTGCGCGCCGTTGCCCAGTCCGCCGACGAGATGGACACCGGCACGCGGGAAATCAGCATCGGTGCGGACGCGCTTTCCAAGCGCACCGAGCAGCAGGCCGCCTCGCTGGAGGAGACTGCCGCCGCACTCGACGAAATCACCGCCAACGTGGCGAACTCGACACGCCGGGCGGAGGAGGCCCGCGCGGTGGCGGCCGAAGCCAATGGTTCCACGGTCCATTCCGGCGCGGTCGTCGCCAATGCCGTCAACGCCATGCAACGTATCGAGCAATCGTCGAGCCAGATTTCCAGCATTATCGGCGTGATCGACGAAATCGCCTTCCAGACCAACCTGCTTGCCCTGAACGCGGGCGTGGAAGCGGCGCGCGCCGGCGAGGCCGGCAAGGGTTTTGCGGTCGTGGCGCAGGAGGTGCGCGAACTTGCCCAGCGCTCCGCCCAGGCGGCCCGCGAGATCAAGGGGCTGATCCGCAATTCGGAAGCGGAGGTGCGCAATGGCGTGAAGCTGGTCAGCGAGACCGGCGAAGCGCTGCAAGCGATCGGCGGCCATGTCGCGACGATCAACCAGCACATGGAGGCCATCGCCGTTTCCGCCCGCGAACAATCCGTCGGGCTCTCGGAGATCAACACCGCCGTCAACCAGATGGACCAGACGACCCAGCAGAACGCCGCCATGGTCGAGGAGACCAATGCGGCGTCGGCCACGCTGGTGACGCAGGCCGACCGGCTGCGCAAGCTGATCGACCGCTTCACGCTCGGCCAGCCCGCCCGCCAGGTGCAGTCGACGCCGCAACGGATGGCGCAAGCCCGCCCCCGCTTTGCCGGCAACGCGGCGCTGAAGACGGAGAACTGGGAGGAGTTTTGACAACCCTCGCACAGGCGTTTGAGCCCCCTCATCCGCCTGCCGGCACCTTCTCTCCGCTGGGGCGAAGGAGGAAGCCACAAACGCCTCATTCCCTTCTCCCCTCGGGGAGAAGGTGGCCCGAAGGGCCGGATGAGGGGGTGGCAAAAGAACCAAACAGGCGTGAATGCAAAAAGGCCGCCCGGATGCACTCCGGGCGGCCTTTTCAGGTCTATCTGCTGGATGATCAGACGACGGTGGTCTTGACGTCGAGGTTGCCGCGGGTGGCATTGCTGTACGGGCAGACGACGTGCGCCTTCTTGGCGAGGTCCTCGACCACTGCCTTGTCGACGCCGGGCACGGAGATTTCCAGCGAGGCTTCGAGGCCGAAACCGCCGCCATCCTCACGCGGGCCGATGCCGACCGTCGCGGTGACCTTGGCGTCGTCCGGGATCTTTACCTTTTCCTTGCCGGCGACGAACTTCAGCGCGCCGAGGAAGCAGGCGGAGTAACCGACCGCAAAGAGCTTTTCCGGATTTGCGCCGGTCGCGCCGTCGCCGCCGAGTTCCTTCGGGACCGTCAGCGTGACGTCGACGGTGCCGTCTTCGGTGGCGCCGTGGCCGGCGCGGCCACCGGTGGAGGATGCTTTGGTTCTGTAGAGAATGGGCATGGGATGGTTCCTTCCTGGCTGTCGTCGTTGATGATGGAAACTAGATAGCGCGAAATTAGATTGCGCGCAATATGATTTTGCAAATTGCAATTTTTTCTTTTTCTGCGACAATGCCAGCATGATCGACAAAAGTGACGAAGCCGAGACAGGGGATATTCCAAAGGGCATGCTGGCGCTCGACCAGCAGCTTTGTTTCGCCGTCTATGCGGCGGCGCATGCGCTGAACCGCACCTACAAGCCCCTGCTCGACCCCTATGGCCTGACCTATCCGCAATATATCGCGCTCATGACGCTTTGGGAGGAGGACGGCCGCACGGTGAAGGCGCTCGGGGAAAAGCTCGGGCTCGATTCCGGCACACTCTCGCCTCTCCTCAAGCGCCTCGAGGCGGCCGGCTACATCCACCGCGCCCGCGACAGGAACGACGAGCGGCAGGTGCTCATCACGCTCACCGACAAGGGCCACGCGATGAAGCATGACGCCGTCGCCATACGCATGGCGATCGGCAAGGCGACGGGCTGTTCGATCGATGCCCTGCAGGCGCTGACCAGCGACCTCCACATGCTGACCGAGCAGCTCGAAGCCGAACAGGCGCGGGACGACGCCGCCTGAAAGGGTGGATTTTACCGTAACCTCACCCTACGGGACCTGTTCGCGATTCAACCTTCGCGCTAAGATGCGCTCCGGCGGAACGGAACCGCCGAGGGGGCACGATTGACACTGCACTGGTCCTGGCAAAAGGCGAACGTCGCGGCGAGCCTTTGGTGCATCGCCGTGGGCGTTGCCATGATGACGCTCTGGCTTTCGAAACCCGTCGACCTGGCGGAGCAGTATCCGTCACTTTTCGGCATGAAATTCAATGCGGCGCTCGCCGTTACCGTCATAGGCGCGGCTCTCCTGCTTGCCACGCGCGGTTTCCGGCGTCCGCCGGCGCTGATGATGGGGCCGGTCTTCGTTTATGGCGCGCTGGCGCTGTCCCAGCACCTGTTCGGCATCGATACGGGCGTTGACACGCTGCTCAACACACCCTTCGTCGATATCGGTACCAGCCTGCCGGGCCGCATCGCGCCCAATACCGCACTCTGTTTCATGCTCGTCAGCAGCGCGCTTGCCTTGCGCGCGCTCAGCCAGAAGAACAGCATGGTGCAGGTCGCGCTGGGCTTTACCACCTTCATCGTCGCGGCAGCAGCCCTCACCGGCTATGCGATCGCGCTCGATTTTGCCCACGACTGGATCCGCTTCACCCGCATGTCGTTCCAGAGCGCCAGCTGCTTCGTGGCGCTTGCCATTGCCATCGTCTTCGTCGGCACCGAGGCGACCGGGTTCCAGCGGCTGACGCTTGCCGGCATCCTGGGGCTGCTGACCTATCTTATCCTCCTCGGCATGTCCTATTACGAGCTGGCGCGCTACGAAGCGTCGTTCGGCATCACCTTCTCCAACAGCGGCAACAATGCGCGTTCCACCCTGTCGTCGCTCGTCCTGATTTCCGGTGCGCTCTATGGCGGGCTGATCGCTCATCTGTATTTCTCCTCCCGCCGCGCCAGCCGCATGGCGGCGGACCTTGCGGAAAGCCGGGGCCGGCTCGGCGCCATCATCGACAACGCGGTGGACGGCATCATCACCATCGACCAGCGGGGCGTCATCCTTTCCGTCAACCCCGCCTGCACGCGCATCTTCGGCTATCCGCCCGATGAAATGACCGGCCGCAACATCAAGATGCTGATGCCGGAGCCCTATCACAGCTCCCATGACGGCTACCTTGCCAACTATCACCGCACCGGCGAGGCGAAGGTCATCGGCATCGGCCGGGAGGCGGAAGGGCGGCGCAAGGACGGATCGATCTTTGCACTCGACCTCGCCATCGCCCGGCTGGAGCTCGTCGGCGGCATCATCTACAGCGGCATCGTGCGCGACATTTCCGAGCGCAAGGCGAATGAGCAGGCGCTGATAGAGGCCAACGCCGAACTCGAGGAATTCGCCTACCGCACGTCGCACGACCTGCGCTCGCCGATCGCCTCGTCCATGGGCTTGCTGACCATTTCACGCGACATGCTGGAAGAAGGCGAACTCACCGCGCTTGGCCAGACGATGCAGCGCATGGAGAAGAATTTCAGCCGGCTCGACCACCTGATCCAGAACATCATCACCATCACGCGCAACCGGCTGATGGACGAGGACGACGCGGTCATCGACCTGCGCGCGCTGGTTTCCGAATCGATCGACGCGCTGTCGCACCTGGAGGATTTCAAGCGGATCCGCATCGAAAATCACGTGCCGGAAGAATTGACAATCGTCAGCAAGCCGTCGAAATTCCAGGTCATCGTCGGCAACATGCTGTCCAACGCGGTCAAGTATCATGATCCGAAGGAGGCCGCTCCGGCGATCGATGTCCGCGCCTTCCGCTATGCCGGCAGGATGCGGCTGTCGGTGGAAGACAACGGCCTGGGCGTTCCGCCCGCAAGCCGCCATTTGTTGTTCAAGATGTTCAAACGGCTGCACCCCAACCGGTCTTTCGGCAGCGGGCTCGGCCTCTACATATTGAAAAAGAGCGTGGAAGCCCTCGGCGGCACGGCGCTTTATGAAGCAAGAGATAAGGGCAGCCGGTTCATCATCGAACTGCCCGATGGGGAATTGCCATGAAGATCCACTCGATCCTGATCGTCGACGACGACGAGAACGATCAGTTCATCTGCGAATACACGATCCGCAAGTTCGACCCGTCGATCCGCATCATCAAGGCGTTCGACGGTGCCGAGGCGCTCGATATCCTGCACCGCGAGACGCCGAATGCCATCATCCTCGACATCAACATGCCTGTGATGAACGGGTTCGAGTTCCTCGACCGCTATGCCGAGGAATTCGAGGTGCACGCCCCCGTCGTCGCCATGCTGACGAGTTCCCATCTCGGCAAGGATCGAGAGCGGGCCATGCAGTACAGCTTCGTCAAGAGCTACTTCGAAAAGCCGCTGCAGGCCGACCATCTGCGGATCATGGCAGACCTGCTGGGGGCGTAGGCCCCTGGTCAGATGACGAGGATCGGCGCCTTGCCCTTCACGCGGTCATAGAGATCCATGACGTCCTGGTTGAGCATGCGCACGCAACCGGAGGAGACGGCCTTGCCGATCGACTTCCATTCCGGCGAGCCGTGCAGGCGATAGAGCGTGTCCTGGCCATTCTGGAAGATGTAGAGCGCGCGGGCGCCGAGCGGGTTGCTGAGGCCGCCGGGCATGCCGCCATTGGCGGCGGAGTATTTCACCAATTCCGGCTGGCGCGCGACCATTTCGTCCGGCGGTGTCCATTTCGGCCAGGCCTGTTTCCACTGGATGACGCCGCGGCCCGACCAGGCAAAGCCCTGCCGGCCGATGCCCACACCATAGCGCATGGCGGTGCCGTTCGACTGGATGAGATAGAGGAAGCGGTTGCCGGTATCCACGATGATCGTGCCCGGCTGTTCGCCGAACGGGTTCTCAACTTCCTGCCGATAGTAGCGCGCATCGATCTGCTGGTAGGGGATGGCGGGCACCTGGTAGCCGCCATCGAAAACCTGGCCATAGATCGAGGCATAGCGCGACGAATCCGGCATCAGGCCGGACGGTGTCTGGCCATAAATGCTGATCGGGCCGCGCCCATCGGCGATGATCTCGGGCCGGCCTTCCAGCGCAGGATTGCGGAAATAGGGGCGCGTCTCCTCGCGGAAACGATCGGTGTTCATCGAGGAGGTGCAGCCGGCAAGGCCGCTCGCCATGGCGAGCCCGGAGAACTGCAGGAAGCGGCGACGGGAAAGCGCGGTATCGGTCATGGGGTGCGTCGAAATCCGTTGGGCGGAAGCCTAGAATGGGGCGAGAGACTGAATCACTAACTAACGAAGGGCCAGTTAGGTCCATAACCCTGCCCCAATTGTGGCAATTGCGGCTGACCCCAGGCTTGCGCGCCACAATTTCCAAAACGCTGTCGCCGATGGGCCACTCTACCAAAGTGGCGCTTTACGCTGTATCCCGGATGGATAGAAATGCCGGAAAACGGAGTACGCGACGGGATGGACGCGAGTATCTTGAAGGACGCTGGCTTTGCGCCCGTCGACGAGGCAGGCTGGCGCAAGCTGGCGGAGAAGGCGCTGAAGGGCGCAGACTTCGACGCGACGCTCATCTCCCGCAGCGATGACGGCCTCGAAATCCAGCCGATCTACACGCGCCGCGACGGTGCCCTCCCGCTTGCCCACAGCCACGCCGCGACGCCCCATGCCGGCGACGCCTGGACCGTCAACCAGCGCCGCGACGACGCGGATCTTTCTCGCGCCCGCGCCCAGATGGCCGACGACCTCGAAAATGGTGCCACCGGCATCGCCCTCACCTTTCAGGGCAGCGCCGCCGCCCATGGCGCGGGCATTGCGGCCGGCAGCGAAACCGCCTTCCGCAAGACCGCCGCCGCGCGCGCCGCAGCGCCCTTCTCGCTCCGCCTCGAAGCCGGTTTCGCGGACCGGGCGCTGGCGACGACGCTCGCCCACGCGCTTGAGGACGCGGGCGCAGAGAAGGCGCCTGTGCATTTCGGGCTCGATCCCTTCACCTCCGCGCTTAGCGGCACTTACGGTGAAACAGGAGAGTCCGCCGCGCTCGCCAAAACGTTGATCGGCTTTGGTTTTTCCGGAACGGTTTTGAATGCCGATGGGCGGCTCGCCCACAATGCCGGGGCCGGCGAAGCGCTGGAACTTGCCATCGTCGCGGCAGCACTTGCGGAAAACCTCCGCCTGTTCGATGCCGCCGGCATGGCACCGGAGGCGGTTTTCGCCATGACCTCGCTGTCGCTATGCGCCGACCAGGACCAGTTCCTCACCATCGCGAAATTCCGCGCCGCGCGGCTGATCCACGCGAAGATGCAGGCCGCCTGCGGCATCTCGGAGCCGAAGCCTGCGCATCTCCACGCCGAGACGAGCTGGCGCATGCTGACCAAACGCGACCCGGAAACCAACATCCTACGCAACACCATCGCCGTCTTTTCCGCCGGCACCGCGGGTGCGGACGAGATCACCGTGCTGCCGCACACGCTGGCGCTCGGCATACCGGACCCCTTCGCCCGCCGCATCGCCCGCAACACGCAGGTCGTGCTGATCACCGAAAGCAACCTCGCCCATGTCGCCGACCCCGCCGCGGGCGCCGGCGGCATCGAGGCACTGACCGACGCGCTGGCCGAAAAGGCCTGGGAAGTTTTTGCCGGCATCGAGCAGAAGGGCGGGCTTTCCACTGCCATCGCCTCGGGAGAGATAAAGGCCATGGTGGAGGCGGCACGCCTTCAGCGCTCGGTGAAGCCGATCGTCGGCACGACGCTGTTCCCGCTGAAGGACGAGCGGACATTCACGCTGCTCGGGCCGCTTGCGCCTGACCAAAACACGGGCCTGTCGCCCGTTCTTCTCGCCGATTTTGCGGAGGTGGCGGCATGAGCCGGATCCCCGACTTCTCCACCATCACCTGGTCGAAGCCAGCCGCGCCGGCTGCCCCGACCGGCGAGGCCGCATGGCTGACCCCGGAGGGCATTGCCGTCAGCGGCGCCTATGGCGCGGCGGATCTGGCCGGCCTGTCCTATCTCGATACCTGGCCGGGTGTAGCGCCCTATCTGCGCGGCCCCTACCCCACGATGTATGTCCAGCAGCCCTGGACGATCCGGCAATATGCCGGCTTCTCGACGGCGGAAGAATCGAACGCCTTTTACCGGCGCAACCTCGCCTCCGGCCAGAAGGGCCTGTCCGTCGCCTTCGACCTCGCCACCCACCGCGGCTATGACAGCGACCATCCACGCGTGGCTGGTGATGTCGGCATGGCGGGCGTGGCGATCGATTCCATTCTCGACATGCAGCAGCTCTTCGACGGCATTCCGCTCGACGAGATGAGCGTCTCCATGACCATGAACGGCGCGGTGCTGCCGATCATGGCCCTGTTCATCGTCGCGGCGGAGGAACAGGGCGTTTCCGAGGACAAGCTGTCCGGGACCATCCAGAACGACATTCTCAAGGAGTTCATGGTCCGCAACACCTATATCTACCCGCCGCAGCCCTCGATGCGCATCATCTCCGATATCTTCAGCTATACCAGCCGGCGCATGCCGAAGTTCAACTCCATCTCGATTTCCGGCTATCACATGCAGGAAGCGGGGGCGACGGCGGACCTGGAACTCGCCTACACCATCGCCGACGGCATCGAATATGCCCGCGCCGGTGTCGCCGCCGGGCTCGACATCGACACCTTCGCGCCGCGCCTTTCGTTCTTCTGGGCGATCGGCATGAACTTCTTCATGGAAGTCGCCAAGATGCGCGCCGCGCGCCTGATCTGGGCAGCCCTGATGAAGACGAACTTTTCCCCAAAGGACGCCCGTTCGCTGGCATTGCGCACCCATTGCCAGACCTCCGGCTGGTCGCTGACCGCGCAGGACCCAATGAACAATGTCATGCGCACCATGGTGGAGGCGATGGCGGCGACGCAGGGGCATACGCAGTCGCTGCACACCAATTCCTTCGACGAGGCGCTGGCGCTGCCGACCGACCATTCCGCCCGCATCGCCCGCAACACGCAGATCCTGCTGCAGAAGGAAAGCGGCACGACGCGCATCATCGATCCCTGGGGCGGTTCGGCCTATGTCGAGCGGCTAACGCACGATCTCGCCGCCCGCGCGCTCTCGCATATCGAGGAGGTGGAGGCGCTCGGCGGCATGGCGAAGGCCATCGAGAAGGGCATTCCCAAGCTCCGGATCGAGGAGGCCGCGGCCCGCACGCAGGCCCGCATCGACAGCGGCCAGCAGACCGTCGTCGGCGTCAACTTCTCACGGCCGGAGCGCGACATCGAGGTGGACGTGCTGAAGGTCGACAATTCCGAGGTGCGCGCTCGCCAGCTCTCGAAACTCCAGCAGCTGAAGGGCACGCGCGACACGGCAGCCGCCGAAAGCGCGCTGGATGCGTTGACGGACGTGGCGAAAAGCGGCGACGGCAATCTTCTGGAGTTCGCGGTGAAGGCCGCCCGCGCCCGGGCGACAGTCGGCGAGATCGCCTATGCGCTGGAAAAGGCCTTCGGCCGCCATGTCGCGGAAATCCGCACAATCTCCGGCGTCTACCGCAAGGAGATGGGCGCCAACGACCGGGCCTTCAACACGGCTATCGACAAGGTCGCCGCCTTCGAAAAGCTCCGGCGCGAAAAGCCCTCCATCCTCGTCGCCAAGATGGGGCAGGATGGGCACGACCGCGGCCAGAAGGTCATCGCCACCGCCTTTGCGGACCTCGGCTTCAATGTCATCGTCGGCGCCATGTTCCAGACGCCGGAAGAGGTGGCAGAGCTGGCGATCCGCGAGGGCGCGCATATCGTCGGCGCCTCGTCGCTTGCCGCCGGCCACCTGACGCTGGTGCCGGAACTGAAAGCCGCGCTGATCAAGCGTGGCGCACGCGACATGCTGATCGCCGTCGGCGGCGTCATCCCGCCGCAGGATTTTCCAGCCCTGGAACAGGCCGGTGCCGACGCGATCTTCCCGCCCGGCACGGTGATTGCGGATGCCGCCTCGGCGCTGATCGACCGGCTGATGGCTTGAGTTTGTGAACGCTGTGTCAATTGCCGCGCGAATTGCCGTTTTCGCGCGCGGGCGGTAGGTCGGGGTCACAATCAACCGATGTGAGGTTACCCGATGCTGGTCAATGGCAAGTGGACGGAAGACTGGCAGCCCGTTCAGGCGACGGACGCCAAGGGCGGCTTCGTGCGCCAGGTGTCGAGTTTTCGCAACTGGGTGACGCCGGACGGCAGCGCAGGCCCGACGGGCGAAGGCGGTTTTGCCGCGGCAGCCGGGCGTTATCACCTCTATGTCGCGCTGATCTGCCCCTGGGCGTCGCGCACGCTGATCACCCGCAAGCTGAAGAAGCTTGACGACGCCATCTCCGTCTCCATCGTCGAGCCGGCATTGTCCGACCAGGGCTGGCGTTTCGGCGACTATCCCGGCGCCAACCGCGACGATCTCAACGGCGCGACCTACATGCACGAGATCTACACTAGCGCCGATGCCACCTTCACCGGCCGCGCTACCGTGCCGGTGCTCTGGGACAAGGAACGCAAGACGATCGTCAACAACGAATCCGCCGATATCGTGCGCATGCTGAACAGCGGGTTTGGCGCATTGGCTGACGAAAGCGTCGATCTCTACCCGGAAGCCCTGCGCAGCGACATCGATGCCCTCAACGAGCGCATCTACCCGTCGCTCAACAATGGCGTCTACCGCACCGGCTTCGCCACCACGCAGGCCGCCTATGAAGAAGCCTTCCATGGCGTCTTCGCCATGCTGGACGAGCTGGAGACACGCCTTGCCGCCGGCGGGCCGTTCCTCACCGGGAGCACATTCACCGAGGCCGATATCCGCCTCTTCGTCACGCTCATCCGTTTCGACGCCGCCTATTACGGCCTGTTCAAGTGCAACCGCCAGCGGCTGGACGACTATCCGGCACTCTCGGCCTACACGAAGCGTGTGCTCGACCTGCCGGGCGTGCGCGACACGGTCAGCATCGATCATATCAAACACGGCTATTATTCGATCAAATCACTCAACCCGAACCGCATCGTGCCGGTCGGGCCAGATCTCTCGGCGCTGGGGCTGTAACCTTAGAGTCCGTCCGAGAATTCATGATTTTCGCGCAATCCGCCTCACCATGGTCATGATGGATGCCGTGTAGAGAAAGGCTTCGGCGGACTTGATGGTCGCTTCCGGATCTTTCCAGAGCGGCCGGTTTCGGCTGATCCGAGCGAAGAAGCGCTCGACGATCCAGGGTTTGGGATGAACCGCAAAGCCGACCTGATCCTTGGGCTTGCGGACGATCTCGACATCGACAATCGTGGCATTCTGCGGCCTGTCACCCGAGTATCCCATATCGGCAAACGCTTTTTCGACGAACGGGAAGAACTTTCGCGATACCTGTAAGACCGGGACCGCTCCGTCGCGGTCCTGAATGTCTGCGGGCTGGGGATTGAGCACCAATGCGCGACCATCCATGTCCACCATCGCCTGTCGCTTGCGACCCTTGATCTTCTTGCCCGCGTCATAGCCACGCCGACCACCGCTCTCAGTGGTCTTGACGCTCTGGCTGCGAGGACTGCGGTGCTCGGGGAGGCCTCTCGACCAGCTCGTTCGCGGTCCGTTTGCGACTATAATGTCGCCGGGTGGTCGGGTTCCACATGGCGCTTCCATTCAGGCTTCAGACACCTCCTTGGAAACATCATCGGCCCGATCACTCAACCCTGATGCTCGGGCTGTCCTAATAGTCAGCTGCACGAAAACCGTGTTCACCCGGCATAGGCGAAATAAACCTTACCTCTTTTCGGATCGATAATGGTGACGCTCCCGCCCCTTCCATATTTATAGAAGGAGCCGGACGATTGTATCGCTTCATTTGCCTCGATAACTTTTCCAGATTCAATAGGAATATCAAAGCCATATTTTCCCAAATATTCTAGCAGCGTTGGGATACGCGGCTCGACATTTTTGCCGGATGCAAGCTGCTTACCCCACTCTTTTGGAGACCATTCGCGGAACGCCCGCTCGTCATTGGCGTAATCAATGGGAGTTGCTCGCCACGATTTGCTAGAACCATTTAGCGCGGATGTTAAACCATCCCTTTGGCCTCTTGCCCATTCAGCGCTCGCGTCAGTAAGCCGATAGACAACAAAGCCAGTTTCATTATCGCCGGGACCACCGATGCCCCACGACTCTTCCAGCCGATATTCAATCTCCGAAACCACTAAAGGCATTGGTACCCGGGCTAGCACCTGTGATCGCTCCCAGAGCTTTAACATAACGTATGGCGACGCAATCACGCCCAAAGCGCATATGATAATAAGGCCACGCAATGCTGCTTGATTGGGTCGCGTCATTTTCCATAATTTGCGCACCACTATAACAAAACAGGTGATAATGCCGCCAATCACGGTAATGAGAAATAGAGCTATCGCCAACAAACCAATCAATGGCCCCACCGTTAATCACCATGATGTTGAATGGTTGTATTGCCATCAAAGCGTAAGACAAGTCCCGTTCAGTCAATGATCCCCAATTCTCGGACGGGCTCTCAGCCCGCCACCTTGACCATGTGCATGGGATACGGAATGGTCGGCCGATGAGTGCCCGGTCCTTCCCCTATATCAGCATCGCGGCGGCGGCGATTTCGACTGTCGTTCTCAATGTCTCCAACACGATACAGCAGCGCCATTGCGCCTTCGGATTCGGCGGCTTCCAGTGCAATAGCCCCTTCTCCGGTTATGGCGAGACGCTGCTCACAACGACCCTTGCCTCGTTCACCGTGCTCGTCGTATCGGCAGCAATCGCAGCGTGGAAGCTCATCGCCTGGTTTCGCTCGCGGTAAAAACCGTCAAACCTCCTTCGCCTCCACCATCGCCATCAGCGTTTCCAGCCGGTCGGCATCGGCGGGCAGCTTGTCCTGCCTGAGGCGCGCGATGCGGGGGAAGCGCATGGCGACACCGGATTTGTGGCGGGTGGAGCGGTTGATACCCTCGAAGGCAACTTCCAGTACGAAACCGAAGGCGGGCTCCGCTCGGACAGCCCGCACCGGGCCGAAGCGTTCCGTCGTGTTGTTGCGCACATAGCGGTCGAGCACTTCGAGCTCGGCATCGGTGAAGCCGAAATAGGCCTTGCCGACGGGCACCAGCACGTCGCCGTCCGGGCCTTGCGTCCACACACCGAAGGTGAAGTCAGAATAGTAGCTGGAGCGTTTGCCGTGACCGCGCTGGGCGTACATCATCACGGCATCGACATTGTAGGGATCGCGCTTCCACTTGAACCAGGGGCCCTTCATGCGGCCGGCCTGGTAGGGGCTGTCGAGGCGCTTGATCATCACGCCCTCGATCACCGGGTCCGGCGGCTCGCGGCGGATCGTTTCCAGCTCCTCCCAGGAGCCGAAGGACACGAGCGGCGACAGGTCGAACCGGTCGTGCGGCGCCGTCTCGATGAGATGGGTCAGCCGGGCACGGCGCGCCACGAAGGTTTCCGGCCGCACGTCCGCCTCGCCGTCGAACAGCACGTCATAGGCGCGCACGAAGGCGGGGTATTCGTCCAGAATCTTCGCGTTCACCGTCTTGCGGTTCAGGCGTTGCTGAAGGTCGGAAAAGGTGCGCGTGGGGCTGTTGGTGCGGGCGGTGCCGCCGACGAGCAGCTCGCCGTCCACCACGCCCTCGAAATTGATCGCGTCGAGCACATCCGGGAAGGCGGCGGAAATGTCATCGCCGGAGCGGGAGTAGAGGCGACGCGTCGCGCCTGCCGACGACATCTGCACACGAATGCCGTCCCATTTCCATTCGGCGGCGAAATCGGCGGGGTCGAGAGTGTCGAGGTCGCCCTCGCCCACCGGATTGGCGAGCATGACGGAATGGAAGATCGCGGGCGTCGCCAGCACCGGTCGCTCGGTGCGCCCTTCCAGCCAGGCGAAGAGCGGTTCGTAAGGCGGCGCCAGACCGTGCCACAGCGTCTCGATCTCGGTGACATCCATGCCGGAGAATTCGGCAAGCGCCTGCTTGGCAAGCCGCGCTGACACGCCGATGCGCAGGCCCCCGGTCGCCAGCTTGATGAAGGCGAAGCGGGCGGAGGGATCCAGCCGGTCGAGCAGATCGCGCACGGCGGTGCGCACCTCGGTGCGGCCGAGCGCGTTCATGCGGGTGACGACGCTACTCAGCCGCGGCTGCGCCTCGTCGGGCACGCGCTCCTTGCGCTCCTGGTCCCAGACGAGCGCGATCGTCTCGGCGAGGTCGCCGACATAGTCGTAGGAGTAGCGAAACAGCACCTCGTCCATGCGCTCCAGCACGAGTTCGCGCAGCAGCGCCGGTTTGACGCTCTTCAGGTCGAGCGTGCCGGCGATCGCGGCAAGGCCGTAGCCGCGGTCGGGATCGGGTGTGTCGCGAAAATAGTCGGCGAGCAGTTTGAGCTTGCCGTTGCGCGAGGGGGTGAGGACGAGACGGTCGAGCAGTGTGGCGAAGGCTCTCATGGTGAAGGCCTTCCCGGCGTCCTAAGCTTTGATCCTTTCCGCGCGAATTGTGCTGGCAGAGGTGCGCGGTCAGAGCGGCAGACTCCCACCTCCCCCTTGAGGGGGGAGGTCGCCGCAAAGCGGCGGGTGGGGGTGACCCGCATCCGCGCGGGCGAGGCTTGCGGAGAGGTTGCATCACCCCACCCCGGAGCTTCGCTCCGACCCTCCCCCTCAAGGGGAGGGTAAAGGAGCAGGCCGGCTGGTCGTAAATTCACTCGGCCTCTCGCAGTTCCGGTAAAAGATGCACCTAACGAGCGGGTGAGAAGAACAGGTGGCATCATCAATCCCCCTCATCCTCATAGCCGACGAGATGCAACGGCTTGGCCGGCACGCCGGCTAGCTCGCACCAGCGCACCAGCGCCTCCTCGCGGCCGTGCGTCACCCACACCTCGCTTGGCGCCAGTTCGCGGATCGTCTCGGTGAGTTCGGGCCAATCGCAATGGTCGGAAATGACGAGCGGCAGTTCGACGCCGCCCTGCTTGGCGCGCTGGCGCACCATCATCCAGCCGGAGGCGAAGGCGATGAGCGGTTCGTTGAAGCGGCGCGCCCAGCGGTCGGCGAAGGCCGACGGCGGGCCGACGATGACGGCACCGCGGAAATCCGTCGGGTCGCCCTTCTCCAGCGTGGCGGGACGCAGATCGCCGAGGTCGATGCCACGGCTGATATAGTAGTCGCAGAGCCGCGCCAGCGAGCCATGGATATAGATCGGCGCGTCATAGCCGCAATCGCGCAGCAGGCGGATGACGCGCTGCGACTTGCCAAGCGAATACGCGCCCACGAGATGGCTGCGCTCGGGAAACTGCCTCAGCGAGGTCAGCAGCTTGCCCATCTCGGCCTTGGGTTCCGGATGATGGAAGACCGGCAGGCCGAAGGTCGCCTCGGTGATGAAGACATCGCAGGGGACGGGCTCGTAGGCGGCGCAGGTCGGGTCCGCACCGCGTTTGTAGTCGCCCGAGGCGACGATGCGCAGGCCATCCTTCTCCACCGCGATCTGCGCGGAGCCGAGCACATGGCCCGCCGGATGAAACGAGACGGTGACGCCGTTGAGATCAATGCGCTCGCCGAAGGCGGCCGCCTGCATGGTGCCGCAGAAATCCTCGCCATAACGGATCGCCATGATGTCGAGCGTCTCACGCGTCGCCAGCACGGCGCCATGGCCGGCACGGGCATGATCCGAATGGCCATGCGTGATCAGCGCCCGCGCCACGGGGCGGACGGGGTCGATGTAGAAATCGCCGGCAGGGCAATAAAGACCGGCGGGCGCCGGCTTGAGGAGCTGATCGGGCTTCATGACGGAGAAGATAGCGGCTTTGCCGCACTCTGCCAGAGGGGTGGCGTCGTTTGCGGTGCCGCTTCAGCGCAGTTCCTGGGCGAGCCCGATGAGAAGCCCTTCGGGGCCACGGATATAGCAGAGCCGATAGACGCCTTCGTAGTCGACGACGTCGCCGACGAGTGCCGCGCCGCGCGGGCGAACCCGTTCCAGCGTCTCGTCGAGGTCGTCCACGGCGAACATGACGCGGAGATAGCCAAGCGCATTGACAGGGGCGTTGCGGTGATCGGCGACGACGGCCGGCCGGAGGAAGCGGGAAAGCTCGAGCCGGCTATGGCCGTCGGGCGTGCGCATCATGGCGATCTCGACATGCTGATCGCCCAGTCCCGTGACACGCCCTGCCCATTCCCCCTCGATCATGGCCCGCCCTTCGAGCTCAAGGCCGAGCTCGCGAAAGAAGTCGATCGTCGCATCGAGGTCCTCGACGACGATCCCGACATTGTCCATCCGCTTGATCGCCATGTTTCAATCTCCGAAAGTCTGCGAACCGTGAAAACCGGAATGCCAATGGTGGGATGTGCGTCCCCGGCATTCTGCTGACGACCGTCGGCGGCCGCTAGGCAATCGCCAGCATGCCGGCGCGTAGCGCCTTCATGTCGACGGCAGAAAGCTGGGCATCGACCTTTTCGTGCGTTTCCTTCCAGATCGGGAAGGCCTGGGTCAGCAGGCTGCGGCCCTCCTCCGTCAGGCGCAGGAGGCGGCCTCGGCGGTCTCGGGGGTCGGCCTCGACACGCACGAGCCCCCGCCGTTCGAGCGGCTTGAGCGCTGCCGTCAGCGTGGTGCGGTCCATGGCGAGCAGGTTCGCGACCGGTCCCATCGGCGGCGGCGCGGGGCGGTTCAGCGACATCAAAAGCGAGAACTGGCCGTTGGTGAGGCCGAGCGGGCGCAACGCATCGTCGAAGCGGCGTGCCAGGGCGCGGGCCGCACGCTGGGCATGCAGGCACAGGCAATGGTCACGCACGAACAGCGTCGTTTCGTAGGGAATCAGGACTTCATCAGACATGCTTCTTACTGTTGATATCAACATAACAATGTCAAGAAGCAACGTGCGGGACTGCAGGAATTATTAGGCCGTACACTCATAAGCGCGCAACCACAGGCGTATTGAGGCCAAGTCGCGCCATGGCGCTCCAGAACGGAGCACCCAGAAGATACCGTTCAGCACGCGACGGTCATTGACGCGCGGAACTCCGCTCGGTTTGTTGTGCAGGAGCGGCTTGATCACGCGCCATGCGAAGTCAGTCAGGTCATAGCGGCTGATGAGGAGCCTGAATCAGACATCGGTGGGATAAGATAGGGCATGAGTTGGAAGTTTGATCAAGCACCGAACGTTGCCTGCATTACCTGTCGCTCGGTGATCGAGGGGCAGCCGGTTCTCGTCGCAACGCACTATGAAGATGACCATTCATGGGGATTTATGGACGGGGCACCGGCTAACATGGCGATGGAGCTAGTGGTCGCTATGTCAGAGGTCGTAAATCGCCACCCTGACCTTGATGAGATAGCCAGCCTTCCCCCAGGATGGTCAGCAACACGCGTCGCAGTTGGTCAGCCGTGGTTAAAACGGCAGGACGATTGGAGCCCAGAATCTTAAGGCCAGTGGCGCCCAACCAATCTCTAGGGGTTCGCGGCCTAGAGGTTCGGAATGCAGAGGATCGCCTGGAGAGCACGGGCGTCGATCGGCCTGGAGAGGTAGTAACCCTGGATTTCATCGCAGCCGGCTTCGCGCAGGAAGTCGATCTGCTCGCGGGTCTCCACCCCTTCGGCGATCACGCGAAGCTGGAGCGAATGGGCGAGTGAAATGACGGCACGGGCGATTGCCGCATCGTCACCGTCATCCGGCAGATCCTGCACGAAGGAACGGTCGATCTTCAGGCGGCCGACCGGGAAGCGTTTCAACGAAGCAAGGCTGGAATAGCCGGTGCCGAAATCGTCGATGGCAAGGTGCACGCCGAGCTTTTCCAGCCGGTGCATGGTCTCCACCGCCTGCTGCACATCCTGCATGATCATGCTCTCGGTCAGTTCCAGCTCGAGATAGCGCGCCTCAAGCCCGCTTTCCTCAAGGGCCGCGGCAACACGCTCCACCCAGTCCTTTTCCTGGAACTGGCGCGCGGAGACATTGACGCTGACGACGATGGGCGGCAGGCCGGACACCTGCCAGGCCTTGTTCTGCCGGCAGGCGGCGCGCAGCGTCCAGTCGCCGATCGGGCCGATCAGGCCGGTCTCTTCGGCCAGCGGAATGAAATCGCCCGGCGCGACCAGCCCGCGTTCGGGATGGCGCCAGCGGATGAGGGCCTCGACGGCGAAGATGCGGCCGGTCGCGAGATCCATCTGCGGCTGGTACTGCAGGAAAAGCTCCTGCTGGGCGAGCGCGCGGCGCAATTCTTCCTGCCGCTCCAGCTTTTCAGAGGCGTGGGTGGCCATTTCCGCGGTGAAGACCTGTATGGCGTCGCGGCCGATCTCCTTGGCGCGGTACATGGCGACATCGGCGCGGGCCAGCAGTTCCGTGACGTTACGACCGTGCTCCGGATAGGCGGCGACCCCCATGCTACAGGTGACCTGGAAGGAACGGCCCTCGATTTCCACTGGCTCGGCGATCGCTTCACGCACGGCGCGCAACCGGTCGTCCACCGTCTCGCCCCGGCGCATCGCGCCGTTGATGAGCACGACGAATTCATCGCCGCCAAGGCGCACGATGCTGTCGGAGGCGCGCACGCAGCGCAGCATGCGGGCCGCGACGATCTTCAGCAGTTCGTCGCCCGCATGGTGGCCGAGGCTGTCATTGACCAGCTTGAAATTGTCGAGGTCGATGAAGGCGAGCGTCATCGTGCCGCCGCGGTCGTCGGCCGACTCGATGGCGGAGGCGACGCGCTCGTCGAGCATGCTGCGGTTCGGCAAGCCGGTCAGCGCATCGTGGTGCGCCATGTACTGGATGTTGTCTTCCGCCTCCTTGCGCTCGATGGCGATGCCGGCAATGTGCGTCGCCATGCCGACGAGCTTCATGCATTCGGCGGAGGGCTCGCCGCGGTGGCGGGAATAGAGCGCAAACGAGCCGAGCACCTTGCCCTGGTAGGAGGCGATCGGCGACGACCAGCAGGCCCGGAAGCCGTAGGGCAGGACGAACGCCTTGTAGTCCGCCCAAAGCGGATCGGTCTCGATATCGGACACGATGACCGGCTCGCCGCGCCACATGGCGGTGCCGCAGGAGCCCACGGCCGGGCCGATCTCGAGGCCCTCGATCAGCATGCAATAGGCGGGATCGAGATTGGGGGCGGCACCGTTGACGATGCGTTTGCCATCGGGTGCAAGTGTCAGGATCGAGCCGGTGACGTCAGGCACATGCGCTTCGATCAGCAGGATGAGGGAGGAGAAGACCTCGACCAGCGGCGCGCCGAGCGCGATCATCTTCAGGAGATGTGCCTGGCCGAGATGCAGGCTCTCGGACCGCTTGCGCTCGGTAATGTCGCGGGCGATGCCGACAAGGCCGATCACCGCGCCGGCGCCGTCGCGCACCGGCAGTTTCGAGGTGAGAAGCCATTTGAGGTTGCCCCTGGAATCGCGGATCAGCTCTTCCATGTCGAGCATCGGGCGTCCGGTGCGGATGATCTCCTGCTCGGTCTCGAAGAAGCCGCGGGCGACGGGCTCGGGGTGGATATCGAAATCGGAAAGACCTTCCAGGCTGTCCAGGCCGTCGCGCCGGTTGTCGCTGACGATTGCCCGGTTGGCGACGACGAAACGGCCGTTCCGGTCCTTGAAGTAGAGGTAGTCCGGCACCTCGTCGATCATGGCTTCGAGCCAGATCGTGCGCTCGTTCTGAGCGGCGGCCAGCGGAAAGAGCCGCGCCGCCTCGCTCATGAGGCGCTGGCTGGCGGACATCAGACGCGCCGTCGCATCGGCGTCGTCATTGCCAAGGTGAGACAAGTGCGTCGACATGAACCCCTGCAATTTTCTAGGGCAAGGAAGGACACTGCGGGCCGCCGCCTCTCCCGAACGCCCGAAGGTACACCTAGAGTCGTTATCCAACCCTAAAGGAAACCGGCGAAATGCCGCCGATCCGGCGTTTGAGGCACAGGATCGGCAACCGCAGCGGGCATCACCCAAATTGTTCCGTTTCGGTACGGAAGCAACTGGCACGGTTCCTGCTCCTTGACGGACTAGGAGTTATCATGGTTAGCAGACGGTTGTTTCTCTCGGCTCTTGGTCTTGGCGCGGCAGGCATCGCCACCCCTGCGCTTGCCCAGACGCCGCGGCTGCCGATCATCGATGTCGATTTACGGGGCAGTATCGATGCCTCGGCCCACGGCATCCGGCCGGGTGCCGGCGACCGCAAGAGCAAGGCCTTCGCCAAGCTCATCAAGGAAGCGGCCGCTAAAAACCTGCCGGTCTTCCTGCCGCCGGGCGATTATGTCATCTCCAACATCACGCTGCCCGACAATGCGCGCATCACCGGCGTGCCGGGCGCCACCCGCATCATCTATGGCGGCGACGGCCATCTCTTCGCCGCCGACGGACTTGCGCGCGTGGAACTTGCCAATCTCGTCATCGACGGGGCCAACCGCTGGCTCGACGATACCGTCCAGGGCCTCGTGCATCTCAGCAATGTCGCCAATGTGACGATCGAGAACTGCGAGATCCAGGGCTCCTCGAAGACCGCCGTCAGCCTGGAACGCTCCGGCGGCCGCATCGAACGCAACCGGCTGTCGGGTGCCGCCGAATACGCGCTCTACGCCGTCGACAGCCACGATCTCTTCGTCACCGGCAACCAGGTCTTCGATTGCGGCAATGGCGGCATCCTGATCCATCGCTGGCAGAAGGGCAGCGATGGCACCATCGTCTCCGGCAACCGCATCGCGCGCATCGCCGCCACCCAGGGCGGCACCGGCCAGTACGGCAACGGCATCAACATTTTTCGCGCCGACGACGTGATGATTACCAACAACCACGTCTCCGGCTGCGCCTTCTCCGCCATCCGCTCCAATGCCGGGTCTAATGTGCAGATATCAGGCAATACCTGCCTCGACAGCGGCGAGACGGCGATCTACTCGGAATTCGGCTTCGAGGGCGCGATCGTCAACGGCAACCTGATCGACGGGGCCGCCAACGGCATCCTCATCGTCAACTTCAACGAGGGCGGCAGGCTCGCCACCGTCACCGGCAATGTCGTGCGCAACCTCAAGCTCGAGGGGCCCTATGTGCATGACGGCGCCGGCTTCGGCTTCGGCATCGCGGTGGAGGCCGACACCGTCGTCTCCGGCAACACAATCGAGAACGCGCCGAAATGGGGGCTGGCACTCGGCTGGGGCCCCTTCATGCGCGGCCTCGTCGTCAGCGGCAACCTGGTGCGCAATAGCCCGGTCGGCTGCATGGTGACGGTCGTCGAGGAGGCGGGATCCGCCCTCATCACCGGCAACATCTTCGAAGACACACCGGAGGCGGCCATTGCCGGCTACCGCTGGAAGAAACGCACAACGGGCGACCTCGCCAAGGAGTCTTCCGACTACGCACACCTGACGATCGAACGGAACCGGTCGGGCTAAACACCGCCCCTTCGCATGCACCTCTCCTTCTTGCCCGAACGGGGAGGTGCCATGGTGGATGAGGGAGCAGCCTTCCGCATCGCTCCCTCATCCGCTTTTTCAGCCGCCATGGCCCTCGTGGTTGCCGGAGGCGCCCTCGCCCTGCTTTGCGTTGGGCTTCGCGCTTTCGATCTTGAAGTCCACGTCGAGTTTTCCCGCCTTTTCGAAATTCAGCGTCGCCTTGAAGGTTTCGCCCTCCTTGAAGGGGTGCTTGATGCGCATGAACATGATGTGCAGGCCGCCGGACTTGAGTTCCAGCTTGGCGCCGGCCGGGATTTCGATGCCGTCCGGCAGCTGGCGCATCTTCATGACGTCGTTTTCCACCGCCATTTCGTGGATCTGCACGTCGTCGGAAACGTCCGGCGCGGTGATCGAGACCAGCCGGTCGGGGTCCGTACCGGTATTGGTGATGGTCATGAAGCCTCCGCCGACGGGCTGGCCGGGCAGCGTCGCCTTGGAGGCCGGGTGGTGGACTTCGAGGGTGCCGGCCTTGAAATCATGGGCGAAGGCAGCGGAGGCGGAAAGCGCCAGCGCAAGGGCGGTTGCGAGAATGCGGTTCATGGAAAAGTCCTTTCGGTTACGATCAGGAGAAGATGCGCCGCAGCGGCGGCACGAAGCGGATGACGCCTTGATCGAGGACGATCATGGCGAGGATGGTGAGGCCGGTCAGCGGGAAGAGCACACCAAAGACGGCGGCGATCGCCCACAGGCCGAGATAGATGCGGGTTTCGCGGGGCGCCGGCGGCACGCCGATGCGGCCCTTCGGACGGCGCTTCCACCACATGACGACGGCCGAGACGCTCATCGCGATGACGACGAAACAGGTGGACAGCATGAGGAGCTGGTTGAAGAGCCCCCATTCCTGCCCTTTGTGCACGTTGATGCCCCATTCGATCAGCTTGCCCGTCGCCGGATAGTCGGCAAAGGCGGTGTCGACGAGGCGCTCGCCGGTATACTGGTCGATATGGATCGTGCGCTCGTAGTCCATGTCGGCCGGAAAGATTGCCGCGGTGTAGACGCCGGTCTCGCCTGACGGTGGCGACAGGTCGTAGCCCGGCAGCATGCCGGCGGCATTGGCGATCGTCACGGCATTGTCGAGGCCGATCGGCGGCAGCGCGGTCTGGCCATCGGTCGGGACGGTCGATTCCGGCACCGGGGCGCTTTCCATCAGCCAGGAGGCCTTCGGCAGCACATCCGTCGTCACCAGCATGGAATGCGGCACCCGGTCCCAAAGCTCGACCGGATAGCCCATGCCGTTCGCGGTCAGGGTCGCGTTGACCTTGGCCCCCCAGAAGCCGGACCATAAGAGGCCGCTGAAGGCGAGGAACAGGATGACCACGCTGGCGAAAATGCCGGTGACGGCATGCAGATCGCGCCAGAAGACGCGCCGCGCCGGCGTGCCGCGCACGCTGACGACGCCGCCGGTCTGGTTGCGCGGCCACCAGAGATAGATGCCGGTCAGCGTCAGAACGATGGCGAAACCGGCGACCACTTCGATGATGCGCTCCCAGGAGGTGCCGAAATAATCGAGGCTGTGCAGGTCCTCGACGACCTGGTTGAATTCTTCTGCCGCGCCCACCGTGTCGAGTACGTTCCCCGTATAGGGATTGACGAAGACGAGCACCTTGCCGGCCTCCGTCGAGACCGTCACCCGCGCGGACCGGTCGGCACCCGCCGGGGTGCGGTAGGTGGAGAACTTTGCGCCCGGCACGGCGCTGACCGCCTTCTCCGCGATGACGGAGGGGGCAAGTTCCGCGCTGCCGACCGTCACATAGTTGCGGTAGCGGAAGAGGCTGGCGTCGATCTCGTCGTTGAAGAGGTAGAGCCCGCCGGTGATGGCGAGGCTGATCATGAAGGGCACGGCGAGAAGGCCGGCGAAGAAGTGCCAGCGCCAGATGGCGCGGTAGAGGCGCTGCGCAAGCGCGGAAGGTTCGGCGGCGGCAGCGGCCGGCGCATCAAAAACTACGGACATGCAAAAAGTCCCGTCAGGCTGGATTTCAGGCGCGCGACGGCATGCCGCCGCGCAGGCTCAGAACATCAGACGGACAGGAAGGGCGGCGCGCGCGGCGGCGAGCCGGGCCGCTCGCGCCTGGAACGCAGCGCCTCTTCGGCGAGCGGCAGGGCTGAGACATGGCGGAAGGCAAGAACGGCGCCGTCGAGATCGTCCGGCGCCGGCATCAGCATGGCACTGCCGATGCGGCAGGCCTCGCATTTGATCGGCATGACATGCCTGGTCTTGCCGTCGACGCTGCCATCGAGGCAGAGGTCCGGCAGCGTTCCATCCGGCAGCGTGTACTGCACAAGCTCGAGCGCGGTCGGCTGCGTGGCCGAGGCGGGTTGGTGGGCAAAACCGACAAACAGCAGGGCGACTGCGCAAAGAATGCGCAGGCAGGCGGCCCAGCGTGTCATGCCTCGTGTCATCGATCGTCCCCATCCGCATTTGCGGACATTTCGCCCTTAGACCTATGCCGGTGGAAGGTCAATGCGACAAGCGGGCCTGCCATCACGACAATTCATCGATCGATCAGGCCGGCGCTCTACCACTTCACCCGACCGCCCCCTATTGTGGCGGCCGCGCCCGGCAGTTTCGTCTTTCTCTAACGGCAAACATGGCCCGGCTCTTTGTTCTTGCGCAAGTCCCGGCGAAAGCGGATTTGCCCCCTGGAGGATCCATGCTCACCATTTACGGCGTCTATCGCTCCCGCGCGTCGCGCAACTATTGGCTCGCCGGCGAGCTTGGCGTGGCCTTCGTCTCGGTTCCGATCGTGCAGGCGCGCCGCGTCGACGATCCGCTGGCGGCCGATGCGCCCATCAACACCCAGTCGCCGGATTTTCTGGCCGTCAATCCGACCGGCCTTATCCCCTGCATCGACGATGGCGGCTTCGTGATGACGGAATCGCTCGCCATCAACCTCTATCTCGCCCGCAAGCATGGCGGCCCGCTCGCCGGCCAGACGGTGACGGAAGAGGCGCAGATGCTGGAATGGACGATGTGGGCGGCGACGGAGGTGGAGCCGCACGCCGTGAAGATCATTTTGGCACTCGATACGCGGGCGGCCGAAACCGAACAGGGGCGGCTGACGATCCGTGCGTCGACCAAGGCGCTGAAAAAGTGTTTCAAGCGTTTCGACCGGCATCTTGCCGCGACCGGCCATGTCGTCGGCGACCGCTTCACCGTTGCCGATCTCAATGTTGCGGAGGTTTTCCGCTATGCGATGAGCCAGCCGGAACTTTTCGAAGCGGCGCCCAACGTCAAGGCATGGCTCGATGCCTGCCAGTCACGCCCGGCCTTCAAGGCAATGATGGCGACGCGGCTTACCGAGCTGGAATGACCGCGCCGGCAAAACCATCCTCATCTTCGGCGATGGCCGCGCGCAGCCATCGCTTGAAGAGCGAGACCTTGCGCGGCTCCGGCATGCCCGGGGCCGTCACGAAATAATAGCCCATGCCGGTCTCCACGCGGATGGGGAACGGCGCGACCAGCCGCCCCTCCTTCAGCGCCCAGGAAGCCAACACCGGCCAGGCGAGCAGTACCCCCTGTCCGGCGAGCGCCGCATCCAGGCAGAGCGAGGCGTCGGAAAACACATGCCGCGCCTTCGGCGGCGCGATGGCGAGGCCTGCCGCCTTGAGCCAGCGCTCCCAGGTGAAGGCATCGTTGCCATCGACCACCGCCGGCTGCTCGGCGAGATCCTGCGGGGTCTTGATTCTTTCCGCCAGCGCCGGCGCGCAGACCGGGAACATGACCTGCGGCAGCAAAAACTCCGCCGTGACATCCGGCCACGTGCCGGGGCCGACGCGAATGCCGAGATCGACGTCGGAGCGCGCGAGATCGACCAGCGTCGTCGTCGCCTCGATGCGCAGGCTGATATCGGGATGGGCGGCGGCAAACCGGTCGATGCGGTGGATGAGCCAGCGCGAGGCGAAGATGGGTGCTACGGAAATGGTCAGGATCGCATCGTCACGGCGCTGGGTGGTCGCGACCGCCTCGGAGAGCTGGCGAAAGGCGGCGGAGAGGCGCGAAAGGAACGGCGTGCCGAAGGCCGTCTGCTGCAGGCCGCGGGCGGTGCGGTCGAAGATCGCCCGGCCAAGCTGCTCCTCCGCCTTGATGATCTGCTGGCTGACCGCGCCGACCGTGACGCCGAGCTCTTCCGCCGCCGCCTGGAGCGAGCCGAGCCGCCCTACCGCTTCCAACGCGCGCAGACCGTTGAGATGGATGCGATTGAGATTTTTCATATAGCTTTTCTATAATCTGGTCTTGAACTACTCGATTGCGGAATTTGCCTTTCGGCGCGATTATCAGGCATCGACAATGGTAACGCACCGCAAGGAGAAGGCAATGCTCAAGATTTTCTCCAGGTTCGCCGAAGCCCTCAGGGCCGAGGCTGATGCAGCGGACGCGCCCGTCTGGATGCGCGATCCGCTCTCCCATCCCGATATCGAGACGATGGATTCGCGCGCGCTCGGCGACCTGCCTTTCGGCCTCTTCCGGGCGCAGACAATCTGCGCTGACGGCACCGTCTCTACCTCTCTGCACAGGATGTCTTCGCTCTAACATACCCGTTCCAACCGGCGCCTCTTGATGTTTTACAACGCATGATCATTGATGCCGGGTATGGGAGAGAAAAACGAACCAAACGAATACCCGAGCCAGATAGACTGCTTCTGGCTGGCATCCGACGGCGTGGGCAATCTGGGTGTATTCATAACGGCCGGCATCGCGCCTGTTCCGGTCATTGCGTTATCAAAGGCATACGGCCCGTTTCTGGATATCGAAGAATGGGTGCAACTCCTTCCCCTAACATCCCAAGTGAGTTATCCGCACGGTATGCCCAGACAGGGGGCCTTCGACGAGTTTGCACAAAGGGGCCTTTATGCGTTCGATTGGACGGACGTTCACAGGACCGGTAACTATGTTCACGCCTATGAAAAAGTCGCCTCGCCAACGCGGCCTCTATCCGTAAACGCATTGACAGGTACACTCGCAAATTGCGGCTCGCAGCTTGTGCTGAACACGATCGATTTCTCCAGCACTGCGGCTGTGAACATCAAGGCCGTTATCGCCTGCATCTCTCCTCCTTAACGTCTGCATAGAAACGAATTGAGCTCGCCCAGCGCGCGATGATGGCTGTTGTCGCTTGACAGCAACATCACGTAAACGTTAAACCGATATCGTAACGTAATAACATTACTATAGTTGGAGACAAAAATGCTGAGGCAGATCATCGCTGTTTCGGGTGCGCTTTCGCTCGCCCTTCTTCTTCCCGTCACCGCCAGCGCGCATGGCGCCTGGGTGGCGGAGCGCTGGGGTGAACTCGGCGTCATCTATGGCCACGGCGCTGGCGACGATGCCTATGACCCGGCGCGCATCAGCACGGCCGTTGCGATTGGCGAGGATGGCGCGGCGACGCCGGTTGCCATCGAAAAGCGGGAAAAACACGCAATCCTGAAGCCCGAAGGCGAGCCCGCCGCCATCGTCCTGACCTTCGACAACGGCTACTGGACGGAAAAGACCGACGGCAAATGGGTGAACGAGGCGAAGGACAAGGTCGCGGACGCCAAGGCCACCGGCCACTACATCAAGAACAGCCTCTCGCTTCTGCACGTACACGACGCGCTGCCCACCTTCCCGAAGCAGGACCTGCAGATCGTCCCGCTCGACAACCCCATCGGCCGCAAGGCCGGCGATCCGATCCGGCTGCGCGTGCTGCATGACGGCAAGCCACTTGCCGGCGCGATCGTGACGCTCGACTATATCAACCAGGCGACGCTCAAGAGCGACCCGACGGACGCGGATGGCGAGGTCGTCGTGGCGATCCGCAATGACGGGCTGAACGTGCTGTCGGTCGATCACAGCGTGCCGCTGGAAAACGACCCGAAGGCCGACAAGATCGGCTACACCGCGACGCTGAGTTTTGTCGCCGAGGCGCATAGCCACGACGACTGAGAAAAAGACCTGCGCCAGAAGGCGCAGGCCCGAGACTGCTGACAAAATCCCGAGAATCCCTCCTTCGTCATGCTCGGGCTCCACCTGGGCATCCATAAGCCGTTGAGAAGATTGGATCCTCGGCTCAAGGCCGAGGATGACGGCAGTGGGCGGCGCGCGGTTTGTCAACGCGCTGAGGCCTGCGCCGGGAGGCGCAGGCTCTTGCTTCCAATGCAGGCCGATCAGCCGCCCGACTGATCCATGTGCATGAATTCCCAGACATTGCCGTTGATGTCCTGGAAGGAGCAGCCGTACATCGGGCCGAACTCCATGTTCGGCTTCCACTCCCGGCCGCCGGCGGCGAGCGCCTTGGCCTTGAAGTCATCGACCTCCTGGCGGCTGGTGGCCGAGAGGCAGGTCAGCACCTGCGTCTGCTGTTCCGGATCGCCGACCTTACCCGTCACGAACTGGGCGAACTTTTCCTCGGTCAGGTGCATGACGAAGATGTTTTCGTCCACCACCATGCAGGCGGCGGTGTCGTCGCTGAAGTCCTCGTTGAACGAAAAGCCGAGCGCGTTGAAGAAGCGGCGGGTGGCGGGCAGGTCCTTGACGGGCAGGTTGACGAAGATCATGCGCATGGAAATCCTCCTGGTTTGTTTGCGATGCGGGGTCCGCCGCCGGCGGATCGCCCCGTCATGCCACAAGGACGTAGCAGGCCGGCCCTTCCCGACAAGGCCGGCGAAAAATTATGCCGCCACCGCGCAGCCCGGCACGTCCTCCAGCCGATACCAGACCGGAATGCCACGTTCGAGCGCAATACGCACGTCATTGTCCGCCCCTTTCGATTCACCCGGCAGGCGCAGCACGCCTTCGCACAGCTCCAGCAGGCGGTGTGCCACGGGATAAAAAATCTCCTCGTGCAGCGCGTCACCGATCGTCTTGCCGCCGGCGGCATTCCAGACGGGCAGTGCCACCCATTCGCCGATCATCGGCACATGGCCGGCCTGAAACAACGCATAGGACGGCGCTTCCAGCCGCTTCAGGTTCTCCGCCATCCTGTGCGGGTCGTCCCCGGTGCCCGAGCGATAGGGGCCGGCGATCAGGATCAACATGTCGTACTCCTTACATTTTGCATGAAATATCCGGGTACTTCTGGATATTTCATGATTATTCGTGTAGCTTCGTGCAGAGTCAAGACGGAGCGTGCAGACATGCTGACCAGCCAGAGAAAAGCCCTGATCGCCGAGCGGCTGAACCGCGAGGGGGAAATCGTCGCCAAGACGCTGGCCGGTGAACTGGCGCTATCGGAGGACACGATCCGCCGGGATCTCCGGGAAATGGCCGCGGAGGGCCTGCTGAAACGGGTGCACGGCGGCGCGTTGCCGCTTGTCCCCCCGCTGCCGGATTTTGCGGCGCGCCAGGCGGTCGCAAGCGACGAGAAGGCAGCGCTCGGCGCCCGGGCGGCTGATATGGTCAAGCCGGGACAGGTCATCTTCCTCGACGGCGGCACCACCACGGCGGCACTGGCCCGCGCCCTGCCGCGCAGCTTCGCCTTCACGGTCGTCACGCACAGCCCGACGATCGCCTGCGAGTTTGAACGCCACCCGACCGCCGAGGTCGTGCTGATCGGCGGCAGGCTCTACAAACATTCGATGGTGACCGGCGGCGCGGCGGCGCTCGAGATGATCCGCAGCCTGAAGGCGGATCTCTACTTCATGGGCGTGACCGCCGCCCACCCGACGCACGGGTTGACCACCGGCGACATGGAGGAAGCGGCGACCAAGCGCATCATCGCCGAAAACGCGGCTGCAACCTTCGTGCTGCTGACACAGGAAAAACTCGGCCGCGCGTCCCCATGGCGCATCATGCCCCTGCCCGCCGCCACCGGCCTCATCGTGCCGGGCGGACTGGTGTCGGAGGTATTGGCGCCCTATCGGGACCTGGACGTGGAGATCGTCGAGGCGTGATCAGGCGGCGTCGCGCGGCGTGATGCGTTGGAGATCGTGACCGATCTCTCGACGCTTCTGCATGAGGTCGAATTCAGCCTGAAGGCGCAGGAAATAGCCTTCCGACAGGCCGAAATAGCGTGTGAGCCGCAGATCCGTATCGGCGGTGACCTGCCGCTTGCCGAGGACGATCTCGTTGATGCGGCGCGGCGGAACATGGACAGCGCGCGCCAACGCATTCTGGCTGATCTCCATCGGCTGAAGGAATTCCTCCAGCAGGATATCGCCGGGATGCGGGTTGGGCAGCAGGTCGTCAGTCATGATAGTCGATGACGCGGACATCGGTGGCATCTCCTTGCGACCAGCCGAAACAGATGCGCCACTGGTCATTGATCCGGATCGAGTAAAGCCCGGCCAGGTTTCCCTTCAAAAGCTCCAGCCGATTGCCGGGCGGCACCCGAAGGTCGGTTATCGCCATCGCAGCGTGAAGCATGCGCAGCTTGCGCAATGCAATGGCCTGCATGTCAGCCGGAAGCCGGCGGCTTCGACGGCCCGACCAGATCAGTTCGGTCTCGCGGTCGGCGAAGCTTTTGATCATGCGTCAGTATAACGCATAACGTTACAGGGCGTCAATTTTCAGGCGGCAAACGCTTCTGTCACGCGGATATCGCCGACATGGATGCCGTTCCAGTTGGACATGGAGCGGTTGGCCTGGGCCATCAGGGCGGCGTGAATGTCCGGTTCGTTCTTGAAGAAGCGGGCGAGCGTGGCGGCGACCATGCTTTCGGCGGCGCGGGTGGTGCCGTCCTCGCATTTCAGGGCAATCGCGATGCCCTGTTCGGGGATCGCGGCGCAGAAGACGCCTTCGGCGCCGGTCTTGGCGAAGATGCGGCCGGGCGCGGTTTCCATGAGACGGGTGCAGGCGCGCCTGGTGCCGGCGACGTAGAACGGTTCGGCCATGCAGGCGTCGATCAGCCGACGCGAGGCTTTGGCGCGCTCCGGCGCCAGGCCCGTGCCGGTCGCCATCCTGGCGAAGCCGTGGGCGAGGCTCTTCAGCGGCACGGCATAGGTCGGGATCGAGCAACCGTCGACGCCGCAATTGTCGGTGGCAAGCGCTGCACCCGTCAGGCTTTCCATGACGCCACGGATTTCCGCCTGAACGGGGTGTTCGTAGCGGACGTAACCTTTTAGGTCCTTGCCCGTGTGGCAGGCGGCGCAGATGAAGCCCGCATGTTTGCCGGAGCAATTGTTGTGGAGCGCGGTCGGGTGATCGAGCCCGCGCGCCTGGCCGATCAGCACCGGCTGCTCGAACGACCAGTGAGCGCCGCATTCCAGCACGTTCTCATCGACGCCGGCAGCGGCGAGCATGGTGCCGGCAAGGGCGGCATGTTCCGGCTCGCCATTGTGCGAGGAGCAGGCAAGCGCCAGTTCCTTGTTGCCGAAGCCGTAAGCATCGGCTGCACCGCTTTCAATGAAGGGCAGTCCCTGCATGGCCTTGCAGGCCGAGCGCGGGAAGACGCCGGCTTCGAAATCGCCCTGCGAAAACACCACCTTGCCATCGCCATCGACCACGACGACCAGGCCGCGATGGCGGCTTTCGACGAGATTGCCGCGGGTGACTTCGACAAGGACGGGGTTTGCCATGATTATGCCCTCAAAATTCCGGTTTCGGCTGCGGTATTATCCGAAATTCCTGATCCTGCCCACTCGGTTTTGGAGCGCCGCGCATGAAATTGCTGAGGAACGTCCTCGTCCTCTTCCTTGTGATCTACCTCATGCCGGCGCTCGCCTCGGCAGGATACTGGTACATCAAGGACCGTCCCGCGAACTGGCGCGAAGCGAACTGGAAATCGGCGGGCGTCCTGCCCAAGGCGGAAGACACGCCGCGGGCGACGATCCACATCTTCTCGGCCGCGACGGGCGGCATGAAGGGGGCGGTGGCGAGCCATGCCTGGATCGTCACCA
Source organism: Shinella sp. GW821-FHT11G07 (assembly GCF_058808115.1). Classification (NCBI taxonomy): domain Bacteria; kingdom Pseudomonadati; phylum Pseudomonadota; class Alphaproteobacteria; order Hyphomicrobiales; family Rhizobiaceae; genus Shinella; species Shinella sp. GW821-FHT11G07. Next base: position 142,526 of record NZ_JBXARJ010000003.1, read on the forward strand.
AGGCGGCGAACGCGAAAACCTACAATCGTTACGACAAGGTCGGCTGGGGCACGCCGGTGCGCAAGAATGGCTATGCACCGGATGCCTACTGGTATTCCAACACGCCGCGCGTGGTGGTGAGCGTCAGCGGCGACGAGGCGGCGCGGTTGATCCCGAAGATCGAGAAGGTGATCGCCGCCTATCCCTACTCCAAGCCGGGCGGCTACCGCATCTGGCCGGGGCCGAACTCCAACACCTTCGTCGCCCACGTGCTGCGCTCCGTGCCGGAACTCGGCGTCGTGCTGCCGCCGGATGCGGTGGGGCGTGACTACCTGCCGGAGGGCAAGCTCTTCGCGGTCGATGCGGACGGCAAGGACGTGCATGCGACGCTCTACGGCCTGCTCGGTGTGTCGGCCGGCCTGCGCAGCGGGCTGGAGCTGCATATCATGGGCCTCGTCGCCGGCGTGGATTTCTCCCGGCCGGCGATCAAGATTCCCGCGATCGGGCGGATCGGGATCTAGTGGCAAAACGGCCGCTGGACATCCCCGTGTCATCAACGGATCGTAAGCCGCAATGGAATCGAGACCTGGCAACGCGGGCGCCACCCGCGTGCCGTTGTCGGAAGCGGAGAGCGGCCATGAGCGACGATAGAAAACAATACGCGGCAGCCTGCCATTGCGGCACCGTGCGGTTCCATGTGCGGCTGACGGACGAATTCAACACGCTCCGCCGTTGCACCTGCTCCTATTGCCGCATGCGCGGGGCCATCGCCGCCTCCGCAGCGCTTTCGGATATCGAATTTGAGGCGGGCGAAGACAATCTGACGCTCTATCAATTCAACACGGGCACGGCGAAGCACTATTTCTGCAAGACCTGCGGCATCTACACCCACCACCAGCGCCGTTCCAATCCGAACCAGTTCGGCATCAACGTCGCCTGCATCGACGGCGTCAGCCCCTTCGATTTCGCGGCGGTGGAGGTCATGGACGGCGTTTCCCATCCCGCCGATTCCGGCGCCGGCCCCCGGATCGCCGGAATCCTCCGGTTCGAGCCGGCGAGCTGACGCCGAAGCCGTCTTGCTGCATCAGAGATAAACCACCTCCATGGCGGCGAGCAGGGCGGGATCGGCCATGGAATCGATGGTGACGATCCGCTCGCCCTCCACTTCGATGAGCACGACGACACGCAGCTCGCCGCCCAGAATGACGGCGAGGCCGAGCTGGCCGTCGATGAGGGCGAGCCTTGCGGCGGTCGCCTTGCCCTTGAAATTTGTCGCGACGGCCTGAGCGCCGTGCATTTCCGAGAGCGAGCCGAGCCGCACCGCATCGGCATCCGCGTGGAAGACCACCTCGGGATCCAGCACGGCGAGCAGGCCGGAAAAATCACCGTCGCGAGAGGCCGTGAGGAAGGCGGCGACCACGCGCTTGCGGCGCTCGTAATCCGCTGACGGCGTCTCCGGCAGGCCCTGCACGCGGCGGCGGGCGCGGCTCGCCAGCTGGCGCGCGGCAACCGGCGTGCGGCCGACGATACGGCCGATCTCCTCGAAAGGCACATCGAACATGTCATGCAGCACGAAGGCGAGCCGTTCGGCCGGCGCGAGGCGCTCCAGCACGACGAGGAGTGCTAGGCCGACGGAATCGGCAAGCGCCGTCTGCTCGTCCGCCGCCGCCTGCGGATCGACATGCTGCATCTCGCCACCGTCACCGTCGATCGGGTCTTCGCGGCGCCTCGTGCGGGCGCGCAGCATGTCGAGGCAGATGCGGCCAACGACAGTGGTCAGCCAGCCGGATGGATTGTCGATGCCGTCGCCGCCCGTGCGCTCGAGCCGCAGCCAGGCCTCCTGCACCGCATCTTCCGCCTCAGCGCGCGAGCCCAGCATGCGGAAGGCCACGGCGCTGAGACGCCCGCGTTCGGCCTCGAAACGATCCGTCAGAATATTTTTTTCGCCCATCGGTCACACTCCCTCGTTCAGCGGCGTCATGGCCATGACGAACGAAGCCGCACCGATGTGACAGGGTTCGCAGTCGAAGCGCAAAATCATTGCAAGGAGTATCAAAATGCAATCCCGTATGAACAACATCGTCGCCGTTCTCCCGAAGGTCATGACCGCCATGCAGTCGCTGCAGGCAGTCGCGCAGGATAGTGGCCTTCCGGAAAAGACCGCTCATCTCGTGCATCTGCGCGCCAGCCAGATCAATGGCTGCGGCTTCTGCGTCGACCTGCATCCGCGCATCATGAAGAAGGCCGGCGAGACCGACCGGCGCATCCTTTCGGTCGCCGCCTGGCGCGAGGCGCCGTTCTACACCGATGCGGAGCGGGCGGCCCTTGCGCTCACCGAGGCGCTGACACGCATCGCCGACCGCGAGGAACCGGTGCCGGATACGATCTGGAACGAGGCCGCCCGCCACTATGACGAGAAGACGCTCGCCGCCCTCGTCGTCGAGATCGCTTCGATCAACGTGTGGAACCGCTTCAACGTCGCGACCCGGCAGGTTGCGGGGGAGTGGAACCCGTAAGCCCCTCCCTCACTCGCCCGACGGCCCTTTCCCCTGCCGGAGAAGGGGCCGGCGAGCGCCACCGCCACGATTGCCGTTTCAACAACGCCGTGCTTTCATATCCGCAACTCTTTCAGAGGCGAGCAACGCATGGCCGAGCAGGGTTCTCAATCCAGAGCAGCAGTCGTTCTTGCGTTTGTTTCCGGCTTTTTGATCTTCCGTTGCCTCTGGCGCGTGTTTATCCCGGGCTCGGAATACGCCATGCCACCATGGCCCCTCGTCTCGGTCATCTCCGATATTCTGGTGATGGTCGCGCTTTTCATTATCAAGCCGATGGTGCCGGCAGCCACGGCGGATTCACCGGCCCTTGTCCGGCACGCCACGAAGCTGTTCATCGGCGGGATCATCGCAACGGCGATCATGGTCCTGATCAGGGTGTCCAGCGATCGCGGCTGGTGGACCGGGCATCTGATGTAGCACGCATCCGTCTGCTCCCGCTCTTGCGGGGCGACTTTGCCCATCTGACCGCGCCTCTTCACACCCAAAAGTCACCGCTTGCAGTCCATTCGCCGGCGTGCGACGTCTGTTCCATACTCTTTTCGCATACCAAGGTCCCTTTTCATGTCCGAGAGCGTCATCACCCCGAAGGAGGCCGCGCCGCGGCTTTCCAGCCTGTTTTCCCGCGCCTATCTGTTCGGCACGCTGATGCTTGGTGGCGGAATCATGCTGCATGCGGTGGAGACGTATATTACCGCGACGCTGATGCCCTCGATCGTGCGCGATATCGGCGGCCTTTCGCTGTTTGCCTGGGCGACGACGATCTATGTCGCGGCCTCCGTGCTCGGCTCGACGTTCGTCGCGGTCAGGCCGGAAAGCGTGACGCTCAACCGTTGCTACGTGTTCGGCGCGGTGCTGTTCGGCATCGGCAGCCTCGTCTGCGCCATCGCGCCGACCATGGAGACGGTGTTGATCGGCCGGGCGATCCAGGGGCTCGGCGCAGGTTTTCTCGTGGCCCTCGGTTATGCCTTCATCCGCTTCGTCTATCCGGAGCCGCTGTGGAGCACGGCATCGACGCTCTATGCGGCGGTCTGGGGCATCGCGACCTTCCTCGGCCCGACGATCGGCGGCATCTTTGCGGCCGGCAGCGCCTGGCGCGAGGCCTTTGCACTGCTCGTTCCGCTGTCGATCCTGATGGCGCTTTCCGCGCCGAAACTGCTGCCATCAGGCGAAGGCGAGCGGGTGACGACAAAAACACCCTTCCTTCAGATCGTGCTGCTGGTGGCGGCCGTCGTGCTGCTCTCCTTCGCAAGCTCCGTGACGGCACCGATCCTGCGCGGCGCCCTGGCCGCCGCCGCCGTGCTCGGCGTGATCACCGCCATCACGATCGAGCGGCATACCGAGGCGCGCCTGCTGCCGGCCGGCACGATCAGCCTCTCCTCGCCGCTCGCCCGCGTCTATCTCACCATGCTGCTGTTGCTGGTGACGATCTGCTCGGACGTCTACATTCCCTATTTCCTCCAGGTGCTGCATGCCGTGACGCCGCTGGTCTCCGGCTATCTCGTGGCGCTTCTGGCGCTCGGCTGGACGGTCGCCGCATTTACCACCGCAAGCCTCAAGGGGCGGCGGGCCAATCAGGTCATCCTTGCGGGTGCCGCGATCCTGGCGGTGGCGACGGCGCTGCTCGTCGTCACGCTCGCGCGGTACAATCCGCAGAGTGACATCCTGCCGCTCACCATCGCCACCGTCTTCATCTTCCTGATGGGTTTCGGCATCGGCATGGGCTGGGCGCATCTGGTCACACATGTGCTGCACCTCGCGCCGGCCGGCGAGACGGACAAGGCCTCGGCGGCGATCACCACCATGCAGGCGCTCGGCGCAGCCTTTGGGGCAGCCCTTGCGGGTGTCATCGTCAACTCCACCGGGCTCATCGAACCCGGCGGCACCGAGGGGGCGCTGACGGCGGCGCGCTGGCTCTATTCGCTGCTTGCATTGCCGGCGGCGCTGGCGATCCTGCTGACGCTCAGGCTTCCCGTCGGCAAAACTGCGGCGGCGCATTGAGGATTTGTTAACGGCTTCCGGCGGTCTCGATTGCGACGCCGCCGCCTTCTGCCACAAAGGGCACCTGTCGTCGGGCGTGTCTCGGTGATTCTGTCGTGGGAAGGAATGCCGTCCGTGAGACGCAGCAACAGGCAGAGACTCCCGGGCGAAAGCGGCATGGCGCACAATGATGCGATCCTGCCGCTCACGCTGATCCGCGACCGGGCCACGACCGACCTCATTCTTTCCGGGCTCGATGCCTCCGGCGTCGCCTTCGCGCTGTTTTCGCCGGAAGACGACCTTTCCTACGGTTCCACGGCGTTCAAGGCGCTGTTCGACGTGCGGCCTGGCACGCGCACCTTCGCCGAGATCATGCGCAACTGCCACATGACAAGCACCGGCCCGAAGGTCGATACGCCGATCGAGGATTTTCTCGACATGGCGCGCAAAAAGCGGCGCAGCAGCCCGCAGCGCACCTTCGAGATCGACACCAGCGACGATCGCTGGTTCCTGGTGAACGAGACGCTGCTGCCCGGCGGCTGGCTGTGGCACGTCTTCACCGACATCACCATGCTGAAATCGAATGAACAGGTGCTGCAGCTGGCGCGCGATGCCGCCCAGCGTGCGGCCGACACGGACCCCCTCACCGGCCTCCTCAACCGCCGTGCCGGCATGGAGCGGCTCGCGGCGGAAATGCGCAGTGCCGCGCGCGACGGCACGCCGCTGTCGCTTGCCCTGATCGACCTCGACCATTTCAAGTCGGTCAATGACCGCTACGGCCATAGCAAGGGCGACCAGGTACTCCAGCATTTCGCGGCCGCCGGGCGCCAGCAGTTGCGCGGCGGCGACGTTTTTGCCCGCATCGGCGGCGAGGAATTCCTGGTGCTGATGCCGGAAACCGGCATCGAGGAGGCGGTGAACGCCATCGAGCGGTTGCGCCGCCACATCGCCCGCGAGGAGAACCGCGCGGACCTCAACTGCGCCTACACCATGTCGGCCGGTGTCGCGGAATACTGCAGCACGGCGGCGGAGGATCTTTTCGAGCGGGCCGACCGGGCGCTTTACTGCGCCAAGCGTCACGGCCGCGACCGCATCGAGCAGGCGGACTGAGGACCTCAGTCGAAGGTCAGCATGATCTTCCCGATATGATCGCCATGCTCCATCATGCGATGGCCGGCAGCGGCGTCAGTGTATGGCATGACCGCGTGGATGACCGGCGCGATGCGCCCCTCCTCCAGCAATGGCCAGACTTTCTCCAAAAGCTCGTCGCGAATCGCCTGCTTTTCCACCGCGGTGCGCGGACGCATGGCCGAGCCCATGAGATGCAGGCGCTTTTGCAGGATGGGGGCGAGGCTGACCTTTTCGGCAAAGGTGCCGCCGAGGAAGGCGATGATCGACAGGCGTCCGTCGCGGGCGAGCGACTTCAGGTTCCGCTCGAAATAGGCCGCACCGATCATATCGAGGATGACATCGACGCCGGCCTTCCCGGTTTCTTCCGCGATGACGGTGCAGAAATCCTCGCTGCGGTAGTTGATGGCATAGCTGGCGCCGAGATCCACGCAGGCGTCGCATTTTTCCAACGTGCCGGCCGTCGCAAAGACGCGGGAGCCGAAGGCGCTGGCCAGCTGGATCGCCGTGGTGCCGATGCCGCTCGAGCCACCGTGGATCAATACGCTTTCGCCGGGCTTCAGACCGGCCATCATGAAAAGATTGGCCCAGACGGTGAAAAAGGTTTCCGGCAGGGCCGCCGCCTTGACGGCATCGAAGCCCTTCGGAAAGGGCAGCGCCTGGGTCGCCGGCACTGCGCAATATTGTGCGTAGCCGCCGCCATTCGCCAGCGCGCAGACCTTGTCGCCGATCTCGTAGCCCGTCACATCGTCGCCGATCGCGACGACCTCGCCGGCAATCTCCAGGCCGAGGATGGGGCTGGCATCCGGCGGCGGCGGATAATCGCCCTTGCGCTGCAGCACGTCCGGCCGGTTGATGCCCGCCGCCTCGACGCGTACCAGAAGTTCCCCGCTGCGGGGCTGGGGCGTCCTGCCCTCGGTGACCGCGAGATTATCCGGGCCGCCGTGTTCGCTGAGCCCGACATAGAGCATGGACGATGGAACTGTCATGGCTTTGGCCTCCCGGGCGCGTTTGTGGCGCGCAACCTCTTTCGATGATTCTAGCCTAAAGCGCGAACCATTTGAATCGGTTCCGCCCGTGCCTGCGACATTTGCGACCATGGAAACGTTGCCCCTTTTTTGCCGCAAACCACTGAAATTCCGCCCGTTTCAGGACGGCAAGAATTAAATCTTGTTAATTTGAAAACGGATTTTTCCGGGCCTAGCTTTCATTCCGAAGCCGGGGAGCGCCGGCGGTCATCCCCCAAGACCGCGACGCGACGTCTCCCGGACGGCTTCTTTGTGCCCCGCCCGGGGCCAATCCAGGACGACACAAATGCGTGTTCTTCTTTCCAATCTTGCCATCGTCACCGTTCTCACCACACCGGCTCTTGCGCTGGCCGCCCCCCAAATGGCGACCGGGACGGTCAAGGACTATAACAAGGCGTCGATGTCTCTGACGCTCAATGACGGCACCACCTTCCAGCTTCCCAAGGGGTTCCACGATCCCGGACTGAAGACTGGCGAGAAGGTATCCGTCTCCTTTGACATGTCCGGCAAGAACCACCAGGCGAAGACCGTAAAAATCCTTCGCTGATGTGGCTGGGGGGCGGGTTTCGACGAGCCCGCCTCCTTTGACGAAAGCATTTCCGCATTTCTTCGAATTGCGAAAACGCTCATACCCTTTTGTTTTCGCGCAATTCCAAATGCAAAACCGCCGCGCACTTTTGCTGGAATTGCTCTACGGCGCAGCCACGGGCTGCGCTCCGGCGGATGTCGAGGACAGCACGAGCCCCCCGTCGCTTCCCTTGGCATCCGCCTTCAAGGCGGCGATCCGGCTGCTGATCTGCCCCGCCTCGCCGATCACCTCGCCCTCCGGCACGACCAGAGCCACGGCAGAGCAGCGCATCAACGGGAAACGCGTCGCATTGCCGGCGCGGTCGCGCCCGCGGATTTCCCCGGCAAGACGATCCTCCGGCGAGTAGAGCGAGCGCACCTCGCGGGCGAAATCGGCAAGCAGGCGCTCCAGAATCTCCCGCACCGCCTCGACCGGCCGGTTGCAGATGCCGGCAAAAAAATCATCGCCGCCGACATGGCCGATGAAAACATCGTCACCAATGAATTCGCGGCGCATCAGCGAGGCGAACATCGAGAGCGCGAGGTCGCCCTTGTGAAAGCCGTAGAGATCGTTGAACGGCTTGAAATTGTCGAAATCGAAGTAGCACAGGCAGCGCAGCTCGTCGCCGTCGAGCGCCTTGTCCTGCAGGTAGTCGCGGATCGAGCGGTTGCCGGGAAGGCCGGTCAGCGGGTTCTGGTCCTCCGCCGTCTTCAGCCGCTTCTCATTGATGATCTTCAAGAGCGACGAGGCGGACAGAATGCCGGCATAACGCAGGTTCTCCGTCATGATCACGCATTCATTGCCGCCCATGCCTGTGAAGACATCGAGCAGTTGCTCGGCCGGCGTGTCGAGATCGGCGATCGGCGCCGTCGTGACGAAATGCGAGAGGGTCTTCTGGTAGAGCTTGTTCTTCAGGAGGTCGCGTCCGAACGGGTGATAGCTCAGCTCCTTCACATGGTATTCGTGCAGGATGCCGCGCGGCTCGTCATTGGCGTTGAGCACCGGGAAGAAGGTGCGCTTGGGATCGCGGCGGAAGAACTCGAAGACCGATTCGAGGCTTTCGTTCTCGCGCAGCACCGCGACCTGCTCGATCTCGCGGCGGATGAGGATGCTGTCCAGCGTGCGGGAATTGCGACGGATGCCGCCGGCGCGGGTGACCTGCGGGTAGACCGGGCTCAGCGTGGAAAAATCGGTGACGGGCCGGGAGACGAACCAGCCCTGCACCAGATCGCAGCCGGCCTCGCGGCAGGCGACGAACTCCGCCTCGCTCTCCACGCCTTCCGCGATGACGCGGATGCCGAGTACATGGGCGGCGTTGACGGTGTTGCGCACCAGATGGCGTTTTCGCGCATCGGCTTCCATGCCGGAAATGAAATGGCGATCGATCTTGAGATAGTCGACCTGATGATCGCAGAGCAATTTCAGGCCGTTATGGCCGACGCCGAAATCGTCGATGGCGAGCTTGAAGCCGGCAAGGCGGAGCTTGCGCACCAGGATGGCGAAATCCGGCAGCGTATCGTTGTCGAAGCGCTCGGAAATCTCAAAGCAGATCGACGACGCCGGAATGCCGGCGCGGCCAAGATGGCCGGCAAGCCGCTCGACGAGGTCCGCACCCTCCGGCACCAGACGGGAATCGAGATTGATGAACAGCGTGCGCGAGCGAAAATCCGGCAGGGCCGCGAAGGCGGCAATCGCGCGGCTGTTGACCATATGCTCCAGCGCCAGAAGCTGGCCTGCCTCATGCGCCCGGTCGATCAGGTCGAGCGGCGAGCGGAAACCGAGGCGGTCGAAGCCGCGCATCAGCGATTCGTAGCCGAACACCGCGCCGGTGGCAGCCTCGACGATCGGCTGGAAGGCCGTTTCGATCACCAGCTTGGCGAGGGTGACGATCTCGCCATCTCCAAAACGGCGAAGCGCTAGCAATTCGGCGGCGGACATAGGGCACTCCGGGGCGTGAACTTTGCCGCGAAGTCTCGCCTGCGAGAGCTGAAAAATCCGTTTCCGTAATGTGACAGTTCGATGAAACTTCAATGACTACAAGGAGTTGAAAAAGAAGCGCCTCATATAGGCAAAGCGAGCAGCAGGGCACCGCCGCCGATCATCGCGACGGCGAGCCAATGGGCCGTCGAAAGCTGCTCGCCGAGAAACAGAACGGCAAAGACCGCGACGAGCACGACACTGAGCTTGTCGACGGGAGCGACCTGCGCGGCCTTGCCGATCTGCAAGGCGCGAAAATAGCAGAGCCAGGAGGCGCCGGTCGCCAAACCCGAGAGAACGAGGAAAATCCAGCTCCTTGTCGGCACGGAACCGGGCGCCTGCCAGTTGCCGGCAAGCGTCAGCATGAGGGCCAGCGCCAGCAGGATCACCACGGTGCGCACGAAGGTGGCGAAATCGGAATTGACCTCGGCAATGCCGATCTTGGCGAAGATCGCCGTCAGCGCGGCGAAGACGGCGGAACCGAGCGCCCAGACCTGCCAGGACGTCAAAAGCGCCTTCACAGTGCACCTCCTGCGAGCATAAGCCGCGATAGCGCAAGCCCCGCTGCCACGGCGACGAGCGACAGGATCACCGAGGCGCCGACATAAAGCGCGGCAAGCCCCACCTCGCCGCGCTCCCAGAGCAGCGCCGCATCAAGCGAAAAGGCGGAGAAGGTGGTGAAGCCGCCGAGGATACCGGTCGTCAGGAACAGCCGCGCCTCCTGCGGCAGGTGCCCGCGAAAGGCGAAGAAACCGGCGATCAACCCCATCAGCAGGCAGCCGAAGACGTTGATGACGAGCGTGCCGACGGGAAAGGCCGGGCCGAACAGCCGCATGGCCAACACATTCACGCCATGGCGGCCGGCACCACCGATGCCGGCCCCGAGAAAGACGATCAGGTAACCCATATCCGTCGGCTACTTGCGCAGCGCCAGGCCGAAGGCGATCAGCGCCCAGCCCTGCATGGCGAGGTCGAAGGCGAGGAAGAGGCCAAGCAGCCACAGGCTGTTGACCGGCCAGCCGAGCAGGAAGACCACGCCGGCGAGCGCGGTAACGACGCCGCCCGCCATCAGCCAGCCCCAGCCCTTTTCCGGCCGGACGCGCCAGGCGGCAAAGATGCGGAAGACACCGGCGACGAGCAGTGCCGCGGCCATCAGCAAGGTGAGCACGGCCGATGTCAGTACCGGATTGACGAAGGCCAGCACGCCAGCCGCGAGATAAAGCAGCGCGCTCAGCGCCCAAGCAATGGTCTCCCGCCACGCCTTGACCTGGAAGGCGTGAGCCAGATGCACCGCGCCGCCGACGATCATCAGCATGCCGACATAATAGACCGAGGCGACCGTCGCGATGAACAGGTTGGCCGCGGCGATGCCGCCGAAAACCAGCAGGACGGCGCCAAGGGCGACGAACCAGCCCCATTTGGCGCGAACCTCGGAGAGAGGGTTCATTCCGGGAGAGAGGACCATGTTTCACCTCGAAAAATGAATGAAAACAAGACCACGCTAACACGAAAAGCATCACCTTCGCGACATCTGATTGTGCGGCAAAAGGCGAAAGATTTTTATTGATTGATCACTCAATTAAAAATACGTTGGCCCGAGAGTGAGGAACCGACATGCCGAAGGTTGGAATGGAGCCGGTGCGCCGCAAGGCGCTGGTGGACGCGACGCTGAGGGCGGTCGGCGACCATGGCTCGTTGACCGTCACCATGTCGGAGATCGCCCGCCATGCCGGTGTGTCGCCAGCCCTTGCCCACCACTATTTCGGCTCCAAGGAACAGCTCGTCATCGAGACGATCCGCAGCCTGTTGCGCCAGCTGCGCACTGATGCGGTTGCGGCCCTCAAGGCGGCCACGACGCCGCGCGAAAAGCTGTCGGCGGTCATCCGGGTGAATTTCCAGGCGCACCAGTTCGCACCGGAGACGGTGGCTGCGTGGCTTGCCTTCTATTCGGAGGCGCAGCGCTCGGAAGAAGTGCGCCGCCTGCTCGTCGTCTATGCGCGGCGGCTGAACTCAAACCTGCTGTCGAGCCTCAGGCAGCTCTGCCCCGACGGGGTCGCGTCGGATATTGCCGACGGTGCGGCCGCGATGATCGACGGGCTATATCTCCGGCAGGGGTTGAAATCCGCGCCGGTCAGCATCGAGTCGTCGATTGCGTTGACGGAAGGCTATGTGACGGCCCAGCTGGCCGCTGCCGATGCGATAACCGCCCACCCTCCCGTTGAAACAGGGCAAGCACCGAGGGACCAAGAGACGGCTCCTCCTTCCCCTTCTCCCCGGCGGGGAGAAGGTGCCGGCAGGCGGATGAGGGGGCCAAGCGGATGAAAGTCTTAGCTTTTGTGCCTTCGGCATCCTCCTCATCCCGCTGCCGCGACCTTCTCCCCGCTGGGGAGAAGGGGTTTTGTGGCAACGCCTGTAGTCCCTATGCGACTGCCCCTTTCCTTGAGGGGAGAGTCGGAGCAAGGCGCCGGGCTCGAGGTATTACGCCAAGCGCTGTCGCAGGATCGCCCCCACTCGCCGCTTCGCGGCGACCTCCTCCCTAAAGGGAGCGGTAAAATCTGCCAAACGCCAAGTCTGCATTCGTTCCAAGGATCCGTCCGTGACCGCCAGCAAGCCGAACATCCTGATCATCATGGTCGACCAGCTCAACGGGAAATTTTTCCCGGATGGCCCGGCGGACTGGCTGCATGCGCCGCATATCAAGGCGCTCGCCGCGCGCTCGGCGCGCTTTCGCAACAACTATACCTCCTCGCCGCTCTGCGCCCCCGCCCGCGCCTCCTTCATGGCCGGGCAACTGCCGAGCCGTACGCGGGTCTATGACAATGCGGCGGAATACGTCTCCTCCATCCCGACCTTCGCACATCACCTGCGCCGCGCCGGCTATTACACGGCCCTGTCCGGCAAGATGCACTTCGTCGGGCCGGACCAGTTGCACGGCTTCGAGGAGCGGCTGACGACGGACATCTACCCGGCGGATTTCGGCTGGACGCCTGATTACCGCAAGCCGGGCGAGCGTATCGACTGGTGGTATCACAATATGGGATCGGTGAAGGGCGCAGGTGTCGCCGAGATCACCAACCAGATGGAATATGACGACGAGGTCGCCTTCCTCGCCAACCAGAAGCTCTACCAGCTGTCGCGCGACAATGACGATATCTACCGCCGCCCGTGGAGCCTCACCGTCTCCTTCACTCACCCGCACGACCCCTATGTGGCACGCCGGAAATTCTGGGACCTCTACGAGGATTGCGAACACCTGATGCCCGAGGTCGGCATGCTGGAAGAGCAGGACCCGCATTCGGGGCGCATCCTGCACTCCTGCGACTATGCCGGCTTCGCGATCAGCGGCGAGGACGTGCGCCGCTCCCGCCAGGCCTATTTCGCCAACATCTCCTATCTCGACGAGAAGGTCGGCGAACTCATCGATACGCTGACGCGCACGCGTATGCTGGACGAGACGCTCATCCTGTTCTGCTCGGACCACGGCGACATGCTCGGCGAGCGCGGCCTGTGGTTCAAGATGAACTTCTTCGAGGGCTCGGCCCGCGTGCCGCTGATGATATCAGGCCCCGGCGTCACCCCCGGCCTGCACCTCGCGCCCTCCTCCAACCTCGACGTGACGCCGACGCTCTGTGATCTCGCCGGCATCTCCATGGAAGACGTCATGCCGTGGACGGACGGCGAGAGCCTCCTGCCGATCATCAACGGCGCCGAGCGCATCTCGCCCGTGTTGATGGAATATGCGGCGGAGGCCTCCTATGCGCCGATCGTCGGCATCCGCGAGGGCAAGTGGAAATACATTCACTGCGAACTCGACCCGGAGCAACTCTACGACCTCGATGCCGATCCGCTGGAACTCAGCAATCTGGCGACCTCGGACAATCCGGTCATCAAGGCGACGCTGGAGGCCTTTAGACAGATGCGCGAGGCGCGCTGGGACATGGCGGAGTTCGACGCCGCCGTGCGTGAAAGCCAGGCGCGGCGCTGGGTGGTCTATGAGGCGCTGCGGAACGGTGCCTATTATCCATGGGACCACCAGCCGCTGCAGAAGGCCTCCGAACGCTACATGCGCAACCACATGAACCTCGACAATCTCGAGGAATCCAAACGTTACCCGCGGGGAGAATAAGATGAGAGCCCAACCGAAAGCCTCGCACTTCATCGATGGCGAGTATGTCGAGGATGCCGCCGGCACGCCCTTCGACAGCCTTTACCCTGCCACCGGCGAGGTGATCGCCAGGCTGCATGCGGCAACGCCCGATATCGTCGAGAAGGCCATCGCATCGGCCAAGCGCGCGCAGAAGGAATGGGCCGCGATGAGCCCCACGGCGCGTGGGCGTATCCTGAAGCGCGCAGCCGACATCATGCGCGAGAGAAACCGCGAACTTTCGGAGCTCGAAACGCTCGACACCGGCAAGCCGATCCAGGAGACGATCATCGCGGATCCGACCTCGGGCGCCGACGCCTTCGAGTTCTTCGGCGGCATCGCGGCAGCCGGGCTCAACGGCGACTATATCCCGCTCGGCCAGGATTTCGCCTTCACCAAGCGCGTGCCGCTCGGGGTCTGCGTCGGCATCGGCGCGTGGAACTATCCGCAGCAGATCGCCTGCTGGAAGGGCGCCCCTGCCCTCATCTGCGGCAATGCCATGGTGTTCAAGCCATCGGAAAACACACCGCTCGGCGCGCTGAAGATCGCCGAAATCCTGCATGAAGCCGGGCTGCCGAAGGGGCTCTACAACGTCATCCAGGGGGATCGTGCAACCGGGCCGCTGCTCGTCAATCATCCGGATGTCGCCAAGGTGTCGCTCACCGGCTCCGTGCCGACGGGCAAGAAGGTGGCGGGTGCGGCCGCCTCCGACCTCAAGCACGTCACGATGGAACTCGGCGGCAAGTCGCCGCTCATCGTCTTCGACGACGCCGACCTCGAAAGCGCCATCGGCGGCGCCATGCTCGGCAATTTCTATTCGACGGGCCAGGTCTGCTCGAACGGCACCCGCGTCTTCGTGCAGAAGGGCATCAAGGACAAGTTCCTCACCCGCCTGAAGGCGCGCACGGAAAAAATCCTGATCGGCGACCCGATGGAAGAAGCGACGCAGCTCGGACCGATGGTCTCGAAGGCGCAGCGCGACAAGGTTCTGGATTACATCGCGAAGGGCAAGGCCGAGGGTGCGACACTCATCACCGGCGGTGGCATTCCGAACGACGTTTCGGGCGACGGCTACTACATCCAGCCCACGGTCTTTGCCGATGTCACCGATGACATGACGATCGCCCGCGAAGAGATTTTCGGCCCGGTCATGTGCGTGCTCGCCTTCAACCACGAGGACGAGGTGATCGCCCGCGGCAATGCCACGGAATTCGGCCTCTCCGGCGGCGTCTTCACGTCAGACATCACCCGCGCCCACCGCGTCGTCGACCAACTCGAAGCCGGTACGCTGTGGATCAACACCTACAACCTCGCCCCGGTGGAAATCCCCTTCGGCGGCTCCAAGCAGTCGGGCTTCGGGCGGGAGAACTCGCTTGCCGCGCTGGAGCACTATTCGGAGCTGAAGACGGTGTACGTGTCCATGGGCAAGGTCGAGGCGCCGTATTGAGATGCGAAGGCAGCGCGGTTCAGTCGTAATATCTGATTTTCTTAGCGGCTTCGCGCTGCCGCTCGTTGTAATATGCGAGAACCAAGCCGGCAGGCATACACAACGCGGCGCATACAATCATCGGTATGCCTGTGAAAATATTCAAAAATACCGCGAGAAAGATACTTGCCGACAGAAAAAGATTTCTGCGATTTTTTCTCCTGAACACTTCAAACGGATCATTTTTCCCGCTCCCGCGAAGATCTCGGTAGACATTTTTGGTTCCGGCAAACTTCTCTTTTCGAAGGTCTTGAGCCTCCTGGCGCTCCTTCTCCACGCGATCAAGTCGCTCGCAAATTCTTCCACTAAAAGACCCGGACATCTGGTTGCGGAACCCTTTTATGCAGCCGCATTGAATATGCGCCATCCATCGCGCATCGCGTGCTTCTCCGCAACCTGCCCGTTTAGTCAACTGCAACCGTAGTAAATCAAACCCTGTCGGATCGCCTCATGCAGAACGCAGACTACATCATCATCGGCTCCGGTTCCGCTGGCTCGGCCATTGCCTACCGCCTCTCGGAGGACGGCAAGCATACGGTCATGGTGCTGGAATATGGCGGGTCGGATATCGGGCCGTTCATCCAGATGCCGGCGGCGCTGGCCTGGCCGATGAGCATGAAACGCTACAACTGGGGTTATCTCTCCGAGCCCGAGCCGAACCTCAACAACCGGCGCATCACCGCGCCGCGTGGGAAGGTGATCGGCGGATCGTCGTCTATCAATGGACTGGTCTATGTGCGGGGACACGCCGAGGATTTTAATCGCTGGGAGGCGCTTGGCGCGCGGGGCTGGGCCTATGCGGATGTGCTGCCCTACTACAAGCGCCTGGAGACCTCGCTTGGCGGCGAGAGCGGCTGGCGCGGCACGGACGGGCCGCTGCATGTGCGGCGCGGACCGGTGACCAATCCGCTCTTCCATGCTTTCCTGCAGGCCGGCAAGCAGGCCGGCTTCGAGGTGACCGACGACTATAACGGCTCCAAGCAGGAAGGTTTCGGCCTGATGGAGCAGACGATCCACAACGGCCGGCGCTGGTCGGCGGCCAATGCCTATCTGCGTCCGGCCATGAAGCGGCCGAACGTCTCGCTGGTGCGTTGCTTCGCGCGGAAAATCGTCATCGAAAACGGCCGGGCGGTCGGTGTCGAGATCGAACGCAACGGCAAGATCGAGGTGGTGAAGGCGAACCGCGAGGTGATCGTCTCGGCCTCCTCCTTCAACTCTCCGAAGCTGCTGATGCTGTCCGGCATCGGCCCGGCCGCGCACCTGAAGGAGATGGGCATCGAGGTGAAGGTCGACCGGCCGGGCGTTGGCGCCAACCTTCAGGACCATATGGAATTCTACTTCCAGCAGATCTCCACCAAGCCGGTCTCGCTTTATTCCTGGCTGCCGTGGTTCTGGCAGGGCGTGGCGGGCGCGCAATGGCTGCTCTCGAAGGGTGGGCTGGGCGCCTCCAACCAATTCGAGGCCTGTGCCTTCCTGCGCTCCGCGCCCGGCGTGAAGCAGCCGGACATCCAGTACCACTTCCTGCCCGTCGCCATTTCCTATGATGGCAAGGCGGCGGCCAAGAGCCATGGCTTCCAGGCACATGTCGGCTACAACCTGTCGAAGTCGCGCGGCAACGTGACGCTACGCTCTGCCGATCCGGCGGCCGACCCGCTGATCCGCTTCAACTACATGAGCCACGAGGAAGACTGGATCAAGTTCCGCCACTGCGTGCGCCTCACCCGCGAAATCTTCGGCCAGCAGGCCTTCGACGAGTTCCGCGGGCCGGAAATCCAGCCGGGCGCGGCGATCGAGACGGACGACCAGATCGACGCGTTCCTGCGCGAGCATCTGGAAAGCGCCTACCATCCCTGCGGCACCTGCCGCATGGGGGCTGCGGACGATCCGATGGCGGTGGTCGACCCGGAAACCCGCGTCATCGGCGTCGATGGCCTGCGCGTTGCCGATAGTTCGATCTTCCCGCATGTCACCTACGGCAACCTCAACGCGCCGTCGATCATGACGGGCGAGAAGGCGGCCGACCACATCCTCGGCAGGCAACCGCTTGCGCGCTCCAACCAGGAGCCGTGGACGAACCCGCGCGCTGCGGTCAGCGACCGGTAAAAACTTCGGAACCATAATGGTTGCAAGGGGTTGAGGCGGGCAATCGCCTCGAAGGGAACCCCCATGACCATCTACAAAAAGGTCTCGCGCCACGACGTCAGCAAGGAGACAGACCTCGTCGTCACCGTGATCCACGGTGTCATCGGTCCCTGCGCCTTCATCACCGACCCGGTGCGGGCGTGCGACACCATCCCGCTTCCCGTGGAGGAAGCACTTGCCGGCGCCCGGCAGATGATCGGGGAAGACCTCAACCCGCGTAATCTCGTCATCGTCGATGAGGACGACCTCTGGGACACGCATTGGGGCAGGCTCGTGCCGCATCCGGAGCGCAGCACGACCTAAATCTTCCAACAAAAAAGCCGGGCTTACGCCCGGCTTTCAAGCACGCCTGGAGGTCTAGGCAGCTTAGACGAAAAGGAAGTCGCTGGTGTGCAAATCGGCTTTCGCGATGCCCTCAAGAGTGATCGTGTCGGCACCATACTTGATGACCAGGTCACCCGCCCGTGTTTCCGAAGCGTGGCTGAGGACGTCGGCGAAGTTCTTCAGGACGGCCTTGTTGAGTTGAATGACATCCTGGCCGGACGTGCCAGCTTCGAAGTCGGTGATCCGGTCGCTACCCTGACCCGACTTGATGATGAAGGTATCTGCGCCAACGCCGCCGGAAAGAATGTCGTTACCCAGACCGCCGTAGAGCGTATCGTTGCCTGCACCACCTTCCAGCCTGTCGTTGCCGGCATCGCCATAGAGCTTGTCATTGCCAGCATAGCCGAAAAGGAAGTCGTCGTCGTTGCCGCCACCCAGCGCGTCGTTGCCAGCGCCGCCGTTCAACGTGTCCTTGCCATCGCCACCGGCGAGCGCGTCGTCGCCGGCGCCGCCATAGAGTTTGTCGTTGCCGGCATCGCCGTAGAGCTTGTCATTGCCGGCATCACCATAAAGGGTGTCATTGCCGTTGCCACCACGCAGTGTGTCATTGCCACCATTGCCGTAGAGCGCGTCATTGCCATTGCCGCCGGACAGCGTGTCGTCCTTGGCATAGCCGGCAAAGGAATCAGAGCCGGTGCTGCCGTTGAAGACGATCGAGTTAGCGCTCAGGATCTTCACGAGGCCGGCGGTCGCTCCAGTGGTCGTCGACTTGCCGCCCATGATGTCACTCAGGATTTGGCCACCGAGCACCGTGTCGGTAACACCGAGCCCCGTGATCTTGACGTCGGATGTGAGCTTGAAGGTGCTGGTCTTGCTGTCGAGAGCGATGTTGCTACCGAATTCGACCGTGTTCAGCGAGCCGGTGATCTTGTGCGTCGTCATATTGTAGTTCCAGGCGGTCTTGCCTGAAGACAGTACAACGCCGAACTTGCTGGCGTCGCTGGTCGTGTACTGCGTGCCGCTCATCGCCATCGGGTCGGTGCTGTTGAAGCCCCCATAACCCGCGCGAGTGAAGGTCTTGTCGTAGTTTGCCAGGAAGGCGCCGAAGTTGATGCCCTTGCCGTCCTTGTTGGCGTCGTTTGCGTTGATTGTAATGGCCATTTGCCCAACCCTTCCCCTGTGAACCGCAGCTCACGCTTAAACTTGAATACAATGCTCAGCTATTAAATCTGATTTTTTCTGTCAAGTTTTTTCGGCGGCCGTCTTGGAGTTTTTTGGGCGCAGGGTCGGGCGGCAGGATTTCTGCCCGAACGGCAAGATGGAGAGATATTTGCTCCCCATCCTTGCGCTTTGGAAATCCGTTTTGCTGTCCGCGACCGGACAAGACTGCGATAATCTGGGCAATTCTCGCAAAGGCATGGAACGGAATGACTGCTCTCACCGGAAACGGGACCGCGCAGGCCCTTAATGACCAACTCGCCAGCCTCGGGCTTGCCGGGCGCCTTGCGCTTGTGGCCGAGCTTGGCGGGCGCGCCGTCTTTACCACCAGCCTCGGCATCGAGGACCAGGTCATCACCGCGGCGATCGGCACCGAGCGCCTGGCGATTGACGTCGTCACGCTGGAGACCGGCCGACTGTTCAAGGAAACCGTCGATCTCATCGACGAGACCGAAAGCCAGTACGGCATGACCATCACCCGCTACGTGCCTGACCAGGACGATATCGACGCCTATGCGGCGAAATACGGCCTCAACGGCTTCTACGACAGCGTCGAAGCGCGCCACGCCTGTTGCGGCGTGCGCAAGCTGAAGCCGCTTGCGCGCGCACTTGAAGGGGCATCCTTCTGGGTCACCGGCCTGCGCCGCGGCCAGTCCGGCAACCGTGCCGACACGCCGTTCGCGGAGTTCGATGCGGAGCGCAACCTCATCAAGATCAATCCGCTGGCGGATTGGGACATCGACCGCATCAAGGCCTATGTCGCCGACCATGCCGTGCCGGTGAACCCGATGCACACGCGCGGCTATCCCTCGATCGGCTGTGAGCCCTGTACGCGGGCCATCAAGCCGGGCGAGCCAGAGCGCGCCGGCCGCTGGTGGTGGGAGAACGACGAAAAGCGCGAATGCGGCCTCCACGTTCCCGAAACCGCCGCTTCCCCCATCCCGGCCCCAAGCGCGGCCTGATCCACACAAGCCCTCCCAAGGCGACCCATCCGGAGTATAGTTTAAATGTCCGATATCCGTCACGAAACGGAAGCGAAGCAGAACGCACCGCACAAGCCGCCGCTCGATCCGCATCTGAAGGCGCTGGAAAACGAAGCCATCCATATCTTCCGCGAAGTCGCCGCCGAGTTCGAACGGCCGGTGATGCTCTATTCCGTGGGCAAGGATTCGTCCGTCCTGCTGCACCTCGCGCGCAAGGCCTTTTATCCCGGCCGCGTGCCCTTCCCGCTGCTGCATGTCAACACGGGCTGGAAGTTCGGCGAAATGATCGCCTTCCGCAACAAGGTCGTCGCGGACTACGATCTCGACCTAATCGAATACATCAATCCGCGCGGTGCAAGCGAGAACGTCACGCCGTTTACGCACGGCTCGTCGCGCTACACCGACATCATGAAGACCGAGGCGCTGCGCCAGGCGCTCGATGCCGGCAAGTATGACGCGGCCTTCGGCGGCGCACGGCGCGATGAGGAAGCCTCGCGCGCCAAGGAGCGCATCTACTCCTTCCGCACGCCGGACCACCGCTGGGACCCGCGCAACCAGCGCCCGGAACTGTGGAACGTCTACAACGGCATGATCCGCCAAGGCGAAAGTGTGCGCGCCTTCCCGCTCTCCAACTGGACCGAGGTCGATATCTGGCGCTACATCCTGGCCGAGGACATCCCGATCGTGCCGCTCTACTTCGCGGAAAAGCGCCCCTTCGTCGAGCGCGACGGCATGATGATCCTGGCCGAGGACCCACGCCTCGAACTGCTGCCCGGCGAAGTGAAGCAGGAAGGCGTCATCCGCTTCCGCACGCTCGGCTGCTTCCCGCTGACCGGCGCCATCCGCTCGCAGGCCACAACGCTCGACGACATCATCGCCGAGCTGGAGACCGCCACCGTCTCCGAACGCCAGGGCCGCGCGATCGACCGCGACCAGTCCGGCTCCATGGAAAAGAAGAAACGCGAAGGGTATTTCTGAGATGACCGTTTCCGCCACCGCAACCGCCGAGGTTTTCACCGTGGAAGAACCGGCCCTCGAAACGGCCCGCGCGCTTCGTGATTCCCGCCCGCTTCGCCTTATCACCTGCGGCTCGGTCGACGACGGCAAGTCGACGCTGATCGGCCGCCTGCTCTGGGACACCAAGGCCGTCAAGGAAGACCAGGCCGCGACGCTCCAGCGCGACAGTTCCGGCAAGCAGAACGATCTCGGCCTGCCCGACTTCGCGCTGCTGCTCGACGGCCTGCAGGCCGAACGCGAACAGGGCATCACGATCGATGTCGCCTATCGCTACTTCTCGACGGACCGCCGTTCCTTCATCGTCGCCGATACGCCCGGCCACGAACAGTATACCCGTAACATGGCGACCGGCGCTTCCACGGCGGACCTCGCCGTGCTTCTGATCGATGCCCGCGCCGGTATTCTCGAACAGACCCGCCGCCACGCGACCATCGCCTCGCTGATGGGTATTCGCCAGTTCGTGCTTGCCATCAACAAGATCGACCTGACGAACTACGACCGCGCCGGCTTCGAGCAGATCACGCATGACTTCAAGGAATTTGCGCTGACGCTCGGCGTCAAGCAGATCACCGCGATCCCTATGTCGGCGCTGAAGGGCGAAAACGTCGTCTATGACGGCCGCGCGTCCATGCCCTGGTATGACGGCCCGACGCTCGTCGAGACGCTGGAAAAGGCGACGACCCGTTCCAACCAGACGGTCGGCTTCCGCCTGCCGGTGCAGCGCGTCTCACGTCCGGGCGAAAGCTTCCGCGGTTATCAGGGAACGGTTGCGGGCGGCTCGGTGAAGCCGGGCGATTCTGTCGTCATCCTGCCATCCGGCATGGTCGCCAATGTCACCAAGATCGTCACCTTCGACCTGGTGCGCAACGCCGCCGTCGCGGGTGATGCCATCACGCTGGTGCTCGACCGCCAGGTCGACGTGTCGCGCGGCGACATGATCGTTGCCATCGACAGCCAGCCGATGACCGGTCGCGGTTTTGACGCGCAACTCGTCGCGCTCCAAGCTGAAGGCATCGACCCCGGCAAGCGCTACTGGCTGAAGAGCGGTTCGCGCCGCCAACGCGTCAGCATCGAGCCGATTAGCCAGCTCGACCTCAAGACCTCGAAGTGGAATGCGGCCGAGCGGCTGGACATGAACGGCATCGGCAAGGTGCATCTCACCTTCGACGAGCAGGCGATCTTCGACACCTACGAGCAGAACCGCACGACCGGCGCCTTCATCCTGATCGACCCCGACACCAACAACACGGTGGCCGGCGGCATGATCACCGGCCGTCGCTCGGAACTCGGTGGCATCCACAAGGATGACCAGCGCGTGCTGCTGTCGCTGCCCGCCGACCTCGCCGAAAAGCTGATGGCGACCGAACTGTTCGCCAACCGTCGCCAGGATGTGGACGTGCGCCACACCAGTGCCGGCCGCGCGGCGGAAATCCTCGCCGATCTCGACGAATAGGACGGCGGTTCCGTCGCCTCTCCGCTCCTTGGAGGGATGCGGGAAACCGAATTGATCATCCTTGCGGCGCCCTCATCGGGCGCCGCGACCGTTTAGGCATCGGGATCGTGTGTCGCGCATCATTCGCGGCGATACCAATTCCCTACGCCGTTCCCGGCAGAGCACCATCATCATCAATGACAGGTGGAGGCGGTGCTCTGCCGAGCCGCTTCTTCAAATCCTTAAGCAGCCGCACCACTTCCTCGGGCCGTGGCGCCGACGGCTTTTTCGGGTCCGGTTCGGCAAGCGCGCGCCAGGCCGCGTGAAAGCCGAGGGCGCGATAGGCTTCCATCTGCTCTTCCGAAAAGAACTGGTCGCCGGTGGTCTCGTGCGGGAAGGCGGGGAAGCGGCGCTCATAATCGAGAACATAATCCGGTTCGTCGCCCGTGGCCGTCGCCTTGATGTAGAGTAGGACACCCTTCTCATCCGCGCCGTAGTCGATCTCGCCGATCGCGAAATGGCAGTCGTGGGCAGGCGACGCCTCCGGGATATATTGCTCGCGGCTTGCATTGCGGCTGAGGGCCGCGACGCGCACCGGCTGCCATTTGATATCGATGCGCACGCCGAGATCGATGCGTGCGAAACGCTCGGCATCGACAAGCGCACCGAAGGTCATCGCCGGATCAGCCTCCGCGTCAGCCACGATGATGACGCGGCACTTGCGCTTGAGGAGCTGATAGAGGCCGATATTGTCGATATGGCCGCCATCGGTCAGGTAGACCTTGGCCGCATCGCCCGACAGCAGCCCGAAGGATTCCGCCACCAGATAGGCGCGCAGAAAATCGTACCACCGCGTCTCCGTCGGCGCAGCTTTGACTTTCTTTGTCTTGGGCGGAGAACCAAGCCCGAAATAGTACCAAGGCCTCTTCGGCGGTGGGGTCGCGTCCTCGGTCGCGACAACTGGCTCGGCTTTCATGAAGCGCGGGTTCAGCATCCAATAGCCAAGCCGCAGGTTCAGCAGCGCCAAGGTCGGCCGCAACAGGCCGATCTGCACGCGCCCCATGCTGGACGATACGGCAGCGCCGGAAATGGCGACAGCAGTCGCGAGGTCGAGCTGCCGCACCTTCTGCTCCATTCGGCGCGTCGAAACGTAACCCGTCAGGTCGCTGCCGACGAAGTTGCGGGAAAACAGGAAGAACTCCGCATTGCGCCCCCGCTTCACCGGGTCCGGCTCGGCGAGACTGCGGCGATCGCCTTTCGGGACCTGGGGGAATTGTGGATCCCGCTTGTCGTCGGAACGCTGACGCGCGTTCAACGTGGTATTGATCAACAGATAGGGCGCTTTTTTCCCATTGATCCGGGTAAGCCTGAGGGAACTGGTGCGCTGGAGGTTCTTACCCAGGCGGAAGGCCGTGCTCAGCCGCTCGCGATAGAGCCTGTGCAGGCCATTGGCATTTTCGGAGAAATTGATCGTCAGCATCAGCACGATCGCCGTGGCGAGCAGGTATATCGTGACCATGCCGTAGCCGCCGCTCCCCCGTGTCGGGATCGCGGCGGCAACCAGAAACGCCGCGATCGCGACGAGGACCAGCACGCCCTTCAAGGCCTTGCGCTTGTTCTCCGCCATCAGGCGAAAAAGTGTCGCCAGCGTGGCCTGTCCCTGCGCGCGCAAAAGGAAGACCCATATCTCCCAGCAGAGAAGGAGACCGGCCACGACGCAAAGCACCGGCACCAGATATTGGTAAAACAGAAAGGCAGGGCTGAGCGAATACTGGCCTCGGGTGAATTCGACCCGATCCGCGATCCCCCACAGCGAGAGCGCCAGGAACGCCGCGTAGAGCAACAACGGCACGATCAGCCCCGCCGCCACGAGAGCACCTTTCGAAGCGATGGCGCGCAATTTCACCGCGATCGTCGCGTCCTTCATCGCCTTCTGGATCCAGTCGACCAGCGTTGCCCGCAAGCTCGCCGTCATCACGACGAATGCGGTAAGCACCGTCGCGATCGTCGGGAGGGTCGTGTGCCGCTCCTCCTGCCGCATCAGGTAGTCGCGCAGGAAGGCGAGGATCGGGCCCTGTGCTTCGGCCAGGAAGACCGACAGCGTCAACGTCATCAGCACGCAGGAAAGCCACGTTCCGCGCGAACTGACTTCGCGGTCACTCATTTTCCCCTTGATGCCGTGCCGTTCCGGCAGGGACCGCCAAAGCCCCCAGCCAAGAAGATAGAGGAAGGTCACAGCCACCAATGCGACAGTCACCACGAAGGGAAATCCACACCAGCCTCCTGGCGCCGTGCATGCCGCCCGCTCCCCGGTCCACAGGAAGGCCGCGATCTGGTAGAAAATGCTGCGCGGCAAATCCTGCGCGGTCGGGTTGGCGATGACCGTGACCGTCGCGAGCGGCAGAAGCAGCGCAAGTACAAGGAAAGCGTTGACGGCGAGCCCCCGGAAAACGATCGCCAGCGAAGGGAGTATGTCGCCCATGCCATGGGGAATGAGATAGCGGCTGTGATCGCGAATATGGCTGACCGGCTCGCTGTCGCGCACATCGTCGCTGCTCGCGGCTGCATGGGCGGAACCGTTGGCGGGACTCGGCCCACTAGCCTCATCCGTCACGGCAAAGGGGAACTGCCCCTCGGTACCGGCACGGCTCATCGCTGCCACCATGCTGGCGCCGATATAGCCGCCGCCCGAAACCGTCGAGAGATAGTCAATGCGCGGGATGAGGCCTCGGGCCTTCAGCGCTTGCAGAACACCAAGGCAGAAACTCGCCGAGCGGATGCCGCCACCGGAAAGGGCGACCCCGAAGAGGTCTTCCGGCACCCCATACGTATCGAGCTTTCCTACGCCGCTGCCCCAACCGCCGGTGCGGCGTTTCAGGATGATGTCGTATTCGGCCGCCTTGACGCCATCAAACTTGCTGTGATCCGGCAGCTCATTGCTCTCGCCCTGCATGATCGCCCCACCCAAGATCGCCTATAAATTGCAAAATACTGCATGAAAGGGCGGTTGAGTATAGGGAATTAAGAAATACCTAAAAAATCGAGATGCCCATCGACAGACGGGTAAAGGTGGACGGGGCATCCCCGTGCAGGACACGCAAAAAAGGGGCCGTGCCACGGCCCCTTTTCAGAGATTTGTCGTTTCAAATGCCACTCAGAAGAAGAAGTACCAGAGCAGCAGCACGACGAAGATCGGCACACCCATCAGCCAAAGAATCAAAGCCCGAGCCATTGAAGTTTCCTTTCGTTGATTGTCGGAAAGGAGAATGTCCGGGCGGGCAAATTGTTCCATCAGCAGGCCATGATAAAGGGCGCAGAAGCGCCCCTTAATCCTTGCAAGCCGGTAGAATCCAGCGGTCTAGCGCTCGCGAAAAGCCTTGGCGAAGTAGTCGGCAAGCGGCTTTACAAGATATTCGAGCGGCGAGCGCTCCGCGGTCTGGATGAAGGTCTCGACCGGCATGCCGGGCATGACATGCTTGTCGCCGAGCTTGATCATTTCGCCGGCATCCGGCTTGATCTCGGCCTTGTAGTAGGTCGCGCCGGTGCGCTGGTCCGCGAGCACGTCGGCGGCGACCTTCGTCACATGGCCGAAAATTTCCGGCGTGTTGCGATGGTCGAAGGCGCCGAAGCGGATATGCGCGACCTGGCCGACATGCACCTGGTCGATCTGCGTCGGCGAGATCTGCGTCGAGATGACGAGATTCTGCTCCTGCGGGATGATGTAGAGCAGCGGATCGGCCGGGCGGATGACCGAGCGCAGCGCGTGGACCTGCAAGCCGAGCACGACGCCGGACATCGGCGCGGTGATGTCCATGCGGCTCAGCGTCTCGAACTTGGCGTTGCGCCGCTCCTTGAGCTCGGCGACCTTCGCCTCGACTTCGCGCAGCGTCGTCGTCGCCTCCTCGCGCACCGTGGAGTGGATGTTGAGGATCGCGATCTCGATTTCGGCGACACGGCCGGTGTTTTCCGCGATGTTGGAGCGGGCCTGGCTGATCGTGCCGCGGATTTCCGCTTCCTCGCGCTGAAGGGCGAGAACACGGCTGGCATTGGTCAGCGACTGGGCGAGCAGCTTGTTCTGCGCCTCGAGTTCCTTGCTGATCAGCTTCAACTGGGTTTCCAGCGCGGTAATGCGGCCCTGGAGACCCTCGTTCTGCTTGGCGATCTGCGCCTTCTTCTCCTGAAGCTGGGCAGCCTGCTTGTCGCGTGTTTCGGCGCGCGCCGTCATAAGCCGCTTCTGGCCGGTGACGATTTCGGCCGCGTCCGGATTGGTGGCCACGGCCTTCAACAGGTCGGGATCGAAGGTGATCTCGGTCTTGTCGTCCTGCTCGGCCTTCAGCCGCGCCTCGGTGCCGAGCAGGCTGAAGAGCTGGCCTTCGATGACCGCGAGCTCGGAGCGATCGAACGTATCGTCGAGACGCATCAGCACATCACCGGCCTTGACCGTATCGCCTTCCTTCATGCGGATTTCACCGACGACGCCGCCCGTCAGGTGCTGCACGACCTGGCGGTTGCTAGCGACTTCGATGACGCCGGCGGAAACCACCGCACCGTTGATGCGCGTCAGCGCCGCCCAGGCGCCCATGCCGCCGAGCAGCACGAAGACCGTCGCATAGCCGGCGATCGCGTAGCCGCTATTGGTCCACTTCTTTTCCATCTTACCCGTTTCGCGGTTCATTGAGCGAAAACCTTACTTGTTGCTGCCGCCGGCGCCGGTGCCGGCGACGACCTGCGTGTGGTTGCGCAGGTGGGCGCGCAGCACGTCGTCCCGCGGACCGAAGGCGAGGCGCTGGCCGTTTTCCATGATCAGGATGAGCTCGCATTCCTCGATCGCCGCCGGGCGGTGCGCCATGATGACGATGGACTTGCCCTCGGTCTTCATGTTGCGGATCGCCTGGTTGAGCGCCATGGAGCCATCGGCATCGAGGTTCGAGTTCGGCTCGTCGAGCACCAGCAGCACCGGATCGCCATAGAGCGCGCGGGCGAGGCCGACACGCTGCTTCTGGCCGCCGGAAAGCCGCCCGCCCATGGCCGGCAGCCTGGTGTCGTAGCCCTCCGGCAGACGCAGGATCATGTCATGCGCACCGGCCTTCTTCGCGGCTTCGACGACCTTCACCGGATCGGGATCGAGCGTCATGCGGGCGATGTTTTCGGCGATCGTGCCTTCGAACAGCACGACGTCCTGCGGCAGGTAGCCGACATGGTCGGCAAGGCCGTCCGTGCCGTACTGTTCGAGCGAGGCGCCGTCGAGGCGCACCTTGCCGCCGGCGGGCGGCCAGATGCCGGTGAGGATGCGGGCGAGCGTCGACTTGCCCGACGCGCTCTGGCCGATGACGCCGAGCGCCTGGCCGGGCTTCAGCTCGAAGGACAGCATGCGCACCGTCGCGACCTTCTCGCCGGGCGGCACGACCGTGACCTGCTCGACTTCCAGGAGCGCACGCGGCTTCGGCAGCGCGGTGCGGGCATCCTCCTCCGGTACGCGCGACAGCAGTTCGGCCAGCTGGCGCCAGCCCTGCATGGCGCGCTGGATGAGCGCCCAATGGCCGATGGCCCCTTCGATCGGCGCCAGTGCGCGGCCGATGATGATGGAGCTTGCGATCATCGCGCCGGCGGTGATCTCGTTTTTCAGCACCAGATAGGCGCCGAGCGCCAGGATTGCCGATTGCAGGAAGACGCGGAAGGTCTTCGAGGTGATGGAATAGAAGCCGTTGCTGTCGGAATAG
Organism: Shinella sp. GW821-FHT11G07; assembly: GCF_058808115.1. Taxonomy (NCBI): domain Bacteria; kingdom Pseudomonadati; phylum Pseudomonadota; class Alphaproteobacteria; order Hyphomicrobiales; family Rhizobiaceae; genus Shinella; species Shinella sp. GW821-FHT11G07. The sequence continues at coordinate 170,204 of NZ_JBXARJ010000003.1, forward strand.
CGGATGTTGGCTTCGAGCGCCTTGTCGCGCAGAAGCTGCCAGCGGCTGGCGACCGCGCGGCGCATGCCGAGCGCACGTACAGTGTCGCTTTCCTTCTGCAGCGTCTGAGTCATCTCGTCGCTCTGGCGACCGGCGATCATCGCCCGTTCCTGGTCTTCCTTCGTCCCATTCTGGTTGAGCCAGGTAAGTGCTACGAGAATGAGCCCGCCGACGAGGCCGAGCACACCCATCCAGGGGTGGAAGGTGAAGATGATGAAGATGAAGAACGGCGTCCACGGAATGTCGAAGACGGTGAAGACCGCAGGCGATGACAGCACCTTCTGGATCGCGTCGAGATCGCGCATGCCGGTGACCGTCGAGATGCCCTGGGCGCTGAGCGCCGTGCGGTCGAGCACCGCGTTGAACACGCGCTTGTCGAAGCGGGCCTGGAAGCGGGCGCCGATACGCGCGGCGACGCGGCTGCGGATGTGGTCCAGCACGCCCATGATCAGGTAGAGGCCGATGATGAGGCCGGTCAGCGCCACCAGCGTCGCCTCCGAACGGGAGGCAAGCACCCGGTCGTAGATCTGCAGCATGAAGAGCGGCCCGGTGAGCACGAGCAGGTTCACGAAGAAGCTGAAAAGGCCGATGGCCACGAAGCCCGCGGCGCTAGACTTCAGCACGGCTCTCAGTTCGTCCACACCGGTCTTGCCCGATGAACGCATGACAATGTCTCTTTAAAGATCGACGCCGGATGCACGGCCATTGACGGCCATTATCCGTGCGGCGAAGGGCCACTCGACCGCTCCGCCGCGGCCGGCCGGATGCGGGAGCCGTCCGCGTGTTTGCGCACGGCCTCGTTGGAAGACGGTATAGGGCGCGATTTATTCGTAAATCAACAGATTTTCGACGAACTAATCCCAAACACAACTTCAGCGGTCATCTTTGCCCGATATTTTGTCCGCTTTGCCGGCCGCGTCCACCTTCGCCTGAAGCTTGCCGAGGATGAAGAGCACCACGAAACAGGCAAATGTCGCGACGACGGCGACGAACCAGAAACCGAGCCCTATCGAAAGTCCCACCGCGCCGGCAAGCCACATGCCCGCCCCCGTCGTCAGGCCCCTCACCTCGCCGCGCGAGAAGACGATCATGCCGGCGGCGAGGAACGCGACGCCCGAAGTGACGGCCTCGATGACGCGCAGCGGATCGATGCGCACCTGCTCGTCGGAAAAGCCGGCCATATGCACGCTCTCGATGGACAGAATGGAGAAGACGCAGGCCGACAGCGCAACGAGGATATGTGTTCGCAGGCCTGCCGGATGATCCTGATATTCTCGCTCCGCGCCGATCACCGCGCCAAGCAGGATGGCGCCCACCATGCGCGCAAGGATGACCGGATAGGGCACTTCGGTCTTCGGAAAGAGGTCGGCAAGGATCTGTTCCATGGCGGCGGAAACGGATGAGCCGCGAGCCGGTTCCCTTGCGGATCGGCGAAACGAAAATTTCCCGCCACCCGGCACTTTCCCCAAGCTAGCGGTTTTTTTGACATTTTGCGCTTGTCGAACCCAAAAGCCTGGTCTATAGGAGGCGCCGCTGGTCACGGAGTGTAGCGCAGTCTGGTAGCGCACCACGTTCGGGACGTGGGGGTCGGAGGTTCGAATCCTCTCACTCCGACCAGCTTGAACCGCTGAGAATTAAGCGTTTCAACATCATCCCGAAAAACCTTCCGAAATTTACGGCAATGATTACGGCAATGAATGGCTACTTCATTCGCCCTGCCCTCCCTGATGTAAACGCCTCTCCGACCCCGGCTTGATGATCAGGGTGGTGATGGCCGTAGGTCTTTTCCAGCGTCTCCAGGGTCATCCCAAGATAACCGGAAGCCTCCCACTTATCAGCAGCGGCCTGCATCAACCAAGTGGCCGCTGTATGGCGCAAGGTGTGCCGCACAACGCCTTCCGCCCCCTCACCTAGGACTTCGTCCACCAAGTTGCGGAACGCCCTCTTCGGGTCGGCAGGCTTGCCGTTGTACTCCACCACGTATTTGGCGCCCATTCGATGCCAGCGCCGCATGTGGGCCAGAAGTCGACCCGGAAGGCGAATCGGAGGAGCGCGCTTGTTTCCCGCCACCATCTCGCCCTCCCAGGCGCGATAGAAAACACCGGCATCTAGATCGATGTACGGTCGGCCTACTTCCTTCACGAAGGACGCCTGCCAGACGCGAGACGATCGGCTTCCCGTGTAGACCGCCGCCAACGTGAACCGAGCGATGTGGACCGTCGGCTTTCGCTTGTTGGGCGCTCCGCGGAACTTGCCGCGTTTTCGGTATGCCGCCCAGATCAGTTTGGCCAAAGTAGCTCTATCGAGGTGCTTCACCCTCCCCTTTGCCTTCGGCGGCAGCGTAACTGTCACCGACTCGCGCGTCACCTTGTCCGCAATAGCCTGGCGGCATGCAGCACGCAGATCCTCGAGTTCACGTCTAGAGCCGTTTTGGTTGCCACGCTGGCGCACATACTCAGCGCAGGTGCCGCTGGTGATGTCGTCCAGCGTCTTGTCACCCCAGTAGGCCATCAAGTTTTCAGCCCGTGCGGCAAGTTCCCTTGGCCGTGTCGCGGTGTCTTTCTTCAGTGAAAGGTAATGCGCGAGAACTTCGGCGATACTGACTTGCGATGCAGCACGATGGCGTTTGGCCGGTTCCGCCAGGAACTGCTTGGCTATGTGCTCCCCTAGCGCTCTTTCAGCTCCCTCACGATCAAGCTGAGCGCAGCCCGTGCCGATGTGTTTTCCACCGTCGAGGATGATCCAGACGGCAGCCCTGTCTTTGCTGGCCGGTCTGAGCCAGAGCCTGGCTGGTTTGCGGGCACGCGACATTTCTGTTTCATCTCCTCAATTGACCGAAGTGTCGTGAAGTCCTTGCCAGCGATCCGCATGACAACAAGCCGCCCCCGCGCTGCTTCCTTGCGCAGACCGCTGACCGTCATGCCGCCGTACGGGAACGTCATAGGAAGGATGGCCGCCAGCCGTACGGGCGCGTCGGGCGGAATATTGTCGTTGGCAGCCTGCAGCGGCTCGCCTCTTTCTTCGGCGCGCACTGTGTTCATGCGCTCTTCCGGAGATTGTCATTCGCCGCGGCTAACGGTCGGCGTCGCCCCCCAGTCTTGATAAGGCGGAGTGCCACCAACACGGAACGCGGCGGCACAACAGGGTTCTCACGTCGGGTACTGATTCGGGCCGGTATCCTCATCTTCTCTCCTCCTCGTGCGCGTGCGTGCGTGGTCTTCTCCGACCCTCGCGGGTCGCAGGCTTAGGTCTTCTTATGGACTGGATACTCATGAGTACTCTCCTCTGTCTTTGAGGAGAACATGACCGATTCCGGAATCGGAGTTTACGCAAACAAATCGTATTTCTTTTCGGCTAGTCCGGGCGGAGATCGTCGTAGAAGGCGACGGCCCGCTGTACGTGCCGTTCGCTGAAACCAAACTGCTCTGCCGCAGCCTCGGTTGCGTCTTCGTAGGACAGACCGTCGCGTCGGAGATCGTGGAATACTTCCCCGATTTCAAACCAAAACCGGGGCAGGCTTTTCTGTCTGCCTCTTTGTCGCTTGGGCGGTCGCAGAAGATCCGCGGCCAGTCCCTGTACCACCCTGTCGGCAGTGCCTTTGCGCAGCAGCTCCGCCGCCAGTCGCTTGGCATCTTCTGTCCGCCCCTCAGAGATCGCCGAGCGAATAGGGTTGGCCTGAATGCTGAAGCTGGGCGGAAGTTTCGCCATTACTGACTGAGCCGAGGGAGGACGCCTACGGTCGCCAGCACGAGTTCAGCGCGCGTCGACGGAGGCGGTACATCCTGCCATGAGCGATTGTGGGGAAAGTGGAAGGATTGGGCTGCAGTGTTGCAGGGCGCCGTTTCCCGATCTCTCCAGGCTTCGCCATACAGTTCGATGCGGAGAAGGCGGGCTTCCATGAAGAGCCATTCAAGATAGGCCTCTCGGGGATCCGGTCTTTCGTTGTCGTTCAGGGCGAGTAGCGGCTGTCTTTCGGGTGTGGTGGTAGTTGCTAGCATGATAGTCCCCTTGCCTAGAATCGATGGCATTTGCACATCAATTGTTAGTATTTTATCGCATGGCGGTCAAGGCGAGTTTGCTGTAAATGTTAGCATACGCTAGTTCACCAACCTGGCGACCACCACATCAGGGGAGATAAAATGGCAAAGACTGCAAGCGTGGGCATCCGAATAGAGCCGGAGTTTAAAGATGCTCTCGAGGAAGCTGCCAAGGCCGACCGCCGCTCAGTCGCATCTTATATTGAGAAGCTCATCGCGGATGATTTGGCGAAGAAAGGGCTTTTGCCCAAAGCTGCTTAGCAGAGGCTGGCGCTTGACAAAATTGTAAGAGTTGACGGGCCTAGCAGGAGAAAAGGCAGCGGCATCATGGGGCGCACAAAAAACCCCGCTTCACGCGGGGTTCAACTTCTGGTAACCGAGTCGGAAGGAAATTACTTTGTGTTAACCGTCGCAGACTGCAGAGAATAAGAGCTACGAAAGATAGAGATAGCGCGCGTATAAGCTGCCTCATTCTTGTCAGCCAACGAACTGAGCTGATCAAGGAAATCGCGTGACTCACGTCCATCAGAAGGACGTTGCTTTTCCGTCTGTGCGCTCATTGTAATCCCCGATTTGATTGTGATGACTCATGGTACGAGATTCGCTCGCGAACTCCTAACAGGCGATTAACAGAATGACCACAGAAACGTTCCATCGTCCAGAAATAAATTTTCCAGAAGTATTCATTGGAATTGTTTCTCCAGTGGGCACTAATATAAAACAGTCAGTCGACTGTATAAAGAAATCATTTTCACAAAAAGGCTACGAAACCCACCATATAAAAATCTCAAACAAATTTGAAACTCTTGCAAATCTTCTTAATTATGATGATATATCATCCGATAGCAGATTTAAAAGAATAGAAACATACATTAAATTCGGAAATAGCCTTAGAGAAAAATTTGGTGGAGATGTATGCGCAGCGTTAGCTGTGGCAGAAATTCTGAAAAATCGTGCATTATCTCCGCCGGAAGCTGGATTCTCCAAACACGTATACATTATTGACCAATTAAAGTCCGAGGATGAGCTCTCGCTTTTGCGCGAAGTCTACGGGGCATCGTTTCTGCAAATCTCAATATATTCGGCACGAGATGTGCGTGTTGATAATCTATCCCGTGACATGGCTCGGGATGACAAGACACGTAACCGCAATTCGTACCGTGAAAAAGCCGAGCGTTTGGTCGTTATTGATGAAGACCAACACGAAGTACCGCATGGACAAAAAGTTGGAAAAATTTTCCAGCTAGCCGATGTAGTCTTAAATGCCGACAATTACGACGACCACGATAATATCGAGCAACAGACAGACCGATTTGTCGATCTCTTATTCGGCCACAATGGGCACTCGCCCAACCGCTTTGAATATGGGATGTACCTAGCCCACTCCGCAGCTTTACGTAGCCTGGACCTCTCCCGTCAAGTTGGCGCCGCAATATTTAGAAAGACGGGAGAAATCGCCTCATTGGGCGCTAACGAAGTCCCGAAAGCAGGCGGAGGCACTTACTGGGCAGACGATCCATACGACGCACGCGAGTATAAGCTAAATTCTGACAGCAACGACAGCAGGAAATTAGAACTTCTTAACGAGGTTCTCGAAATTGCTTTTGAGAAAAAGAATTTTACGCTCAATGACGAACAAAGCAGAAAGCTCAAAAATTCGCAATTCATGGATGCTCTTGAGTACGGCAGAATTATACACGCCGAAATGTCTGCAATAAGCGATGCAGCACGACTCGGAATTAACCTCCAAGACGGAACCCTTTATTGTACAACATTTCCCTGCCATATGTGTTCAAAGCATATTGTCGCCGCCGGGCTTTCAAAGGTTGTGTTTTTAGAGCCCTACCCAAAAAGCCTGACGTCCGATCTGCATTCCGATTCCGTCAAGATTGAAGGAAGCTCAAGGGGCACCTACGAAAAATTCCCCGCTGTCGAATTCGTACCATTCTATGGCATCACTCCGAGACGTTACCGGGAGTTCTTCTATCGCGGGAAGCGGAAGAATGGCTCAGAGTTTCAAACTTTCAAGCGTGAACCACCGCAGCCCTTCATATCGATTATGGCTCCTTGGTATGGGAGCCGAGAAACCGAATTGATCAGGGCTTTAGAAAGCAAGCTAACCAATTCAGTCCCCACGTCGTCAGCCGACAGTGGCGATGCTAGTGGCTAACCCACCATCTCCACAGCGACCCTCTCGAGCTCCGCCAGTTCCACCGCCGTCAACGGCGCCGCTCTGGACGGCGTGCCCATCCGTGGCACCGACAGCGTGTAGCCGCCATCACGCCGAATGAGCGCGCAGCCTGGCAGCGCCAGGTCGCCGACGGTTGCGGTGAACGTTGCCGCCACCCGGCCGCGCGCCGGGTGGAAATTCGATATTGCGATCATGCCGCCATCCGCCGCGGCACAATCTTCTCGCCGACCCGGTCGCGCCATTCCAGAATCGTTTCCGTGCGCACGCCGTCGGCATCGATGATGGTGAAGTCCAGGCCTCCGCCGATTGCGTAGAAGCCACACGCGACGCCATCCGGGCCGCGTCCATACTGCGCCCGAAACGCCTCCATCATCGCGACACCGCCGCGGCGCATCCAGCTTTCGGGCGTGTCACCTTCCTGCCCGAAATCGAAATGATGGGTTGGGTCGGCGTCCATCGGGCCAGCGTAGGCAAGGGCAGACGGTTCCTTCAAACGCCATTCGGCCGTGTCGAACCGCAGGTGAAAACCGCCGCCAACAGGGGACCAGCCGACGAGCGTGACTTCGACGTACCGCTCGCCGCTCTGTGCGGCCCGCATTGCGGGATCACCGGACATTGTCTCCAGGATACCGGGAAGCATGGCCACGGCGCCAAGGATACCTTTGTCGTCGACCAAGGCCAGCAGGTGCCGGGTCCAGTGATCGCCGACACGAACGTCGCCGCGGGTGACGATGGCGAGCGGACGGCTGGAGGCATCCACCTTGCAGCCAATCTGGCGGACAATTCCATCGGAATCGTATCCCGCACGATCGGTCAGCAGAAAGACTGCATCCGGTGTTGCGAAACTCAAAATCGCGCTCATGTAAATGAAATCTCCATTTCGAAATAGCCGCCCACTGCAGCGTCGGCGATCGACTTGCCAAAGGCCTTGCCGATCGATTCACCCTTGATGAGGGCATCGGTGACGCTCTTGAATGCGCCAGAGATCGCACTGCCAATTTCTGCTGCGGTTTCTTTGACTTTGTCCTGCTGCTCTGCCAGCCGCTCGGCCGCAGAGGTGGCACGACCGTAGGCCTCGGCAGCGGCGTCGATTTCGGCCCTGAGTGCTGGTGTATCGGCTTTGCCGGCCTTCATGGCCGCTGCCAGCAGATCATGAGCGACGGCCGCCTTGTCGACTGCAAACCCATAATCGTTGATGAGCGGATTTAGCGCCGCCTGGGCGGCATATGCAGCATTAAGCGCCGCCGTCCGCTCGCGGACCTGCTCCACCTCCCGAGCGAACTCGTCGATCTTGGCGGCTGCGGGCTTTTTCTTTTTCTTCTCGTCTTCCGGCACCGCATAGTCTTCGATGGATACCGTCTTCTGCGCTTGAGGCAGCGCAGGGAGTCTTCCGGTCTTCGGACTCCGAACCGGCTTTTCCCCATGAGCGGCGTCGATGCGGGCTTCGACGTTCTCTTCACCAATCGTCCGACCGAGCGGTCGCCCGTTGATGATGTCCTGATTCATCTTGCCAAATTTGTCGATGATTCCAGGAATTCCGCCGAGGATCCGCTTGAATTCTGCCGCCCTATCAACGCCCTTCGCCAGCCACCCGACGAACGTGCCAAGTTCAGAATCTGACGCGTTGACGACGACATTGCCGAACTGCTCAATGGTTTTTGCCAGGTCTTCGATGGACTTCCCGAAGCCCTGGCTGGCGCCAGTGGCGGTATCGATCTTGCCGGCTGTGTCGATCAGAACATTTTGTAGCTGCACAAAGCGCTGAGACGTCGTCAGTGCGCCGCCGGCCACCTTTTCCTCAAGCGTGCCTGCGCCGGCCTCGAACGCACGGAAAAATGCCTCAGACGAAATCTTGCCTTCGATCATCAACTTACGGAGCGTGGCGACCGAACCGCCGGCCTCCTTCAGGCCAGCCGCAACCGTCTGAGCGATCGTTGGGGCACCCTCAAGGATGCTGTTGAACTCCTCGGCCCTGACCACGCCACCGCCAAGCGCTTGGGACAGCTGCAGCAGCGCACCGCTGGCCTGCTCGGCGGATGTCCCCCCTACACGCAAGGCAAGCGCAATTTTGTCAGTGAACCCGACGAGCTCCTGCTGTGAAACACCTAGCTCTTTTTGCGTCAGCGCTAGGCGGCTGTAGAGGGTCGCCAGGCTTTCGATTGGCGCGGCGTTGCGTTGGGCCGATGCGTGGAGCGCGTCGTACACCTGCCGCAGGTTTTCACCCGCCAGGCCCGCGACTTTCAGACTGTTCTGGATCCGCGTTGCTGCGTCGGTGAGATCGCGGGCTGCTTTCAGCGAGAGGCCAGCGGCGAATGCACCGGCCAGTCGGGTGGCCATGTTACCAGCTGCACCCTCGACGCGCTTTGCCATCGACTGCGCTGACGTTTCAATGCGTTTGAAGTTGCGGTCCGCATTGCGAGTGGCACCCGCAATCTTCTTCTCGAAATCGGAGACGCGAGCCTCGAGGAGAACCGCCAAGCGTTCGTAGTCAGTTGCCATTTTTCGTGTTCCTGATTGCTTTGCTCATACCGGCTTTGACCTTCCGGGCCGCCTTCTTCTTCGCGAGCCTATAGCCCGAGAAGAAGAACGGCTGGGCCGGTGCGCCAGGATGTTGCGCGCCTTCGAACTTGCCGCCGGCAACGTGCGGAGCGGCACCCCACTCGACGAGATGCGCGTATCGCACCTTCGAGTTGCCGGCCGTTATCATGACGGCGTTTTCGGGCACGACGGTCGCACCACCAGGCTGCGAATGAGGTGGGGTTTGCTGACCGCCTGGCGTTACCTCGATGCTGTCACGGAGATCACCATCGTCGACCGGCGCGAGTGCCTTCATGGTCGCCGCTACGTCATTTGCAGCGGCAACCAGCGCCATCTGCGTGGCTTCCCGCACCGCTTGGGGGATAGCCTTAAGACGGCGCTGAAGACGATCCCAGCCCTCAAGCGTCTTCGCCATTCGCCTCATCCGTGAACGTGTTCGCCTCGGCGGGTAAGCCGTAGAGGACGGCCAGAAGGAGGCCCACCGCGAGGGGCACGTATGTCGCGGCGCCATTGGAGACAAAGGCTTTCTGTGCAACCGACTCCGGATCCCGCCGGGTGCGAAGGATGGTTGCCTCGAGGGAGGCGTCAGGCCTCGGCGGGGCGATGCTGTAGTCGATGATTGCTGCGATCTCGTCAGCGGTCCAGTTCCCAACGCGGATACGGGCCATGAGGGCATTTGCCGAGCCGTGAAGAGCCTCGAAAAGGTGCAGCGTTTCGCGGGGGATGGCGCATGCATAGTCGTTCCCGCAAATGCGGGCAGAAATGCTGGTTTTCATGGGGTTCCTGGAACTAGTGCTGACCTCCAGCGTTTGCGCTAGCGCAACGGGGAAATCGACATGGGTGATGATGACGACCAGGATCTGAGCCTGGAGGCGATAGTCGAGAGGCTCAACGATTTGGCGGCGCAGGCCGCAGAGCTATCGCGGCAGATTGTCGAGCAAACCGACGCCGCAAATCGGGATATGCACAACGCTCAGCAGGGCTTGGAGTCGACATAGGCCGGGGAATCTGGTGAGTACCGGCTTCCCGAGCGTCGGAGGTGGAAATGCTAAACATCCTAGCGATCGCGCTGGCCCTGACCGCAGCGCAGCCGACTGCCGACGATCTGCAAATCGACTTCGAAACGGCGCTACCATGTGTCGGCCTGGTCAATGGTCGGGAGGTGTGGGAAGGGCAGCGGGCTTTCTTTATTAGCTCGTACACCAAGCAGGCTGCTGATCTCGATCCCAGCCTCGTCGGCGCGGATGCCGTTCTTCGCGACGACAATCCTCCGGATGTAATCGGCGAGTTTGAGGCGGCCTGTTCGTCCTGACCCTCAACATCTGAACTGTGGCGCTGCGTACGTTTGCCCAACGCCGATACCCAGAAATCGACCGATCTGGAAAGTCGATGCACCCCTCCCGATGAAAAAAAGCTAATGTTTTCTCGCGCACGCGCGCTACGCGTGATCGCGCGCGAGGCAAATTCCTGTGTTAGGACTAGCGCTGTTGGATGGCGGCGGTACGGGGTTGGGAGGCTCTAGACATTGGACGCCCCCGGGGAGTGGGTCAGCCACCCTCCGCGGCCAGCCGCGCTAAGGCAGCCTTGAGCTTGTCTAACGAGGCGTCAGGAGAGGACTTCCCACCTGTGTGTGGTGTCGCGTTTGCGAGAGCTTCCCGCAAGCGTTCGGCGGCGGCGTCATAAGGTGAGAGCTCCACGACGCGGGCGAGATCATTGGACGGCTCGTCCACGATACTGAGTTCGCGAAGGTCGATCTCCGACAGATACCGAGATACGCCTCCCGTGCCTCGGCGAGTCTTAATTGTTCGGAAGCCGATCGACAGCCCATCGAGCACGCTAGCCGTCATGAGGGCGTGAAGGCGCTTGCCGAGGTCAGTGTCGAGAGCAAGCAGTCGTCCCTCGACATGTAGCCCGTGCGCGTCTTCACGCATCTCGGTCCAGATGCCGACGGGCAAATTATCGAATCGAAATGGGTTTGACCCGTTGTCTCCGTGCTGCAGCCGCATTGGCGGCCACTTGCCCTTAGCGCGCCACTTGGACAGGGAAGCCTCGAACGCGCCGCGCTCGATGACATCGCGATGGCTGTTGACGTTGCCGAATACGGCGCCGTAGCCAGAGAAGTGGCCGTCACTGGTGACCAGGGAAGGCTTAAACTTCGTCAGTACGCGGTCGGTCATGTTGTTTCGCCACTAGTTTTTTCAGTGCATTTGTTGCCCGCTCAATGACATTCACGACCTCGTCCGGAACCTTGGCTTCTAGGTCTTCGTGAGCTTGTGTGGTTTCGATTGTCATTTGCAAAACTCCGGCAGTTCAGATGGTTTCAAATATCCGCGGCGGACCGCGTCACGAAGGGCGACGCCTGCGGTGGAGTTTCGATAGCCGGCCTGGTCGAAGACCTCGCGGCCAAAGTCGATGAACCCCGCCGGGGCGACGCCTGCGCGATGGAAGCGCTTTATCTGTTCGTCGTATTCGGCGTGGACTGTTGCCGCCTCTGCGATGGCGCGGAAGAAGCGCACGGCCATGCGAGTGTGTTCATCCTTGAACGTTTCAACGACCCGGAGGGAAGCGGCTACACGCTCCATCGCGACCTGGCCGGAAAGCTCGCGGAGGGCCATATCGATATCGACGCGCTCCGTTGAGAGCTGCGCAAGGCGATCGCGAATGGGCAGAGCGGGGGTGAAGTCGACGCCAGAAAGCAGCGCTTCAACTCGGGTTGCGCGTTGGTTAGGTACCGGCTCACTACCCATCGACGCGTGCAGAGTGGCAATTTCAGCGTCAATGACGGCGCCGCGGCTCATCAGTTTATCGTGCAGGCCTATGAGGCGCACGTACTCGGCGGAAACGTCCTCGAGTTTGGGAATTGCCTTCACCATCATTCTCCCATGAGTTCGAGAGCCAGCATTCGCACGGCTTGCAGTGGGATTCTCACGTATCGCGTCAGATGTTCGTCCTCTCCCTTTGTGGCGCGGTAAGACCTCGCGACCCCGGATCCGTCGAACTTCACAATTGTGAAGTGAACCACCGGATTTGTGACTCCGATCAGCAGGTCGCCATCGCAGAAATCGATATCGCCATCAGTGATGCCAACGGCTTCGGCAATCAGCGTTTCAAGCTCTTCAGCTGCAGTCGCGGCACCATCGCCGCGGAGCCTGGGAAGCGCGCCCAACTGCATCTCGAGCTCCGTTGCCTTTGATGGGAGAGACGCGCAAAGACCAAGGACAAGGCGGGCTAGGCTGTGTGGCGTGACGGGAGCGGTAATCGGACGGGTAGCCGGTAGCCGACCGTCCTGCTTCAAACGCATCGCCACCTGCCGGACAAACGGCAGCGGGACGCCGAGGAGATTGGCCGCGAGACGGTATTGATCTCGCACCATGACACGGTGTTTCGTCATTCTTCGAATTCCGATTATTTGAGGGTAAAAGAAAAAGCGCCACCCGAGAGGGCAGCGCTCATGGAAACGGTGGCGCCCGCCACGAAGGGCAGGCGCTCGATCAAACCCGTACGTTGGTTGCGGGGATGGTGCTGCTGCTTGTACATCCGCGGTCAGCAATAGATGGTGAGCGACCGCGCGCGGCCACCCACCTCAGATCGGTGACGGCCGACCTGAAAAATGAAGGGCCGCATCACTGCGACCCTTGCTCTCATAGAGACCTGTTGGGAAACGGAAATGGGGTACCCCTAGGCGGCGACCCGAGATTTTCGTCCCCAATACCGGTCCAAGATACCGAAGCCGTCGAAGATGCGCGCACGAGCTTCGCCCTTTGCTCCCTTGCTCCCTGCGCCAAGACGGCTCCCGATTTCTTCCAATGTCTCGCCGTCAACGACAGACCATTCGAAAGCATCAAGAATCTTGGGCACATAGGCCAGTCGTGCGCGGACGTAGGCCAGTTCCCGTTTTGCGTCGATGGCGGCGAGAATGGGCCAATCGCCGGCCCAGGCCTTCGGCACTGGGGAGGCTCGCTTCTTGGTGTCATCGTTCGCTGCGACGACGCGTTGTGGTGGCATTGCCGGATTAGCACGCTTGCCGGTAACAACCTTTGCGCCTTTCCACTTTCCGTCCCTGTCGCGGTTCTGCACCTCATAAAGGTCAACCGGCTCACGGCCGACAAGCTGAGTAGGTCGGATTGCCAAGTCATGAAGATCGCGATAGCCCTGCGCCAAGGCTAGGCAGTGGTCGTTCTTCTCGGTCCGTAGCATTTTCTGTAACGGCCAGTCTTCGTTGTCGTTAGCCGCCTGACCGCTGTACCATTGCGAGGAATACCACGCGGCCCCGTTACGCCGCCAACCGTCGATAACAACGTCTGGGCTCGTTGCCGATAACGGCATGGCTTGGGGCGGATCGCCAGGCATTCGCACCGACATCCCTCTGCTCGAAATCCGCTTTCGTTGCGGTCTCCATTCACCTTCATCCAGAATTGCAGGCAGCGCGTCGCGCCGGTCGAAAACCGGAGTGTCAAAATCCAAGGCCGTCACCTCGTTGTTGGGAAAATGTGGGACACCGCTCTCGACGGTGACTTTTGCACCATAATACATATTTACAAATTTGTCAAGATATCACTTGCAATCCTATCAGATTTGGTGTAACGGCCGCGCCCTTTTTGATTAAATAATCAAAGCCTCGAAAATTGTGCGCACGTGCGGGGGACGCGGGTGCGGCTAACGGGGCAATCGACAAGGAAGTCGACGCCCCAGCCCGTCTCTTGTTGTGCGTCGCAAACGACCTATATTGCGATGCAAAAACAGGAGAGAAAGATGACGATAAACGTTACAAACCCCGTCGCAGATTTGCGGAGATCTAAGGGCTACACTCTGGAGCAGCTTTCCGTGGTATCGGGGCTGACCGAGCTCGAAATCATGAAGCTGGAGAATGGCACGCTGGTCGATCCGGCGAAGCTGGCCAGGCTGCTTTCTGCCGCTGGCGTGAAGTCCGTCGGGTAGCCGATTGAGATAAGGGAGACGAGATGCCGGAGGTATTCGTCGAATACGTCATCGGACCAGTGGTGGTGGTGTTTCTCGTCTTTCTTGCCGCGAGCCCGTTCGCGCTCGCGATTCATTATTTGATAGTTTTGGTCAAACGTCGCGCAGGTACAACGGGTGCGATTGCCCTGTATTGCGCCGAGGTGATTGCGCTTTATGTGTGGGCCAAGTGGTACTTAGATCGAGTGACCGGCGCGATTGATGCGGCTGCGTACGACGGGCCGGTGGGGTTCGTCGCCGGTATCGCCGCCGGTTTACTTATGTTGTTCGCGGGAATGCTTGCTATTCTAAATGGGGTCGGTCTCTGGCGGCTGTTTCGGCAACCTGATCGTGCATAAGCGGAAATGATGACGAAAGACGACAGGGCAGTCGTCGGCTTCCTTGGCCTTACCATAGCGCCACACTCCAAATTTCGAATTTTGCGGACGTGAAAAATTGCTTAGGACGCCTATACGGGATCCGGTGTGCGGGAGGATGTTCGGTGCCCTGCCGCCATCTTGAGTTTAATCATGGACGCCAACTCTACCTTCTGATCTACTGCTGCCTCGTTGAGGGAGGATCTGATGGTTTATCGCGCGGTTCCGTGGAAGAGAAACGTAAACAAAGTACCGAAACTGGTGCAGAGATCATTAGAAAGGATTTCTTCTGATCTTGTTTTTTGTGCAGTGACAAGATCTCTCACCGCACATGATACGCGAACCATCTATCCACATTTAAATTTTCCAGATGCCGTTGGTCAGAGCGAGATAACAGTGCCTCCGATCGATATGGGAAAATACTCCGAACGGAATGTTGTTGGCTGGACGAACGTTCGACGTGATCTTCCCATGATTACGAAAACCTATATTTGGGAAACCCCAAATTTCGGTGATGAAGCTACCTACGGCACTCATACGCATTACCAAGATAGAGAGGTGTATCAACGTGAGGTACATGAGCCGCGCGGATACGCCATCAATATTGAGTTGCTTCGTGCCGGCAGGGACGGTGGGGGCGTTTACAAATTCAGCATCGATCATCTACTTGATCGGCACATTCCCACGTTCGAACTCGAACTACTTTTCATGCTCAATTTGCTCCAGGAAAATGTAGGTAGCTGCGATGTTTTCGCCTCGGACGCGCCACGCGCTCAGTATCTCGGAACAATTCATCTCAACTGGGACCTCTTCCCACCAGGTAATCTGGCGCAAGTTGCTGCGGCCATAACCCGCGGACGCCGGTTCACTCGTGATCAAGAAGCTACCTTGCGAGAGAGGCTAGTGGTGTTCGACCGGCTTCGCCCTCGTGCTTATCTCAGAGGGACGGGCGGAATGAGCACTTATGTCGGCGCACAGTACGCGGATGATCTCGTGGTGTTCGAGAACGTGTTGTATGGAAACGCCCTCTACATTCTCTATGACAATTGGGAAGACGTGTCCCAGCGCTCGCGCACTGACTTGCTGCGCGGCACCGATGCGCGATT
This sequence comes from Shinella sp. GW821-FHT11G07, assembly GCF_058808115.1. Classification (NCBI taxonomy): domain Bacteria; kingdom Pseudomonadati; phylum Pseudomonadota; class Alphaproteobacteria; order Hyphomicrobiales; family Rhizobiaceae; genus Shinella; species Shinella sp. GW821-FHT11G07. The sequence continues at coordinate 185,448 of NZ_JBXARJ010000003.1, forward strand.
TGACCGAATAGTCCACAAAGAGGGATGGCAGGACGGCTTTTCGCACATCATGGACCGCGAAAAGCGCCGCCGCAGGACAAGGTGACGACTAAATTATAGACTTGGAGGGGCATATGCCGCAACCAGCAACTATTCTTCCTGTTATGATCGCGTCGCCCAGTGATGTTCTAAACGAGCGGAATGCTGTCCGCGAAATCATCCACGAATGGAACGATTTGAACGCTGTCAGCAGCGGTGTGGTTCTCCTGCCAAGGGGATGGGAAACACACAGCGCCCCAGATCTCGGCGGGCGGGCGCAGGAACTGATAAACGACCGCATTCTCAAAGATTGTGATCTCCTTGTAGGGATATTCTGGTCAAGAGTTGGTTCGCCCACTGGCAAATCAATCAGTGGCAGCGTGGAGGAGATTGAACAACATTTGTCCGCCGGAAAGCCGGCTATGATCTATTTTTCGAGCGTTCCGATAGCGCAGGAGCATCTTCTAGATGAGAAGCTTCTACAGCAATTCAAGGACCTCCAGGAATTCAAAAAATGGTGTATGACGAGAGGACTCATCTCAGAATTTGGTAATACGTCAGATTTTCGACAGCGGTTCCGGCGGGATCTGCAAAATCTCATAAGACAGAACGATTATCTTCAAGATTTATCGAGAATGAGCCAGGCGATCGCCGAAGGATCTAGGGAAGCTGAACCCTATGATATCGTCAAACAACTTACGGGTGAGGCCCGCGAGTTGCTCTTGGAGGCATCTCGCGATCGATCTGGGAGGATTATGAATCTGCGGCATTTGAGCGGACAGGCAATCCAGACGAACGGGCGCGACCTGCTCGATTCGGATGACCGACGCACAGTAGCGAGATGGGAGGCAGCTTTGGAACTTTTGATGAATCTGGGGCTGATTGCAGATGTTGGATACAAGAGAGAGATTTTCGAGGTCACGAATGCTGGATATGAGGTTGCGGATCGCCTCGGCGAAATGACTGCTACAGCCAAGTAAGCTGCCGCCTTTACTGTCGGCCTGCTTATATCCGCCTGCAAGTAGGGCGTGGAGGGTAGCCCCGCCCCCGAAGGGCGGGTGCAAACCCCTTCACACCATCAGGGGGTATAAGGGGGTGTGTGAGCACCCCCAGTCTGAAGGCGTCTGAAGGCGTCTGTACCCCCGTATGAAGGTCAGTCTGAAGGCTCGTTTCGTACGACAAGGAGGTACTTCGTGCGGCGGGAAGGCGAGCCCTCTTCGACAATCCTGATTTGGTTCGCGTCGAGCAATCGCTGTTGCGCTGCGGCTAGTTCCTTTTTCGATATGCCAGCTGCGGCGGGATGGCCTGCGATGACTTTCACCGCGTATGTCGTTGACGGGCTCGGGCTGAGCTTCTGTCCCTGCGCATAAAGCTTCTCAAGCGTTTCTATGAACACGCGTTCCGCTCTGGCAGCAACAAGGCTGGCCCCTGGTGCTGGTCTGCCATCATCCAGCACGAAAATCCCGTCCTTCCACCGCAGCTTTATCTCACCCCCAGTGGTGCCATAGTTCGCTTTCATCGTCTTGAGGATACGCAAATCCGGATCACCGTCCTTGCCATCAGGGCGCGTCAGATAGAGGCGAGAGCGCACTGAGTTATTCCAGGCCGTCGAACCCGACGAGCCGGTGCCCGAGGTCATGCCGGCCACGGAAGGGTGAGCCAGAAGCACGATCGCACAATCGAGGCCGATCGCTATCTGACGAAGACCACCGATGAATTGTCGGACCTGCCCACGCTTGATCTCGTCGCCACCAAAGAGGTCCGCGGCCGTGTCCAGCACGATCAGCCGCGGACGGAAATCCACTGCCGCCTCAATCAGTTTTTCCATCAACGCCGTCGGTTTCATATTGCCGGCCTTGTCGGGAATCATCAACAGAGCGTCGGTGTCTGCGAGGGGCAGAAGCCGGAAGTCGGAGAGGTCTCGTAAAGACTTGCCGTGGGCGCTGGTGATGTCAGCAAGGCGGCGCCAGAACTCATCAGCCTCATCCTCAGCGCCCACGTAGAGCGTGCGGCCGGCTGCAGGGCTTATGCCAAGTGTGTCGGTGGCCATAGCGCCAGCAGCGGCCAGTTGCAGGGCGAGCAATGTTTTGCCCAGACCGCCGTCGCCGTTGATGATCGTGACCTGGCGGAAGGGAATCAGGTCCTCCGCGTACCATTCGCGCGTCGGGACCGGCTGGCCGTGCCAGTCAGCCGGATTGAGCAGGCGCAGAGCACCTGGATTGTTGTCATTGGCGGCAACAGGGGGCGCCGGCTTCGGCGGGAACAGTTCGGCCCGAAGCTTCGACATGGATTCGGCAAGTGTCGTCGGCTTCCGGACTGGAGGCTTCATACCGATATCGCGAGCGATGATTGCTTCAGCGACCGGGCGGTCAGATTCGGCACCGTGTATCTGAAACATCCCTGGAACGTTGGTCTCGTGGTGCAGCGTCACTATGAATGTCGAGTCGGGGTCGCAACCGTCGAGGTCACTGACGATGACGCAAGCGCGGGCGGCGGCCTGCGCGTCCGCCGGCCATTCGTCGGCAGGAAGCGCCTCGACATTGGCGGGGTCCGTGTTTTCCCAATCCGGTGCGCCGTCCGGCAGAGCCGGCGCCACCACAACGTCTACGGAGCAATGGCCGTGGTCGCATAGATGATCGAAAATCGCGAAAACTTGCGCATGGCGACTATCGGCGGCCGGAGTTTCGCGGAGCGCCGGCATGCCGCGCAATTCGTCGATATTGGTGTCAAGCTGCTTGATGGCGTTCACGGGCGGTCTCGCTCCTATAAGCATCGATGATCAGGGATTTCAGTTCGGCGATTGCAGCGGGCGCAAAGCTCAACACGGAGATGCCGCCGGCATTCGGGGAGAATACGCGCAGGTCGCCGTTCCCGGCTCGCACAAGTCGTAACCCGTTCACTCTGACCTCTGGTGTGATTTGGACGCAGGCGATGGCCAAGACGTTCCCTGGGCCGTGCTGTGGGGTGATGGATAGGACGTTCATCTTTCTCCTTTCATAAGCGCACGAAGGCGCGCCCACCGGCATGGGCCGGCAGGGTGGTGGGATTGTATTTAAGGGTGAAGGACCGCAAAGATTTACGGCACGTCTAAAATTCTCTCCCCAATGTAGGGGTCGACGGTTCGTATCTACGGCAATGAACGGCAACGAATGGCCGTGAACGAACGTGGTTTGCGTTGCCGTACATGCTCGTGGAAGCCTTGGAAATCAGGCGTTTCGCCGCCAACGTTGTTGTTCGGGACGTGGGGGTCGGAGGTTCGAATCCTCTCACTCCGACCAGCGGAAAAGCCTCCATCATCAGGGCTTTGTCACTTTCCCGAAAAACTCCGCGAAAACCAATCTCAAATAAAACGGACCGATTGCGGATCGCATTCAGAATGCGTTTGCCGCTGCCTGCTGAAAATCCGGGCGGGCATGGCCTAAATGCGCTCGAATTCTTCGACCGTCACACCGCGAGAAGATGTTGCCTGATGGGCCTCCAGACCCACGCTCGAAAGCCCGAGCGCATGGTTTCGATGCGGGATCCAGAATACCATGCCCGCAACCCTATCCATCGGATCCTTCGATGGGACGACGGTCGGATGTAACCGCGTTGCCGACAGCTGTTCACGAAACTCTGAACAGGCGGGATCGAAACGTGGATTGTAACGGCTTGGCCAACAACCGATCTGTTTTACAGGCCAATTGGCCACTGCATGCATGGAAGGGAATGTAACAATCGCGCGGCGTGGCGCGTACCCATCAACAGGACATGATTGAAGGGGTGCATCAGATGAACAGACGTGGTTTCCTGGCGGCCGGCATTGCCGTGCTCGCGACCGAGTTTCTGGTTCGAGGGGCCGGCCCTCTCCGCGCCGCCTCCCAAGGTAAATTTGCTGTCAGCCATAGCGAAGACGAATGGCGCAAGCTCCTGACGCCGGAGCAGTTCAGCATATTGCGGGAGGAAGCCACGGAACGCCCTGGATCGAGTGCGCTTCTGAACGAGCACAGGAAGGGCACGTTCTCCTGTGCCGGCTGCGACCAGGCGCTTTTTGCCTCCGAGACGAAATTCGAGAGCGGCACGGGCTGGCCAAGCTTCTGGGCCCCCATCGACAATGCGGTCGCAACGACCCGCGACACTTCCCTCGGCATGGTGCGGGTTGAGGTTCATTGCAGCCGCTGCGGCGGTCACCTTGGCCATGTTTTCGACGACGGACCGCAGCCGAACGGTCTGCGCTACTGCATGAACGGCTTTGCCATGACGTTCGCGCCGACAGCGGCCTGACTGGAGAAACAGACCCCTTGATCCTAGCCTGCAAGCCTATGCATTCGCCTTCGGTTGAGGAGACCGCCATGACGCGCAGCACCACACTCGTCAAATTCGCCGCCGCTACGAGCCTTGCCGTGGCCGCTTTATCTTTCAGCGTACCGAATGCCTTCGCGCAGGAAGGCCTTGCCATTCCGGCTCCCGCCCTCGACGAAGCGGCGACGTCGGGCAAGGAAACGGCCGTTTTCGCCGGCGGGTGCTTCTGGGGCGTGCAGGGTGTCTTCCAGCGCGTGGAGGGCGTTTCCAATGCCGTCTCGGGCTACGCCGGCGGCGCGAAGGACACCGCCCACTATGAGATGGTCGGCAACGGCAATACGGGCCATGCGGAAGCCGTCCGCGTGACCTTCGATCCGGCGAGCGTGACCTATGGCAAGCTGCTGCAGATCTATTTTTCGGTCGCACACGATCCAACGGAGCTGAACCCACAGGGTCCCGATGTCGGCCCGCAATACCGCTCGACCGTCTTCCCCACGAGTGAGGAACAGGCGCGCATCACCAAGGCCTATATCGACCAGTTGAACAAGGCCGGCCTCTATGAGGCCACCATCGTCACGACGATCGAGACGAAGAAGGCCTTCTATCCGGCCGAAGACTACCACCAGGATTTTCTGACCAACAATCCCACCTACCCCTATATCGTCTATAACGACATGCCGAAGATCGAGAACCTCAAGCGCCTGTTCCCAGCAAGCTTCAAGGCGAAACCGGTTCTCGTCGCCAAGGTCGGCCTTGGTGAATAAAGAAAGCGGCTGTCACTGACCCGGCTGTTGCCTTTACCGGCGCATCGATATATCCGCCATAATACATTGCTGAGTATGACGGCAAATTGGCCGCCCTGCCCGTTCATCGATCGCCGCAGAGCATCCAGCGCACAACGAGCGGGTTGTGTGCCATCATGAAAACGATCAGGCTGTTGTTTTGCGGTGATCTTCGTATCTGCCGCGATATAGTAGAAAAATGATTTGCCTTTTCGCCACCGGTCACGATGCCGAGCGGCGACCTCCGAATGATAGCGAAAGACGACATGACGGCCGCCATTCCCACCACTGCGCGCTCCAGAACTTATCTCTCCGTGCTGGTCATCCTGGGGTTCACCCATCTCCTCAACGATCTGATGCAATCCCTGATCCCGGCGGCCTATCCCATCCTGAAGGATGTCTATGCGCTGGATTTCGTGCAGATCGGCATGATCACCATGACCTTCCAGATCGCGGGATCGCTGCTGCAGCCGGCAATCGGCATGGTGACGGACAAACATCCCGCCCCCTATTCCCCGGTCGTGGGCATGATGTTCACGCTGTCGGGTCTGGTCAGTCTCGCCTTCGCGCACAGCTATACGATGATCCTCGTCTCCGTGGCGCTGATCGGCATCGGCTCCTCCATCTTCCACCCGGAAGCGACACGCATGGCGCGTTATGCGGCGGGCGGCCGCCAGGGTCTGGCGCAGGGACTGTTCCAGGTCGGCGGCCAGGCAGGCGGTGCGCTCGGCCCGGTTTTTGCCGCCCTCATCATCGTGCCCTTTGGACAGCCAAGCCTTGCCTGGTTCGCCGTTCTCGCCTTGATGGCCATGGCGCTGCTGGTGTGGATCGGCGGCAAGCAGCGGGAAATCAGCACGCAATTCGCGGCCATGCGGGCGAATGGCAAGAAGGCGGGCGGCACCGTGCGTCACGCGCCGGCAACGATCGCCGTGGCCCTGACCGTCCTGACATTGCTGATGTTCACCAAGAACGCTTACGGCGAAAGCTTCCGCTCGTTCTACACATTCTATCTCATGGAGCGGTTCGGCCTCTCGATCCCGTCCGCACAGATGATGCTGTTCATTTTCCTGCTGGCATCGGCCGCCGGCGCGCTGATCGGTGGTATTGTCGGCGACAGAATCGGCCGTTACCGGATCATCTGGATTTCCGTGCTCGGACCGCTTCCCCTGACACTCATCCTGCCGCATGTCGATCTGTTCTGGACGGGCGTCCTGACCGTGATGATCAACCTCATCATGGCCAGCGCCTTTGCGTCGATCCTGATCTACGCGATAGAGCTCCTGCCCCACCGCATCGGCCTGATCGGCGGCCTGTTCTACGGCCTGAACTTCGGTCTCGGCGGCATAGCGGCAGCGCTTCTCGGGTTTCTTGCAGATGCCTATGGCGTGGAGATGGTCTACACCATCTGCTCGTTCCTGCCGCTTGCGGGCCTGCTCGCGTGGTTCCTTCCGAAGATCGAGGAAGGCGGGAGTTAGGCCCAAGCCTGCTGCCGAAACTCGGCTGGGACGGCGTTTGTGACCCGCCGTTCATTCTCCGCCTTCCCACAGACACGAGAGACCCTATATAACCGGCAGAGCAAGGTTAAGTGGGACGACGAATGACGAAAAAACCAAAACTGGAACATTCCGAGCTGTCCGGTGAATTCACCGAGGACGATGTGACCGTGCTCGTCGACATCTACCGCCCGGCAGGCACCCAGCAGGACTGGCGGATGGAGGTCGTCACGCAGAACGAAGACCTCTTTGAATGGGACGAACCGTTCCCGACCGATCGGGAAGCGTTTGACGAATTCCTCGCGACCGTGGCACGCGACGGAATCCAATCCTTCCTCGAAGAGGACGATGTGCCGACGACCCATTGATCGAAGGGTCCGGCGGGCGGCTTGAGCCACCGGACCTGTGGCTCAAGCCACCCTCCGTACCTGCTTCGAACCTCTCTGCCTGACTGCGTATGACACGCTGATTCACGCTTATTTTCCGGCGCAAAAGCGCGCAGCGGAGGCGCTTGACTTCCTTGATCCATAATGAGAACATACCAAGAACAAATGGAGGTTCTCATGCAGATGGATGCGGTCGAACGTGCGCGTGAAATCATTGCCTCTGGCCAGTCTCTTCGTGAAAAGCAGCTGGCCAATCGCGCCGAAATCCAACGCAAGGTCGAGGCGGCGGCCAAGCCGCTCTATGTCCTCAAGAGCAAGAAACAGCTGGAGTTGCGTCTGCAATGATCCGCGCGCCGGAACGCCAGGACGACGCTATTCCCGATGAGGCCGCGGAAATCCTCGAGCTTCATAAGGGCGATGCTCTCGAAGCGCTGCGCACATTGATCGCGGAGCGCGACGCGGTGGAAGAGCGGCTGGCCTTCGCAAGGCTTGCTGGCCGGATGCACATGCGAGGTCGGCGGTTGTGATCGTCACACGGGAGTGGACGAACATCGTTCCTTCTGGCAAAAGCCTCCCAGGACGCCACTGCCGATAGTTTTAGATCGGGGTCGGGTGACCGATTGACGTCACGTCGCTGCCGCGAGATCACGCTGGCCGTCCTTAAAGATCGCCTGATCCACGCATTCACGCTTGCCCCATACGCCTGACTTCGCCGGCCGCATGCGCAGGGCCTTGCCAACCCGTGGCTTGCAGAGGGCTGCAACGGCACGAACTGTTGCAAATCCGCAAGGTTCACGGGCCTTCGACGGGGATAGCGACAAAGTTTGCGGGCGGTGATTCCCCTTTGCCACGCGCTGCGCTATGGCGAAATTGAGGCTCGATTTCCGAGTCGCCCGTTTTCCGGCCGCACCGAAGTCCAAGGACATGGCACAGATGAACTCCCGCATTGCAATTCTGGCAGGCCTGACGCTTGCTCTCGCAGGATGCACCACCGTCACCATCGCTTCCAACCCGCTCCAGGCTCGCTGGAACGGCAAGACCGCCGGCAGCTTCTTTGCCGCCTACGGCCCGCCGATCTCCGATATTTCCGGACCGGGCGGCACGACGCTCTACAAGTGGCGCGGCGGTTTTTCCAAGGGGCGGTCCTGCACGGTCGAGCTGACGGTGAACGAGGCCTACAAGATCGAGAACATCCGCGCCATCGGCGACCGCGTCGATCCGAACGGCGGGCCGACGCACTGCGAAAAGGCTCTCGATGCTGCGAAGTAAGCGCAGCGTTCGATGACCCCTTTCAAGGCCGTGCGGAAACGCGCGGCCTTTTCATTTGGAGGACAGAATGGACGAAGACCGCCTTTACCACGACCCTGACCTTGCCGATTTCTACGACCTCGAAAACGGCTGGGAGCGGTCGCCCGACTTCGCCTATTGCCTGGCCTTCGCCGACACGGCCGAAAGCGTGCTGGATCTCGGCTGCGGCACCGGCGCGCTTGCTGTGGCACTGTCCGGCGGGCGCTTGGTCGTCGGCGTCGACCCCGCGCCGGCAATGCTAGCGATCGCCCGGGAAAAGCCCGGCGCGGACGCCGTGGACTTCATCGAAGGCGATGCGCGTACGCTGCGGCTCGGCCGCCGCTTCGAGCGTATCGTGCTGACCGGCCATGCCTTCCAGGTGTTTCTCACGCCGGATGACCGGCGCGCAGCGCTTGCCACCATCGCGGCGCATCTGGCGCCTGGTGGGCGCTTCGTCTTCGACAGCCGCAACCCCGCCTGCCGGGAATGGGAGGAATGGGGGCCGGAGGAGTCGATGCGGGCCGTCGAGCATCCCCGCTTCGGTGCCGTCGCGGCATGGAACGACGTTGCCCACGACCCACAAACCGGCATCGTCACCTACGGCACGCATTACGAAATCCGAGCGACCGGCAAGCGGCTTTCAGCCGCCTCCCGCATCGCTTTTCCGGAAAAGGCCGAACTGCAGACGCTGATTGCCGAGGCCGGCCTCTCGGTGGAGCGCTGGCTCGGCGACTGGGAGGGCAACGCATGGCAGCCCGGCGCAGCAGAACTGATTCCGATCGGTACACTCGCCTGAACGGAAATCTCGTTCGGCGCCATACCCTACCCTGTAGGGTCCAGGCGGATGCGGACCTTTCCGCACCTGCCTGCGCCTGGTTCAGACGGAGCGCGTCAACCCGCCATCGACGCGGATGTTCTGGCCGGTGATGTAGCCGGCGCCCTCGGAGGCGAGGAAGGCGACGGTGGCGGCGATTTCTTCGCTGGTGCCGTAGCGCTTCATCGGCACGCTGTCGCGCCGCTCCTCGGTACCCGGCAGGCTGTCGATCCAGCCCGGAAGTACGTTGTTGATCCGGACATTGTCACCGGCATAGGTGTCGGCAAAAATCTTCGTATAGGCGGCAAGACCGGCGCGGAAAACGGCCGAGGTCGGGAACATCGCCGACGGCTCGAAGGCCCAGGCGGTGGAGATGTTGATGATCGACCCGGATTTCTGCGCCTGCATGATCGGCGCCACCAGCCGTACGGAGCGGATGACGTTCAGCAGGTAGGTGTCCATGCCCTTGTGCCAGTCCTCGTCGCTGATCTCGATGATCTGCGCGCGCGGGCCGTGGCCGGCGCTGTTGACGAGCACGTCGATGCGACCCCAGGTCGAGATTGCGAGATCGACAAGCGCCTTCAGGTCATCGGCCGACTGGTTCGAACCCGTCACGCCCACGCCGCCGAGTTCCTTCGCCAGCGCCTCACCCTTGCCGGAGGAAGACAGCACCGCCACCTTGAAGCCATCCGCCGCCAGCCGCCGCACCGCCGCCGCCCCCATCCCGCTGCCGCCCGCCGTGATGACAGCGACCTTGTTCGTGCTCATACCCTGTTCTCCCGTCTCTGTTAGGCGACGGTGATAGCATTTTCCATCGGCAAGGACGAACGGGTTTGCGCAGGATTATCCACTGGCAATCTGCGAGGATCGCCTTCCAGATCAGGCGTATCTTTGAGGCGAGTGAAAGCCTAGTGGGCGAGTAGCGTTCACGGCGGCGAATTCGATGGCCGGTTAAAATGTGTGGGCGGTGCGGTAAAGAACACAACCGCATACACAATATAGTTGCATTGCGCGCACGCTTCCCGCATCCTGCCGCCACGGTTGAAACACGCGTTAAGCACGTCAAAGCCGCCGCCGGACATCCGGCGCGCGATCGGCCGATTGCTGCCTGCCGGAAGACACGAGCATGAAGAAACGCCTGCCTTTTCATACCTTTCTCGACGAGTTTCTCATCGCCTGCGCGGCCAGTGTCGACAAGAAGACAGACACGCTGATCGATGCCGCCTTTGCCGCGCACTACATCAACGCTCCCTTCGATGAGAGCTGGCCGGACAGTGCCATGAAGGTGCTTTGTAACAACGGGCTTCTGCGCGGTTCCTACACCCTGGGCCAACCCGTCCTCTACCAACTAACGGGGGAAGGACTGCTGCGTGCCGAGATGCTCGCAGCAGAGCGGGGCAAGGATCTCGATGACCTGATCGAGGCGCAGGCCAGGCCGGTCACCCGGAGACAGGCAACGGGCGACATCCTTCCGTTCCCAAACCTGCGGCAACTGGATAGCCCGGTGCTGAGCGTTCGGGAGGATGGCCTGCCGTCGACCTTGACGCTCGGGTCTCTCCTTGCCTTGCGCAGCAAGGCCAAGGCGGTCAGCCGGGATGTAAAGGCGGTCGTCGCGGTCATTCAGACGCAGCGCCTGCTGCCGGAGGCGGACCAGCCGGAATGGTCCGAATACCTGCCGCGCATCGAGATGGGCCGAAACCTGCTCAAGGCAGCGCAGGCTTACGAGGGGATGCTTCACTTCTGCCTGCTGTCACCCCTGCAATGGGTTTTGCCGCGGTTGGCGCAGGACGCTGCGCGGGAAGAGGTTGAACGCCTTGTCGCAGCCACGGAAAGGCTGTGCGAAGCCTAATGCCCGGATCCACCAAGCCGCCGGGAGATGTCCCGGGCAAGGATTTCGGCGTTACGGCCGACGATGACGCTTTGATGGTTGCCGCGCATATCCACCCATTCGGCGCGTGGCAGGAAACGCGGCCAGATCGCTTTGGGATCGCAGTCCACCGGTGAACCGCCGAGCGCGCGATAGTAGGTGAGCTTGCCCGTATAGCGCGCTGGCCTGTAGAGGCCCTTCATGCGCAGGAGCTGGCGCGCGGCGGCATCGTAGCGCGGCGGATAGTTGCCGATCCATTGCGGCGCCAGACCCGGATAGTGCTCGGAGCGGGGATCGGCGAAGCGCAGCGCAAGCGGCCTCAGCGCCCGTCGCACGGCCGACAGCAGGGTGGCCCGCCCGTGTCGATCCGATGCAAACCGTTCGGATGCGCTTTCCGGATTGGCCCGGCTTTGTTTGCCGGTTGCCCAGCGGCGCCCAGCGCGTTTGGCCATGAAACGCAACCAGACGGGCAGCGGCCAGCAATGCTCGCCCTGCGGCGCGTCGATCACCCCCAGGAAGGCGATGTCCTCGCCGCGTGCCGTCAGCGCCCGCGCCAGTTCCAGGGCAAAAATACCGCCGAACGAATAGCCGAGCAGGCGGTAGGGTCCGCGGATGCCGGCGGCATCCAGTCCGCGCAGCGATTCGGCAATCTCGTCGGCCACCAGAGCGGGATCCCGATTGCCCCGCCCGAACTGCGTCAGCACCATGCCCAGAACCTGGCCGGGAAAATCCAGCCGGTCGATGAGATCCTGTATTTCCAGAAAGCAGCTGAGACCGCCGGCGAAGACGATGAGCGTCTCGTCCGGGGCGCCCGGACGCACGTCGATGAGCTTGCGCAGGCTGCGCGTGCCGTCTTCGGGCGCCGCGTCGACGAACGCGCCCACCGTCGCATGGGCATAGAAGCAGTTCACATCGAGCTCTATGCCGGTTTCGCTCCAGAACCGGGCGATGAGCCGCAGCGCGCGGTTGATCGTCAGGCCGCTGCCGAGCAGCCGATCGTTGAGCGCGACCGGCTTTTTCAGTTCTTCCTGTAAAATCTCGAGAAGCCGGCTGGAAAGTCCTTGTGCCGCACTGTCCATGCCAACTCCAAGTCCCGTTCCTCTTGGAGACAAGTCCATCCTCCGAACCGTCCCATCGTTTTGTCAAAGCACATTACACGCGGCAGCCCGTCCGGCAACCCATGAGCGAGCCCGCACAATCTTATCCAACGATTTGAAGATGAAACCGTCAGGCGCCCCTCCCCGTCGCGCAGCCGAGAGGACCCGGCCACCGCGGAGAGCACGAGGCGAGAAGCCCGCCGAAGCGCTTTCGGCGGGCTGCCACATGTTTAATCCAGCAGGTCGGCCGGAACCTTCCCGCCATTGTCGGCAAGCGCCTTCAGCAGGGCCTTGTGCAGCCAGATGTTCATGCTGGCGGAGTCGCTCTTGTCGCCGGTATAGCCCAGCTCGTCGGCAAGCTCCTTGCGCTCCTGAAGGCTGGCATCCATGCCAAGCGCCTTCATCATGTCGACGATGGAACGGCGCCAATCGAGCTTCTGGCCATTCTTGGCAACAGCCGCATCGAGGATTGCCGCCACATCGACCGGCTGGCTCGGCGTCGTCGTCACCGGGCGGCTTTCCGCAGGGGTCACGACCGCATCCTTGCCGGCTGTCGGCGTCGCAGCCATGTCAGCCGTCGCCGGCTTCACGGCGTCAGCCGTGATCGTTTCGACCGGCTTCTGCTCTTCCGCCTTGCCGAAGAGCTTTTCCTTGATGGAACTGAAGATACCCATATCTGACTCCCTGTTGCTTCTCGCCGGCTTTCGCCCGGCGTGACGAAACAATAGGGTCGTGGCCTGTCATTTCAATGAATGCTTTTTGAACGACGCAGCATCATGGGCATTTTTGCGACATGGCGCGCGATATGTTTACTTATCGAAGCTCGGCATCATAGTCCGGTCCCTTCGCGGGCGGCTCCTGATCCGTGATAATCTCTACCCTGAAGCGGCGGAAGCTTCGAGGCAGATCCGTGTAAACCTCGGAGCGAGTCAGAACGTTTGTAAGGCGCTTCGTCATCCGATCACACTCCATTACGACGAGACGCATCGCAAAGGCGTGCCGGTCAAAGTCGTTATCCTTGACGTATCCAGCGAACTCGCCCGCCTCGACGAACCACGAAGGGAATACGTGCGCCCAGTAAGCGCCTACGATCCGCGTCTCTTTCCAAATCTGAGTCTGGGCGAGGCTATTGGCGAACTGGCGAGACGCTGCTGCCGCACGAGAGCCCATATCGTCGACAAAGACCTGATCGTATGGCTTGTCCGGTATCGGCTCCCAGACGCCCCAGCTCTCCGCCTCCACGGTGCCATCCTTCGGTGGAGAATAGAGCTTCTTCATGGTCCGCTGTGTGAAGGGAATATCATGGAAAATGTCGCAGACCTGCTGGGCCTTTTCGATCGCGGCCTGAATGGTGCGCGTTCGATCGGGTAGTGTAAGCTGCTCCTGCAGGATAATGGTCTGGTAAAGCGCGATCATTGCCGTCACGAGCGAGACGATGACAGCAAACGGCTCCCAGAAGTTCCGCTTAGCTCGACGCGCCGGCTTGGTCGACTTCCGTACCTTTTGTCGCCAGGGGAGGGTCACCTTGCTCAAATCACCACCCCACTTCGTCTATCACAGTATTGCCGATCGAGCGGCCAAGATGTCCGGCTTCATGCACCGACAAAGTGTTCCGGTTTCGAATCTGCTAAGTTTTTCAAACCATCGAAAATGTTGAGAAATTATACCGTGGCTGGGGCGCCAGGACGAAAAGCCAGCTTACTTTTTAGGCATGAAATCACACAACTATCTGTCTTTATTGACTATTCTTTCTGAAAGTTGTAACACCAGACTGTAACGTTCGGATGCTACACGAGGAAAAATATGGCACGGGTGAGCTACCTTCTGAGACGTGGTGCAAGCTACTATGCGCGCCTCAAGGTTCCGAATGACCTTGCGGGCGTCATCGGTAAAAAGGAGCTTGTGAAGGCACTCGGCACGAAGGACGAGAACGACGCGAAGCGCCTTATGTGGCCTGTGGTTGAAAGCTGGAACCGAGAGTTTGACGACCTACGTTCCCGGCGCACCGTTACAGCCGACGACAAGGCGGTTGCGGTCTGGCAGCACTATGAGCAGACGCTTGTGCGCGACGAACAGACACGCCGGTCCATGCCGACGCCCGCCGACATTGAGGCGGAAGAGCAACGCCTGTTCCGCCGTATCGACAAGGGGGAAATCGGCTCCGCCGACTTCATCGGCATGATCAACGCCCATGCCGAACTTGAGCTTATGCTAAGGGCGCGCACCGACGATGCGAAGCACCGCGCACGCCGCCTCGCCGGCTTGAAAGTTGCCCTTGTGTCCGGTGACATGAAGATGATTGAGCCGGATGTTTCGGACTTCATCGCTCGGAACCGCTTGCTTGTCGACATCGGTTCCGACGAATACCGCGAGCTTTGCGCAATCATGACCCGCGCTGAAGTCGAAGGATTGCAGCGCACCCTTGAGCGTGACAACGGCGACTTTACCGGCAAGCCTTCCGACCCTATCGTTAAGCCTGCCTCCGGTAGCGCTCGCGAGGCCGCAGCGCCCGGCGAGGGCATCATGGAACTGTTTGCGATCTATGAGCGCGAGAACCCGAAGGGCATCACGGCCGATACGCTCAATCAAGCACGGCGCGATATCGGCACCTTCCTTGAACATGTCGGCAGCACCTGCCCTGTGCATCGGATCGATAAAAAGGCCGTCCGCGAGTGGAAGGCTCTGTTGATGCGCTACCCGGTCAAGGCAACCGAAACAAAGGCTTTCGCAGGTATGAAGCTGGCGCAGATCGTGAAGCACAATGAGGAAGTCGGCAAGCCGACCCTGACCCCGCGCACCGTCAACCGCTATCTCTCCAGCCTTGGCGCGTTCTGTAACTGGCTGGTCAATCACGGATACCTCGACCAGAACCCGACCGATGGCATGGCGCTGGCGAAGGAAAAGAAGAAGAGCACCCTCACCTTCACCACCGACCAGATGAACATCCTGTTCGCGTCACCGCTCTTCACCGGATGCCAGAGCGCGACCGAATGGAACAAGATCGCCAAGCCCGGTAACGTCAAAATCCGTGATCATCGCTATTGGGTGCCGTTGATCATGCTCTTCTCTGGCGCTCGCCCGGCAGAGATTGCACAGCTTGCCGTTTCAGACGTTCGGCAGGAGCACGGTCATTGGATCATGCATATCACCACGGAAGGCGATGGCGATAAGAGCGTGAAGACCGAAGGCTCTATGCGCGTCGTGCCGATCCATTCTGAACTGATCCGACTTGGCTTCCTCGACTACCATGCCGGAATGAGGCAGGCCGGACAGTCGCGGCTCTTCCCGCTCGCCGAACGCAATTCGCGTGGACAGATGATTGCGGATTTCTCCCGCGAGTTTGGCCGCTACCTCATCCGGCTCGGCATGAAGACGGGGCGCGGCCTGTCTCTCTACAGCTTCCGGCATGGCGTAGTGGATGCGCTTCGCCGCGCCGGGCTTTTGAACGAGCAATTCGGTTATATTCTTGGACACGTTCCCGGCACCATGACGCAACGTTATGGCACATTGCAGGAAGGTATGATTGAGCAGCGCGTGGAACTGGTTGATGCGATTGCCTACCCCGGCCTGAAAATAGACCACCTAATTTGATATTTACACCATAAATAATCAATTTCTGTTATTTATGGGATTCACACGAGATTCCCCGTGTGAGACAATATTTCCAAGTTGAACTTGGGAATGCTGGACATTGGGTTTCATCGATTCAGTAAAGCGAAGGATCGGATTTGCAGAGACGAAGAGTCTCGGGCTTTCCGACCCGTGTATTGCCGACCTGTTCGGCATTCGCTCCACGGCTAGCGGCGTCAATGTTGGCGGCATGGCGGCGCTCTATATTCCAGCCGTCTTGCAGGGCGTCCGGTTGATCTCTCAGAATGTCGGTTCTCTTCCGGTTAAGCTCTATCGGGAAACGGCAGACGCAAAGGAAGCGGCCAAGGATCATTCCGCTTATCGCATCGTCCATCGTCGCGCGAATGCGTGGACCGGCCCGATTTGGCTTCGCTCCCAACTGACTGCCGATGCCCTTATTTACGGCAATGGCTTCGCGCGCGTCGTTCGCTACCCGGATGGACGCCCCTTTGAATTTGTGTATCTGAAGCCGGGCACCGTTTCTGTTTTCGAAGATACACCCGCCGCCCCGCCTGTCTATCGTGTCGCGGAAGACGGCAGCACCCGCGAATATCCCCATACCGAAATTCTTCATATCCAATCCTTCCTTGGCCGCTCCCCTGCATCATTCGGGCGTGAGGCAATCGGCCTCACGGCGATCCTTGAGAAGCACGGCGCGACGTTCTTCTCTTCCGGCGCGAAGCCTTCGGGCGTGATCTCGAATGAGAAGCCACAAGGCGGCGAGGCTGGCGCGACGACCATTGCCAACATTCGCAAGAGCTTCCGGGAATGGCTTCGCGGCGGCACGTCCGACCCGCTCATTCTGGATAGCGGCTGGAAATACGAGTCTCCGGCCCTGACCTCGACCGACGCGCAGTTTCTCGAAAACCGCATTTTCCAGATTTCCGATGTTGCCCGTGTCTTTGGCGTTCCGCCGACGATGCTCTTCGATCTTTCTAAGGCGACATGGTCGAATAGCGAGCAGATGGGCGCGCAGTTCCTCCAGCTTGGCCTTCGTCCTTGGCTGGACACTTGGACGGAAGCGCTCGCTACCGTTCTTCTGACAGAAGACGAACAGGACGACCATTACTTCGAATTCGTCACCGACGACCTTATGCGCGCGGACGCGGCCAGCCGCACGGCGAACATGACGGCGCTTGTTGCCGCCCGTGTCCTTACCCCGAACGAAGCCCGCGCCATCCTCAATCTTCCGCCGCTCCCCGGTGGCGACGAACTTATCAACCCCCACACGACCAGTAGCGCCGCGCCTGTCCAAACTTTGGACACAGCCCCGGAAAGGGAAACCGCATGAGCGAGCATCGCGCATTCTTTGGCGACGGCCAGAAAACCTTTGCCTTCCCGACCCTCGAAATCATCCGTGAGCTTGAAGCCGCAACAGGTCACGCAATCGGCGCACTTCACAACCGATTCCGGTTCGAAACGTTCGCCCTTTCCGACATTGAGCATGTCGTGCGGCTTGGCCTTATCGGTGGCGGCACCGCGCCAGCCGACGCAGCGCGCCTTGTTTCCTTCTATCTCGTTGGCCGCCCGATCCGCGAAAATATGGAACTTGCCAGCGACGTTATCTCTGCCCTGTTCTACGGCACAGAAGCCATCAATGACGCGCTTGAACAGGTGCCGGAATGAACCCGGTAGAACTGGCCGCGTCTCTCCTGAACTCCGGCGTATCGTCAGCGGTTCGCGCTGCCGCACGCGCCGTCATCGCCGCCGACCTCGACATAAAGCTGTTTCGGGATCCCGAACCGCATGCTGAAGACTTGCTACCGCGCAGCGTTTTCGGTGGCGGATTTGCCCGCGCGTGGATGCAGAAAACGCGGCTCGAACCGCTCATGCAGCCCTTGCGGGCAAAGTATGAGAGGGCCGTCGCGGAACTGCGAGCAGCACTGGCAGAGGTGCCCGTATGACCGACACCTGCACCCTCGAAATCAAGGCCGAAGTCTCCATTGACGACGCTGGCACCGTGACAGGCATCGCATGGCCTTTCGGCAAGCCGGACAGCTATGGCGACCTCATCGAGCCGACCGCGTTCAAGTTCGCGTCCGAAGTTCCGATGCTCATGGAGCACGAACAGCGGCAGGTCGTCGGCATCTGGAACGGCTACGCGATCACCGACAAGGGGCTTGAGGTGAAAGGCCGCTTGTTTGTGGAAGGCGTCGAGCCTGCCCGGCAGGCCCGCCGCTTCATGAAGGCGCGCGTCATGTCGGGCCTTTCGATTGGTTATCGCCTTCACGAACACAAGGCCCGCCCGGAAGGCGGGCGTGTCCTGACCGATCTCACCATCACCGAAATTTCCCTTTGCCGTCGCCCGGTTCACCCGGACGCCAGCGCCGAAGTCAAATCCATCATCGAAGGAAACAGCATGGAAAACGAACTAAAGAATGAGCCGGAAGTGAAGTCCGATCCGGTTGCCAGCGCCGAAGAGGTGAAGGCCCTCAAGGACGAAATCGCCACGATCAAGGCGAAAATGAACCGCCGCCCCGCCGCCGCCAACAACAATCACCCGGAGGCCACCAACGACAACAGCGAGCGCAAGGCGTTTGAAAACTTCCTCCGCCGCGGCGTGGAACGTATCACCCCGGATGAAGTGAAGGCTCTCACGGTCTCCACCGACGCCAACGGTGGATACCTGGCCCCGGAAGAATTCGGCAGCGAGCTTATCAAGCTTCTGTCCGAATACTCCCCGGTTCGCCAATATGCGCGCGTCGTTTCGATCTCGGCACCGGAAATCAAGTATCCGCGCCGCGTGTCCGGCACTGCCGCAACGTGGGTTGGCGAAACCGAAGATCGCACCGAAAGCGGTATGACCTTCGAACAGGTCACGCTGACCCCGTTCGAACTGGCGACCTTCACGGACGTTTCGAACCAGCTTCTCGAAGACAATGCCTACGGTCTCGAAGGCGAGCTTATCGCCGACTACGCCGAAAGCTTCGGCAGGACAGAAGGTCTCGCATTCGTCAAGGGAACCGGCACCGGCCAGCCGAAAGGCATCATGGTTGCCACCGGCATTAAGGAAGTGAAGACCGGCATTGCCGCCGACTTCCCGACCACGAACCCGGCAGACGTGCTTATCGGCATGTATCATGAGCTTGCCACCACCCACGCCGCCAACGGCGCATGGCTCATGAACCGCAAGACCCTTGGCGTTATCCGCCGTTGGAAGGACAGCACCGGCCGCTACCTCGTGCTTGATCCGATCACCGCAGGCGGGGCTTCCACCCTGCTTGGCCGTCCGATTGTCGAAATGCCCGACATGGACGACATCGGCGCAGGCAAGTTCCCGATCCTGTTCGGTGATCTCACCGGCTACCGGATCGTTGATCGCGTTGGCCTTTCGACGCTTCGCGACCCCTACACGCTCGCAGGCAAGGGGCAGGTTCGCTTCCACGCCCGCAAGCGCGTCGGCGCAGACGTGACGCACCCTGACCGTTTCGTGAAGCTGAGGATCGCCGCCTAACATGAACAAGCGGCGCGCTTACGAAGAAATCACCATCGCGCACGGCGGCAACGCCGTGACGCTTCGGCCTTCCTTGCGCGCCGCTACTATCCTTGAAGATCGTCACGGTCTCCCGGCACTGGTTCGGGCGCTGGACGACCTTAATCTTACGACCATTTCCGAAATCATTCTGGTCTCCGAATGCAGCGGCAACCAGAATGCAGCGGCCTTCCTTTCTTCACTTCGCGGAAGGCCGCTTTCCCCATTCTTCGACGCCGTGCAACAGCCGCTGGCCGACCTCGTTTCCATGTTCATTCCGGCACCCGATCCTAAGGCGAAGCACAAGCCGACGACCGGCAAGCCCGTGACATGGGCCGAACTCTTCGCCGCCCTTTATGATCGTGCGACCGGCTTCCTTGGCTGGACGCCCGAACAGGCATGGAACGCCACGCCGACCGAAATCGACCGGGCTTACACCGCCCATGTCGATTACCTTGTTTTTACTGGCGTTCTCAAACGGGACCATAAGGAAACCGCCCCGAATGTGGACGCCGAAGCCCTGTCCGAACTTCTCAAGTCCGACGATCTCGACCCAGAATTTGACCGTGATGGCCTCCACGCCCTCAAGGGTCAAACGAGGATCACATGAATCTTCCACCCTGTATTTGTGCGTGCGGCGCAATTGTCCCGCACGGCGAGCTTTGTAATTGCCAGCGGCGTGCCAAACAGGAACGGAACACCCGCCACGACGCCCGCCGTCCTTCCGCCCGCGCACGCGGCTATAACCATGAATGGCGCAAGGCCCGTGTCGAATACCTTCAGGCACACCCGTTTTGCCGTATGTGTGCACGTCCCGCTTCGGTGGTGGATCATGTCATCCCTCATCGTGGCGACAAGCGCCTCTTCTGGCACCGGGCGAACTGGCAACCACTCTGCCAGCCTTGCCACGATAGCGTGAAGCAGCGGCAAGAGCGCGGCCTGTCATGACGCCCGCAACTATCCTTGAACATGACGGTATCAGCCAGCCCATCACCGAATGGGCGCTCGACTACGGTATCACCCCGGCCATCATCCTCGCCCGCCTTGAGCGTGGCATGGGTGATGCTGATGCCATCACCATGCCTATGCGGACAGGCTTTCGCGGCCAGCGCCTCAACAGCCCTGACATGGAAGCATTCATCCAGAGCAATGTAACGCGAAAGCGCCGCCCACGTGCACCGGGGGTGTCTTCCAACTTGCAGGCCCTTGAGGGGACCGGCGCGGGGAGCACCGCGCAAGAGACACCGAATTTAGAGTTTTCACAGGAAGCAGCCGAATGAGCATCACGCCCGAACTCGCAAAGCAGCACATGAAGGTGGACGGCACCGACGAAGATGCATTGATCATGCTCTACATCGAAGCCGCCGAACAGTATGTCGCGAACTACATCGGCAAGCCGCTGGCCGACCTCGACCCGCTCCCGGCCGATCTCAAGTTGGCAATCCTCCGGCTTGTCGCCTTCTATTATGAGGTGCGCAACATCGCCACCTTCGGCGTTTCCATGCAGCTTGCGCCCCAGAACGTCGCGTCGATCCTCGATAGCTACCGTGAAAGTTGGTTCACCGATGGCGAGTAAGGACGGCCTTGACGACCTCATGAGCGCCTTTGATCGAGTGAAGGCAGCACCCCGGAAGAGCATCAACAAGGCGCTCATGTCGTCGGCGGAAGAACTCGCCTCGATGCAACGCCATCTTGCGCCCGATGATCCGGCCACCAGCGCGCCCGACCTGAAGACCTCAATCGCCGTCACTGGCCCCGGCGAGACGACGCCCCCGTATAGCCAGCCGGGCGGCTCCCGCGTGGCAAGGGAGAATGAGGTGATCGTGACCGCTGGCAATACCCACGTTCGCTATCCGCACCTTGTCGAATACGGGACCAGTAAGGCCGAAGCGCAGCCGTTTTTCTGGCCTGCCGTTCGCCTTCTCCGCAAACGCCTTCAGCAACGCATTGACCGTGCCGGACGTAAGGCCGTCCGGGACGCATGGAAAGGATAATCCGTGGAACCCATCCTTGCCCTTCAGACCGCCATTCGCACCCGGCTTCTCAGCAAGCCGGAAGTGACGGCCCTTGTCCCTGCCGATCATATCCGCGCCGGTTCCACCCGCCCGGACAAGACGCCGTGCATCACCATGAGCGACGGCACCACGACCTTGCACGGCAACGACTATACCAGCCAGAGCGCCGCATGGGTCTACCTCGACCTTCATATCTGGACGCTGGATGCCGGGCAGGACGCTGCCAAGGAAATCACCGGCACCGTTGCCGCCGCCCTGTCCAAATACAATCTGCCAATCGACGGCGGCTATTGCGACCACTTCAAGGTGACTGGCACCCGGTTCCCGCGAGACCCGGACCCTGCTTATGGTCATGGCGTCTTGTCCGTCGAAGCCCTTATTCGGTGGATCGCCTGACATGCTCAACATCGGGAACATGGATCGCCGCATCACCATCGACCGGCAAACCGAAACCGTGAAGCCGTCCGGCGACGTGGTGAAGGCATGGGCGACCGTTGCCGTGGTTTGGGCCGAAGTGCTTCAGCAGACGGCGGCGGAATTCTTCACCGGATATGGCGAGGCAGAGACCGGCACCATGATTTTCCGTGTCCGGTATCGTCCTGGCATCACGACCGCCGACCGCGTGACCTATGGCGGCCAGAGCTACGGCCTCAAGGAAATCAAGGAACTCGGCAGGCACGAAGCCCTTGAGCTTCGCGGCGAGGTGATCAAGTGACACACCTTCGCGGCGTGAAGCCCGCCGCCCAGCCCGCCGCCGACCCGCTGAAGAAAGCACCGCCAGCGCCGAAGCACTTTTCGGAATACGCCCGTGCGGAATGGAAGCGGATTATCCCGGACGTGATTGCCCGTGGCATCGTCACGAAGGCCGACCTTGGCGGCATCGAAGAGCTTTGTATGACGCGCGGCCTTGCCCGTGAACTGGAAACGAAGCTTCGCGACCCGGCAACCGGCGATATCGATCCGAAGATGGCCCGCCTTCAGGACAAGGCAATCCAGACGGCCCGCCAGCTTGCGGCAGAGTTTGGCTTGTCGCCGGTCTCCCGTGCGCGTGTCGCCAGTGGCGCACCCGCCGACGATGACGATGACAACCCGCTTGCCATCGGCAGGAACCGCCCGGTTGTCTAAGAGCGCGTTCCCCGAATGGCTTATCGACGGCAGCACCATTCCCGACCCGTTCGGGTATGGACAGGACGCCGTTAATTTCATTCGGGCGCTGAAGCACCCGGCCAGCACAGCGCCGAAGGGCCGCTTTCAGCTTTACGATTTTCAGGAACGCATGACGCGCCGCATCTATGGCCCCCGCAACCCGGATGGCTCCCGGATCGTGCGCACCGTCTTTCTCATGCTGCCGCGTGGCAACCGCAAGACCAGTATTGCCGCAGCATGGGCGTTGCTTCACACCATCGGCCCGGAAGCCCGCCCGGCTGGACAGGCGATCTTTGCCGCATCCGACCGCGAACAGGCTGGCATTGGCTTTAAGGAAGCGGCGAACATCGTGCGCGAAGATCGCCGGCTTGTGGCCGCGACCCGCATTTACGACGCTCACAATTCGGCAAAGAAGATCATTTGCAAGCCAAACAAGGCGGAGTTGCTCGCCGTATCTAGCGATGGCGCGGCACAGCACGGCAAGACGCCTTCCTTTGTGCTTGTCGATGAAATCCACGCTTGGAAGGGCCGCGACCTCTGGGAAGCGCTGAAGTCCGGCATGGCGAAGGTTCCCGACACGCTCATGATCATCGCCACGACTGCCGGGCGTGGACAGGAGAATATCGGTTTTGAGCTTTACGACTACGCCCGGAAGGTTGCGACCGGCGACATTGACGACCCTGCATTTCTGCCGATCATCTTCGAAGCGGACCCCGGCGACGACTGGCGCGATGAAGTCGTTTGGCACAAGACCAATCCCGGCCTGAAGCATGGCTTCCCCGACCTTGGCGGCTTGCGCACCATGGCACGGGAAGCAGAGCACCGCCCCGCCGAACGGTTTGCGTTCCAGCAATTCCATTTGAATGTGTGGATGGCGGCAACCCGTGATCCCCTGTTTGATATGGCCGTCTATGACGCCGGGCGTGATCCGAACTTTGACCTTGCCGACCTCGAAAGCCTGCCGTGCTGGCTTGGCGTGGACCTGTCCCGCTCCGGCGACCTGACCGCCATCGTCGGCGCGTGGAAACACCATGACGGGCGCGTGTCCGTCCACCCGTGGTTCTTCCTGCCTTCCGATGGCCTTGAGGAAAAGGCCAAGGTTGAACAGGTTCCCTATCCCCGGTGGCGCGACGATGGCCTCTTGAACGCCATTGACGGGCCGGTGATCGAACCGGACGCCATCGCGGATCATATCATTGACCTTTGCGGACGCTTTGACGTGCAAGAGGTGGTCTTTGACCCGTCGCTTGCCGGGCCGATCATGCACAAGCTCATGGATCACGGCGTCAACGTCCTTCAGGTCCGACAGACACCCGTGAACATGCACGGTCCGATTTGCGACCTTGAGCGCATCGTGAACGGCAAGCGCATCCGGCACGACGATCACCCCATTCTCCGCAACCACTTCGAAAGCGTCGTGGTGAAGCGGGCCGCGAACGCCGGGGAGCTTGTCACCATGCACAAGGGAACCCGCCACAGCAACCATATCGACGGCGCTATTGCGTCGGCGCTGGCCGTGTCCCGTGCCGCCGCCAACGACAACCGCCGATCCATTTTCGACCTCGACCCCGACGAATTCGACAGGCTTCAGGCTGAAGCCGAAGCAGCATAGGAGCCTAGCAGATGGCAGACGACGAACAGCGCCTTTTGGTCTCGTTTGAGGCTCGCCTGACAAAATTTGAACGCGACCTTGAGCGCGGCAAGAACCGGACGCGCCGCGACTTCGCCCAGATGAAGAAGGACGCCGAAAACGCCGGCTCCGGTATCGAGAAGGCAATGGGTAACGCCATGAAGACCATGGGTGCCTTCAGCAAGGGGCTGGCCGGTGGTGTCATCGGAGGGCTGGCAATTGGTGGGCTGGATGCTATCATTGGCCGTGTCGCCGACCTCATTAAAGGCGTTGCGAACATCGGTTCGGAAGCGAAGCGCGCCGGTCTGTCCAATCGCACCTTCCAAGAGCTTTCCCATGTCGCGAACCAAGCGCGCATCCCGGTTGACGCCCTTGTAGACGGTATGAAGGAGCTTGCCCTTCGCGCCGACGAATTCGTTATCGCCGGGAAGGGTAGCGCCGCCGACGCCTTCGCGCGCCTTGGCTATAGCGCCACGGAACTCAAGCGCAAGCTGGCCGATCCGAACGAACTGCTTATCGAAATTATTGGCCGCCTTCAGCAATTCGACAGGGCGGCGCAAATCCGCATTGCCGACGAACTGTTCGGTGGCACGGGCGGCGAGCGTTTCGTGGAACTGATTAGCCAAGGTGCCGAAGGTATCCGGCAGGCGATCAAGGAAGCGCACGACCTCGGCCTTGTCCTTGACGATGACGTTATCCAGCGCGCCGACGAAATCGACCGGAAGTTTTCGAAAATCGCCACGACGGTTAGCACAAACCTGAAAGCCGCAATTGTCGATATCGTTTCCGACATGGACGATTGGCTCGACAGGTTCAACCGTCTTGAGGAACAGACTACCCGCAACGTGCAAACCGCCCTTGTTGACAAGTATCAGGAGCTTGCCGACGCGAAGGCGAAGCTTGCCGACCTTGAGCAATTGAACGTCGCCTATCCCGGTTCGGAAGATACCAACATCGACCGCCAGAAGCAGGCGATTGAGGAATTGACGAACGACGCCCTGAAGCTTCGCGACATCCTCGACCGGCGCAACGGCTATTCCGAGAACTTTATCTACAAGACCGGCGAGGAAGCGCGCGGCGCCAAGCCTCCGCTCGACAACCTGAATAATGCCCTGTCCGGCACCGATACCGCAGCCGGGAAGGCCGTAGCTAATATCAAAAACTTCGGTGACGCCATCCGCGCGCTGAAGAACGAAGCCCCGGAACTGGCGAAGTCGTTGGAAGACCTCGGCAAGAAAGCCCAGATCGAAGCTATCTACCAGTCCGCCGTTTCCCGTGCGCAGGGTCAGCGAGAAATCGCCCTGGCTAACGAGATGCGCGGCAAGGCGCTAGCGTCTCACAACATCAAGAGCGCGACCGACGATCCCACGACCTACCTTTCTTCCGTGCTCGCATCCGACAAGGGGCGTAGTCACATTGACGGTATGGCGACGGCGTTTTCGCAGAAGCTGGCGAAGATGATTGCCAGCATGCCCGACGACCTGAAGGGCAGCGTCACCATCAATTCCGGCTATCGCACCGTTGAGCGGCAGGCGGAGCTTTGGGCGGCGGCACTCAAGAAATACGGCTCGCCCGAAGCCGCCCGGAAGTGGGTGGCACCGCCCGGACGCTCGCAGCACAACAAGGGTAACGCCGCCGATCTCGGCTTTGCCAATGACGGCGCGCAACAGTGGGTGCACCAAAACGCCGGACAGTTTGGTTTGCGTTTCCGAATGTCGCACGAAAACTGGCATATTGAGGACGCCGACGCCTTCAAGGCCGACCGTGCTGACGAAATCCAGCGCATGACAGACGCGGCAATGCGGCAGGCTGAAGCTTATAGCCAGATCACACAAGGCGCGCAGCAATACACAAGCGCGCAGCAGATGGAGCAACAGGCCATCGGCATGACCGCCCGGCAGGCGGCGGCGCTTCGCTACGAGCAGGAAATGCTCAATGAGGCTATCAGGGCTGGTATTCAGCTTTCGCCCCAGCAGCGCGCCGAAATTCAGCAATATGCGCAGGGGATGGCGCAGGCGGAAGACTCAACCGAACGCCTTCGCCAGAAGCAGGAGGAAAACCAAGAGGCTGCACGGTTCTTCGGCCAGATGACGACCGATGCCCTGACCGGCATTATCACCGGGACCATGACCGCCGAAGAAGCGCTTCAGCAGATGCTGCAATCGCTGATCAAGGTCACATTGCAGGCCGTCTTGATGGGCGAAGGCCCGCTTGCCGGTTTGTTTGGCGGCTCCGGTGGCAAAGAAGGCAAGGATGGGGGTGTGGGCTTTGGTGGCCTCTTCGGCAGTCTGTTCGGGATGCTGTTCGGCTTCGCGGAAGGTGGGGAGGTGCGCGGCCCCGGCACGGGCACCAGCGATAGCATCCCGGCGCGGCTCTCCAACGGCGAGTTTGTCGTGAACGCCAAGGCCACCCGGAAGAACCGGGGCGTGCTTGAGGCGATTAACAGTGGTAACGTGGCTTCCTTCGCCAGCGGCGGCTATGTGGGCCAGCCGATGCTTTCCACGCCCGATATCGGCAGCAGCGCGAGCACCGCCCCGGTGCAAGCGATTTCCATTTCGGCACCTGTCACTGTGAACACGAACGGCGGCGGAACGCCCGAACAAAACCAAGACCTCGCAAAGCGCATGGCAAAGCAGATGGAAGACACCATGCGTGGCGTGGTGGCTGACGAGATGCGCCGCCAGACGAGACCGGGGAATTTCGCAAACAGCCGAAGCCGATAGCAGAATACAAAACACCCGGCGCATCTGACCTCGCCGGGTGTTTGTGAAGACAATTGCCGCTGTTGCTGCAACTTCTCCCCGTTATAGCAGTCTTAAAATCAGATGCATGAGAAATATTTTCCAATTACTCAAATAAAATCCACTACGGCGAATCTGCCTCTGTTATAATTCTCGCCAGAAAAGCAGCATCTGACTTTATCCTGCTTCCTGAATAGGCTGGCATAGCCGCCGATGATTTCACGCCATACAGTCAGATGCGGCAGGAGTGGGCTCCGCTGGTAACTTGCGACCCACAAGGTTCGTTGCAATCGTCAAACTGGTTTGATGGACCTACGCCAGCCAACCCTGCAACGGTTGGGAAGTCCGACATAAAAGCGCACAGTCTGACCCGCGCTTACCTTTAGCAAGGTTGTCGAGTTTGGTATGTCTCCCCCGATGGACCCGTTATATGGGCGTCGTGCGGCCTCAGAGGAAGAACATAGTTCTTTTTCGCCGGACAGGACTCTGCCTAGAGCAATGCGGATAGGACACTTGCCAATAGGCCCTATGTCTTATCTCTGCGCTAGGTAAAGTTATGTCCGCATTCCTAGAGGAAGTTTATAGGGTTAAGGACGTTTGGAGGCGCGCATGCAGGAAGAGAAGCCCTAAGCCGCTTCCAGAATCCCCCCGCCCCAAAAACTCGCCGCCCTCATTTTCCCACGGCAGCCGATTTCCCTACCGCTATAGCAGGATGTGCGCGAAAGCGCGGCCTCACTGTTCGGTTAGTAGGGAAGCGGCACATGGCAATCTCTCCGGTATTCCGTGAAGAGTATAACGCTCGGCAGCAGAAGCGTGCTGCAAAAGAAAAAGCCGAAGCTGATGCCGCCGGCTTGACCGTAGCGCAGCTTCGCGACCGTAACGACGCCCTGGCCCGGCAGAAATGGCAGCGCCGCACCCAAGCCGCCTATCATCGCGCGAAGGGCGATGCCGCCCTTGCCAAGCGAAACGCCCGGATCGAACAGGAAAGCACCAACCGGATGAAGGAAAACAAGGCGTTCGGGCGCTTCTAACTACTCTAGCTTAAACATAAGTAAGTGCTTACGTATTTTAAGTATTTGTTTTATAACGATTAATTTGCGTCTTCCTCTAGACGCTTGAATCAAATCAGCTTAGGCGTAGGCACGGCAACACGTTACAAGGACACCGACATGCCTCTGAAAAATTCCAGCTTCATTCCGAGCAGTATGTATGACCGCCTGACGGTGGGCCTCGCTGCCGATATCGCAGCGCTTACCCCGGAAGTTGATGGCAGCATCGCTCATAAAGTCGCGGAAGTGCTGTCCCGCTACGGCCTGTATCCTGACGACATGATGCGCCAGATCATTGACGATATAGCTGATAGCGGCGCGCAGCAGCTTGAGGAAGGCAGTCCGGCGATTGTGCGACCAGCGGCCTAGCGCTGAAATTTACAGTTGACTTCCTACGGTTACGGTTACATAAACACCGACACTACAACGGAGTGACGACGGATGGCGCTTAGCAACGCGGAAAAGGTTCGAGCCTACCGGGAACGCCAGAAGGCGAAACGGCAGGAAGATCGGAAGCAGGCCGAGGATTCGCATTGGTATGTCCAGGGCGATATCCAGAGCTACCTAAACGATCACCCGGATTGGTCGGAATTCGAGCTTCCGCTTGACTTGATGGGGCTTGATACGCCGACCTTTCAAGACGGCACGCCGAAGACTGCTTCTGATCTGGTGATCGATCCAGAGGACCCGAACAATGCCGCCCTCTTCAAGGCGATGGGGAGGGCAGACGTATTCGTTGGCCTCTTGCTTGAAGCCGCTACGGTTCTCGCCCGGCGCGTCAACGAATTTAAGCTGACGGAAATCGGCGACCGTATTCACGAAATCGAAGCCGCTGAGTTGACCGACCCGGCGGCGAAGAAACAGGCCCTCAATGACATTGTGCGGCTTACGAAGATGCAGGACCAGCTTTCAAAGCAGGTTCGCATAACCCTTCCGCAATGGAAGGTGACGGGCGAGTAATCGCTAGAGTGCCCACCGGAAGCGGCTGCAACCGCCCCGGCAGGATTGAAATGCCGACTACCAAATCAACATTCAAAGGTCTCAAAGGGCCAGAAAGGTTTATACCATGTCGAAGACCGATAAGGAACTGTTTCATGACTACATGACGTCGAAGGAGATCGGCGACGGGGAAGCTGATAACTACACCCTGTATTTCACCGGCTTCGAATGCTTCGGCATTGATGAGATGTTTCGCGATGTCATGAACAGCATCATGAGTGCCGAACCCGAACCCGTCGAAGAACTTGATCTTCTAATGCAGGAGTTAAGCGGGGCACTTCAAAACATCGTTCGCGTCAGGAACGGCTTCCTCGCTTACAAGGCTCAGCAGGACGCCGCGTAGTCGTTATCAACAGGCCCGCCCCACGGCGGGCCTTTCTCGTTTCAGGAGCTACCATGCAAGATCGATCAAACGGCCTGCCGTGGACAGAAGCCGACGAGGCGTTCATTCACAAGGTCAGCGGCTTTATCCAAGAGGGGCTTGCAAACGCACGCTCGCTGCCAGCAGAAGAATGGGAGCTTGTTCCGGTCTCCCGGCGAGCCGACGAACTCGCCAGCGCGATTTTCTTCGCTTTTGAGAACCGGCGCAAAGGCTCGCATTTACGCTCCGTCACTTAGACAAGACGGCGTGAACCTTCGGGAAACGCTTCATGGCGGCGTCAATGAGCTTTTTGTAATCGACGTGCTTTTCGGCAGGGCGCACGTCGAACGTATTCCGGGTGTTCATCGTGGTGATCTTTTCGTTGCCCATCATAACCTCATCCTATCAAGTGAGATTAGCATTCGTGCATGCTGCCGTCCATCGTCGGCAATCCCGGCTTGCTGGGGCCAGACGCAAGGATAGCAGCTGCGACCTTAAAGAGAGTGTCTTCTCCGAAACCTCTCGGTTGAGGCAGAAAAGACGGATCAGTATCCCGAAGCTTCGCCAGCCAATCCGTCTTCGAATTTCGGCCATGTTTTAAGTGATTTGCAAGACACCGTGCTGATTCGAGATCAGGAGACGGCCCATAGCCTTGACTAGCGCAGTAGCGCGCGAGCTTGACATGATCAGCCTGCTTACCCTCAATCCCCATCCACTGAGCTACGGAATCTTCCCAAAAGTGGTAAAGTGCAATCACGAAAGCTTTGCGAACTTCAAACAAGGCAGAATGCACATCACTTATTTGAGCTTCATATACCCTAGATTGATCCCACAGTAAGTATCCATCCTCGTCATATTCTCCTATCCAATCTCCACCATTTCTCAATGATTCTTCATAGTTGGCGAGAGCAACGTTCGTTCGTTCGATTTCCTCTTCGAGCGAATTGCGCGCCGCCTTATAACCTTTTTCAAGCGTTCGAAGGCCGTGCTCAAATCTATAGCTACGAAAATAAAATTCTAGATTGACCATCGCTCGCCTAGATGTTGCTTCTTGATCCGCTCTCATACTACGCTATCATCGACTTATTGGGTGGAGAAGACGCGTATGAGCGACGATTCAAAAAAATACATATACAAGTATGCATCTCCCAGCAATATTGAACACATATTTTCTATTTCTGAATCCGCAACCATAAAATTTTCACTTCCATCCGATTTCAATGATCCATTCGAGCTATTTTTAACTATTGACTTTAATAGAGATCCAGACGAACTGGCATTTTATCTTGACCTTATTGGAGATGGATTGCAGTTCCCAACGACATGCTTCTCCATATCTCCTGTTATTGTTCCAATGTGGGCACATTATGCACAGAACAGTCAAGGTTTTGTTATAGAATTTTCAGAGCAGAAGTTGAGAGATCTTTTTCCAAACGCCCGGTTTGGAGATGTGAACTATTCTGATGTTCCAATTAAAGACCTCTCCGAAATTCTCATGCGAGCTCACCAGATTAAGAAGTTTCGCTACGTTATGTGGCTGCGACAAGCGATCTTTGATTCCGCCTACTTCACGAAAACGCTTTGTTGGAGCTATGAACTTGAGCGCCGGATGGTCGTTGAACATGACGCTGTGAGAACGGCTGGCAAATTGATGCTTCTGGATATCCCGCATGAAGCAGTGACGGCCATAATATGTGGCCCGAAAGCATCCGTTGAAACAGCGGAAAGCCTAAAGCAAATTTCAAGCGATTTTGGATGTAAATATTTTGAGTTGCGCATGGGTAAAAGCTCCGCAACACCATACATGGTCGATCAACAGGGAAACCCCTTTGTCGCTGACAAAGGCGAGATATGCGAAGCCGAGTATGAATGTGAAGAGTGTCGTGAGCCTACTAGTGAGGGGACTTACCGTTGCTCATGGTGCGAAATTGATGATGACACTCGTGAGCGGGCAGCGGGCAACAACTCGTTTAGATTATTGGATCGCCTCGGATTGCTCGAAGAGTATGTCCGAAACTTCCGATAGATCGCCATGGCACCCATGTGGAGCATCCACAAGGCTGTAACACTTAGCCCTCACTAATGTTCTATAAGCGTCTGATTTTATTGAATAATATAGCCATGGCTGGGGCGCCAGGATTCGAACCTGGGAATGCCGGTACCAAAAACCGGTGCCTTACCGCTTGGCGACGCCCCACCATGGCGGGAGCCTGATAGCAAAGGGCGGGCGGGCGGACAATGCTTAAGTTCCGGTTTGTGCGATTATTCTCGCCGGGATCCTCTTGATTCGTCGGCGATCGGCAGGCTTCGCGCTTGGCAGGCGGACAAGGCGGGGCTAGGGTCCGGTCGATAGATCGTCCTTTCGGCGGCAGGTCGCCCGGTCATTCGGGATTGTGAGACTGCCGCTTCCTCACGAGGAGCCGCCATGTCCAAGTTCCGCGCCCGCCCGCCGGCCGTGCCGACCATTCTTCTCGACGATGCGGTGGTGCGTGTCACGCGCTGGGATTTCGAGCCGGGCGCCGATACCGGCCATCATGTGCACGGGCTCGGCTATGTCGTTGTGCCGATGACCGATTGCGACTTCCTGATCGAGGAGGAGACGGGCGAGCGGCGGGTGCACAGCAAGGCCGGCGCCGTCTACCGGCGCGAGGCCGGCGTGGCGCACAATGTCGTCAATGGCGGCGATACGCCGATGAGCTTCATCGAAATCGAATACAAGTGACCACCGTGCCTATCTCCAACCAAGACGACAGCCGGGAACCCCCGCATTTCAATCTCGAGTTCAAGCCGGCCTATGGCGAGGCGGTGCCGGTTGCCGCGCGTGTCGAGCGCGTTACCGTCAACAATCCGAGCCCCTTCACCTTTCACGGCACGAACAGCTACATCGTCGGCGATCGGTCGGTCGCGGTGATCGACCCCGGCCCGGAGGACGAGGCGCATTTCCAGGCGCTGATGACGGCGCTTGCCGGCCGCGAGGTGACGCATATCGCCGTCAGCCACACCCACCGCGACCATTCTCCCCTCGCCCGCCGGCTGAAGGCGGAGACCGGCGCGATTGTCGTTGCGGAAGGCCCGCACCGGGCGTCCCGGCCGCTCCATGCCGGCGAGAGCAATCCCTTCGCAGAGAGCTCGGACGTTGACTTCGTACCGGACCTTGCACTTGCCCATGGCGACCGGGTGGAGGGTGACGGCTGGGCGCTGACGGCGCTGCTGACGCCCGGCCACACCGCAAACCATGCCGCCTTCGCCCTCGACGGGCCGGAGGGCATCGTGTTTTCCGCCGACCATGTCATGGCTTGGGCGACCAGCATCGTGGCGCCGCCGGACGGGGCCATGGCGGATTACATGGCGTCGCTCGATCGCCTGCTGGAGCGGGACGACCGCCTCTATTTTCCCGGCCATGGCGGGCCGGTGACCGAGCCGGCCGCGTTCCTGCGTGGCCTGCGCACCCATCGGCGCATGCGCGAGCGGGCGGTGCGCGAACGTATTCGCTCCGGCGACCGGCTGATCGCCGACATGGTGAAGGTGATCTACCGCGAAACCGACCCCCGCCTGCATGGCGCGGCAGCACTTTCGGTGCTGGCGCATCTGGAGGATCTGGTCGCGCGCGGCGAAGTGGTGACCGAGGGACCGCCCTCGCTGACGGGATTGTATTTTCCCGCACCCGGCCTCTGATCAATCGCCCGCGATGCCGAGCAGCTCGGCGTCGAGCGCCTTCAGGTAACCTTCGACAAGAGACGCACCGATGCCCAGGTCGTGCGGCCCGTAGCGCGAGGCCGCGCGCATGTCGACAAGTGTCGTCTCGGCCTCTTCGCGCAGGCGGATGACCACGTCGAAGCGGAAGCCGAAGATCGGCGAGCGCCATTCCCCCTGCAGGAGAACATCGCCGGCACCGCCGACAGAGGGGATCAGCGGCGTTTCGAGCGGGCGCGCTTCGGGGATCGGTACCTCGCCCAATGCCTCGGCGCCCTGCGTTACCTTCTTCGGATCGACCACGAGGTCTTCGAGATCGGCGAGGATGTTATCGAGCCCGTCCTCGGCGGTAATCGTGATGCCATAGGCGGTGGCGACCTTGCGCACGCCCTGATAGACGCGGTCGAGCGCGCCCTCGTAGCGCCGGCCGGAGAGACCGGGATAGGCGTCGAGCTGCACCTCGCGGTCGCGCGGCGTGATTGTGCCGAGGCGCGGCAGCCAATCCTGCGCGGCAGAAGGTTGAGACAACCAGGGCGGCGGCGATACCGTATCGGTCGTCACGTCGTAGATCGCCGGCTTGTAGAAATAGGCATAGGCGGCAGCTCCCGTCACGCCGAGTGGCAGCAACGCAAACAGCAGCGCCGCAAGGGCGGCCTTGCCGCCGCGCGCGCCGACATGCCAGAGGCGGGCGAGCCCGGTCGCCGCCAGCAGCACGGCAAGCCCGGCCATCACTGCGGCAAACCCTGCCAGTGCAAGGAAATGCGGCGTCGTCAGCGGGCCGAATCGGTGCGACAGCACGACGGCAACGAACAGCACGCAGGACAGCAGCGCCATGCGCCGCGCCCAATACGCCGCATACGAAACAGGCCGTTCATACTGGATCGTGATCGCCATGGCCTCACCGGATGCGTCTGCCGTCACTTCTCCCTAACGCAGGGCGACGGGTTTTTCCATGGGCGTTGCGTGGGTGGCTTTCCTTTGAGGTCGCGCCACGCGCACGAAGGGGCGCGTGCGATACGGTTCCTGAACAGATTCTTTCGCCGCGAGATCGAGCAGTTCATTAACAGGCAATAGAGACGCCATTACCAAGACGCTGGACGCCCCATTGAGCCGGACGGGCTTCGGCCAAGCGGCATGAATCGAAACGCTGGCAGGATCTGGACGACGCAACGGCTGCGCGCTGGCTTTGGGGCTGCATCCGCTACCGTTCATCAGCGCGGGAGGACGTCGAGCAATTCGGGCGGCATGACGAGCGTCAGCACAAAACCATGGTATTGAACCTCGTCTCCAGGCCGGATGGGAGGCGTCCGCATGAAAGGAACCGACCAATGCAATCCGAAAACCCGCCGAACAGCTTCGTGGTCACTGAACAGACGCTCGACAGAGCGGCGGTCTCGGCACTGGTTGCCCGCAATATCCCGGTGACGCTGCAGCGGTGCAATCTCGAAGAGGCCGACCTGTCACGCCTCGCTTTCACGGGATGGACCTTCGATGCCTGCCGGTTGACGCGCGCGAAGTTCACCGGGGCGACGCTGACCGAGAGCCGTTGGTCGAGCTGCCGTGGCCCCTTTGCCGACTTCACCGGAGCGAATCTATCGGAGTCCGAAATCGCGGGATGCGACTTCAACAATGGCGGCTTTCGCGGCGTGATCTTGACCTCCTCGTCTTTGAAGCGCTGCAAGTTGACCGGTGCAAATTTCGCGGAAGCCCGAACACTTGGCTGCGACTTCGAGGAGGTCATCTTCGCCGATGCGCGCCTGCCGGGTTTTTCCTTCTGCAAATTGCACCTGAAGCACCTCGACTTCAGCGGCGCCGATGTTTCCCGTTGCGATTTCCGCGAGGCCGTTTTCGAGGCTTGCAGCCTTCGTGAAGCGCATCTGGTCGACAGCCGGTTCGATGGCGCCGACCTGCGCGGCGCTGACCTTGGCGGCGTGCGTCTGAACAATGCCAAACAGTTCAAGGGCGCGGTCATTTCGCGGGCACAGGCGGCCGACTTGCTCTCCGAACTCGGTTTGAAAGTTCTCTGATCTCAAGGGCCGGCGCAGCAGACGTCGACAGTCGTCGTATCGTATGGAACTCAGTCCAAAATAGGCGTTGACCGGCTCCGTTTCTCCCGCCTGCGACGCGAATTTCCTTGCGTGCCGCAAATTTGCCACGCTCGTTAACGAACGTTCACAAACGGGGGTAGTAAAGGAGCAAGACGATGTTGCCGACGCAGACGGTCGCCGAGACACCTGCCGCCATTCCGGCTGGAGAACCCGCCCTTCCCCTGGAGCTTCTGGAACTCGAACTCTCGCTCGATGGCTTTTCCGGCGACGATACCGGTTTTACCGAGGCCGTGCGTACGGCGGCCGGTCAGGTCGGCGGCGATTTCCTGTTCGACCTGCCGGCCTCGGGCCTGGCGGAGGACTGCCGGCGCATCGCGGCGCTGCGCGTGCCGAAGGGCGAAGACGGTGCGCTTGCCGTGGTTTTCGCGTTGCTCGATGCGGAAGGTGCCTCCATCCGGGTGGAAAATCCGGATGAGAAGACCAAGGACCTGAAGCGTTTCGCGGACGCCTTCATCGACGTTCTGCAACGCATCTGAGGACTTGCGGCGCGGCGCGGACAGGCCTATCCAAGGCGCGCAACAGTTTGCCGGAGTTCGCATGTCCAAGATGCTGATTCGCCTTGCCGTCCTCGCCACCACCGCCCTCCTGCTTGCCGGCTGCCAGACAGCCGCAGAGGTGCGCGCCAACGACGAGAACAAATGCCGCTCCTACGGTTTTCGCGCGGGCACGGATGCGTTTGCCGAGTGCTTGCAACGCATCGATCTCGACCGACGCGCGGATTTCCGCTCAGCCCGGGTGAACGATCCGTTCTGGGGTGGGCCGACCTATATCTACGTGCGTGACCGGCGCCGCTGAACGCGACGCCTGACTTTTTGCGGACCTTGGCACCGCCGAGCGCGGCGCCTGTCTTCTCTCAGCCCTTGACGCTCTTGAAGGCGGCCTGTGCGGCAGCGAGCCGCGCGATCG
Organism: Shinella sp. GW821-FHT11G07; assembly: GCF_058808115.1. NCBI lineage: Bacteria > Pseudomonadati > Pseudomonadota > Alphaproteobacteria > Hyphomicrobiales > Rhizobiaceae > Shinella > Shinella sp. GW821-FHT11G07. The sequence goes on from NZ_JBXARJ010000003.1 coordinate 221,223, forward strand.
GCACGCGGAAGGGTGAGCACGACACATAATCGAGACCTGCCTCTTCGCAGAAGTGGATCGATGCCGGGTCTCCGCCATGTTCGCCGCAGATGCCGAGCTTCAGGTCGCCCCGCGTGCGCCGGCCGCGTTCGGCGGCGATGCGGATGAGTTCCCCCACCCCGTCGAAATCGAGCTGGACGAACGGATCCTGCTCGATGATGCCCTTCTGGATGTAGGTCGACAGGAAGGCCGAGGCATCGTCACGCGAGATGCCGAAGGTCGTCTGCGTCAGGTCGTTGGTGCCGAAGGAGAAGAATTCTGCCGATTCGGCAATGACATGGGCGCGGAGTGCCGCACGCGGCAGCTCGATCATCGTGCCGACGAGATAGTCGATCTCAACGCCGCTCTCGGCGATGACCGCCTTTGCCACGCTTTCGATGCGGGCCTTCACATAGTCCAGTTCCGCCTTCAGGCCGACGAGCGGCACCATGATTTCCGGCACGACGGCGGCACCCGTCGCACGGGCGGCTTCCGCCGCCGCCTCGAAGATGGCGCGCGCCTGCATTTCGGCGATTTCCGGATAGGAGATCGCCAGTCGGCAGCCGCGGTGGCCGAGCATGGGGTTGAATTCGTGCAGCGTATCGACACGCCGGCGCAGCACGGCCTCGTCGATCGACAGCGCCGTCGCCACGTCGGCGATCTCCTCGTCCGTCTTCGGCAGGAATTCGTGCAGCGGCGGGTCGAGCAGCCGGATGGTCACCGGCAGGCCGTGCATGATCTCGAACAGTTCGACGAAGTCCGAGCGCTGCATGGGAAGGAGTTTTGCCAGCGACGCGCGGCGGCCGGCCTCGTCTTCGGCAAGGATCATCTCGCGCATCACATTGATGCGGCTGCCCTCGAAGAACATGTGTTCCGTGCGGCAGAGGCCGATGCCTTCGGCGCCGAAGGAGCGTGCCGCGCGGGCATCCGCCGGCGTCTCGGCATTGGTGCGCACCTTCATGCGGCGCGTGCGGTCGGCCCATTCCATGATGCGGCCGAAATCGCCCGAAAGCTCCGGCTGGAGCATGGGGATTTCGCCCTTCAGCACCTGGCCGGACGAGCCGTCAATGGTGATGATCTCGCCGCGCTTCAGCGTCACGCCATGGGCGACCAGCAGCTCGTTGCGCAGGTCGACGCGCAGCGTGCCGGCGCCGGAAACGCAGGGCGTGCCCATGCCGCGGGCAACGACGGCCGCATGGCTCGTCATGCCGCCGCGCGTCGTCAAAATGCCTTCGGCGGCGTGCATGCCGTGAATGTCTTCCGGGCTCGTCTCGATACGCACGAGGATGACCTTGCGGCCCTCCTCCTGCGCCTGCACGGCGTCCTCCGAGGTGAAGACGATCGCACCCGTTGCGGCCCCCGGCGAGGCCGGCAGGCCAGAGCCGATGACGTCACGGCGCGCGCGTGGATCGATCGTCGGATGCAGCAATTGATCGAGCGAGGCGGGATCGATGCGCGCGACGGCCTCGCCCTCGCTGATCAGCCCTTCCGTCGCCATGTCGACGGCGATCCGCAACGCCGCCTTGGCGGTGCGTTTTCCCGAACGGGTCTGGAGCATCCAGAGCTTGCCGCGCTCGATGGTGAATTCGAGATCCTGCATGTCGCGGTAGTGCCGCTCAAGCCGGTCGCAGATGCCGCAGAATTCGGCAAAGGCCTCCGGCATCAGCTTTTCCAGCGACGGCCGGTCGGAACCGGACGCGATGCGCGCTTCTTCCGTGATGTTCTGCGGCGTGCGAATGCCGGCGACGACATCCTCGCCCTGCGCATTGACGAGAAACTCGCCATAGAGCGAATTTTCGCCCGTCGAGGGATTGCGCGTGAAGGCGACGCCGGTGGCCGACGCATTGCCGAGATTGCCGAAGACCATCGCCTGGACGTTGACCCCGGTGCCCCAGACGGCCGGGATATTGTGCAGGTGGCGATAGGTGACGGCGCGGGCATTCATCCAGCTTGCGAAAACGGCGCCGATCGCACCCCAGAGCTGGACTTCCGGGTCCTGCGGGAACTCTTCACCCAACTCTTCCCGGATGGTTTCCTTGTAGCGCCCGACGACGTGCTGCCACTCGACCGCCGAAAGCTCGGTGTCCTGCTCATGACCGAGCCGGCCCTTTTCGTCTTCCAGGATTTCCTCGAAAACCTCGTGGTCGAGGCCCATGACGACATCGCTGTACATCTGGATGAAGCGGCGGTAGCTGTCCCAGGCAAAGCGTGCATCGCCCGCATCGTGGCCAAGCGCCTGTACCGTGTGATCGTTGAGGCCGAGATTGAGCACCGTGTCCATCATGCCCGGCATGGAGGCACGCGCGCCGGACCGCACGGAGAGCAGCAGCGGCTTTGCCGTATCGCCGAAATTGCGGCCGGTGATCGCCTCCATGTGGCGAATGCCGGCGCGCACCTGGTCCTTCAGGCCCTCCGGCAGCATGCGGCCGTTATCGTAATAGTGGTTGCAGGCGGAGGTAACGATGGTGAGGCCGGGCGGCACCGGCAGGCCGAGATTGCTCATTTCGGCGAGGTTTGCGCCCTTGCCACCGAGCAGATTGCGATCGCCCGCACTGCCTTCGGCACGACCATCCCCAAAGGTATAGACCCACTTCTCCATCGACGCCTCCCCAAATGCGTTTTCTCAATCTACATGAACAGCATGTCTTTGAAAACGCGAGATGATGAGTTTTTTGTTGCATTGCATCAAAATTACGACGGCGATGCAAAATTATAGAAACCAAATATAAAAGCCGTGCTCCTGCGGGAACACGGCTTGTGGCTGGCCAGACAAGGTCGCTCAGTTTCCCTCGATGGAAAGCCCCTGCTCGTTGAGCTTGATCTCGACGCCGTCCGGCTGCTTCTCCTGCTGATAGGCATAATAGGAAAAGCCGGCCACCACGACGATGAGTGCGCCGATGAGCATGTAAAGTGCGTTTCTATCCACGTTTGGTCCCCAGTTGTATCACGCGTCTGCAAAAGCCTGCAGGTGCCCGTAAATGCACGAGGCAAGGCTTTGTTCCGCGCCAGGATCGCGAAACCGACCCGCAAAAAACATCTCGGCGAACATCACCGACATCTTGTGCAAGCCGAGGTGGAAATGGTATTTTTGCGATCACCATAGCCGAGCATGCAGAATGAACGAGGCCATCTGGACGAGGAAGTGTCACTTCCTGCCCGGAAGAGCGAAGCGTTGCCATCTTCTGAAGAAAAACACCCCATGACGCGAGTAGTATTGGCCTCACGATGAGCCTACTCGCCTGAATATTTATTGATGGAAATTGGAGTCAGTTTACAAAACATAGGGAGAGGATCATGCCAACAAGTATCCCCAGTTCATGGATGCCGGATGCCGCCATGAAACGCGTTCATGTGCATTGGACTGCCGGCGGCCACACGGCCAACAGCACGGACAAGAAATCCTACCATATACTTGTCGAGGGCGATGGAAACCTCGTCCGTGGCGACAAATCGATTGCAGCGAATGCTCCGGGCTCTGGAATGACACCTGCTTCCCACACGAAGAATGCCAACACCGGGGCAATAGGCATATCGATGTGCTCGATGACCGGCGCTCGTGAGAGCCCATTTTCCAGCGGAAGCAATCCGCTCCAGGAAATACAGTGGGACACCATGATAAAAGCGGCTGCCCAGTTGGCGAAACGCTACGACATCCCTGTAACCCGGCAAACCATTCTGACCCATGCCGAGGTTCAGCCAACGCTCGGCATATTGCAGAATGGCAAGTGGGATATAACCCGTCTGTCTTTTACGAATGCCTTCGTCGGCCACCGCCCCATTGGCGACGAGATGCGTCGCCGCATTGCCATAGAACTCGACGGATTGAACCCTTCGATGCATGGCGCCCTCTCGTCCGATCTCAGGCTGCCCCGTTTTCGCGTCAAGGGCGTGGCTCCGTCGACGTTGAATTTCAGGTCCAGCCCCGGCGGAGACAAGGTCGGCGAACTGCCGGAGAATACCCTGGTTGAGCGTATCGCCATGCAGCAAGCCTGGTGGCAGGTTCGAACGCCGCAGGGCCATGTCGGGTGGGTTTCGTCCGACTTCCTCGTCGCGGTATCGTAAGACCAGAAAAAGCGACGGCCGAAGCCTAGGATGCCTCGCGTAGCTGCTCGGCCGTCTGCAAGTCCACCGACACCAGCTGCGACACGCCCTGCTCCGCCATGGTGACGCCGAAGAGGCGGTTCATGCGGGCCATGGTGATGGGGTTGTGGGTGATGATGACGAAGCGGGTCTCGGTGGAGGCCGCCATCTCGTCCATCAGGTTGCAGTAGCGTTCGACATTGTGGTCATCGAGCGGCGCATCCACTTCGTCCAGCACGCAGATCGGCGCCGGGTTGGTGAGGAAGACGGCGAAGATCAGCGCCATCGCGGTCAATGCCTGTTCGCCACCGGACAGCAGCGTCATGGTCTGCGGCTTCTTGCCGGGCGGACGGGCGAGAATTTCAAGGCCGGCGTCGAGCGGGTCGCCGCTCTCGATCAATTGCAGCTCCGCCGTGCCGCCGCCGAAGAGGTGGGTGAACAGGCGCTGGAACTGCACGTTGACCACATCGAAGGCGGCAAGCAGGCGCTCGCGGCCCTCGCGGTTGAGGCTCTGGATCGCCGAACGCAGCTTGCGGATCGCCTCGATGATATCCTCGCGCTCGGCGACGATGGCATCGAGTTTCTCGGTCAGTTCCTTCTGCTCTTCCTCGGCGCGCAGGTTGACGGCGCCGAGACGTTCGCGCTCGATCCTCAACCGATCAAGGTCCCTTTCACGATCGCGCGGGTCCGGCAGCGGCGCACCCGCCGGATGCCCCGTGAGCCTCAGCGCCTCGTGCGGTGCGCAGGACAGCGCCTCGCGGATACGCGCCTCACCCTCGACGCGGCGCTCGCGGGCGGAAACGAGGCGTTCTTCCACGCGGCCGCGGGTTTCGCGCGATTCGGCAAGCTGCGAAAGGGCGGTCGTGGCGGTGCGGTCGGCTTCGCGCTGGTGGTTTTCCGCCTCCTGCAAGGCGTCGGCGGCTTCCCGGCGGGCGGCTTCGGCATTGGTCAGGCCGGTCAGCAGTTCGCGGCGTTTTTCCTCGATCTCGTCGGGCGCCTCGGCAAGCCCTTCCATCTCTTCGCGCGCTTCCCCCTCGCGATCACGCAGCGTGGCGATGTGGCTTTCCGCATTGGCGGCGCGGCCCTTCCACGTTTCACGCTCGGCGGAAATCGCCATCAGACGGCGGCGGCGGTCGGCCATTTCGCGAGCAAGGCCGTCATGGGCGGCGCGCGCTTCGGCCAGCGTCGCCCGGTCGGTCGCGACCTCCATCGTGCGGGTGCGGAGGCTAAGGTCGAGATCAGCGAGGTCGGGAGCGTCTTCCAACGCTGCACGCGCATCCTCCAGCGACTGCGCGGCTTCCTCGACCTGCGCCTCGATCTGCACCCGGGTTTCGGCGAGCACGGCGCGGCGGCGGATGAGGTCGCCGGAGGCACGCTCGGCGGCCTCCAGGGCGTCGCGCGCTTCGGCAAGCGTACGGGTGGCGTTGCGTTGCGCCTCGCGCGCCTGCTGCTGGCGCTGCGTCTCGGCGCGGATCACCTCGCCGGCGCGGGCGAGATCGGCTTGCGCATCGGCCAATGCTGCCCGGGCATTGTCCAGCTCCGCCTCGAGTTCGGCGAGGCGGTTCTTCTGTTCCAGGCGAAGGGCGGCAGCACTTGGCGCATCGGCACCGGTGACGTGGCCGTCCCAGCGGACGACGGCACCTTCGCGGGTGACGAGCCGCTGGCCGGCCCGCAGATGCGGCAGGAAGGATAGCGCTTCGGCGATGCTTGCGACGACGCCGATCTGGGCAAGACGGCGGTGCAGCACGTTTGGCGCGCGGACATGGGTGGTGAGCGCGGTCACGCCGGCCGGCAGGTGCGGATCATCGGACATGGTGCCGGTGAGCCGCCAATGCACGGGTGCCGCACTATCGGCGGGTGAATCGAGATCGTCGCCAAGGGCTGCCCCGAGAGCCGTCTCAAACCCGCGATCGACATGCACGTCGTCGACGACCGGCGCAAAGGAACCGTCACCGCTGCCCGCCTCCAGCATGCGGCGAATGGTGCGCGCCTCCGTCTCGATGCCGGCAAGGCGCGCGCGCGCCGTATCGACCGGGCCGCGCAGGGCGGATTCGCTGAAACGGGCTTCCTCCAGCGCCTCCTCGACGGCGACGAGCATCTCGCCGGCCGTCTCCAGCGCCTCTTCCGCCAACTGCACGGCAGCGCGCCGCTCTTCCGGATCGGGAAGATCCGCAATGCGGGCGTCCATCTCATCGAGCTCGCGGGCCTGCGCATCAAGCTGCTGGCCGAGGCGCAGGTGGCGTTCGGACAGGTCGCGGATCGCCTTTTCGAGCTGGTTGCGTGACGCGGATGCCTCGGCCCGCTCGGCGGTGACGGCGGCAAGAGCGGCTTCGCTCTCGGAGAGTTTTGCCGCGGCCTCGTCCATCGTCTCGCGGGCGCTTTCGGCGCGCTCATCCGCCTCAGCGAGAATTTCGCGAATCTCATCCTCTTCTACGAGAAGCCGGTCAAGCACGGCGGCATTGTCAGCCACCATGCGCTCCTCACGAACAATGTCCTCGCCAAGTTGCGCAAGGCGGCGGGTCAGTTCGTCGCGGCGACGCAGCAGTCGGGCGGAATCCTCTTCCAGCTGCGCGCGGGCGATCTGCAGACGCTGGAGCACGGCAGCGAGTTTCGCCTCGTTCTCGCGCAGTTCCGGCAGTTTCAGGCTGGCAATGGCCTGGTCCTTGGCCGCCTGCATCTGCGCATTCGCCCGCTCCGCGACGAGCGAGGTCGCCTGGTTGAGCTGGCTTTCCGCCTCGCCTTCCGCCTCCTTCGCCTGTACCCAACGAATGTGCAGCAGCATCGCCTCGTGGCGACGGATATCGGCGGAGAGCGCCTTGAAGCGGTTCGCCTGGCGCGACTGGCGCTTCAGGCTCTCGATCTGGCTTTCGAGCTGCGAGGTGACGTCGTCGAGCCGTTCGAGATTGGTTTCGGCGGCACGCAGGCGCAGTTCCGCCTCGTGGCGGCGCGAATGCAGGCCGGAAATGCCGGCCGCCTCTTCGAGCAGCTGGCGGCGGGCCTGGGGTTTTGCCTGGATGAGTTCGCCGATACGGCCCTGGCCCACCATCGAGGGCGAGCGGGCGCCGGTGGAGGCGTCGGCGAAGAGCAACTGCACATCCTTGGCGCGCGCTTCCTTGCCGTTGATACGGTAGACCGAGCCGTTTTCGCGCTCGATGCGGCGCGTGACCTGGATTTCGTCCTGGTCGTTGAAGGCGGCGGGCGCGGTGCGGTCGGAATTGTCGAGATAGAGGCCGACCTCGGCGGTGTTGCGCGCCGGGCGGTGGCCGGAACCGGAGAAGATGACGTCGTCCATGCCGGACGCGCGCATGTTCTTGTAGGAATTCTCCCCCATCACCCAGCGCAGCGCCTCGACGAGGTTCGACTTGCCGCAGCCGTTCGGCCCGACAATGCCGGTGAGGCCGCGCTCGATGGCAAATTCGATGGGTTCGACGAAGGACTTGAAACCGAGCACGCGGAGCTTGGTGAACTTCATGCGTTCACCCGTGCCATAAAGCAAAAAGCGGGCGCACGGCTTTCACCGTCGCCCGCCGGAAATCCGGTCGAAGGATCAAAGAAGGCTTTCGATGAGGGCCGACATGGAGTCAACCGACATGTCTCCCGAATAGCGCTTGCCGTTGATCAGGAAGGTCGGGGTCGCTGCGACGCCGAATTCCTTGGCACCGCGTTCACGTACCGCGTTCACATCATCCAGAAGCTTCTGGTTCGTCAAGCAGGCCTGGAAGCTCTCCTGTGTAAAACCGGCGAGTTTCGACATCTGGAGCAGTGCTTCGCGGCCATCCTGTGCGGCGGCCCAGGTTTCCTGCTGCTTCATGAGCATCGAGATCATCGGATAATACTGTGCGGCATCCGTCAGCTCAGCCGGGTTCTGCGGCTTGCAGCGCGCCAGCATGAAGGCGGCAGCGGCACGCGGATCGAACGGGAATTCGCGTACGATGAAACGAGCCTTGCCGCTGTCGACATACTTCGCCTTGATCGCATCGAAGGTATTGTTGTGGAAGGCCGCGCAGTGCGGGCAGGTCGTCGACATGTATTCGACGATGGTGACGGGGGCATTCGCCTCGCCGATCACCATGTCCGGCAGCGCGCCGGGCTTTAGCACTTCCGCCATATCGACGTCGCCCTCAGCGGACGGAACTTCTGCCGCAGGCTTCTGAGCCGTCTCGGCCGGAGTCGTGGTGGTGGTGGTCGTCGTCGTGGAGGTTTCGGTCGCCGTGCCGGTAGACGTTGCAGGCGTCGAGCTTGCGCTTTCGCCGGTCGTCGTCTGGCTGGTCTCGGGAGCCTTGGCGGTCTCCTCCTTCTTCTCGTCGGAGCAGGCAGCCAGCGTCACGGCGAGCGCCGCAACGGCAGCGCCGGTCAGGAGGCGCTTCATCAGGCTCATTTCGGAAAGGGACATGGTCTCTCCTGTCGGAAGGGATAAGAATTCTTGGGTCCATCGACGCAAGCCCGGACGGAAAACCGCTTCGCACCCGAAATTGCTCTTGGCACTCCCGTTATACCTGCTTTGGGGCAGGAACAAGCGGAGTTAAGGCTAGTAACTTCAAAGAATTGTGACCGTTCAATGGTTGCTCACGGCGCTTTTCGGGGCATGCCAAGCACCGCCGTGCCGAGGCGCTTCAGTGCCGCCTTCAGCGCTTCGCCCTCGATGCCCTCGACCAGATCGTCGAGATGGCGGGCTGCCGCGCCGGTCAGCGGGCGCGGCTTCGGCTTGCGGCGCGGCTGTGCCGCCACCGGTTTCTGCACGATCTTGATTTGGCTGATCGCCGGAAAACCGAAGAAGCCGTTGATGCGCTGGATGATCTCGCCCTGCTGATGGCTGAGGAACAGCGCGCGTGCGCCCTCGCAGGCGATCGTCAACACACCCGGCTGGTAGCCGCCGCCCTCGCCCGTCATTTCGGAGGCGCGGCGCGGCCAGGCAATGCGTTCCGGCCGCGTGCAATCGGCAAATTGCGTACCGGCAATTTCATCCCACGAGCCAAGCAGCATCGTGTTGATGCCGGCGCGTTTCGCCAGCACCGGATCGATCAGCGCGTTCGCCACTTCGCTGATCTGGACGATGCCGTATCTCGGTTTTTGGGCTTTGGCGTTCACGTTTTACCTTGTCCCCTTGTTAGGCAATTCGCGACGAAACAAACCGCGTTGTGCGCTTTTGCTGGAATTGCCGGCAGGGAAAATATTCCTGTTTTTACCGCGAAGCACTTGAAGATCGCGGATCACTCCGCCAGTTATAGGCGCTCCGACCCCGTTCAGGCAAATCATGACCCAAGCCCACCGGACAGCGGCGCCCGCCGACCTGCTTCTTGCCTGGTACGACCGGCATCACCGGGACCTGCCGTGGCGGGTGAGCCCGCCGATGGCGGCGCGCGGCATCGAACCCGATCCCTACCGGATCTGGTTGTCCGAGGTCATGCTGCAACAAACCACGGTGCAGGCGGTCAAATCCTATTTCGCGCTGTTCACCTCCCGCTGGCCGACGATCACCGATCTCGCGAAAGCCGACAATGAAGACGTGATGAAGTCCTGGGCGGGACTTGGCTATTACGCACGTGCCCGCAACCTCAAGAAATGCGCCGAGACGGTCGCCTTCGAGCATGGCGGCGTGTTTCCCGATACCGAGGACGGGCTGAAGGCGCTTCCTGGCATTGGCGACTATACGGCAGCGGCGATCGCGGCCATCGCCTTCAACCGGAAAAGCGCCGTGCTCGATGGCAATGTCGAGCGCGTCATCTCGCGCCTGCATGCCATCACGACGCCGCTTCCTGCAGCAAAGCCGGAAATGCGGGCGCTGGTCGCTGCGATGACGCCGGAGGATCGCCCCGGGGATTTCGCCCAGGCGATGATGGATCTCGGCGCGACGATCTGCACGCCGCGGCGACCCGCCTGCGCGCTCTGTCCGTTCAATGCGAACTGTCGCGTGCTCGGCCGTGAAGACCCCGAACTGTTTCCGCGCAAGGCAGCGAAGAAGGAAAAGCCGGTGCGACTGGGTGCCGCCTTCATCGCCGAGGACGAGACGGGCGCGGTTTTCCTGCGCAAGCGGATCGAGAGCGGTCTGCTCGGCGGCATGACGGAAGTGCCGGGCAGCGCCTGGACGGCGCGCATCGATGGCGAGACCGGCACCGATGCCGCACCGTTTCAAGCGAACTGGCAGGCCTGCGGCACCGTCACCCATGTCTTCACGCATTTCGAGTTGCGCCTCACCATCTACCGTTCCAAGGTGCCGCGGAATGCCGGCGCCGGTGAAGGATGGTGGCAGGCAAAGGACACGCTCGATGGCGAGGCACTGCCGACCGTCATGAAGAAGGCAATAAAACAAGCCATACCCGACGCGTTTCAAACGACGAGGACAGCATGAGCAGCATCGAAATCAGACACGTCGTCTTCGACATCGGCAAGGTGCTGATCCATTACGACCCGCACATCCCTTTCGCCCGCCTGATCCCCGATGATGCCGAGCGCAACTGGTTCTTCGCCAATGTCTGCACGCACGACTGGAACCTCGAGCAGGACCGCGGGCGTGACTGGGCGGAGGCGGAAGCCCTGCTGATTGCGGAACATCCCGACCGCATCGAGCAGATCCGCGCCTTCCGCAGATACTGGCACGAAATGGTCTCGCATGCCTATGTGGAGAGCGTCGCGATCATGGAGACGCTCATCGCCGAAGGTCATGACGTGACCATGCTCACGAATTTCGCCGCCGATACGTTCAGGCAAGCGCGCCAACTCTTCCCCTTCCTCGACATGCCACGCGGCGTGACGGTTTCCGGGGAGATCGGCCTCATCAAGCCGGACCTTGCGATCTACGAGAAGCACAGCAACGACTTCGGCCTCTCCCCCGCCCATACGCTGTTCATCGACGACGCGCCGGCGAATGTCGAAGGTGCCCGGAATGCCGGCTGGCACGCTGTCCAGTTCACCGACCCGGAGAAGCTGAAGAGCGACCTTGCGGCACACGGCATTGCGCTTTGATTGAAGGCATCTGCTGAAACCGAAACGCCCGGAGCTTTGCGGCTCCGGGCGTTTTCACTTTTCCGGGACTGAAGGTACAAAAACCGGAAAAGCGATATCCGGCCTGCCCGGCCGGTTGATCGGCCTTGGCTTTCCGCAACGATTTCCGTTGCTTGGCCTGACGTGTTTACCAGATCACAGTAAGCGCCTGATGGTTAACATCACCTGAATCGCGCCCGTGGAAGTTGGGGGGATCCCGTCAAATGACGCGCGCGGCCTCCCCTCAAAAGCCACAGCCCCCGGTGCAGGGAACACCGGAGGCCGCGGCTGGAGAAAGCGTGTTTCGTGGGCGACAGGCCTATTCGATGCCGGCCATGCCGGCGCGCACGACGGCGCGCAATGCATCGATCGGCTTCAGCGCGGCACCTTCCGCATAGTGCCAGAAGGTCCAGCCGTTGCAGGCATCATGGCCCTGGACGCGGGCGCCGACGCGGTGGATGGAGCCGACATCGCTGCCCGAGGCGAGCGTGCCATCGGCCCGAACGATGGCGCTGTAGCGGCGGCGTTCATCCGTCAGCACCGTGCCGGGCGCGATCAGGCCGCTTTCGATCAGCGTGTTGAAGGCGACGCGCGGTTCGGCCTTCTTGCCGGTCATCACGGACAGCATGCCGCTGCCGAGCGGTTCGACGGCGTCGATGCGTTCACGCGCGGCGTCGATATAGGCCTGTTCGCGCTCGATGCCGACGAAGTGGCGGCCGAGGCGTTTTGCGACCGCACCCGTCGTGCCGGAGCCGAAGAACGGGTCGAGCACCACGTCACCGGGCTTGGAAGACGCCATCAGGATACGGGCGAGCAGCGCTTCCGGCTTCTGCGTCGGATGCACCTTCTTGCCGTCCGCATCCTTCAGGCGTTCGCCGCCGTTGCAGATCGGGAACAACCAGTCCGAGCGCATCTGCACGTCGTCGTTGGCAGCCTTCATGGCATCGTAGTTGAACGTATAGCCCTTGGCCTTCGGATCGCGGGTCGCCCAGATCATCGTCTCGTGCGCGTTCTGGAACCGGCGGCCCTTGAAGTTCGGCATCGGGTTCGCCTTGCGCCAGATGACGTCGTTCAGGATCCAGAAGTTGAGGTCCTGGAGCGTGGCGCCAACGCGGAAAATATTATGGTAGGAGCCGATGACCCAGATCGTGCCTGATGGTTTCAGCACGCGGCGGCAGGCGAGCAGCCAGGCGCGGGTGAAGGCATCATACGCTTCGAAGGAGGCGAACTGGTCCCATTCGTCATCGACGGCATCGACCAGCGACTGGTCCGGCCGGGTAAGCATGCCGCCGAGCTGGAGGTTATACGGCGGATCGGCAAAGATCACGTCGACGGACTGATCCGGCAGGGCCTCAAGGGCTGCAACGCAATCTCCCTTGATGATCGAGTCAAGCCAACCGCTTTTGCGGGGCGAACGGGAGACGTCTGCAAGCGAAAGAACAGATGGCATTTGATACTCGCTGATACGCTTACTCGGGGCTGAACTGATCCTTATGGTTACCGAAGATGGTTACCAAAGACTGAAAGGATTGGAGAAAAAGCGAAATTCGTTCCGCGGCGGGACCTTTGACGGAATTCAAGCAGCCGCGAATAGATGGTCCTTCCCGTCCGTCATTCGATGAACATGCCGCGCCCCTGCCGGCGTGAACAACCGGGTTTTCCGGGGGACCGAGGAGAACGATGTGCGACTGAAGACCGTCTTAATGCTTCTGGCGGGGCTTCTTGCCGCCACGCAGACGATCGCCGCCGACAAGACGATGATCGTGCTCGATGCATCCGGCTCCATGTGGGGACAGATCGATGGTCGCGCCAAGATCGACCTCGCCCGCGAGACGCTGGGCACGGTGCTGAAATCCGTGCCGGTCGGAACGGAGCTCGGCCTGATGGTCTATGGCCACCGTGAAAAGGGTTCGTGCAGCGATATCGAGCTTGCCGTGCCGCCGGGTGCGGGAACCGAGGATGCCATCAATTCCTTCGTCGCCGGCCTCAGCCCCAAGGGCAAGACGCCGATTTCGCACGCTGTCGAACAGGCGGCCGATATCCTCAAATATACCGAGGACAAGGCGACCGTCGTGCTGGTGACGGATGGGCTGGAGACCTGCGAGGCGGATCCTTGCGCGCTTGCCTCGGCGCTCGAAAGCAAGGGGGTAGACTTCACCACCCACGTCGTCGGCTTCGGTTTGACGGAGGAAGAAGGCAGGCAGGTCGCCTGCCTTGCCGAAAACACCGGTGGCAAATATTTCCAGGCCTCCGACGCGACACAGCTCGTCGCGGCACTGACGGAGACGGTGGCGGAAGCGCCGATGTCGAAGCCTGTGCAGGAAGTGGCGGTCGCGGAGCCCGAGCCGGCGCCGGCAATCGAATTCAACACCGAGCTCGACAGCGTGCTGTCCGAAGGCGGGCCGTCGCTAGGCGACAACAACGATGTCTTCTGGGAAATCTACAAGGCTGACGCGAACGGAGCGCCTGCCGGCGACTATATCGAAAGCCAGTACAAGGGCGCGTTTTCCGGCAATTACCCGCCGGGCAAATACATTGCCGTTGCCACGTTGCAGAGTTCGATCAAGCGCCAGGCGCCCTTCGAGGTGAAGGACGGCGCAGTGGCAAAGCCCTTCGTGAACTTCGATGCGGCCCGGCTGGTCATCATGCCGAAGCGCACACCTGACGATGCCGACGCCGATCCCAACGCGGCAATCGAAATCGCCTTCGGCGACTATTCCACGACCTATTACGGTACGGCAAAATTCTACGCCTCCGCCGGCGAGGTGAAGCTCAACGGTTCCATCGGCCCGGCCAAGGTGTTGGAAACCCTGAGCGTCAAGGCGGGCGAGACGATCGAGCGCGATCTCGTCATCGGCTCGGGCATCGTGCTCAACAAGGCGATCTATGCGGAAGGCGGGCCGGAGGTCGATTCCGGCAACATGTTCTTCGAGGTGGTGGAGGCCACGAAGGCCATCGACGGCTCGCGCAAAAGCATCGCCAACAGCTACGGCACCGGCACGAAGATCGACGTTCCACCCGGCGACCATGTGCTGACGGCGAAGCTCGGCCTGGCAACCGGCGAAATCCCCTTCAACCTCAAGGCCGGCGAGATGAAGGAGGTCGTCGTCAACATCGATGCCGGCGTGCTAGCGATCACGGCACCCAGCGCCTACAGCATCGAAATCCTCAACGCCAAGAAGGATATCCAGGGCAACCAGAAGTCCATGTCGACCAACTACGGCGCCGAATACCAGGAAACGCTACCGCCCGGCGACTATGTCGTCGTGGTGAAGTATGAGGGCGACGTGGCGCCGAAGGAGGCGAAGGCGACGGTCAAAGCCGGGGAGCGGTCGGAAGTGACGGTGCAGTAGGCGAAAATGATGGGAAGCCCATACGACACTCCTCTCCGTTGTCATCCTCGGGCTTGACCCGAGGACCCATGCCAAAAGGTTGGCGTTTGCCGTGGAAGTGGATCCTCGGGTCAAGCCCGAGGATGACGATGGAGAGGGTTGAGGGCGTTGTGAACGCAACCCGAAGGCGTTCGGAACGAACTGGAACGGCCGGCCGTGAGCGGCCATCTGCTTTCACGCCGCATGAAAACTTCGACTATCCTCCGGCGCCTGATCCCGATCGTTCAGCCCGTAGTCCCGCACCACGCTCGCGATGCGCAGCCTGTAGGCATCGAACACGCCGTGGCGGCCGAGGGATTGGGCGGCGCGGTGTTCTTCGGTCGTGCGCCAGGCCTTCACCGCCGCTTCGTCGCGCCAGAAGGACAGCGAGAGCAGGCGCGTCGGGTCGGTGAGGCTGCGGAAGCGCTCTATGGAAATGAAGCCGTCGATATCATCGAGCAGCGGGCGGAGGTCGCGTGCGGTTTCGAGATAGCGGTCCATGCGGCCGGGGGCCGGCACCACTTCGAAGATGACGGCGATCATGGGGTCACCTTCGGTGCGTGCGGCAGCGAGACGTTTTTCAGGAAGATGCGGTCTTCCTTCAGGATGAAGCGCTCACTTCTGGCAAATTCGTAGTTTTCCCGGCCGAGCGGATCGGTGACAAGGCGTGCGCGATAGGCCTCGTAGGCGGCGAGGTTTTCGATGTTGTAGACACCGTAGGCGGTGGTGGCGGAGCCCTCGTGCGGGCCGAAATAGCCGATCAGGTCGGCGCCGCAGCGCGGGATCGCCTGACCCCAGTTGCGGGCGTAAGTGGCGAAGGCGTCCTTCTTGAAGGGGTCGATCTCGTAGCGGATGAAGCAGGTGATCATCGTCATCTCTCTTTGTGTTTAGCAATCCCGGACACAAAACCGCTCGGGCATTTTTGCTGGAATTGCTTCGTTTGCGATGACGTGTTTTCCCATATTGCCCGACGTGAATGCTTCGGCTAACATCGAAGTATGAAAGAAGGACCGGACATTTCCCAGATCGGCGCGCTCATCGGTGATCCCGCCCGCGCCAACATGCTGACCGCCTTGATGGGCGGGCAGGCGCTGACGGCGACCGAGCTTGCCGGTGCCGCCGGCATCACCTTGCAGACCGCAAGCTCGCACCTTTCCAAGCTGGAGGCCGGCGCGCTTATCGCCCAGCGCAAGCAGGGCCGGCACCGCTATTTTGCGCTTGCCGACGACGAGGTCGGCCTGCTGCTCGAAAACATCATGGGATTTGCTGCCAATCGCGGGCACCTGCGTACCCGCCCGGGGCCGAAGGACCCCGCGCTTCGCAAGGCGCGCGTCTGCTACAACCACCTCGCCGGCGATTTTGGCGTGCGCATGCTGGACCGGCTGGTGGCGGACGGCGACGTGACGCTCGATGGCGACGATGCCGCGCTGACGCAATCCGGCGAGGCCCGCATCGCCGCCATCGGCATCGACGTCCCTGCCCTTCGTGCCCAACGCCGCCCCGTCTGCCGCACCTGCCTCGACTGGAGCGAACGGCGTTCGCATCTCGCCGGATCGCTTGGCGAAGCGCTGCTCGGCCGTTTCATCGCCGACGGCTGGGCGAAGCGCGAGAAGGACAGCCGCGCCATCCGCTTCACGGCGGAGGGTGAACGACGCTTCGTGGCGCTGTTTCCGTGATGGACGGTCATTGAAAACTTGTCGCAAAATCAGGGACGAGCCTGAAGGCCGCCCCTGATTTGCAACACCTGGAGCCTCGCGCCCTACAGGACGAAGTACCCTTTCTGAAGGGCGAGTGCATCGTCCAGATGGATCGCAAAATCCGCCTTCCGGTCACCGTTCACGTCGCCATAAATGTAGGTATCCGATGTCATCCTGTCGTAGGTCAGTTCGCCGGCCTTGCCGGTGAAATCCCGGGTGCCGATGAAGTCGAAAGCCTGGTTGCCCGAAACCTTCGTGTTGGCATCGATGGATGAGAGGTTGATGCGGTCGGTGCTGGTGAAGTCGAAGATCGTGTCCCTGCCGGCTCCCCCGACCGTCGATTCGCCGATCGACCTGAAGACGAAGGTGTCGCCGTCGGCTCCGCCTGAAAGATCGTCCGCGCCGATCCCCCCAACGATCACGTCCTTGCCCGCGCCCCCGGAGAGGACGTCGTCTCCGCCGTTGCCGGTCAATGTATTTGCCGCAGCATTGCCGCGGATGACGTTTCGCCCGTCATTGCCCACGCCGCCGATCGCGCTGCTGCCGGTCAGCGTGAGGTTCTCCTGGTAATTGCCAAGCCGCCAGCTGACCGAGGATTGAACCATGTCCGTCCCCGAATCGAGATAGTCGAAGCGGAAGCTGTCATTGGCATTGTCGATGAAGTAGGTGTCGTTTCCGGCGCCGCAGACGAAGGTATCGGCGCCCGTTCCACCGTCCATCGTGTCGTTGCCCGCACCGCCGTCCATGATGTCATTGCCCGAGCCGCCGGACAGAAAGTCATTGGCGGCACCGCCATTCATGGTGTCGTTGCCGTCTTGTCCATAGAGGCGGTCGGCGCCGTCGGCCGAAGCGCCCAGATCGGCACCATCCAGGGTATCGTTGCCCGCACCGCCATAGAGGATATCGGCCCCGTCGCCGCCGGCCATGTCATCGTTGCCGGCACCGCCGTAAAGCGTATCTGTCCCGGCGTCACCGTACAGTTCATCGATCCCCGCGCCGCCGTAGAGACGGTCGTTGCCTGTACCGCCATAGAGATAGTTGTTCGACTGCGCGGCATAGGTCTCATTCTCGATATCCGCCCAGAGAACGTCGTTTCCGGCGCCTCCGTACAGGTAATCTCCGCCGGTGCCGCCGACAAGCAGATCGTTGCCGGCATCGCCGTGGAGCCGGTCGTGGCCGCCCTGCCCGTAAATCCTGTCGTTGCCGGCATCGCCATAGAGCGTGTCGGATCCACCCTTGGCGTTGTATTGCCAGTTGGGCTCATCGAAACCGGTATCACCGAAGATGCGGTCATCGCCATCTCCGCCATAGGCAACGTCGCCTTCGGTGGTTTCCTTCGGGTTCTGGTAGATGTCGCCGAAGATGACGTCGTTGCCGCCGAAACCGCGAATGGCGCCTTTAACGTTTGCGCTGTCGGCATCTACGAAGTTGTCGTAGGTCCCGTCGCCCAGAACGCGCGCCGTGCCCCACAGGAGGTCATTGCCATTGGTACCCGTGATCTTGCCCTTAGGATCCCTTGCCATGTCGATCTCCCGATGGAACTGTTGCTGACAACGCCCCCGCACTATAGGGCAGCGCCGTAGCCCCCCTGTTCCGCAGGTAACAGCGTCCTTTGCTAAAATACAACCCGCACGCGCGCGCCTCGCAACACAGGGTCGCGAACAAGGCAGCCCTGTCATTCTGGCAATTGTCGCGTCGTGCCCTTTCGTGTAGGGAAGCCGCGCCTGCCGGGCCTTTGCCCCCCATCTGGAAAGACGACGACATGGACGGTTTCGACCTCATCATCTTCGACTGCGACGGCGTTCTGGTCGATTCGGAAATCATCGCGGCGGAAGTGGAATCGCGGCTGCTCACCGAGGCGGGTTACCCGATCAGCGTCGAGGAGATGGGCGAGCGCTTCGCCGGCATGACCTGGCACAACATTCTTCTGAGCATCGAACGCGAGGCCGCCATTCCGCTCTCCGCCTCGCTGCTCGACAAATCGGAAAAGCTGCTCGATGCGCGGCTTGCCGCCGAGGTGAAGGTGATCGACGGCGTCAAGCTGATGCTCTCACGCATCCGCAAGCCCTATTGCATCTGCTCGAACTCATCCTCGCATCGCCTCGACATGATGCTCTCGAAGGTCGGCCTCAAGCAGGTTTTCGCACCGCATATCTATTCGGCCAAGGATCTCGGGCCGGACCGCGTCAAGCCGAAGCCGGACATCTTCCTGCATGGCGCTAAGCAGTTCGGTGCCGACCCGGCCAACACGCTGGTCATCGAGGATTCGGTGCATGGCATTGCGGGTGCGCGCGCCGCCGGCATGCGCGTCGTCGGCTTTACCGGCGCCTCGCACACCTATCCCTCCCATGCCGACCGCCTGACGGAAGCCGGCGCAGAGACGGTGATCTCGCGCATGAGCGAGCTGCCCGGCGTGATCACGGCGCTTGCCGAATGGCAGGAAGCGATCTGAGCGCTTTCACCTGCAGGACATGAAAAAGGCCGCGGAAGCTATCTTCCGCGGCCTTTCTTTCGAATTGAAGCAAGCGATTACTTCGTATTGTACGGGCCTTCGTCGAAGCCGACATAGACCTTCGTGAAGCCACCGGAACCGCCCGGCAAGGCGATGTTGGCCTGGGTAAAGATGAACTGGCCGGCCCCGATATCGACAGAATGTTGCACGAGTTCGGAATAGAGCGTCTTCTGTTCGTCCGTCGCGGCGACCCGGATCGGCACATTGACAGTACCGCCCGTGCCGGCCGGTCCCTCGACCACGCGGCCCTGCACCATGACGGTCACGACGAGCTGGTTTTCGTTCAGCACGCACTGGCGCGTCGAATCGGCGAGCGTCACCTGATAGAGCAGCTTCTGCGGATCGTCCTTGGCGCCCTTGGCATAGCGGCGCAGCACGGCCGTGCCATCCCGCAGGTAGACCTGCGGGCAAGAGCCCTGCACGACCGCGGTGCCGGTCTGCTGCTGGTGTGCGGTCTGCACACCGGATGGGTCGGTCGTCACGCCCATGTTGGAATTGTCGGTCTGGTTGCAGCCGGCGACGACAGCAAGAAGGGAGATGCCGAGAAAGCGGCGGATATTCAGTCCAAACACGTTACTTGTACCCCTGCGATCAGGCCCCGCCCCCGGCGACCAAGCCTTTCGGAACTCTTTTAGCGGGTCTTTTCACGACCCTAGGCGATGGTCTATAGCAGCGGCGTGGCGAAAAATCGATTGTCGAATGAAACCGCCCGCAGAATTTCGAAGAAGCTCGTGTCCCGCGGGCGTGACGCAACGGCATTGCCACGATCTGCCGCAAAGAGACCTGCGGTATGCGTGGCCTTTCGGGTAAGGTCGGACGGACGATGGCAGCACAGCGACCGAACGACCGGAGGGCGAGAGCCTCCGCAAATCCCAACAATTCCAAGGACCTGTGAACGTGGATTATGTTTCGACGCGGGGCGAAGCCCCTTCCCTCGGTTTCTCCGATGCGCTTCTGGCGGGGCTTGCCCGCGATGGTGGCCTCTATGTGCCACGCGAATGGCCGACCTTCTCGAAGAAGGAAATCCGGGCGCTGCGTGGCAAATCCTACCAGGAGATCGCGTTTACCGTGCTGACACCCTTCGTCGAGGGTGACATTCCCGCCGACAAGTTCCGCGCGATGATCGACGAGGCCTATGCCACCTTCCGCCATCCGGCGATCGCGCCGCTGGTGCAGACCGGGCCGAATGCCTTCGTCCTGGAACTCTTCCACGGCACGACGCTCGCCTTCAAGGACGTGGCGATGCAACTGCTTGCCCGCCTGATGGACCACGCGCTGGCCGTGCGTGGCGAGCGTGCCACCATTGTCGGCGCCACCTCGGGCGATACCGGCGGGGCGGCGATCGACGCCTTTGCCGGCCGCGAGCGCACCGACATCTTCATTCTCTTCCCCGAGGGCAAGGTCTCGCCGGTGCAGCAGCGCCAGATGACCACGTCCAAGCAGAAGAACGTGCACGCGCTTGCCATCCAGGGCAATTTCGACGACTGCCAGGACCTCGTGAAGGCGATGTTCAACGACACGAAGTTCCGCGACCGGATGAAGCTTTCCGGCGTCAACTCGATCAACTGGGCGCGCATCATGGCCCAGATCGTCTATTACTTCACCAGCGCGGTCGCGCTCGGCGGGCCGGACCGCAAGATCTCGTTTACCGTGCCGACCGGCAATTTCGGCGACATCTTCGCCGGCTATGCCGCCAAGCGCATGGGCCTGCCGATCGACAAGCTGGTGATTGCCACCAACGAGAACGATATTCTCGCCCGCACGCTGAAGACCGGCCGCTACGAGATGAAGGGCGTGAAGGCCACCACGTCGCCCTCGATGGACATCCAGATCTCGTCCAACTTCGAGCGCCTGCTGTTCGAGGCCAGCGATCGCGATGCCGGCGCCGTGCGCCGCGCCATGGCGAGCCTCAAGCAGTCCAACGCCTTCGAAATCGAGGCGCATGCGCTGAAGACGATCCGCAAGAAGTTCCGTGCCGGCCGCGCCACCGAAAAACAGGTCGCCCAGACGATCAAGGACACGCTGAAGGATACCGGCTACCTGCTCGATCCGCATTCGGCGATCGGCGTTTTCGTCGCCGCCAAGCACGAGAAGCCCGGTTCGCCAATGGTTACGCTTGCCACCGCCCACCCGGCAAAATTCCCCGCCGCAGTAAAATCGGCATGCGGTATTGACCCGGCGCTTCCATCATGGCTTGCTGACATGATGCAAAGGGAGGAGCGTTTTGACGTGCTGAGTGCTGAACTCGACGTCGTGGAGGCCTTCATCGGCGACCATTCGCGAATCCGGGGCTAGAGCAATTCCAGAAGCGGTTTCGTCAGGGATTGTGTGATCACAAGAGGGCATGTCCCGTCTCCGAGCGAGCGGACACGCTGAAACGCAGAAAGTGCGCATGATGAAAGTTGAGTGCACCCGGCTTGCTTCCGGGTTGACCGTGGTGACCGAAAACATGCCGCATCTGGAGAGTGTCGCTCTCGGCGTGTGGATCAAGTCCGGGTCGCGAAACGAAACCACGGACGAGCACGGCATCGCCCACCTTCTGGAACACATGGCCTTCAAGGGCACGGACCGCCGCTCCGCCCGCCAGATCGCCGAGGAAATCGAAAATGTCGGCGGCGAGGTCAACGCCGCGACATCGACGGAAACCACCTCCTACTACGCCCGCGTGCTGAAGGACCACGTTCCGCTCGCGGTCGATATCCTCGCCGACATCCTGACGGAATCCGTCTTCGACGAGGAAGAGCTGCGCCGCGAAAAACACGTCATCCTGCAGGAAATCGGCGCGGCGAATGATACGCCCGACGACGTGGTCTTCGACAAGTTCTCCGAGGTCGCCTACCGCGACCAGATCATCGGCCGCGCCATTCTCGGCACGCCGGAATCGGTGCTCTCCTTCTCGCCCGGCGAAATCCGCCACTATCTCGACCGCAACTATACGACGGACCGCATGTTCGTCGTCGCGGCCGGCGCCGTGAACCACGACGAATTCGTGCGCCAGGTCGAGGATCGCTTTTCGACCCTGCCGACCGCGCCGAAGATCTCGCCGGTGTTCGAGCCCGCCCGCTATACCGGCGGCGACATTCGCGAGACGCGCGACCTGATGGATGCGCAGGTGCTGCTCGGCTTCGAGGGCAAGGCCTACCATGCGCGCGACTTCTACTGTTCGCAGATCCTCGCCAACATCCTCGGTGGCGGCATGTCCTCCCGCCTCTTCCAGGAAGTGCGCGAGCATCGCGGCCTGTGTTATTCGATCTACGCCTTCCACTGGGGCTTTTCCGATACCGGCATCTTCGGCATCCATGCCGCGACTGGCGGCGAGAACCTGCCGGAACTGATGCCCGTCATCTTCGACGAACTCAAGAAATCCTCGGACAATATCGAGCAGCAGGAAATCGAGCGCGCCCGTGCGCAGATCCGCGCCCAGCTCCTGATGGGCCAGGAAAGCCCGGCCGCCCGCGCCGGCCAGATCGCCCGCCAGATGATGCTCTACGGCCGCCCGATCCCCAACGAGGAACTGATGGAACGCCTGCAGGGCATCACCATCGAACGCCTCACCGACCTCGCCGGCCGGCTGTTCTTCGACACGGCCCCGACGATCTCGGCGATCGGCCCGCTGGAACATCTCGTGCCCACCGGCGATATTGCACGGTCGCTCGCACGCGGGACCATGCCGGAGCGCGCGGCGGGCTGAGGGGGATCTCCCGGCCCCGTCGCCAGCATACCCACCTGACAGCCGACCAGCGGGAGCATGGGATATCGACCCCATTCGTGCCCCTGGCCGCGATATTCGATTGACGCAAAGCAGCTTTTCATCGAGTTCTTACGGATCATTGTATCCATGACTTGCGGATCCCCTCATCCATGAAAAGCGTCCTACCTTTCACGCATGATCGGCCGGAGAAACGACGTTCAGTTCCGGCACGGGCAATGCTTATCCTGTTCGCGCTCCTCATCCTGTTCCCTGTTCTGTCGGCACCGGTATCGGCACAGGTTTCGACGCCCACCCCCGAGAAGGTCGACCAGTTGCTCGGCCTGCTCGATGATCCCACGGTCAAGGAATGGCTAGCTGCCCGGCGGGCGCCCGCGGCGGCTGCCGCAGAAGATGCGGCGGTGCCGCCGGTGGACAGCGACCAGGGCATGATGTCGTCGGCGCTCGACCGCGTGAAGACACACCTCACACGGCTTGCGCATGCCTGGCCGCTCATGCCGCAGCGCGTCGATACGGTGCGCCAGGTGGTCATGAAGGATGTCGGCGAGAGGGGCGGGTTGAGCGTCGTCGCGCTGGTCGCGCTCTTCGTCGGTGTCGGGGCCACCCTCTCCTACATAGCTTTTCGTCTGTCGCGCCCTCTGCGCCTCTGGGTCATCGCCCAGGACATCGAGACGCCACAGGGCCGGATCGGCAAGTTCGGCGGGCGTTTTCTGGTCGGCCTGCTCATGCTGGGCGCATTTACCATCGGCAGCGCGGGGGCGTTTCTCCTGTTCGACTGGCCGCCTTTGTTGCGCGAGATCGTGCTCGCCTATCTGACCGCGGCCATAGCGATCTGGGCCATCCGCGTCGTCACGCGGGTTACTCTTCTGCCCTCTTTCATGGGCGTCGTCCGTGCGCGCGAAGTGCGGGCCTTCAACATCAGCGATGCCCGTGCCGATCACTGGAACCGGTGGATCGTCATTTTTTCGTCCGTCGTCGCCATTGCTGCGGCGACGATATCGCTTCGTTCGCGCTTCGGCTTCACCCCGGATGACGTGCTCGCTCTCGCCGTCCCGATCGACCTCGCCTTGCTGGTCATCGCACTGCTCGCGGTCTGGAAGCGGCCCGTGGCGCGGGCCGAGGACCAGGAGCGGCCCAGCATGCTCGGCCACAAGGCGACGTCCTGGCTGCTGACCGTCTATTTCGTTCTGCTGTTTCTGGTCCGTGTCAGCGGCGCGAACGTGGCCTTCTGGTTCGCCTTCGCTGCGGTTGCCGCGCCGATGGCCGTCATTATCGCGACGCGCTCCGTCAACTACGTGCTGAGGCCGCCGCTGGCCGAAAACAACACACCGCCCCTACCCGCCGTCACCGTCGCGGTGGTCGATCGCGCCATCCGGTTGAGCCTGATCGTACTCGCCGCCTATCTGCTGGCAAAGGTTTGGGGCCTCGATATGTCGAGCATGGCGGAAACCAGCCCGCGCATGACCCTCATTCTGCGCGGCCTGCTCAATGCGGCGGTCATCGTGCTCGGGGCCGATTTCGTCTGGTCGATCATCAAGGCGGTCATCCAGCGCAAGATCGGCGTCCAGGCGCCGGTCGCGATGCACGATGGGGAAGCCGCGCCGGTGCTCGATCCGCAGCAGGCCCGCTTGCGCACGCTGCTGCCGATCCTCCAGAACATCATGCTCGCAATCATTCTCGTCATGGCGGTCCTGATGGTGCTGTCATCGGTCGGAATTCAGATCGGACCGCTGATCGCGGGCGCGGGCGTCGTCGGCGTTGCCGTCGGCTTCGGCGCCCAGACGATCGTCAAGGATGTGATCTCGGGCGTGTTCTATCTGCTCGACGACGCCTTCCGGGTCGGGGAATACATTTCCACCGGCAAGTTCAGCGGCACGGTCGAGAGCTTCTCGCTGCGCTCCGTGAAGCTGCGCCACCATCGCGGGTCGCTCTACACCATTCCCTTCGGGGAGCTGGGGGCCGTGCGCAACGGAAGCCGCGACTGGGCCACCGACAAGTTCAACATCACCGTCGGCTTCGAAACAGACCTCGACTTCGCGCGCAAGCTGATCAAGCGGATCGGCCTGGAACTGGCCGAGGACCCGGAATACAAGCCTTGGATCATCGAGCCGATCAAGTTGCAGGGCGTGCAAGAATTCGGCGAATACGGCATCGTCCTGCGCATCAAGGCGACGACGCGGCCCGGCGGCGCCTTCGGCATGAAGCGCAAGTTCTATCTGCGCGTTCGCGAGGTCTTCAAGCAGAACGGCATCGAGCTGCCCGTACCCACGGTGCATATTCACGGCCAGTCGACGGGTGCACTGCCGATCGGCCCGGAAAACGAAGCCGTGGCTGCACAGGTCCATCTCCAGCGCCGGAAAAAGGATCCTGCGGCCTCGGAGGAAGAGGCCTGAGACCGCGTATCTGACGACTTGCAGCGGGCGCTATGCAACAACAGCATGCCTCCGCTGCAAGCATATGCATATTTTCCGAGCTCGAGATCGTATACATAATGGGCAACCCAAAGGAGTTGACCATGAACATCTTCGCAAAGCTTAAAAAGAACGTCGCCAACCGCCGTGCCGTCCGCGAACTCAGCGCCCTCGACGACCGCGCCCTCCAGGACCTCGGCATCTCGCGCTCAAACATCCAGTCCGCCGTCAAGGGCTTCCTGGTATTCGGCTGAGACAGCCCACGCCAGGCATGATGATAATGGCGCGCCGATAGGGACGCGCCCGTTCAGAATGAAACAACCCGCCACAAGGCGGGTTTTGTTTTGCCCCGCCGGTTCATGCATCGCGCCGGATGCCCTGCCAGGGCATGCTCCCCGTGCTGAAACCGTGCGCGGATCTGCACACGGCCCCGCCCTGGAAGCAGATGCAGTCCCTTATCCCGCAACACCATTTGACGCCATCACACCCGCTGTCATACTCTGAACATCAGGCGTGCCGCAGGGTCCGGCATACGCGGAGGATTGAATGACACGGTCGGTTTTTCGGTTTCTGTCGCGGCAGTCCGACACCGTTGAGCTTGCGAGCGATCGCCACCTGCTGCGCCTTCCCCGTTTCAATGACTATCGCCAATGGTATGCCCTGCGCTCCGGAAGCCGGCGGTTTCTTGAGCCGTGGGAGCCGACCTGGCGGGGGGATGAGCTGACCGAGAGTTCCTTTCGCGCCCGCGTCGTCCGGAATGAACAGGAATTTTCCTCCGGCCAGGCCGTGCCGCTCCTCATTTTCGAGCGTGGGGAAAACATCCTGCTCGGCGGGCTGACCGTCGGCTATATAAGGCGGGGTGCCGCGCAATGTTGCATGGTCGGCTATTGGATGGGCGAGCGGCATGCCGGTCAGGGCCATATGTATGGTGCCCTGAAACTGGCCATCCCCTATATCTTTTCCAGCCTTCAGTTGCACCGTATCGAGGCAGCCTGTATTCCAGACAACACAAGAAGCATCCGCCTCCTTGAAAAGGCCGGCTTTCAGCAGGAAGGCTACCTTCGGGAGTATCTGAAGATAAACGGGGAGTGGCGCGACCACGTGATGTTTTCGCTTCTGGCAGCCGACAGGCGGCCGTGAGCAGTTCCAGCAAAAGCGCTTGTGCGGTTTGCATCCGGAATTGCGTAAACAAAGCTGGAGCACACGGCGCGACAGGACTGGGCAGTACCTAAGGACAATGCGCTTTCAATGACGTCTTCATTCGTGCTGCAAACGCTGCGTGCCAGCCGCTTGCTCGCCCTCATGCTCCTCGCAACGATGCTCTTCGCCGGCATGCCGGTAGCGCGCGCGCTTGCGGTCGAGCCGGTGAAAATCTCGCGTGACGACACCGCACTCGACCTTACCGCCACCACCGAGATCTATACCGGCCGGGGCGAAGCCTTCCAGGTGTCCACAGCGCCGGGCACGGACGGCATCGTGCGGCGCATCGAGGTGCGCGCCACCTCCGAGGATCATCAGGGCGACTGGGCCGTCTTTGCGCTCGCCAACGTCTCCGAGGAGCAGATCGACCGCCTGATCGTCGCGCCGCATTTCCGTCTCGTGCAGTCGAAGATCTTCTGGCCGGACCTTGGCGCCAAGCGCATCATCTCGATCACGCCGAGCCAGGGCTTTGCGCTCGACCGGCAGCCGAGCGAAGAAGCCGACGTCTTCCGCATCACGCTCGACCCCGGTTCCGTCGTCACCTTCGTCGCCGAGCTTGCCACGCCCGACCTGCCGCAGATCTACCTCTGGCAGCCCGATGCCTACAAGGACACGGTCAACGCCTTCACGCTCTATCGCGGCATCGTGCTCGGCATTGCCGGCCTGCTTGCCGTGTTCCTCACCATCCTGTTCGTGGTGAAGGGCACCTCCATGCTGCCGGCGACGGCGGCGCTTGCCTGGGCGGTGCTCGGCTATATCTGCGTCGATTTCGGCTTCCTGTCGAAGCTCATCAGCATCACGGCAGGCGACGAGCGCATATGGCGCGCGGGCACGGAGGTGTTCCTCGCTGCCGGCCTTGTCGTCTTCCTGTTCACCTATCTCAACCTTAACCGCTGGCACGCGCATCTGTCCTATGCGACGCTCGCCTGGATCCTCGGCCTTGGCCTGCTGTTCGGCGTCGCGATCTACGATCCGCCGATCGCATCCGGCATTGCGCGTCTCTCCTTCGCGCTGACCGGCACGGTGGGCATCGTGCTGATCGCCTATCTCGGCTTCAACCGCTATGACCGAGCCATCCTCCTGGTGCCCGCCTGGGCGTTGATCCTCGTCTGGCTGTTCGGCGCCTGGCTGACGGTGACGGGCCAGCTCAACAACGACATCATCCAGCCGGCACTTGGCGGCGGCCTCGTGCTCATCGTGCTCCTCATCGGCTTTACGGTGATGCAGCATGCCTTTGCCGGCGGCGCCTATAGCCAGGGCCTGTTCTCCGATCTCGAACGCCAGTCGCTGGCGCTGACGGGTTCCGGCGATACGGTGTGGGACTGGGACGTGGCGCGCGACCGCGTCGTCACCATTCCCGACATTTCCATCCAGCTCGGCCTCGCCCCCGGCGTCATGCATGGGCCGGCGCGCAACTGGCTGCCGCGCCTGCACCCGGACGACCGCGACCGGTTCCGCGCGACGCTCGACGTGCTGCTCGAACACCGCAAGGGCCGGCTCAACCATCAGTTCCGCGTTCGCGCCGAGGATGGCCATTATCATTGGCTGTCGATCCGCGCCCGGCCGGTGCTCGGCGCCAATGGCGAGATCATCCGCTGCGTCGGCACCATCATCGACATCACCGAGCAGCGCAACTCCGTCGACCGCCTGCTGCAGGACGCGCTGCACGACAATCTGACCGGCCTGCCGAACCGCCAGGTCTTCCTCGATCGCCTGCAGGCGGTCCTGGCATTGACCGCAAGCTCCGAAGCCGTACGGCCGACGGTGCTGACCATCGATATCGACCGCTACAAGCAGGTCAACGACGCACTCGGCATTGCCGCCGGAGACAATATCCTGATCGCGCTGACCCGCCGCCTGCGTCGCCTGCTCAAGCCGCAGGATACGCTGGCGCGGCTCGCCGGCGACCAGTTCGGCCTGATCCTGATGTCCGAGCGCGACCCGGCCAAGGTTGCGGATTTTGCCGATGCAGTCAGCAAGGCGATCATGGTGCCGATCAATTTCGGCGGCCGCGAGATCATCCTGACGGCGTCGATCGGCCTCGTCTCCTGGGTCGACCAGCAGGAGGACGCGCAAGGCCTGCTGAACGATGCCGAGCTTGCCATGTACCGGGCGAAGAAGGCTGGCGGCAACCGCGTGGAACCCTTCCGCCCGGCCTTCCGCACCTTCGGTGCCGACCGGCTGCAGATCGAGACGGACCTTCGCCGCGCCATCGAGCGCAAGGAACTCTCCCTCGTCTACCAGCCGATCGTGCGTCTGTCGGATGCCGAGATTGCCGGTTTCGAGGCGCTGATGCGCTGGGATCATCCCAAGCGCGGCAACATTTCGCCGACCGAATTCATTCCGATCGCGGAATCGTCCGACCTGATCGGCCAGCTCGGCCTGTTCGCCATCGACAAGGCGGCAAGCGACCTGATGGACTGGCAGCTCCAGACCGGTGACCTGCCGGTCTTCGTGTCGGTCAATGTGTCGAGTGCGCAGCTGCTCAACAACGAACTTTATAACGACGTGCGCGCCGTGCTCGCCAAGACGCGCTGCGAACCGCAGAAGATCAAGCTGGAACTCACCGAATCCGTCGTGATGGAGAATGCGGAACAGGCCCGCCTGATCCTCACCAAGCTGAAGGATGTCGGCCTTGGCCTGGCGCTCGACGATTTCGGCACGGGCCACTCCTCGCTTTCCTATCTCACCCGCTTCCCCTTCGACACGATCAAGATCGACAAGGCGCTGGTGCGCGACGGTTCCGACAAGCGCTCCGTGCTGCTGCGGTCCGTCATTTCCATGGCGCGCGAGCTGGAGATGCAGGTTGTTGCCGAAGGCATCGAGTCGGAAGAGGACGCGATCGAACTCGGCAATATGGGCTGCGAGTTCGGCCAGAGCTATCTGTTCGGCCCGCCGATCGGCTACGACTCGGTCCTGCGGCTGCTGAAAGAGCGCTTTCCACTGATGAAGCGGGCGTAACGGCGCGGCCGCTTTGCGTGCACCCTGCGCGTCGTCGGGAGACCAGAACACCGCGGGACGAATGCGATGCAGTTTATCAACCCAATCCCTTTCGTGCGCGACATCAGCCGTTCCAAGGAATTTTACCAAAAGAGGCTCGGCCTAAAGGTACGGGAAGATTTTGGGAACTTCGTCCTCTTTGAGACCGGCTTTGCCATCCATGAAGGACGGTCCCTCGAACAAACTGTCTGGCGAAAAGAGTTTGCGACGGAAGAGCCCTACGGTCGAAGAAATCTGTTGTTGTATTTCGAGCACGACGATGTCGACGCGGCCTTCGAGGCCATCGCGCCCTATGTGGAGCTGATACACCCCATCGAGCGTCAGGCATGGGGGCAACGCGTGTTCCGGTTCTACGATCCGGACGGGCACGCGGTCGAGATTGGAGAGCCGCAAGATCTCGGATATCCTGACAATTCGCAACAGTCCTGATTTTCGCCGTCGGCTAGTTTCTACCACCCGCCGTCCGCACCAGCCGGTTGATAAAATCCAGCTTCTCCACGACCGGCGGCGGCAGCACGAACGGATAGCTGTCCGGCTGTCCCATGGAACGCTGGATGGCGTTGAGGGCGACGCTGAGCGGGATCCAGGCTTCGACGAGGCGGCCGGCATTCGGCGCGCGATAGGGATCGAAGTTGACTTCGGCTTCCAGCTCCTCGTGGCCTCTGGGGTCGGTGTTGAGGCCGAAGGCACGCGCGGTTTCCAGCGTATCGGCGATGTGGAAGAAATGCGCCCAGCACTCGGCGAAGTCCTCTGCCGGATGCGCGCTTGCATAGGTGCTGATGAAATTCGATGACCAGTCGGCAGGCGGCCCCTGCTCGTAGTTGCGTTGCAGGGCGGCCGCGTAGTCCTCGCGCTCGTCACCGAAGAGGCGGCGCGCCTCCTCCAGCGTCGCATTGTCTCGAACCAGCAGCGCCCAGTAGAAATGCCCGATCTCGTGGCGGAAATGGCCAAGCAGCGAACGGTATGGCTCGCCCATGGAGACGCGAACGCTTTCGCGCACCTCGTCGTCGGCCTCCGCCGCGCGCAGGCTGATGAGGCCGTCCTCGTGGCCGGTCATCGCGGCGTTGACGACGTTGCCGTTCAAGTCCACTTCGTCCGCAAGGAAATCGAAGACCAGACCGCCGTTCGGATCCTCCTCGCGCGTCGGGTGCGGCAGCCCCCAGCGCAGAATGGAATAGAACAGATGCTGCTGTGCCCCGCCGATGCGCCGCCAGCGCTCCAACCCCTTCGGGTCCGTGGTCGGCACGATGCGGTTATGCCGGCAGGCCTGGCAGAAGGCGTGGGAACTGTCGGCCGGCAGCAGCCAGTTGCAGACATCGTGCGCAGCATTCACGCAGAACCGATAGACGCCCTCGCCCGGCGCAATCTTCCAGAAACCGTCGCCCTCCGGCACCAGTGCATGCAGCGTCACGTCCTCGGCGAGGAAGCCGAGGGAGGAGCCGCAGCGCACGCAGACGCGGTTGTCGAAATGGATGGTCTGGCCGCAGGTCGTGCAGGTAAATAGTTTCATGACGTTCCCAAATTGCGGTATGGCCTCTTGCAAAATACCCGCATCGACCAATGGCGATACGGGTATTCTTCAGTCGCGAATGCTGAATGACACCGACGTGTCATCCCCATGTCGATCAGAGGCGATCAACCGCGCCCTTGACGGCATCCTTGGCCTTGCCGACAGCCTTCTGGGTCTTGCCCTTGGCTTCCTGACCAGCGCCCTCGGCGCGCAGCTTCGGATTGTCTGTCGCCTTGCCGGCGGCCTGCTTGGCCTTGCCAGCGAGTTCGTTTGCCGTGCCCTTGATCTTGTCGCTCGTGCTACCCACCGTCGTACTCCTGTTGTTCGAGGCGTGTTTTCCACGCGGCAGGACAACGACGCAGGCGCCAACAAGTTCCAGGGAAATCCCGGCAGCGGGGATCAGGCGTGACCGGCTTCGGCCGACAGCATGGCGGGCTTGATGCCCATGAGGCCGAGCGCGCGCTCGTATTTGCTGTCGAGGTTCTTGTCGAAGATCATCTCTTCCTGCGCCGGGCAGGACAGCCAGCCATTGGCACCGATCTCGTTTTCGATCTGCCCAGCGCCCCAGCCGGCATAACCGAGCATCATCAGGCCGCGCTGCGGCCCGCGTCCACGCGAAATGGCGCGCACGATATCGAGCGTCGCCGTCAGGCAGATGTCGTCACTGACCGGAATGCTCGATTCCGACATGTAGTCGTCCGAATGCAGCACGAAGCCGCGACCGCTCTCGACCGGTCCGCCGGCGCGGATCGGGAAGTCGCGTGTCGTGCCAGGCAGGCGGATGACTTCGTCTTCTTCGACGATATCGAGATGCAGCAGCACGTCGGAGAAGTTCAATTGCTGCGGCCGGTTGATGATGAAACCCATCGCGCCATCATCCGAATGGGCGCAGATATAGATGACCGTGCGGGCGAAATTTGCGTCGGCCATGCCCGGCATGGCGATCAGGAACTGACCGTCAAGGAAGCCGCGTTCTCGTCTGTTTTTCAGAACCGACATAGCCATAATGCCGATAGCCTATCAAAGCGCCGGCAAATGAAAAGCGTTCTTTTCGCCCATGCGGAAGACCGGCCCCCGAGAAGAACGACAGGGGGCGAGATGCACGATCAAGCTTTTATGATTGACGCGCGAGCGTTTGCTGCTGGAAAGCGGCGGGGTCCGGCGCTAGATGTGGATGCATGAAACGCCTGCAAACCGCTGCCCTCGCCCTGCTTTTCCTGCCTTCCGCCGCAATGGCTGCGACCTCTGCCTGGGTCGAGACGCCGGGCGGCGACGTGCGCCTCGTCACGCTGCCGGCAGCGACGGACGGCACGGTGCGCGCAATGCTCGACATTCGCCTGCACGACGGCTGGAAGACCTATTGGCGCGATCCGGGCGGCAGCGGCATTCCACCATCGATTGTCGTGACGGGAGCGAATCTCGTCTCGGTCGGCTTTCCCGCACCGAAACGGCTGGGAGACGTCGAGAACCACTACATCGGCTATGACAAACCGGTTCGCCTGCCGATGAAGCTGGACAAGGCGGACGGGGCGATCAAGGCGACGGTCTTCCTCGGTGTGTGCAAGGAAATCTGTATTCCCGTGCAGGCCGAACTGACGGCCGATGCCAGCGCGGAGAGTTTTGCCAATCCGCTCGAGGAGACCGCGATCGCCGGTGCCGAAGCGACACTTCCCGGCGGCGCGGAAGATGGCTTCCGGCCCCTTTCCGGCCAATGGTCGGCGGACAACAAGATGGTGACGGTGCGCTTCGAGGCGCCGTCGAACGGACCGATGCCGGATGTCTTCCTGTCCGGCGCGCCTTTCGAATTCGGCGCCGCCGGCCCGGTCCGCCGCGATGGCGACGCGCTTGTTTCGGACATACCGGTGCTGCACAGGCCGAAAGTCTTCGACCTCGCGAAGAACCCGATCCAGCTGACCCTGCGCGCCGGCGACAAGACGATGGAAAGCCCGCTTGCCATCGAATGACTGTCGCCTATAGTCCCGTCGCACGGCCTACCGGCCGCCCGCCATGACGAACGATCTGACAGGAGACGCCTCGTGACCATTGCCGTTGGAGACAAGCTGCCCGCCCTCAAGCTCAAGGAGCGCACGCCGGACGGTCCCGCTGAAATCTCGACCGAAGACCTGTTCAAGGGCAAGCGCGTCGTGCTCTTCGCCGTGCCGGGCGCCTTCACGCCGACCTGCTCGCTGAACCACCTGCCCGGTTATCTCGAAAACCGTGACGCCATCCTCGCCAAGGGCGTCGACGACATCGCCGTCGTCGCCGTCAACGACCACCATGTCATGGGCGCCTGGGCCAACTCGACCGGCGGCGCCGGCAAGCTGCGCTTTCTCGCCGACTGGGACGCCGCCTTCACCAAGGCGCTCGGCATGGATGTCGACCTCTCCGCCGGCACGCTGGGCGTTCGCTCCAAGCGCTATTCCATGCTCGTCGAAGACGGCGTGGTGAAGAGCCTGAACGTCGAGGAAAGCCCCGGCCAGGCGACTGTCTCAGGCGCTGCGGCGATGATCGAGCAGCTTTGAGCCAGCTTTTGGCGGGGGGCGGCAGCGCCCTCCGTCACCCCCGCTTGAACGGCGCCATGCCCGTGCGGGCGAGTTCGTCGGCGCGTTCGTTTTCCGGGTGGCCGGCGTGGCCTTTTACCCAGTGCCATTCGACCTTGTGGCGCAGACGTGCCGCGTCGAGGGCCTGCCAGAGGTCGCCGTTTTTGACGGGTTTCTTGTCGGCGGTCTTCCAGCCGTTTTTCTTCCAGCCGAAAATCCACTTCGAAATGCCGTCCATGACGTATTTCGAATCCGTGTAGAGATCGACCTCGCAGGGCGATTTCAGCGCGTCGAGCGCGGCGACTGCCGCAGAAAGCTCCATGCGGTTGTTGGTGGTCTGGGCCTCGCCGCCGGAGAGTTCCTTCTCGACGTCGCCGTAGCGCAGCACCGCGCCCCAGCCGCCGGGACCCGGATTGCCCGAGCAGGCGCCGTCTGTGTAGATATCGACATGTTTCATCGGGAAAGACCGTATTCCGCAGGGTTTGCGACCTGCCGGTGGAAGCGCAGCTTGCGCAGATATTCGAGCGGGTCCTTCTTCACGACCAGCGCGCCGGGCGGCGTCATCAGCCAGTCGTAGAGCCGCGTCAGGAAGAAGCGCAGCGCCGAGCCACGCGCCAGGAGCGGTAGCGCGGCAGCCTCTTCATCGGAGAGCGGACGCACGCTTTCGTAGCCGGCGAGCAGTGCCATGCCCTTGGTGAGGTTGAACGCGCCGTCCTTCTCGAAGCACCAGGCATTGAGGCAGATGGCGACGTCGTAGGCGAGCAGGTCGTTGCAGGCGAAGTAGAAGTCGATCAGGCCGGACAGCTCGTCGCCGAGGAAGAACACGTTGTCCGGGAAGAGATCCGCATGGATGATGCCGGCGGGCAGATCCTTCGGCCAGTTCGCTTCAAGCAATGCCAGTTCGCCGGCGATTTCGTCCTGCAGGCCCTTTTCCACCTCGTCGGCGCGATCGGCCGACTTGTCCCAGAGCGGCCGCCAGCCGCCGACGGACAGCGCGTTCTTACGCGTGATCTCGAAACCATCTCCCGCCAGATGCATCTCGGCAAGCGCGCGGCCGACCTCGCGGCAATGTTGTGCCGCGGGCTTGCGCAGCCACATGCCTTCGAGGAAGGAAATCATCGCGGCCGGGCGGCCGGAGAGTTCGCCGAGCAGCGCGCCGTCATTGCGTGGCAGCGGGAGCGGGCACGACAGGCCACGCTCCGCCAGATGGTGCATCAGGCCGAGGAAGAACGGCAGGTCGCTGCGATCGACGCGCTTTTCGTAGAGCGTCAGGATGAAGGCGCCCTTCGTGGTGTGCAGCAGGAAATTGGTGTTCTCCACGCCCTCGGCAATGCCCTTGTAGGACGTCAGCGTGCCGGCGTCATAGGCGGTCAGGAAGCGGGAAAGATCGTCTTCGGTGATGTCGGTATAGACGGCCACGGCGGCTCTCAGGCTTGCGAGGTGAAATCAGGGGCGAAGGCCGGCAAACACATGTACGCGGCCTCACTCCCCATTGACGAAGGCCATGTCGGCGGAGGTGAGTTCAATGCTGCGCAGCTCGCGGTTGACGAGGAAGTGTTCGTTTTCCTCGACCGTATCGGCAAGCTCCACCACCGCATTGTAGCGGGCGCGAAACGCCTCGATGATCTCGTTGACGATGACTTCCGGCGCAGATGCGCCAGCCGACAAGCCGACGGTTCTGATATCGCCGATCGTCTCCCAGTCGATTTCCGAGGCGCGCTGCACCAGCACGGATTTCGTGGCCCCTGCCCTGAGCGCCACTTCGACGAGGCGCTTGGAATTCGACGAGTTCGGCGCACCGACGATGAGGAAGAGGTCGCAGCCGGGCGCAGCCTGCTTGACGGCCTCCTGCCGGTTGGTGGTGGCGTAGCAGATCGAATCGGCGGCGGGTGCGGTGAGATTCGGGAAACGCTCGTGCAGGCGCTTGATGACGCCGGCCGTATCATCGACGGAGAGCGTCGTCTGGGTGACGAAGCCGAGATTGTCCGGATCCGGCGGCACGTATTTATCAGCGTCCTCGACGGTCTCGATGAGGTCGACGGAGCCATCCGGCAGCTGACCCATCGTTCCGATGACCTCCGGATGGCCGGCATGGCCGATCAGCACGACGTGGCGGCCGAGCCGCTGGTGGCGCATCGCCTGCTTGTGGACCTTGGAGACGAGCGGGCAGGTCGCATCGAGATAGAACAGGTTGCGGCTCTCGGCATCTGCCGGAACCGACTTCGGCACGCCATGGGCGGAGAAGACGACCGGCTGCTTGCGGTGCTCTTCCGGGATCTCGTCGAGCTCCTCGACGAAGATCGCCCCCTTGGCCTCGAGGCCTTCCACGACATAGCGGTTGTGCACGATCTCGTGGCGCACATAGACCGGCGCGCCATAGGCCTTCAGCGCCAGCACGACGATCTGGATGGCGCGGTCGACGCCAGCGCAGAAGCCACGCGGGCCACACAGCCTGATGGTCAAGTCCGAACGGTTTTCAATCATGCGCATCGGTTATCCGGCAATCAGGACAGCAACAAGGGCGATGGCCGCGGGAAGCGCCTGAATGACGAAAATTTTCCGCGAGACCGTTGCGCCCCCATATAGGCCGGCGACCACGACCGCGCCAAGGAAAAACAATTTGATCTGGTAGGCGAAGGCCGGATCGGGGTGGACGAGCGACCAGAACAGGCCGGCGGCGAGGAAGCCGTTATAGAGGCCCTGGTTGGCGGCGAGTACCTTTGTGGCCTCCGCCTGCGCTGGCGTCATCCCGAAGGCCTTGAGGCCCTTGGGCGTCGTCCAGAGGAACATCTCGAGGACGAGGATGTAGACGTGTTCGAGGGCGATGATCGCCACGAGTATGGTCGCGAGTGTCTGCATGTCTTTGCCCCTTTTGTCCCCTCGCCTTTTCTAAGACATTTCAGGACGTCGGGCGATCGTCTTTTCGCCGGAAGAGCGCGTAGAGCGCGACGCCTACGAGCGCTGCGGCAAGGCCGTACCAGGTGACGGCATACTGCAGATGGTTGTTCGGCAGGTCGAACTGGGTGACGGCGCCGATCGGCAGGCCCTTGGGGTTCAGCGCATCGCCGGCATCGACGAAGAACGGCACCAGCTTGTCGGCCGGGATATCGACGCTCGACGCCATGACGCCGAGGTCCTTCCAGTAGAAGATGTTCTTGGAAAGGTCGTTGTCCGGCACGATGGAGGACGGCTTTTCGGCAAGGCGGGCGCGGGCGAGACCGGTCACGGTCTGCTCGCCGGTCAACTGGCCCTGCTTACGCATCTCCGGCTCCTTCGCCTCGAAGGGCACGAAACCCCTGTTGACGAAGAGGAAGCGGCCGTCGGCAAGCTGGAGCGGCGTATAGACGTAATAGCCGGTCTGGCCGCGCCAGGTGGCGAAGAAGTGGCGTTCCCGGTTGTTGGCGAAGACGCCCGTCGCGGTGACCGGGCGGTATTCGATGTCCTCGCCCTTCGCCGCCATCGCCTCGATATCGGCAAGCGCCGCCGGGGCCGCGACGCGGCGCTCGGCCATGTCGGCGAGGAGCTGTTCCTTCCAGTGCAGGCGCTGGAGCTGCCAGGTGCCGAGCGACAGCAGAATGGCCAGCGCGATGAGGAAGGCGATGCCGGCCAGGATCGCCTTGCCCCTGCCTCCACCCCTGCCCTTGCGCGGCATATGAGCTGCCGGCACCTCAGCCACGGTCGATCTCGCCCGGCCGGGCATTGTTCTTGTATTGCAGGGTGATCAGCAGGCCCTTGAGGATGCGTGTCAGCCACAGGCCGAGGCCGATCGCCAGCGGAACCCACAGGATGAAATGCAGCCACATCGGCAGGCCGTAATTCACCTCCGCCCACAGTGCTGCACCGACGACGATGAAACCAACAATCAGCAGCACGAAGACGACCGGGCCGTCACCGGAATCGGCGAAGGAATAGTCGAGCCCGCAATTCGTGCAGGCCGGCCGCACCTTCAGCAGGCCGTCGAACAGCTTGCCCTGGCCGCAGCGCGGGCAACAGCCGCGCGCGCCGGCGCTGAAGGGGTCGACGGGCGGAAAGAGCGCCTTGTCCTCGTCCATGATGCAAGTCCAATCAAACAGGTCTTCCGGCCTGACGGCCGCATTCCCGATAGGTAGCGCCCGCGTGACGCCGCGTCCAACCGAAAAGCTGCGACAAAGCGGCCGGGCAGTGCCCCAAAAGCAAACGGCCGCATCGCTGCGGCCGTTCGGAAGTCTCGTATCGGCTGATCACATATGAGCGATCGGCGCGCCCCAGCCACCCCAGATGTAGATGGAGAAGAAGAGGAAGAGCCAGACGACGTCAACGAAGTGCCAGTACCAGGCGGCGGCCTCGAAACCGAAATGCTGCTTCGGGGTGAAGTCGCCGCGCATGGCGCGGACGAGGCAGACGATCAGGAAGATCGTGCCGACCAGGACGTGGAAGCCGTGGAAGCCGGTCGCCATGAAGAAGGTCGCGCCGTAGATCGAATCCTTGAAGGCGAACGGTGCATGGGCGTATTCGTAGGCCTGAACGAAGGAGAACAGCACGCCGAGAACGACCGTCAGCGCCAGACCATTGATGAGGCCCTTGCGGTCATTGTGCAGCAGCGCGTGGTGCGCCCAGGTCACGCAGGTGCCCGAAAGCAGCAGGATGACGGTGTTGTAGAGCGGCAGGTGCCAGGGATCGAGGACCTCGATGCCCTGCGGCGGCCAGACGCCGCCGGTATGCTCGACGCGCGCAGCCTGGATGGCTTCGCCGGGGAACAGGCTGGCGTCGAAGAAGGCCCAGAACCAGGCGACGAAGAACATCACTTCGGAGGCAATGAACATGATCATGCCGTAGCGCAGGTGCAGCGCGACGACGCGGGTGTGGTGGCCCTCATGCGCTTCCTTCACCGTGTCCGCCCACCAGGCATACATGGTGTAGAGCACGATCAGGAGACCGATGTAGAAGATCCACGGATTGGCGAGGTTGGCACCGAACAGGTGGAACGCGCCGCCGGAAATGTAGCGCATGTAGCCGATGCCGCCGAGCGCCATGACAAAGGCGCCGATGGAGGCAAGAAGCGGCCACGGGCTGGGGTCGATGATGTGGTAGTCGTGTTTCTTCTGATGCGCATCGGCCATTTGCTTATCCCCGAATATATCGCGTTCGGCTCCCGGCATAGCCGGAAACGTATGTATTTCAAAGCTTGTTCGCGTTGTCCGTCTTCACGTCCACAGCCGAAACCACCGGCTTCGACGCCTCATGCGGATAGAAGGTATAGGACAGCGTGATCGTGTGGATGCCCTTGGTCTCGACCGGCTTGACGATCTCCGGATCGACAAAGAAGACGACGGGCATGATCAGTTCCTCGCCCGGCTTCAGCGTCGTCTCGGTGAAGCAGAAGCACTGGACCTTGTTGAAATAGGCGCCGGCGGCCTGCGGCGTGACGTTAAACGTCGCCTGGCCGGTCGTTGCCTTCGAGGCCATATTTCGGGCCTTGTACATGATCTGAACGGTCTCGCCGATCTTCATCTCGACTTCGCGCTGCACCGGCTCGAAAGTCCAGGCAAGGCCCGGGCCGACATTGGCGTCGAAACGCACCTTGATCTTCTTGTCGAGGATGACATCAGACGCCTGCTCGACACGCTGCGTCGTGCCGCCGTAACCCGTCACCTTGCAGAACATTTCGTAGAGCGGCACGGCGGCATAGGCCATGGCACCCATGCCGATGACGAAGGAACAGCACATCGCGACGACCGCGCCGTTGCCCATTCTCGTCTTTTCAGTCTTTTT
This sequence comes from Shinella sp. GW821-FHT11G07, assembly GCF_058808115.1. Lineage (NCBI taxonomy): Bacteria > Pseudomonadati > Pseudomonadota > Alphaproteobacteria > Hyphomicrobiales > Rhizobiaceae > Shinella > Shinella sp. GW821-FHT11G07. The sequence goes on from NZ_JBXARJ010000003.1 coordinate 260,003, forward strand.
CGTCTCGCTCATGTTCAGCCCACCATTCCGCCGGCGAACTTCACCAGCGTGACAATGTAGAACAGCACGACGAGGCCCAGCAGCACCACGCCGAGCGCAATGTTGCGGCCGCGGCGAGACTTCTTCTGGCGTTCCGTGAGATTTACCGTTTCCATGACTATACCCATCCGAATGACGCGATCAGGTGATCGACCATCAGGCCGGAGAAGACCGCAAACAGATAGACGATGGAGAAGGCGAACAGTTTCTTGGCCGGCACCATCGCGCGGTCGCCTTCCGGCATGCGCAACACGCCGATAGAATACCACACGAAGCCAAGGCCAAGCGCTGCGGCAAAGAGACCGTAGCCGAGGCTCGCAAAGCCGAGGAAGGTCGGCACGACGGCGATAACGGCGGTCAGGACGGCATAGATCAGGATCTGCACCTTCGTCGTCCACTCGCCCGAGACGTTCGGCAGCATCGGCACGCCGACGGCCTCGTAGTCGCGCATCTTGAAGAGCGCGAGCGCCCAGAAATGCGCCGGCGTCCAGAGGAAGGTGATGAGGAAGAGGACGGTGCTCTCGATCGAGACGCCGCCGGTGACACAGGCCCAGCCGATCATCGGCGGGAAGGCGCCGGCAGCACCGCCGATGACGATATTCTGCGGCGTCGAGCGCTTCAGCCACATCGTATAGACGACGGCGTAGAAGAAAATGGTGAAGGCGAGCAGGCCGGCGGCAAGCCAGTTGACGGCAAGACCGAGGATCGCGACCGAAAACGCGGAGAGCGTCAGGCCGAAGGCGAGCGCTTCTTCCGGGCGGATGCGGCCGGAGGGAATGGGACGGGTGGCCGTGCGGGTCATGATCGCATCGATATCCGCGTCGTACCACATGTTGAGGGCACCGGATGCACCGGCGCCCACGGCGATACAGAGGATCGCTATGGCACCGATGAACGGATTGATCGTGCCCGGCGCGACGACAAGGCCGGCAAAGGCCGTGAAGACGACGAGCGACATGACGCGCGGCTTCAGCAGTTCGAAGAAGTCACGCGGCGATGCTTCGGAGAGATAGACCTCGCCGCTGCCCGCTGCTGTATCGTGATGCTCGATGACCGCCATGTTCTTTCCGTCGTCTCTTGGTAGTGACAGGGCCGCCGTTGCCGGCGGCCCAAGTGTTGAAAGATCTTACTTGATCTTCGGGAGCTGTTCCCACTGGTGGAACGGCGGCGGCGAAGACAGCTGCCATTCCAGCGTGTTTGCACCTTCACCCCACGGGTTGTCGCCAGCGACGCGCTTCTTGGCGAAGGCTTCGAAGACGCAGAAGAGGAAGATCAGGACGCCGAAGGCCGAGATGTACGAACCGTAGGACGAAACCGCGTTCCAGCCGGCGAATGCATCCGGATAGTCGATGTAGCGGCGCGGCATGCCGGCGAGGCCGAGGAAGTGCTGCGGGAAGAACACGAGGTTCACGCCCACGAACATCACCCAGAAGTGCAGCTTGCCGAGGAATTCCGAGTACATGTAGCCGGTCATCTTCGGGAACCAGTAGTACCAGGCTGCGAAGATGGCGAAGACGGCGCCGAGCGACAGAACGTAGTGGAAGTGGGCAACCACGTAGTAGGTGTCGTGCAGGGCACGGTCGAGGCCGGCGTTTGCGAGCTGAACGCCCGTGACGCCGCCGACGGTGAACAGGAAGATGAAGCCGATCGCCCAGACCATCGGCGTCGTGAAGCGGATCGAACCACCCCACATCGTCGCGATCCACGAGAAGATCTTGATGCCCGTCGGAACCGCGATGACCATCGTGGCGAAGACGAAGTAGCGCTGCGTGTCGAGCGACATGCCGACCGTGTACATGTGGTGCGCCCACACGATGAAGCCGACGGCGCCGATGGCGACCATGGCGTAGGCCATGCCGAGATAACCGAAGATCGGCTTCTTCGAGAAGGTCGACACGATGTGGCTGACGATGCCGAAGCCGGGCAGGATCAGGATGTACACTTCCGGGTGACCGAAGAACCAGAACAGGTGCTGGAAGAGGATCGGGTCACCACCGTTTTCCGGCGCGAAGAAGGCCGTGCCGAAGTTGCGGTCGGTGAGCAGCATGGTGATGCCGCCTGCCAGAACCGGCAGCGAGAGCAGAAGCAGGAAGGCGGTGATCAGAACCGACCAGGCGAAGAGCGGCATCTTGTGCAGCGTCATGCCCGGAGCGCGCATGTTCAGGATCGTGGTGATGAAGTTGATCGCACCGAGGATCGAGGACGCGCCGGCAATGTGCAGGCCGAGGATCACGAAGTCCATGGCAGGACCGGGCTGGCCCGCAGTGGAGAATGGTGGATAGATCGTCCAGCCGCCGCCTGCGCCATAACCACCCGCCGGACCTTCGACGAACATCGACAGCAGGACGAGCAGGAAGGCCGGGATGATCAGCCAGAACGAGATGTTGTTCATGCGCGGGAACGCCATGTCCGGCGCGCCGATCATGATCGGCACCATCCAGTTGGCGAAGCCGCCGATGAGGGCCGGCATGACCATGAAGAAGATCATGATAAGCGCATGTGCCGTCGTGAAGACGTTGAACATGTGCTTGCCGCCGTCGATGGCAGCGTCACCTTCGAAGCCGTAGACCATCGAGGCCAGGCCGTGGAAGATCTGGATGCCCGGCTCCTGCAGTTCCATGCGCATCACCACCGACAGCGTGCCGCCGATGATGCCCGCACAGATCGCGAAGATCAGGTAGAGGGTGCCGATATCCTTGTGGTTGGTCGAGAGGAACCAACGCTGAAAGAAGGTGAGCGGCTTGTGTTCGTGGTGATCGTGGTGATCGCCGTGGGCAGCGGATGTTCCGGCCATGGATCAGACTCCCTTGGAATTACTGCGCGGCGTTCTGGGCGACGTTGACGGACTTGTCCGCACCGTCGACAGACGCCATCAGGGCCTTGTTTGCCTCGCCGACATTCGTCGCGGCGGCAGCAAGCCAGGTATCGTACTTCTCCTGCGAGACGACGCGGATGGCGATCGGCATGAACGCGTGGTCCTTGCCGCAGAGCTCGGAACACTGGCCGTAGAACAGGCCTTCGCGATCGGCCTTGAACCAGGTCTCGTTGAGACGGCCCGGAACGGCATCGATCTTGATGCCGAAGGACGGCATGGCGTAGGCGTGGATCACGTCGGCGGCGGTGACGAGGAGACGGACATGCTTGCCGACCGGAACGACGAGTTCGTTGTCGACGGCGAGAAGACGGGGATAGACCGACTTGTCTTCCTTGCCGGCGCTGGCGCGGTCGCCGTCCTGCAGGAGCAGGCTGTCGAAGGAAAGCGGGCTTTCGCCGACCTGGTATTCATAACCCCAGTACCACTGGAAGCCGGTTGCCTTGATGGTCAATTCCGGCTCTTCGGTGGGCGCAAGCTGCTTGTTGAGGAGCTGGAAGGAGGGAACCGCCAGAAACAGCAGGGCAACGACCGGGCCGAGCGTCCAGACGATTTCGATCATCGTGTTGTGGCTGGTCTTGGACGGGACCGGGTTTGCGCTTTCGCGGAACTTCACGACGACGATGATGAGCAGGATGAGGACCAGCAGGGTGACCGGTACGATAAACCAGAGTGTGTACTGCTCGAACCAGCGAATCTCTTCCATGATCGAGGTTGCGGGGGGCTGGAGGCCCTTCTGCCACTCGAACGGCTGATCAGCGAAAGCGGTCGAAGCAAAGAGCAGACAGCCTAGAGCGGCCAGAACTGCAAAAGCTTTGTTTTTCACAACGTATCTCCCCAAGGCGTTTGATTGGGATCAAACAGGCGCGCAGAATCCCTGCTATACTGAGTGCTTAAAACCACAGTTTCATGCTCGCCGCAACCGCCATGGACGACCCCCCATGCGGCATTTTTGCGCAAAAGCAAAAGCCTAGGGCGGAACCCCACAGTTTCTTCACATTTCCCTATAGCATGAAAGGTTTGACCGCGGCGATCCCGCCCGGAGCCCCTTCCCTCGCCGATTCGTGCCACGGCAGCATACGGCAGGCACAGCGGGGCCGCGCTATATTATAAAGTGTCCGCGCCACGTCCAATTTCCGCCTTCAATCAATCGGAAAGGAGCGCTTGGGGCTTTTCATTTCACCGCCGCCCCTTCAAATATACCGCGACTGATTCGAGATTTTCGAGGTTTTCATGGGTTTTTCTTCCCTTTCCCGGCTGTCCCGGGCGGCATTTGGCCTCGCCGCGCTTGGGCTCGGCACCGCGGCGCTTCCGTCCGCCTCAGTGGCCCAGCAGCCCGGCACGGTGAAATCGAACCATGGCGCCTGGTCGATCGTCTGCGATCAGCCCGCCGGCGCCTCCGGCGAACAGTGCGCGCTGATGCAGAACGTGCTGGCTGAAGACCGCCCGGAACTCGGCCTCTCCGTCGTCGTCCTGAAGACCGCCGACCGCAAGGCGAAGATCCTTCGCGTGCTGGCTCCCCTTGGCGTGTTGCTGCCGAACGGGCTTGGCCTCAATGTCGACGGCAAGGATATCGGGCGCGCTTACTTCGTCCGCTGCTTCGCCGATGGCTGCTACGCGGAAGTGGTTCTCGAGGACGAACTCCTGAAGACCTTCCGCTCGGGCGCCACCGCCACCTTCATCGTCTTCCAGTCGCCGGAAGAAGGCATCGGCATCCCCGTCGACCTCAAGGGTTTCGGCGAGGGCTACGACGCGCTGCCGTAAGCAATCACCCGGCGGGCTTGCCGCCCGCCGCCGGGGGACTTACATGAAGCCCGTACATAAATGCTTGCGGAGCCTCTCATGAACACCGACCTCCTCTCCCTCTTCGATGCCGACGAGGCGTCCGTGCAGGCGATGCTCCGGGAGACGCTGAAAAACGCGGACGACGGCGAGCTCTTCCTCGAGCACGCACAGGCCGAGTCGCTCTCCTTCGACAATGGCCGCCTCAAGGGGGGCAGCTTCAACACCGACCAGGGTTTTGGCCTGCGCGCCGTTGCCGGCGAAGCGGTCGGCTATGCACATTCCGGCGAGATGACGCTCGCTGCGCTGAAGCGGGCCTCCGATGCGGCCGGCGCCGTCACGCGTGGTTATTCCGGCGACTATACGGACGCGCCGCAGGGCACCAACCGCCAGCTTTACACCCCGGACAACCCGATCGGCGCGCCGACCTTCGAGCAGAAGGTGGCGCTGCTCACCGAGATCGACGCCTATCTGCGCGACAAGGATCCGAAGGTGCGGCAGGTGACGGCATCGATCGCCGCGAGCTGGCAGGTCGTCAACATCCTGCGCGCCGACGGACACCGCGTCACCGACGTGCGCCCGATGACCCGCATCAACATTTCCGTCGTCGCCGGAGAAGGCGACCGGCAGGAGACCGGCAGCTACGGCATCGGCGGACGCACCACCTTCGACGCCTTCCTGACCCAGGAAAGCTGGCGGGCGGGTGCCGACGATGCGCTGCGCCAGGCGCTGGTCAATCTCGAAGCCGTAGAGGCGCCGGCCGGCACGATGGATGTCGTACTCGCCTCCGGCTGGCCGGGCGTCATGCTGCACGAGGCCGTCGGCCATGGCCTGGAGGGCGACTTCAACCGCAAGAAGACCTCGGCCTTCGCCGGCCTGCTTGGCGAACAGGTCGCCTCCAAGGGCGTCACCGTCGTCGATGACGGCACGATCGACAACCGCCGCGGCTCGATCACGGTCGATGACGAAGGCACCCCGTCGGCCTACAATGTGCTGATCGAGGACGGAAAACTGGTCGGCTATATGCAGGACCGGCAGAATGCCCGCCTGATGGGCATGAAGGCGACCGGTAACGGCCGTCGGCAAGGTTATGCCTATCGCCCCATGCCGCGCATGACCAACACCTACATGCTGTCTGGCGACAAGACGCCGGATGAGATCATCGCCTCGGTGAAGAACGGCATCTACGCCGTCTCGTTCGGCGGCGGCCAGGTGGACATCACGTCGGGCAAGTTCGTCTTCGGCTGCACCGAAGCCTACCTGATCGAAAACGGCAAGGTGACGGCACCGGTCAAGGGCGCCATGCTGATCGGCAACGGCCCGGACGCCATGCGCCGCGTCTCGATGGTCGGCAACGACACCAAGCTCGACACCGGCATCGGCAACTGCGGCAAGGCCGGCCAATGGGTGCCGGTCGGCGTCGGCCAGCCGCATCTTCGGATGGACCAGATCACGGTGGGTGGGACGAAGGCTTAAACGCCCTCCCCGCCTCCTACGCCAAAACTCTTCAACAGCCATTCCCGGAAGGCGCGCGCCTCCGGTGACAGGCGCTTGAAGTCGCGGGCGACCAGCCAATAGGCGCCAAAGGGAATCGAGATGTCGAAGGGCTGCACCAGGCGGCCTTCGGCCAGATCCTCGGCGGCGAAGGACCGGTCGACCAAGGCAACGCCGTGGCCACGTAGCGCCGCCTGCAGCACCAGATTGCCCTCCGTGAAAATCTGGGCGCGCCCACGGGCCGCGTCCGGCAGACCTGCGGTGGCAAACCAGTGTTGCCAGGCGCTGCGGTTCTCCTCGTGCAGTAGGGTGTAGGCCAGAAGGTCGGCGGGTTCGTTCAGGGGTGGGCCATCCGCCAGCAGGCACGGCATCATCACCGGCACCATTTCCACATCCGCCAGATGGTCGGCTACGGCCCGCGGCCAGGCCTTTGCATCCGCTCCGTGACGAATGGCGATCTCGGCATCCTGCGTGCGGAACTCGATAAGCCGCGCGTCGGAATCGACCACGACGTCGATCTCGGGATGGTCGGCATGGAAATCGTCGAGATGCGGCACGAGCCAGCAGGCGGCGAAGGAGGGTTCGGCACTGATTTCCAACAGCCCGCCACCCCGGCGACCGCGAATTTCCGACAGGCTGGCATCCATGGCATCGAAGGCGCGGGACAGCACGTCGAGAAGTGCGCGGCCGGACGGTGTCAGGCGGACGTTGCGGTGGCGCCGCTCGAACAGCTGCTTGCCGAGTTCGGCCTCCAGCTCCTTCACCTGCCGACTGACCGCGGCCTGCGACACCAGCAGTTCGTCGGCGGCAAGCGTAAAACTTCCAAGCCGGCCCGCCGCCTCGAAACTTCTCAGCGCCGTCAGGGGCAGCCGTCCGCGTTTCATCGCATAACCTCAAGTCATTCGAGATCGACGATAAACTCGTTTGAGCGAAAGAGGCAAGCGGGCGGACAATCCATGCAGTTCAAACGCATGGAGAACGAGACAATGTTCGACGCTGTCACAACCATCATGATGGAGGTGGTTCGCATCCTCACCTTCCAGTCCGGGCGGGCGGCACTGCCGCGCCACAGGAAAGCCGTTGTTAACCCATCGGATACCGACCGGATGCGATAACGGCCAGGAAACGACAGGAAAGACCGAAGAAACATGCCAATCAGCAATGTCATGCGCCAGGGGCTCAAGCGCGCCGTCATCACCGGCGGGCTGGAGTTTGCGCACTTTGCGGGCCGCGCCGGGCTGATGTCCACGGCGCGCGGCATGGGCGCGATCTTCACGCTGCATCATGTGCGCCCGAAGGTGCCGCACGTCTTCGATCCCAATGCGCATCTGGAAATAACCCCCGAATTCCTCGAGGCGGCGATCGAGCACCTGCGCGAGGAAGGCTACCAGTTCGTGGCGCTTGCCGACATGCCGGCGCGTCTTGCCATTGCGCGGCCCGGCGAACGTTTTGCGGCCTTCACGCTTGACGACGGCTATCGCAACAACGCCATGCACGCCCAGCCGGTCTTTACCCGCCATAAGGTACCGTTCACGGTGTTCGTGGCGCCGGGCTTCTGCTGCAAGACCCATGGCATCTGGTGGGAGACGCTGACGGAGTTGTTGCGCGTGGCGCCGCATCTGGAGTTCGATTTCGGCACCGGCGCGGTCACCATGCCGCTTGCTACCCCCTTCCAGAAGCAGGCGGCCTTCAGCCGGATGACCCGCTTCGTTCAGGTGGAAACAGATGAGGCGACCGCGATCGAAAGGCTCGATACGGCCGCAAAGGCGCACGGCATCGATCCGATGATGATCACCGAACGGCTCGTCATGCGCGAACCGGAGCTGAAAAGCCTCGTGCTCAACCCCCTCGCCTCGATCGGCGCCCATACGGTCAGCCACCGGTCGCTGGCGCGCCTCAGCGACCAGGAAGCCCGCCGCGAGATGGATGAATCGGCCGACCGCATCGCCGCGATCATCGGCCAGCGCCCGGAAACCTTCGCCTATCCCTATGGCGACCGCGCCGCCGTCTCGTCGCGCGAACACCGCATCGCCAAGGAGCTTGGCTTCCGCCTCGCGGTGACGACGGAACCCGGCACGCTCTCGCCCCGCTCCTTCGACGCGCCGACGACGCTCCCCCGCATCTCGCTGAACGGGCTCTACCAGAAACCGAAATATGTCGGCGCACTGGCCTCCGGCATCCCGTTCCGGCTGCTGCGGCGCTAGGCTTTGGCCGCTGGCTCCACTGTGGTATATATCAGGGACCATGGAGACCCGTTCAATGCTTGCCCTTCGCCTGCCCGCCGAGATCGAAAAGCGCCTTGAGGAGCTCGCCCGGAAAACCGGACGCAGCAAAAGCGAGCATGCCTTGGACGCCATCATCGAACACCTGGACGATCTGGAAGACCTCGCTCTCGCCGAGCAGCGCCTCGAAGAACTGCGCAGCGGGCAGGCAGCCACCGTTTCTCTCGCGGACATGATGAAGGCGCATGGCGTGGAAAATTGAATTCCACCCAGGTGCGGACAAGGAATTTGCCAGACTTGGCGCCGTCGCTACCCAGCGCATTCTCCGCTTCCTGCACGACCGCGTCGCTTCTCTCGACAATCCGCGCGCCATTGGCGAAGCCTTGAAGGGCTCCGAACTAGGAGAATTTTGGAAGTACCGCGTCGGAGACTATCGCGTGATCGCACGGATCGAGGACTCGGTCGTCACGATCTTCATCGTCCGCATCGGTGACCGAAAGTCCGTCTACCGACGCTAATCGTTACGGATACATCCGGACCTTCGTCCAGCCCTTGCCGTCTTCGGTACGGCGGAATTCCACGCGGTCGTGCAGGCGGAAGGCGCGGTCGTGCCAGAACTCGATCGAGACAGGCTTTATCCGGAAGCCGGACCAGTATGGCGGGCGGGGGATGTTGCCGATCGCGTAGCGTGCGGTGTATTCGGCGACAGCCTTTTCCAGAGCGAAACGACTTTCGAGCGGGCGGGACTGTTTCGACGCCCAGGCGCCGATGCGGCTGCCGCGCGGGCGCGAGGCGTAATATTCATCGGCCTCGGCGTCGGTGACGATCTCCACATCGCCGCGAATGCGCACCTGGCGGCGCAGCGATTTCCAGTGGAAGCACATGGCGGCCTTGCGGGCGGAGAGCAGTTCCTCGCCCTTTCGGCTTTCGAAATTCGTGTAGAAAACGAAGCCGCGCTCGTCGAATCCCTTGAGCAGGACCATGCGGACGTTGGGCAATCCGGTTTCGTCGACGGTTGCCAGCGACAGCGCGCTCGCATCGTTCGGCTCGGTCTTTCCGGCCTCTTCCAGCCAGGTGCCGAACAGGGAATAAGGTTCGTTTTCCTCGGTGAAGTCACCGCTTGTTAACGCGTTTTCGCTCATATTCGATTCAATGCCGATCTATTGGCTGCATGAAGCAGGATGGAGTGGACGTCATAGCAAAGTCGCGACCGGAGACAAAGCCATACTGGGCGCGCTGCCTTGCGATCGTTATCGTGATGATGTCCGGTGCGCTCGTATCCGGCTGCATGAGTGGCCTCGACCTGTTTGACGACAAGGTTGATACCGTGCGCACCAGTGCCGTGCCGAACAGCGCGGAGCGGTTGACCGACGAGATCACCGTGCGCAACGCCGTCTCCTCCGCCGATCTTGCGCGCACCGCCGGCAGCGCCATTCCCTGGGCTAACTCCGCTTCGGGCAGCGCCGGCGTGATCAGCACCATCGCCGAAAACCGCGACACGACGGGACGCACCTGCCGCGACTTCGTGACGACCAGGCATTCCTACCAGGGCATCGCCAATTATACCGGCCGCACCTGCCTTGGCAGTTCCGGCGAATGGATGCTGCTCGCCTTCGACCTGCAGGGCTGAGGGCACCTCCCGGGGCTTGCGCGAAATCTTTGCGATTTCTCAACCCTGACCCGTAACCAGTGATTAGGACGTTGCTCGCTATCGTGATCGGCAAAACGTCAACGGGTGGAAGTTATGCGTGACCCCTATTCAGTGCTCGGCGTGAAGCGAAGCGCCGGACAAGATGAAATCAAGGCCGCCTGGCGCTCGGTCGCAAAAGCGGTGCATCCCGACCAGAATCACGACGACCCCAACGCAACCGTGCGCTTCACCGAGGCCGGCCGGGCCTACGACCTGTTGCGCGACCCGGACAAGCGCAGCCGCTACGACCGCCAACAGCGCGAGGCCGAGCTTCGCCGCATGGAGCAGATGCGTCGCCAGCAGGCCGAGCGCAAGGCCCAGGCCGAAGCCCCGCCGCGCATGGCGGACGAAGGCGCGGAAGACATGATCGCCCGCATCTTCGGCGTCGATTCCCGCGGCCAGCCGGCGGAAGCCAAACCGGAGGCCCGCCCGCAGCCGCAGGCTCAGCAGCCGACCGCCGCCACCGCACAGGACGCGCGCAAGGCCGCAGGCGACACCCCGCTGGACGAGACGGCGCCGGCGCGCGCCGCCGCGCCCGCGGCAGCGATCATCTCCGCCATCATCCGCCGCATTCGCGGCAGCCGCGCCAAGGTGGAGAAGGCCCCGGATCTCGTCGCCGACGTCACCGTCACGGTCGAGGATATCCTGAACCGGGTGCGCCAGACGCTCGAAACACCGGACGGGCAGACATTGCGCGTGCCGATCGGCGCCGGCTCGACCGACGGCCAGGTGATCCGCCTCCGGGAAGCGGGCTATCGCCTGGAAAACCTGAGACGTGGCGATGCGATCATCACCGTGCGCGTGGCGCCGGGCCGCTTCCGCGTCGATGGCTTCGACCTGAAGGTGGACCTGCCGATCACCATCGAAAACGCCGTGCTCGGCTGCGAGACGACGATCGAGGGCCCTCTCGGGTCGCTTCCCGTGACGGTGCCGGCCTGGTCGGGTTCCGACCAGAAGATCACCATTGCGGGCGAAGGCCTCGTCAAGGAAAACGGCGAGCGCGGCGATCTCATCGCCGAAATCCGCCTTCTGCTGTGGGAAAAGCCGGACGCCAAGATGATCGATCTCATGCGTTCGCTGCGCGAAGGCCTTTATCTTTAAGCCTTTTGTGACGCTTCGGTAAAACATGCACCCATTGTTACGTGTGCTAACAGTTCCTGAAGCCTCCCGCGCTTGAACCACCGTGCCGCCTATGCCATAGGCAGTTTCGACTTTAAGTTCAGGGGGCAAACCATGGTTCAGGCATCTGGTCTGATGAAGGGCAAGCGCGGCGTCATCATGGGCGTCGCCAACAACCGTTCCATCGCCTGGGGCATCGCCAAGGCTATCCACGCACAGGGCGCCGAGATCGCCTTCACCTATCAGGGCGATGCGCTGAAGAAGCGCGTCGAGCCGCTGGCTGCCGAAATCGGCGCCGTGCTGGCGGGTGATTGCGATGTTTCCGACGAAGCGTCGATCGATGCGGTCTTCGACAATGTCGAGAAGATGTGGGGCAAGATCGACTTCATCGTGCACGCCATCGGCTTTTCCGACAAGGACGAGCTGACCGGCCGCTACGTCGACACGACGCCGGGCAACTTCGCCAAGACGATGCAGATCTCGGTCTATTCCTTCACGTCGGTCGCCCGCCGTGCGGAAAAGCTGATGACCGACGGCGGCTCGATGCTGACGCTGACCTATTACGGCGCGGAAAAGGTCATGCCGAACTACAACGTCATGGGCGTTGCCAAGGCTGCACTCGAGGCGAGCGTGAAATACCTCGCCGTCGACCTCGGCCCGAAGAACATCCGCGTCAATGCCATTTCGGCCGGCCCGATCAAGACGCTCGCGGCCGCCGGCATCGGCGACTTCCGCTATATCCTCAAGTGGAACGAGTACAACGCGCCGCTGCGCCGTACCGTCACCATCGAGGAAGTGGGCGATGTCGGCCTCTACATGCTGTCCGACCTGTCGCGCTCGGTGACCGGCGAAACGCACCATGCCGACAGCGGCTACCATGTCGTCGGCATGAAGGCCGTGGACGCGCCGGACATTTCCGTCGCCAAGGATTAAACGGACCGCGGGACCTTCTGCCTTGCTTATCTACATGATCCGACACGGCCAGACCGCGTGGAATGCAGAGGGCAGGCTGCAAGGGCAGAAGGACATCCCGCTGAACGACACCGGCCGCAAGCAGGCGGCCGGTAACGGCACGGCCCTCAAGGGCATTCTCGGCAAGACGGTTTCCGATTTCGATTTCGTGGCAAGCCCGCTTGGGCGCACGCGCGAGACGATGGAGATCCTGCGCCGTGCCATGGGCCTCGATCCCCTCGCCTACCGCACCGATCCGCGCCTCGTCGAAGTCTCCTTCGGCGACTGGGAAGGCCATACCCTGCCCGAACTTGCAGCGCAGGCGCCGGAGCGCGTCGAGGAGCGCCGCCACGCGAAGTGGAACTTCATACCGCCGGGCGACGATGCCGAGAGTTACGAGATCCTCTCCTGGCGCATTGCCTCATGGCTTGCCGACGTGCGCCAGCCGACCGTTTGCGTCAGCCATGGCGGCGTGTTCCGCGCGGCCTTCCGCCTGCATGGCATGGGTGAGGAAGAGGCAGCCAACACGCCGATCCATCAGGACCGGCTGCTGCGCATCGACGCGACCGGCATGCACTGGCTCTGACGAGCGATTAAATCCTACTGGATGATTTCGAGGTCGTTGATGACGCGCTTGCCATCCACTTCGGTGTAGAACACCAGCACCTTCACGCCCGGCGTCAGCCCTTCGAAATTGAACTCTTCCGGCGCCTGGTACTTCTTGCCGTCGTCCAGCGACAGGCTGAGGTTCGTCGTATCGACGTTCGTGATGGTGGCCTCGACGTCGGCGCTTTCTGCCGATGCAGTCAGTGGCGAGAGGAAAACAGCCATAGCCATCAGCGCGGCGATCAGAAGGCGCATCGTGCGAATCCCTGGAAATGAATCGGTCTTTTTGCTGGCCATCAGATGCCCCCCAAATATGGCGAAATTTGCCCGCCCCCGCGGTCGTGTGAAATGGATGGCCGGAAAGGCCCCGTGAATCAAGGCGGGCGAAGCGCTCATCCCCCGGATTGTCGGACAAATGCGGCGCAGCCGCGCCTTGTCGAGCGGAAATGCAAGTATTTCAGCTGCTTATAAATGCAATTTTAAGGAAACAAGCCGTACCGTTTTGCAACAAACGGGAACTGTCTTTTGCACCTGCCTGCCGCCCTTCGCCGCCATCTGGCGTCCATTGCAGAATGGGCGCGGCCGTCGCTCGTTCCGGCGGCGATTGCCGGCTGCGTCATCCTGACGGCTGGCATCATCTACGAGCGGCAGAACGCGAACATTTACCGCAACGAGCTGCAGAACCATGTCGCGGGCGACCTCGCACTCGTCGGCGCCCGTCTGCAGAGCGAGGTGAACAGCAATGTGGCGGCGCTGCGGAGCGTCGCCAACATGTTCGCCGTGGCCCCGGAGCAGGCGACGCTGCAGTTCAACGTCTTCGCCCGCAAGCTGATGCTGCAGAACACCCATTTCCGCCGTGTCGGCGTCGCACCGGGCGGCAAGGTCACGCAGGCCTTCCCGCTCGATGGCAACCAGCATTATCTCGGCACCAATTTCAGCCGCTTCAACTCCTTCCGCATGGCCGCCCAGACCGATCGCTCGCGCGGGCGCCCGCTGATGTTCGGGCCGGTGGAATTCGCCAAGGGCGGGCGCGGCTTCAACCTCTTCATGCCGGTCTTCACCAATGTCGACGCCCGACCTTACTTCTGGGGTTACATCGACGGGGTGATAGACGAGCGCAAGCTCTTCACCGATGCCGGCCTCATCGATCCCGACCGGCACAACCCGCCGGGCTTTTCAGCGCACTCCGCCGATATCCAACTGGCCATCCGCGATGTCAGCGTGCCGGACAACATCGTCGACCCCTTCTTCGGCGATGCCGAGATTTTTGAAAGCACACCCATCGTCCAGGTGCTGGATTTTCCAGGCGGCCGCTGGGAACTGGCCGCCATTCCGGCGAAGGGCTGGCATCATCCGCCGGAAAACCTGACGCAGATCCGGCTCATCATCATCGCCGCCGCCCTCATCATCATCGTACCGATCTTCCTGACCGGCGGCCTTGTCAGCGAGCGCCAGCGCAACATTGCCCGGCTCAGGGCACGCGAACGGCAGGTGAAGTCGCTCTCGCAACGTCTCGACATTGCGCTTGACGCGTCCAAGATCGGCATCTGGGAAATCGAGCTTGCAACCGGCGCGCGCAACTGGGACGCCCAGATGCACCGCCTGCATGGCTTCTCGGAAGAAGCGACGCCGAACGATCACGAATGGCGCTCGGTTCTCCACCCGGACGACGTCGCCACCGCCAAGGCCCAGATGGACCTGATCTGCGCCGGCGGCAGCGAATACAAGTCGCAATACCGCATCCTCATGCCGGACGGTAGCTGGCACTATATCCGCAACGTCGGCTCGCGCCTCGCCGGCCCGAACGGCGAAGACAAGCTGACCGGAATCAGCTGGGACGTCACCGAGGACGTGCTGCTCAACCAGGCCCTGAAGACGGCCAAGGAACAGGCCGACATCCAGAACGCCGAGCTTGCCAAGCTGACGCAGCGCCTCGACCTGGCGCTCGATTCCTATGAATGCGGCCTCTGGGAGGCCGATCTGGAGGATGGGCTTACCCTGTGGGACGAGCGCATGCACCAGCTCTACGGCGTCACCAACACGGGAAGCCGCATCACGCACGACACCTGGATCAACGCCATCCATCCCGACGACCGGGAGGAGGCGGAAGGCAAGGCCGACCAGACCATCCGCGAAAACGTGCCCTACATGCGCACCTCACGGGTGGTTCACCCCGATGGGACGATCCGCCATGTGCAGTCGGTCGGCAAGCTCCATGTCGGGCAGGACGGCCGCCGCAAGCTCGTCGGCCTCGCCTTCGACGTCACCAGCGACGTGCAGATGACCGCCCGCCTCAAGGAGGCCAAGGAGCGCTCCGAGCTGCAGAATACCGAGCTGGAGCAGACGACCCGCCGCCTCGACCTCGCGCTCGATTCCTACCAGTGCGGCCTGTGGGAAGCCGACCTGAACCGCGGCCGGACCTTCTGGGACCCCCGCATGCATCAGCTCTATGGGCTGACCTTCACCGATGGCATCGTTACGCAGGAAGCCTGGCTTGGTGCCATGCACCCGGATGACCGGGCGGCGATCATCGAGAACGTCGAACGCTGCATCGCGCAGGACCTGCCCTATGTGCACGAGGCGCGTGTCGTTCTGCCCGGCGGGGAAATCCGCCATGTGCGTTCCGTCGGCAAGATCCACTATGGTCATGGCGCCACCCGCAGGCTTATCGGCCTCGCCTTCGACGTCACCGAGGACGTCGTGCTGCGCGAACATCTCAAGGCCGCCAAGACGCAGACAGACGCCAAGAACCTGGAACTCGAACAGGCGAAGGTCCGCATCGAGCACAACGCCCTGCACGACCCGCTGACCAGCCTTGGCAACCGTCGCAAGCTCGACGACGAACTGACCGCCATCGCCGCACTCAGCATGACCACGGACGTGCGCGTCGGCATCCTCCATATCGACCTCGACCGCTTCAAGCAGATCAACGACACGCTCGGCCATGCAGCCGGCGATGCGCTGCTCGTGCATGCCTCGCAGGTGCTGCGCGCCTCGGTGCGCGAGGGTGACCTTGTTGCCCGCATCGGCGGCGACGAATTTGTCGTGGTGGTGGCCGATACCACGGACGAGGCCTATCTCAGCGGATTGTCGCGCCGCATCATCACGCTGATGCAGCAGCCCGTCGAGTATGAAGGCCATCTCTGCCGCTTCGGCGTCAGCATCGGCATTGCGCTCGCCGAAGGCCGGGCGGTCGACACCGCCAAGCTGCTGGTGAATGCAGACATCGCGCTCTACCGCGCCAAGGCGATGGGGCGCAACCGGCACGAATTCTTCACGCAGGCGCTGCAAGCAGAAATCATCTCGAACAAGCGCATCGCCGACGACATTCTGTCCGGCATCGAGAACAACGAATTCGTTCCCTACTACCAGCCGCAGATCGATGCCGGCACGCTGAAGCTCGCGGGTGCCGAGGCACTCATCCGCTGGAACCATCCGCGCGACGGCCTGCTCACACCCGATCGCTTCCTGAAGATCGCCGAAGACCTCAACGTCATGGCGACGCTCGACCGCATCGTGCTGGAAAAGGCGCTGCTCGATTGTGCCCGCTGGGCGGCGCGGGGCCTGATCATGCCGAAGATCTCGGTCAACGTCTCCGCCAAACGCCTACGTGACGAAAGCCTGATCGACAGTCTCACCGGCCTTTCCATCCAGCCGGGCCAGATCGCCTTCGAACTGGTCGAATCGATCTTCCTCGACGAGAGCGACGATATCGTTCTCTCCAATCTCGAGCGCATCAAGGCGCTCGGTATCGACATCGAGATCGACGATTTCGGCACCGGCCATACTTCGATCGTCAGCCTCTTGAAGCTGAAACCGAAGCGCCTGAAGATCGACCGCCAACTCGTCGCGCCCATCCTGTCCTCGCGCGACGAACAGGCGCTGGTGCGCTCGATCATCGAGATCGGCCGCTCGCTCAATATCGAGATCGTGGCCGAAGGCGTCGAGACCATGGAACACGCCGAGATGCTCGGCCTGCTCGGCTGCGACCTCTTGCAGGGCTACGCCTTCGCCAAGCCGCTATCGCGCGATGCGTTCCTGGCCTTCGGCACCGAGATGCGCTGGAAACTGGCGTCTTAGGTCTCTTCCTTCAATCGACGGCTTCCCCTCTCGTCGGGCAGGGTCCCTTCGAGAGCTTCGTTTATGCCGCCATGCTGATCCTGCCGCCTAAATCCTTTGGTAACCATATGTAAGGATTTCGCGCTATGCTGGAATCGACATCACGAACCCACAATCTACGGGAACTCCATATGTTGAATGCGAGCACCATAGGCCCGAACATTATGGCGGAGCTTGATCGGCACAGATCTGGCCCAAAGATTTCAGATTTCTCGAACTGGAGAACTCCACCAGCATCGGCTGTCCGCACTCTCGATGAACTTCCACCGGAGGCTCGAGAGAGTGTAGCCCGCGCAATTAAAACGTCAGAGATGCGAAAATCAGGGCAGTATTTACTCCCGCCCGACAGATCCAAAGATTTCACGGACGCAAAGATACGCGAAGCGATCGGCAAGGCCGATATCACCGCCCTGAGCGACGACCAGGTCGAACAACAAATCGAGCTTTTTGCTCATGTGAGACACAGCGGCCGCACAGAAGAATTCGCATTCTTCGGAAAGAATGGCGACCAGACGACGACGTCGATGACGCAGTTCATCATCTGGCTTCAGGAGCGCCGCGACGCAGACAAGGACGACGGCACCTATTCGCCCAACCTTTTGAGGGCGTAGCGGAGCTTGAGGTACGCCCGCTGGGACAAACGCCAACGCCGCATGCGAAACCCTTGTCCCACCCCTCTCTTTTCCACTAAGAGAGGGACCACTTCTATCGGGTCCGGTTCCGCTCATGTCGCACAACACTTTCGGTCATCTTTTCCGCGTCACCACCTGGGGCGAAAGCCATGGCATCGCGCTTGGCTGCGTGGTGGACGGCTGCCCGCCCGGCATCCGTTTCACGCTCGCCGAAATCCAAGCCTGGCTCGACAAGCGCAAACCCGGCCAGTCGCGTTTCGTGACGCAGCGCCGTGAGGACGACCTCGTCAAGGTACTCTCCGGCGTGATGATGGACGAGGACGGCGAGACGATGATCACCACCGGTACGCCGGTCTCCATGATGATCGAGAACACCGACCAGCGCTCCAAGGATTATGGCGAGATCGCACGGCAGTATCGCCCCGGCCACGCCGACTACACCTATGACACCAAATACGGCATCCGCGACTATCGCGGCGGCGGCCGCTCCTCGGC
The DNA here is from genome assembly GCF_058808115.1 of Shinella sp. GW821-FHT11G07. Classification (NCBI taxonomy): domain Bacteria; kingdom Pseudomonadati; phylum Pseudomonadota; class Alphaproteobacteria; order Hyphomicrobiales; family Rhizobiaceae; genus Shinella; species Shinella sp. GW821-FHT11G07. Next base: position 278,024 of record NZ_JBXARJ010000003.1, read on the forward strand.
GCGCGAGACGGCGGCGCGCGTCGCTGCCGGCGGGCTTGCCCGCAAGGTGGTGCCGGGCCTCACTGTCCGCGCAGCACTGGTGCAGATCGGCAAGCACAAGATCGACCGCAACAACTGGGACTGGAACGAGGTCAACAACAACCCGTTCTTCGCGCCCGACCCCGCCATCGTTCCCGTCTGGGAAGCGTATCTCGACAGCGTCCGCAAGGCCGGCTCGTCCATCGGCGCCGTCGTGGAAGTCGTCGCCGAAGGCGTGCCGGCCGGCATCGGCGCGCCGATCTACGGCAAGCTCGACCAGGACATCGCCTCGCTCCTGATGTCGATCAACGCCGTGAAGGGCGTCGAGATCGGCGACGGGTTTGCCTCCGCCGAACTGAGCGGCGAAGAAAACGCCGACGAGATGCGCATGGGCAATGACGGCAACCCGATCTTCCTGTCCAACCATGCCGGCGGCATCCTGGGCGGTATCTCCACCGGCCAGCCGGTGATCGCCCGCTTTGCCATCAAGCCGACCTCCTCCATTCTCACCGAGCGCCGCTCGATCGACGCCGACGGCAACAATGTCGACCTGCGCACCAAGGGTCGGCACGATCCCTGCGTCGGCATCCGTGCCGTGCCGATCGGCGAGGCCATGGTTGCCTGCGCCGTTGCCGATCACTACTTGCGCGACCGGGGCCAAACCGGCCGTCTTAAATAGGAGCCTGCCATGAGCTACGACCAGAAGCGTGTCGTCGATGCCATCCGCGCCTTCGAGGCCGGCGAAATCGTCGTCGTCATGGATGACGACGGCCGCGAGAACGAGGGCGACCTGATCGTCGCGGCCGTGCATTGCACGCCGGAAAAGATGGCCTTCATCGTGCGCCACACCTCCGGCATCGTCTGCACGCCGATGCCGCGCGAGGAGGCCAAGCGCCTCAACCTCAACGCCATGGTGGCGGAAAACGACTCGGCGCACACCACCGCCTTCACCGTTTCCGTCGATTTCAAGCATGGCACGACCACCGGCATTTCCGCCGACGACCGCACGTTGACGGTGCGCAACCTCGCCAATCCGAATGTCGGACCGACGGATTTCGTGCGCCCCGGCCACATCTTCCCGCTCGTCGCCCGCGAGGGCGGCGTGCTGATGCGTTCGGGCCATACGGAAGCCGCCGTCGATCTTTGCAAGCTTGCGAGCCTGCCGCCGATCGGCGTGATCAGCGAACTCGTCAACGATGACGGCACGGTGATGCGCGGTCCACAGGTGGCGAGCTTTGCCGAGACGCATGGCCTGAAGCAAGTCTCCGTCGCCGACCTCATCGCCTATCGCCAGCGCAAGGAAACGCTGATCGAACAGGTCGACAGCTTCACCATCGACACGCCCTACGGCCGGGCCAAGGCGATGACCTACACCCTGCCCTGGGACCCGATGCACCACCTCGCCGTCGTCTTCGGCGACATCCGCGACGGTGTCGACATTCCGGTGCGCCTGCATCTCGAAAATGTCGGCGGCGACGTTTTCGGCGCGGACCGCCAGATCGATGGCATCATGAAGCGCATTGCCGGCGAAGGCCGGGGCGTCATCGTCTACCTGCGCGAGGGCTCGGTCGGCGTCGGCGCCTCGCAGACCGCCCGCAGAAGCAAGCATGAGGGCGAAGGCCACGACGAAGCGCAGGCGCGCGAAAGCGAATGGCTGGAAATCGGTCTGGGCGCGCAGATCCTCAAGGATCTCGGCATCACCTCGATCCGCCTGCTGGCCTCCCGCGAGCGCCACTATGTCGGCCTCGAAGGGTTCGGCATCCAGATCAGCGCGACGGACCTCTGCTGATCGCCTCATAGCGCCCGAATATCCCGCGTCCCCAAAACGTTTGCACTTCACGCGACGATCGGGGATCGCGGGATTTCATTTGGGGGCGATAAAGGCATGTGGGATTTCAGCATCGGCAAGACCATCGGCATTCTGCTGAAGACCATGCCCTTCGTCGTGACCCGGATGGTGATCTACTTCTCGATCACGCTTGCCTTCATCCTGGCAACGGGGGTGGGTGCCGGTATCGGCTATGGCGTGGGCTCTGTCAGCGATAGCCCGGAATCCTTTGCGGTCTGGGGCGGGTTCTTCGGCATGGGGCTGGTCGGCACGGCCGTCTACTGGGCGCGGGAATGGCTGCTCTACATGGTCAAGACCGCGCATATCGCCGTCATCGTCAAGCTGATCGACGGCGAGGCCCTGCCGGACGGCAAGGGGCAGGTTGCCTACGGCCGCGAGATCGTCGCCGCCCGCTTCGGCGAGGCGAACATGCTTTTTGCGCTCGACCAGCTCATCAAGGGCGTCATCGCCGCCATCACCGGGCTCATCGGCGGTGTTGCCGCCTTCCTGCCAATCCCGGGCCTCGACGGCATCGCGCGCTTTGCCAATACGGTCATCCGCCTGTCGCTGACCTATGTCGACGAAATCATCCTCGGCTACAACATCCGCACCAAAAGCGACAATGCCTGGGAAAGTTCGCGCCGCGGCCTCGTGCTCTATGCGCAGAACGGGCTGAAGATGGTGAAGAACGCCGTCTGGCTCTCCATCTTCCTGTGGGTCCTCTCGATCGGCGTGTTCCTGCTGGCCCTCGCGCCGGCGGCTGCCATCCTCTACGTCTTCCCCGGCGAGATCGCCGGCTACAGCTTCATCATCGCGATCGTCTTCGCCTGGGCCTTCAAGGCAGCCGTGCTGGAGCCCTTCGCGATCACCGCGCTGATGGCCGTCTATTTCGACACGATCCGCGGCCAGGTGCCGGACCCGGAATGGGACGCAAAGCTCGCCGGCGCATCGGAGAAATTCCGGGCGCTGACGGAAAGCGCCAGGGGTGCCTTCGGCGGACGGCCGGTCTCGGCGTAGAGCCGAGCGGCACACAGACAATTTTACGGAATCCGTTACCGGAAGTTGTATGATTTTTGCCTATGTTCCCCTCGCATTCGCCTGGGGAGCATTCATTGACTGTACTAGAAGAGAGCCTCTGGAGCGATTTGTCTTGCGGCTCCCGGATGGTGATCATCCCTATTTTTCAGATCGCCGGTTTTGTTTTTCTCGGAATGCTCATCATTTTTTCGCATCACGTTAAAAACTGGACGCGAGGAAAACCGTCGCCTAACTACGGCTGGATTAAAGGCCGGGCCGCGATCGTCTTTGGGCCAATCTTGCTTTTCATCATGGCGCTCGGAGCTGCGATGGTGCCAAGTGTCTCACGATTTTCCACGGATGGTTCGGCGCTTGTCGAGAGTGGTTGTCGCACAACCACGACATACACGAAAAGAATACCGCTCGATCTGGCCAAACTCACCTACAAGCGTTCCGGAAGACGACATGGACGCGATGCGCACTCGCTTGTGGTAAAGGGCAGCGGATACACCATCACGCTAAATCTGGCGCGTCAGAAGAACTATTCCGTGTTGGCACGCATCGCGCCCGGCCCGATGGAACAGTTTGCGAGAGCGCTTCGTGAGGAAAATCGGGATATCCCTCCCCCGCTTCTCAATCTTCTCAAAAAGAAGAACACGTGAGATCAAACGGCCGAACCCGCAAAATGGCTAACCGACCTCACCTCGCCACCCATCGAGATACCGCACCTCCTCCACGCCCGAGAACTTCGCCAGACGGGCCAGCTCGGCCTCCAGCTTCTCCAGCCGCCCCGCCGAGGCGCGGACCTTCGGCTCCCACCACAGCCGCTTGACGTCGAGCGTGCCGGCCTTGCGGTCGGCCTTCATGTCGATGCGGCCGACGAGGCGGTCGCCTTCGAGCAGCGGGAAGACGTAGTAGCCGTATTGCCGCTTCGGCTCCGGCACGAAGACTTCGATGCGATAGAAGTAGCCGAACAGCCGTTCCGTGCGATTGCGGTCACGGATCAGCGGATCGAAGGGCGAGAGCACGCGCAGCCGAGCGGGCGGCTCGGGGATATCGCCGAGGTTTTGCGGAAAGTCGGCGAAGGCATGGGAGGCACGCGGCTTGTCGCCATCCGCCGTTTCGATGGCGACGGGGCACAATTCGTCGCGGTGCGTTTCCACCCAGGCTTTCGCCTCCTCCGGCGAGATCAGCGCCCAAAAGGCGGCAAGCTCGCCATGGGTGGCAAAGCCCAGTCTTGTCAGCGCGCTGCGGCAGGCCCAGTCGACGAAGGCGTCGTGTTCGACATCCGGCTCATGGTGATGCGCCGGCACGACGCGCTCGGTAAGGTCATAAACCTTTTGGAAATTTTCGCGCCGGGCGATCGCCAACCTGCCGGTGTGCCAGAGAAATTCGAGCGCCGTCTTGTTCGGATGCCAGTTCCACCAGCCGCCGGACTTGTGCTCGTCCGTCTTCAGATCGCGCGATAGGACAGGCCCACCGGAGGCGATGCGCTCATAGGTTTCCTCGAATGTTGCGTCAAAACCCTCGCCCTGCCACCTGCGCCACCGTTCCAGGATCGACGCTTCCTTGCGGCGGAAACGATGTTTCCAATAGCGGTAGAATTCACTCGGGATGATGGAGGCATCGTGCGTCCAGTGCTCGAAGAGCTCGCCATCCGTCTCCAGCAATTCCGTCAGGTGCTCGCGCCGGTATGTCTGGTTGCGCGAGAAGAGGATCTGGTGATGTGCGCGCTCGACGGTGGCGATGCTGTCCACCTGCACGAAGCCGATATCGTGGATGAGCTGCAACAGCCCTGCCTTGCCGAGCAGGCGACCGGGTGGTCCGCTGAGGCCCTGGCGGGCGAGGAAGATGCGCCGGGCCTCGGCATTGGAAAGCAGAATCGTCATGGCTGGATGATAGACACATATTCCTGTTTTGTTCCAATCATTTTCTGTCGGCGGACATCAGGCAGATACAAGCTCCTTCAACATTTTCCGTCGATTGTTCAACATTATTGCAGGCACCGACACAAAAGCGCTTCGCACTTCCCTTGGAATTGCTTATAGGTCCACCACCCATCTGCGAACCGGGACCCCGCTCTTGGACATCGTTTTCTCTGCCGCCACGGTGAGCTATGCCGGACGCACCGCGCTCCAGCCGCTGGATTTACGGCTTGCCGAGCAGCGCATCGGTGTCGTGGGCCTCAACGGTTCCGGCAAGACGACCATGGCGCGGCTGATCAACGGCCTCGTCAAACCGACGACCGGCACAGTGACGGTGGGCGGGCTCGATACGATGGCGGACGAGGTTGCCGCGCGCGGAAAAACCGGCTTCATCTTCCAGAACCCGCAGCACCAGATGATCCTGCCGATCCTCTCCGAAGACATCGCCTTCGGCCTGAAGAATCGCGGCTTCGGCAAGGTCGAGATCGCGGAGAAGACCGAGGCGGTGCTTGCGCGTTTCGGCATTTCGCACCTGGCGCGCCGGCGTGTCCATGAGCTTTCCGGCGGAGAAACGCAGCTTGGCGCCATTGCAAGCGTGCTCGTCACCGGCCCGGAGCTTCTGATCCTCGACGAGCCGACCAACCAGCTCGACCTGAAGAACCGCGCGCTCATCGCGCGCACCATCGAAGGCCTGCCGGAGCAGGTGCTCGTGATCACGCACGACCTTGCGCTACTCGAAGGCTTCGACCGGGTGCTGGTCTTCCACGAAGGGCGGCTTGCCGCAGACAGCGACCCGGCCGCGGCAATCCGCGCCTACCGGGAGATCGCCGCATGCTGAACGGGCTCGACATCGAGGGCACCTCGCTGCTGCATCGCATGCCCGTGCGCGGCAAGCTGATTGTGCTTTTCGTCGCGGCCATCGTGCTGTTCGTTACCTCGGACCTGCGCCTTCTCGTACCCGCGCTCGCGCTGGCTGCAGGGCTCTATCTGTCGACCGGCATCGGCATCCGGGAAGCAGCGCGGCGCACACGGTTCGTGCTGTTCACGGTGCTGATCGTCGCAGTGGCGAACTATCTCTTTCATTCGCTGCACGAGGCGCTCGTCGTGTTTTGCCGCCTGTCCACGCTGGTGCTGCTGGCCGCCGCCGTCACCGCGACGACGGGCATTTCCGCCTTCATGGACGAGATCACCCGGCTCATCACGCCGCTGGAGCGATTCGGTTTCGTGCGGGCGGCGGATGTCAGCCTTGCCGTCGGCCTCGTCATCCGTTTCGTTCCCGAGATTTTTGCGCGCTATCAGGATATCGCCGACGCGCACAGGGCGCGCGGCCTGCCGGTGCGACCGCTTTCCACACTGACACCGCTCATCATCCTGACGCTGAAGGATGCGGATACGATCGCCATGGCGATTGACGCCCGCGGTTTTCGGCGGCACTAAATGCCAACCCAATTTTGTCCATCCGGGAACCTCGACATGACCACCAGAGACATCGTCCTCGTCGCCCTCTTCGCCGCGATCATCGTGGTGCTGGGCCTGCTGCCGCCGATCACGCTCGGTTTCATACCGGTGCCGATCACCGCGCAGTCGCTCGGCGTCATGCTGGCCGGCTGCATCCTCGGCGCCAAGCGCGGTGCTGGCGCCGTGCTGCTCGTCCTGCTGCTCGTGGCGATCGGCCTGCCGGTCCTCTCCGGCGGCCGCGGTGGCCTTGCCATTTTCGCAAGCCCGACGGGCGGCTACCTTGTCGGCTGGGTCTTCGGCGCCTTCGTCTGCGGCCTGATCGCCGAGCGCTTCGTTCGGGAAGACCAGAGTGAGCTTACGCAGTTTCTCGCCTTCCTGGGCGCGTCCGTCGTCGGCGGCATCGCCGTCGTCTACCTCTTCGGCATTCCGTGGCTCGCCTATGTGAGCGGCAAGGCATTTTTCCAAACGGCCCTCGCATCGCTTGTCTTCATTCCCGGCGACCTCATCAAGGCGTTTGTCGCCATGCTGGCCGGCCGCGCCGTGCTTGCAGGTTATCCGCTCCTGCCGCAGCGCGCCTGAGCCTGAGCCCATGCCGCTTTCCGGCGCACTCGAACAGCACGCCGCCAACCATCCCACGAACCCGGCCTTCCATCTGGAGGACCGGGTTCTCTCCTACCGTGCACTGACTGCGACGGCGCGGCGTCTCTTCGCAGCGCTCTCCAACCTGACGCCTGAAGGCCGCAGTACGATCGGGCCGCAAAACCGGCTCATCGCCATCGTCATCGGAAACCACGCGCTCGTTCCCGCCGCCTTCGCCGCAGCGACGGCCGGCAACAATTGCGCCGCCCTGATCGATCCGCACCTGCCGGAACCGGTTCGCCGCCGGATGATCGAAAAGCTCGATCCCGATCTCATCGTCACCGCAGACGGCCCTGCCCTTCTTGCCCGCAATCCACACGCTGGCAACAGCGCAACCATCGCCGAAGAAGCCTCCCTCGTCGCGCCGCCGCTCCCGGAGGGCAATGACGACGATCCGTTCCTGATCGTCTTCACTTCCGGCACCACGGCCGACCCGAAGCCGATTATCCGCGATCGCCGCTCCTGGCGCACCAGCCTCGCAACCGGAGCGCCCTTCTTCGAGATCGACGCAACGACGAGCACCTATGCGCCCGGCCCCCTCGCCCACGGCCTTGCGCTCTACGCGATGACGGAGACGCTGCTTGCCGGCGGTACCTTCCATTCCGCCAGGCATTTCGAGGCCGCGGAGGCGCTAAAAACCATCCGGGGCAACGCCGTGCGCCGCCTGGTCCTCGTGCCCACGATGCTGCGCCGGCTTTGCGAGAGCGACGGCGCGGAAGGGGTGACGACGATCACCATTGCCGGCGCCAAACTGACGGCTACCGACCACGCGCTGTGCGGCAAGACATTTCCGGGGGCGGCGCTTCGCGAATATTACGGAGCCTCGGAGCTCGGCTTCATCACGGCCACCGCGCCGGGCGATCCCGCCTCCTCCACCGCCGTCGGCACGGCGTTTCCCGGCGTTCGGCTCTCCATTCTGGATGGCGCCGGCAAGGCGCTGCCCGCGGGCGAAACCGGCACCATCTTCGTCGAAAGCCCGCTTGTCGCCACCGGCTATCTGGGTGCTGGCGACGGAGCGGGGCTTGCCCGTTTCGGCAGCCTTGCCACCGTGGGCGACCTTGGATTTCTCGAGGCGGACGGCAGGCTGCATCTCCTCGGCCGCTCCGGCGGCATGGTGCTTTCGGGCGGCAACAATATCTATCCGTCCGAAGTGGAAGCAGCCCTCCTCGGCCTGCCGCATGTTCGCGCCGCCCATGTCTTCGGTGTCGAGCATGCCGATCTCGGCAGCGAGCTGGTCGCCGTCATCGAATCGGGCGGAGCGGGCCTGACGCCGGACATGTTGACCGCTGCGATGGCCGAAGTGCTGCCACGCTACAAGCAGCCGCGGCGGCTCTGGCTTTGCCGCGCCATGCCGGTGACACCCTCCGGCAAGGTCGAGGCGAAGACGGTGCGGCAGTGGGTGGTGGAGGGCAGCAATGCGCTCGAACGGCTCTTCTGATCCCAGCCGCATTCCCGTCATCGCCGCGGCGTTTCGCACGCCGATCGGCCGCGTCAACGGTTCGCTTTCAGCCCTCGAGCCGGCGAGCCTTGCCGCGCCGCTCATCCGCCGGATCCTCACGGACACGGGCCTTGCGCCCGAGGCCGTGGATGATGTCATTCTCGGCAATGCCGCCAACAGTGCGGGCAATCTCGCCCGCCTCGCCGCGCTGGAGGCAGGTCTGCCGGTCAGCGTGCCGGGCATGACGGTAGACCGGCAATGCGGCTCGGGGCTGGAGGCGATTGCGCTGGCGGCCCGGCTCGTGCAGGCCGGCGCTGGCCGCTTCTACCTTGCCGGCGGCACGGAGAGCAGCAGCAGGGCGCATCTGCGCTTCCGCCCGCCCGCCACGCCCGGCGGTGAACCGGAGCCGGTGCGCCGCGCCCGCATGGCGCCGGATGCCGTCGGCGATCCGGACATGGGCATCGCCGCCGAGAATGTCGCTGCGCACGCCGGCATCAGCCGCGCGCGGCAAGATGCCTTCGCACTGGAAAGCCACCGCCGCGCCATCGCGGCCGCAAAGGCAGGCCAGTTTGACGGCGAGATCGTGCCGATCGCAACACCCTCCGGTATGGTCTCCCGCGACGAATGCCCGCGTGAAAACACCTCGCTGGAAAAGCTGGCTGCGCTGAAACCCGTTTTCCGGCCGGACGGCACCGTGACGGCTGGCAATGCCTGCCCGGTCAATGATGGCGCATCGGTCGTGCTGGTCACCTCGCTTGCCGAGGCGCGCAATCTAGGCCTGACGGTATTGCTGGAAATTATCGACAGTGCGGTCACAGGCGTCGACCCCAACCTACTCGGCCTTGGACCGGTGCCGGCGATGCAAAAACTCGTTGCGCGCAATCCAGGGCTCGACGTCGCGCCTATTCCGTTCATCGAGTTCAACGAGGCCTTCGCCTCGCAGGTGCTGGCAAGCCTCGACGCGCTGGGGGTCGATCCCGCAACGGTCAACCGCGGCGGCGGGGCGCTGGCGCTCGGCCATCCCTATGGCGCGTCCGGCGCGATCCTCGCCACACGGCTTTTCGCGCAGATGCGGGAGGCCGATGCCGGGACCAGGGCACTCGCCATGATGGGCATCGGCGGCGGCATGGGTATTGCGACCTTGTTTCAAAAAATGGGAGGAACGATTTGAGCGACAAGATTTATTCCGGCGGCTGCCTTTGCGGCGCCGTCCGTTTCGAGGCGACGGGGCCGGCGGAAAAGCCGCATACCTGCTCCTGCCGCTTCTGCCAGCAGCATACCGGCGCGCCGACCGCCGCCTGGGTGGAGTTTCCCGCAGAGCGCCTGCAATGGACGGGTGCTGGCGGAACACCATCGACCTGGCGCTCCTCCGACTATTCCAGCCGCGCCTTCTGCCCGGCCTGCGGCAGCTCCATCGGCGCGATCGACGACGAGCCGCTAGTGGCGCTGCTCATCGGCGGCTTCGACGATCCGGCCGATCCGGCGCTGGCGCCGCAATACCATTCGTTCGAGGATTGCCGGCCGGGCTGGCTGCAGGTCGAGACGGCGTCAGGCGAGGAATGATTTCAGCCAGTCGCGCACCGGCTGCGGCACATTGACGGGCTGGCGGGTCGCCGGATCGACGGCGACCCAGACAATCTCCAGATCGGCGACCGGAGCGCCATCGCAGGACATAGCGACGGCGAAGCTCAACGAGGTCGCGCCGATGCGCGCGACCGAGACCTTCAGGCGGGCAAGATCGTCGAGCCGGAGGCCACGGTGGAAGGTGCAGCCGGATTTGCGGACAAAATAGACCGGATCGTTCGCACCATTCGGCCGATGCCGCCAGAGGCCGGCGACGGCGGCTTCGGCATGGGCGTAGTAAGCGGCATTGTGCATATGCCCGTGCATGTCTATATCGCGGAAGGGTATCCTGATATCGCTCACCGTGATGTCTGCCGTCTGTTCCACGTCGACCCCCGGGATAAACCATGCTTCGTGCCGTTGTTAGAGCGTTCGGCGATCCCCGGCAAGTGATCGGCCTCGAAGAGACGGAGCGGTCCGCACCCGGCCCCGGCGAGGTGGAGATCCGTATCCGGCGCGCGGCCATCAACCCCTCCGACCTCATTCCCGTCGCCGGCGCCTATCGCAGCCGCACCGCCCTGCCCTTCGTGCCCGGCTTCGAGGGTGTCGGCGAAATCGTTGGGCTTGGCGAGGGCGTCACCGGCCTTGCGCCCGGCCAGCGCGTGCTGCCGATCGGCGCGAGCGGGCTGTGGCAGGACTATCTCGTCCGCCCGGCTGAGCGGTGTTTTGCGGTGCCCGACGATCTTTCCGACGACCAGGCGGCCATGGCCTATGTCAATCCGCTGACGGCCTTCCGGCTGGTCGATGCCGTGCAGGCGCATTTCGGCAGCGCGCGCGGCCAGGGCATCGGTGTCACCGCCGCCGCCTCGGCGATCGGCAAGATGCTGCTGGTGCTGCTGGCGGAGGCCGGTTTTCAGCCCGTCGCCCTCGTGCGCAGCGCCGCGACCGCGGCCCGGCTGAAGGAAAGCTTTTCGGGCGATGTCGTCGTGCAATCCTCACCGCCGCTTGACGCGGTTCTCGATGCTGTCGGCGGAGAGCCCGGCAATGCGCTGTTCCGGCACATCCGCACCGGTGGTGCCTTCATCCAGTATGGTGCGCTCTCCGGCCTGCAACTCGATCCGATGCTGGTTGCCGGGCGCCGTGAAGCCGTCGCCTTTTCCTTCCTCTGGCTACGCAACTGGGTGCATTCCGCCCCGCGTGCCGAGATCGAGGCAGCCTTTGCACGCAGCTTTTCCGGCATCCGCACCGGTGTGCTCGGTTCCGCCGTCGACAGGGTTTTCGCCTTGTCCGCGCTTGTCGCAGCGCTTGCCCGGCAGGACGATCCGGCGCGCAGCGGAAAACTGCTCCTTGCGCCGTGACGGTTGAAAAGGGTGGACATCGGCCCATTTCCCGTGGACCTCGCCAACCGCAATGGGTAGCTTCCGGCCATGACGACGTTTCTCTTCGAGAACCCGATCTTCCTCGAGCATCACACGCCTGAGGGCCACCCGGAGCGATCGGACCGCATCCGGGCGATCAATCTCGCCCTGGAACATGAGCGCTTTGCGCCCCTCGTGCGAGAAAAGGCCCCGCAGGCGAATGAGGATTTCGTGCTGCTCGCCCATCCGGAAAGCCATCTCAGGGCGGTGATGTCGGCGATTCCCGAAGAGGACATCAACCAAGTCGAGGCGGATACCTATGCCAGCCCCGCCAGCTTCCAGGCAGCGCTGACGGGTATCGGCGGTGCGATCGCCGCCGTGGACGCAGTGTTTTCCGGCAAGGCGGACAATGCCTTCGTCGCCGCCCGGCCGCCCGGCCACCATGCCGAGCGCAACAAGGCGATGGGTTTCTGCTTCTTCAACAATGCCGCCATCGCCGCCCGCCATGCGCAGAAGGCGCACGGCGCCGAACGCGTCGCCATCGTCGACTGGGATGTGCACCACGGCAATGGCACGCAGGACATTTTCTACGACGACCGGTCCGTGCTTTTCTGCTCGACGCACCAGATGCCGCTCTATCCCGGCAGCGGCGCGAAGGACGAGACGGGCGCCGGCAACATCGTCAACGCGCCGCTTTCCGCCAATGACGGCAGCGACCATTTTCGCGAGGCCTTCAGGTCACGCGTGCTGCCGCGCGTCGCGGACTTCAAGCCCGACATCATCATCATCTCCGCCGGCTTCGATGCGCATCACCGCGACCCGCTGGCGCAAATCAACCTCGTCGCCGACGATTTCGACTGGGCGACGGCAAAGCTGATGGAACTTTCCGAAAAATCGGCGAACAACCGGGTGGTCAGCCTGCTGGAAGGCGGCTACGACCTCACGGGCCTGGCCGAATCCGCCGCCACCCATATCTACCGCCTGATGAGAGGCTGACCATGAGCAACCCCGCCCCTGCCGCCCCGGATGTTTCGGCCCTCACCTTCGAACAGGCCGTCGAGGAACTGGAAAAGATCGTCGCCGCCCTCGAGCGCGGCGACGTGCCGCTCGACCGCTCGATCGAGATCTACGAGCGTGGCGAAGCGCTGAAGAAACATTGCGAGACGCTGCTGTCGGCCGCCGAAAACCGCATCGAAAAGATCCGCCTCGACCGCGCCGGCAAGCCGCAGGGCACGGAGCCGCTCGACGGGGCGTAGTTGGCCCGCGAAGGTTGAATTTTTCCTTGACATAAAACACGCTGCAATTTTACCTCTAGCCACCGTATGATCGGCGGCTAGAGCTCTCTTTCGTACAGCGCTGGAGCCCTTGATCGAGTAACGTTTTGGACTGCCCTCGATTCATTGAATGGATAGCGTGCCTGCGCATCGGCATAACCCCATAAAAAGAACGCGTTGGCATAAAGGGGCTGCTTGCAATGGCTGAATTTACCGGCACCGAGGGTATCGACCGTTTCGTCGGCGGAAGCGAAGACGACTATTTCTATTTCTTTCCCGGCTTCATGACGCCAACCGACAAGGTCCGCGGTGGCGGGGGCGACAACGCCCTGGTTCTTATCAACGATTTTGCCCAGCCATGGAAGATTTTCCAAACCGACTGGCCAACACTGTCGAACATCCGAGGCATCGCTCTCATTTCGCGGAACGACCAAGGATACGACCACGCCGGTTTCAAGCTGGCGTTCGACAACACATTCTTCAAAATGAACAAGGTCGTGCAATTCACCCTGGATGCGTCCAGGCTCGACCTCGATGGCGGACGACTGGAACTCTCTGCCTCCACCGTCACGAACATGTCGTTCGACATTTATGGCTCCATGGGACGCTACTCAACCGATGGCTTCGAACGGGACAGCTACGACAACCTGCGAACGGGCAGCAAAAGCGACAGGTTCGTCTACTACGCCAACTCGCTGATAGACGACAAAATCGATGGCGGAGCCGGAACCGATACGATCGTTCTGGTTGGCGCGGGCGGCACGAAGACCGTGAACGATAAGGAAAAGACCGCCCCGAATGGCTTTACCACGCTGACCGGGGTCAAGAATGTCGAGAAAATCGTCGTCACGGATTTATCCGCAGGGCAGTCTCGTACAATCGATTTTGGTGATAGCAGCCGTTATGTGGGTCGCAACGCGATCGAAATCTCGACGGACCACAACTATGGGACGGAGAAGGCCGCAAAGGCCGTTGACGGGAAGCTGATCATCGATGGATCGGGAATTAAATCTCTGCAGAGCATGCTCGACGTCACGGCGGGCAACGCGGGAGATATCCTGATCGGCGGAGCCGCCGATGACAGCCTGTCCGGCGGCAAGGGAAATGATATTCTGGTCGGCGGAAGCGGAGCAGACCGGCTTTACGGCGGCTCAGGAAATGACACCTTTATCGGCGATTCCAGCCTTTACGCCGGTGATTATGAAATCCTTTGGATGTTCACAGGTAGACCCGGTGTCGACAAAATGTATGGCGGCGAAGGGAACGACGTCTTCAAGCTGTCATGGGAGTACTGGAACCCGAAATACAATACAGACTTGGTTGCGGGGGGCGCCGGAATCGACACAATACAGATTTCAGGACGAGACATTCCGGCAGATATACTGAATACCATGACCGTCTCTGGCATTGAAATTATCGACTTCGTCGAAAACGAGGCTACCTTTACCGTCGGCCAAGCGTTTCTGAAGAAAAACCATGACGAAAACGGGCGGCTGTGGATCCAGAATAAAGCCGGCATGTCCGGCGGCACGGTAAAAATCGACGCCTCGGGCGTGACGGATACTAAATATTCGGTGCATATTGCTGTTCGCTCGCCAGGAGTAGACGTTCTTTCCGGCGGCATGGGTAATGATATTTTCGACTACTCGCTTACCAGCAAAAAGCGGTTCTCAGATTCGAGCGGTTTGACCACCATTGACACCATAACAGGTGGCGGCGGGTTCGATACGATCCTCGTTCTGGAAGGACGCAAAAGCACGCTCGGCCGCAAGATCACCGGCGTCGAGGAATTGAAGATCGTCAATACATCCGCCAGCGGCGATAAGACGGACGTCGTTCTAGCGACAGCCGAAGCCATAACGATTAATGGCAGCCGGCTTGGTGCCAATGATAGCCTGGTCGCTGAGGGGCGTTCTGCCAGGGCTTCCGTGCAGATCATCGGCGGCAAGGGCGATGATGTCCTTTCTGGCGGACGCGCAAACGACACGTTGCGTGGCGGCGATGGCGACGACGCTCTGACCGGCAACAAGGGTTCGGACAGATTTACAGGCGGCAAGGGCGCGGATCATTTCGTTTTCGCCGATGCCTCCGATTCGCTTCCGACAACGGGAGCGCGCGACGTCATCACCGACTTCAAACAAAGCGAAGGCGACAAGATCCATCTCCTGCATGAGGGATCACCTGCATATTCCTTCGTTGGAGCCAGCGCCTTCACCGGCAAGGTAGGAGAGGTGCGCAGTTTTGTTTCGGCCGGCAAGACTTACGTGCAGCTCGACGTGGACGGTGATGGCGTTGCAGATCTGGGTATTATACTCGTCGGAACGGTAACCCTCACGCAAAGTGATTTCATACTATAGCCCCGGCAAGCCGCAGGGCACGGAGCCGCTCGACGGGGCGTGAGCCTCAGAGCTGTGCGGCGATCGCGGCCTTGTCGATGATCGACCAGACGTTGCGGATGCGCGCATCCTCGAATTCGTAGAAGACATTTTCCGTGAACGAGACCTTTCGGCCGTTGACCGGCAGGCCGAACAGGTCGCCGACCAGCGTGCAATCGAACAGCAGCCGGCTGGCGATGTGCGGCGGGTCGCACACCAGGAAATCGATGGTGAAGCGCAGGTCCGGGATGGCGCGAAAATCGCCTTCCAGCATGGTGCGGTAGCCCGACAGGCCGATGCGCGCGCCATTGTAATGCACGTCCTCGTGGACGAAGCTGCCGAGGTTCGGCCAATCCTGCTTGTTGAGACAGCCGATATAGCCGCGATAGAGGGCTGCAATTTCGTCCTTGCTCATGCGCTTTTCCTGCTTCCGGCAGTGGATCCTCCAATATGGCGCGGCCCACAATAAAGACCAGAGGCATGAAAGCCTGACCACAGCGTCAACAGGGGCTGCCCTATCCCTCCCCCTCCCCGCCGGCTAGCATGCCGTCACCAACCAACGACAGGAGGGCGTAATGAGCTTCTTTCCCGGCAAGGACCCCGAGGCTGGCGATGCACCGGCGTGCGACGCGCTGGAGCTGCTGATCATTCCGCGCACCAGCGACATCGGCGGGCTGGAGGTGCGGCGTGCGCTGCCCACGGCAAAGCGGCGGCTGGTCGGCCCGTTCATCTTCTTCGACCGGATGGGCCCGGCGTTCTTGCGCGCCGGCGAGGCGATCGACGTCAAGCCGCATCCGCACATCGGGCTTTCCACCGTCACCTATCTCTTCGACGGCGAGATCAAGCACCGCGACAGTCTCGGCACCGAGATGGTGATCGCCCCCGGCGACCTGAACCTGATGACGGCCGGGCGCGGCATCGTGCATTCGGAGCGCTCGCCGGAAAACCTGCGCGGCCATCCACAATCCATCTCCGGGCTCCAGACCTGGCTCGCGCTTCCAGACAGCCATGAGGAGATGGCGCCGGTCTTTGCCCACACGACAAAGGCCGAGCTTCCGGCGTTCTCGGCCGACGGCATCACTGGACGCACCATCATCGGCAAGTACGAGGGACACGCCTCGCCCGTCAGCGTGCCGACCGATACGCTCTACACCGACCTGATGCTGGCGCCCGGCGCCTCCGCGCCGCTTGCGGCGGATTGGGAAGAGCGTGCGGTCTACGTGCTTTCCGGCACGCTCGACGTGGCTGGCGATGTGTTCGAAGCGGACCGCCTGCTCGTCTTCCGCCCCGGCGATGCGATTACCTTGAAGGCGGGGCCGCAGGGCTGTCACATCATGCTGTTCGGCGGCGCGGCGCTCGGCTCGAAGCGCTACATCTGGTGGAACTTCGTCTCCTCCTCCAAGGAGCGCATCGAGCAGGCCAAGGAGGAATGGCGCACCGGCCGTTTCGATATCGTGCCCGGCGACGAGGAAGAGTTCGCGCCGCTGCCGGCGGGGTGACGCATAGGTGATTGGCTATTTAGCGGCAATGCGTTTTGCATCTTTCCCGCCCGCTCACGCTATCTCTCGATATGCTCGTCCGCTCAAGTAGGGCCGTGGACGAGGAAGGGTGAACAAGAGGCCTTGACTAATCCATAGCCATATGGCTATAAGAAAATCCATAGCCACTGAGGTATGGATTAGTGACCGAACCGCAAGACACCCTGTTCCGCACGCTGGCGGACCCGACGCGCCGGGCGCTGTTCGAGCGGCTTTGCCGCGAAGGCGAAAAGACCGTCGGCGCACTGACGGCCCAGGCCGGCGTTTCACAGCCGGTCGTTTCCAAACACCTCAGCCTGCTCAAGCAGGCCGGCCTCGTGCGCGACCGTCACGAGGGTCGCCAGACGCATTACAGCGCCCAGCTCGGTGCGCTTGCCCCGCTGATCGACTGGACCAGCCAGATGGCGCGGTTTTGGGAATCGCGGTTCGATGATCTTGAAAATTTGCTGAGGAGAATGGACCAATGACAGTTGCATCAGAGACGCGTTCCGTCGTCGTCGAGCGCGATATCGCCCACCCGCCGGAAAAGCTCTGGCGTGCACTGACGCAGCCGCACCTGATCACGGAGTGGCTGATGCGGAACGAGGATTTTCAGCCCGCCGTCGGTAAAACGTTCAGGCTCAGCGGCGACTGGGGCGGTGTCGATTGCGAGGTCTTGACCGTCGAGCCGGGCAAAACGCTGACCTATACGTGGAACTACGTGCACGACGATCCTGCCTTTGATCTGCGCAGCGTGGTATCCTTCACGCTCACGCCGACGGCCAACGGCACGCTTCTGCGCATGGAGCAGACAGGCTTCCGGCCGGAACAGAAGCAGGCCTTCGGTGGCGCCCGCCACGGCTGGCAGGCGCATTTCACGAACCTCGAACGGGTTCTGGCGGGACTGGAATAAGGAGGAACGGCAATGCGCTGGAACATGCGGATCCGCCAGGTTCATCGCTGGCTGTCGATCATCTTCACGCTCGCCGTGATCATCAACATCGCGGCGATGACGCAGACGGAGCCGGCCATCTGGGTCGGCCTGCTTGCGCTCTTCCCCCTCATCCTGCTGTTGCTCAGCGGGCTCTATCTCTTCGCCCTGCCCTATCTGACCCGGGCACAGCGGAGCTAGGAGAACCTCATGGCAGACAAGACACCGGAAAAGCCCGTGCTTCTCTCGGGCGGCAATCCGCAGATTGCCAAGGGCTACGGCGATGGCCCGATCCAGGCCTATATCGCCGCCATGCCCGGCTGGAAAAGCGATGTCGGCCGCAGGCTCGATGCGTTGATCGAAAAAACGGTGCCGAATGTCTACAAGGCGGTGAAATGGAACTCACCGTTCTACGGCATCGAGGGCGAAGGCTGGTTTCTCAGCTATCACTGCTTTGCGAAATACATCAAGCTGACGTTCTTTCGCGGCACCTCGCTCGATCCGGTGCCGCCGGTCGCCTCCAAGACGCCGGAAACGCGGTATTTTCACATTCATGAGGATGACGATCTCGACGAAGCGCAGCTTGCCGGCTGGATCAGGCAGGCGAGTGAGCTCCCCGGCGAGCGACTATAGGAAACGAGAGGATACAACCATGGGCCAGGCCAGCAGCGAAATGGAATCCCCTTCCAGGCAGATCGACAAGAGGATCGAAGACCTCGCCGACTGGCGCGGCGGGACGCTTGCCCGGCTGCGCGCGCTGGTGAAGGAGGCGGACCCCGAGGTCGTCGAGGAGTGGAAGTGGCGCGGCGTTCCGGTCTGGGAGCACGACGGCATCATCTGCACCGGCGAGACTTACAAGACGGTGGTGAAGATGACCTTTGCCAAGGGTGCGTCGGTCGAGGATCCGGCCGGCCTGTTCAACTCCAGCCTTGAGGGCAACACGCGCCGCGCCATCGATTTCCATGAGGGCGAAGCGATCAACGAAGAGGCCTTGAAAGCGCTGGTCCGCGCGGCCGTCGCCCTCAATCAGTCGTCACGCGCCGGCAAGAAGAAGTAGCCCGCTTCGCTCTCACAAAAAATTGCGCTCCTGCAACAGGGTCCAACGCCGTCTGCAAAATGCCCGAATTGCCGGACAGAAGGCGGCCCTGCGTCGGTTTGCATAGTATCAATCCGGCGAAATACGCTCTAGACTTGCTGAAACGGTTGAAATCGCGCGCCGCATTCTGCATGTGACAGGCTAGCGCACTATATAGACCGCATGCCCGGGCCGTGTCTCCGCAAGGGAGCCATCGCCAGCGGGCGTGACAACGAGGCATGAGAGTGACACAAACGCCAGCCACCCCGCTGCTCGACAAGGTTCGCATTCCCGCAGACCTGAAGGCCGTCGACGATCGTGACCTGCCGCAACTCGCTAGCGAGCTCCGCGCGGAAATGATCGATGCCGTGTCGCGCACCGGCGGGCACCTTGGCGCAGGCCTCGGCGTGGTGGAACTGACCATCGCCATCCACAAGGTTTTCGACACGCCGAAGGACCGGTTGATCTTCGACGTCGGCCACCAGTGCTATCCGCACAAGATCCTCACCGGCCGGCGCGACCGCATCCGCACGCTGCGCCAGGAAGACGGCCTGTCCGGCTTCACCCGCCGCGCGGAAAGCGAATACGACCCGTTCGGCGCCGCCCATTCCTCCACCTCGATTTCCGCCGGCCTCGGCATGGCGGTGGCGGCCGATCTTTCCGGCGACCACCGCAACGTCATCGCCGTCATCGGCGATGGTGCGATGTCGGCCGGCATGGCCTATGAAGCACTGAACAATGCCGGCGCGCTCGATGCGCGCCTCATCGTCATTCTCAACGACAACGACATGTCGATCGCCCCGCCGACGGGCGCGATGAGCGCCTATCTCGCGCGCCTCGCCTCCGGCCGCACCTATATGGGCTTCCGCGATTTCGGCAAGAAACTGACGGCCTATCTCGGCAAGAAGGTCGACCGCGCCATCACCCGTGCCGTCGAGCATGCGCGCGGTTATGTCACCGGCGGCACACTCTTCGAGGAAATGGGTTTCTACCATATCGGCCCGATCGACGGTCATTCCTTCGAGCATCTGCTGCCGGTGCTGCGCAATGTGCGCGACAATTCCAAGGGCCCGGTGCTGATCCACGTCGTCACCCAGAAGGGCAAGGGCTATCCGCCGGCCGAAGCCGCCGCCGACAAGTATCACGGCGTCAACACGTTCGACGTCATCACCGGCGCGCAGGCCAAGGCCAAGCCGAATGCACCGGCCTACACCTCCGTCTTCGCCGAGGCGCTGGTGCAGGAAGCCGGTTTCGACGAGAAGATCGTTGCCGTCACCGCCGCCATGCCGAACGGCACCGGCCTCGACAAGCTTGCCGCCGCCTATCCGGCCCGCACCTTCGACGTCGGCATTGCCGAGCAGCATGCGGTGACCTTCGCTGCGGGCCTTGCCGCCGAGGGCTACAAGCCGTTCTGCGCGCTCTACTCCACCTTCCTGCAACGCGGCTACGACCAGGTCGTGCACGACGTCGCCATCCAGGGCCTGCCGGTACGTTTCCCGATCGACCGCGCCGGTTTCGTCGGTGCCGATGGCCCGACCCATGCCGGCTCCTTCGACACGACCTATCTCGCGACGCTGCCCGGCTTCGTGGTGATGGCCGCCGCCGACGAGGCGGAGTTGAAGCACATGGTGCGCACGGCCGCCGCCTATGACGACGGCCCGATCTCCTTCCGCTATCCGCGCGGCGAAGGCGTCGGCGTCGAGATGCCCGTGCGTGGCGAAATCCTGGAAATCGGCAAGGGTCGCCTGGTCAAGCAGGGCAGCAAGGTCGCCATCCTCTCCTTCGGCACGCGCCTTGCCGACTGTCTGCTCGCAGCAGAAGACCTTGACGCCGCCGGTCTTTCCACCACGGTCGCCGATGCGCGCTTTGCAAAGCCGCTCGACCACGACCTGATCCGCCAGCTTGCCCGCCACCACGAGGTGCTGATCACCATCGAGGAAGGTGCTGTCGGCGGCTTCGGCAGCCATGTGCTGCAGTTCCTCGCCATGGAGGGTTTGCTCGACCACGGCCTGAAGGTGCGCCCACTGGTGCTGCCGGATATCTGGATGGAACAGGCCAAGCCCGACGCCATGTATGCCAAGGCCGGCCTCGACCGCGCCGGCATCGTCTCCACCGTCTTCCAGGCGCTCGGCCAGAAGGCCGTGGATGTCGTGGCGGCCGGCTGATCGCCGGTTCGGCTATCCCTGTGCGTCTCGGATGATGCGGTCCGCCGCGTCCTGAAGCGCCTTTGCATCTATGCCCATGACGCGCAACGCCCGCGCTGCAATGCCGTGCGGCATGCCGGCCACGACCGACATGACGTGGGCGCCGAGCAGGGGATTGTGCTCCTTGCGCCCCTCCGCCAGGCGCTGCATGACCGCCTGGCCCGATGGCGCCGCATCGAATACCCCATGCCGGGAGGGCAGCGGCTCGGGCTCCGTCGCATGCACCGACACGGCTGGATCGAGACCGACCAGCCGGAGTGCCTCGCCATACTGACGCTCGATCGCCGGTCGGAAGCCGGCGGCATCGGCGCCGACCGCCTCGAACGCCCGCCGGGCGGTTCCATCCGGCAGGTCGAGTGCCGCGAGCACAAAATGCTCCGCTCCGGGCTCGCGCTGCTGGTCTTGTCTTGCGTGCTGTTCCGCCTGCTCGCACAGGGCCCTGATTGTGCCCATGCTTTCAAAACGTGCCTTGATCCGATTGAACATGGGGCATCCTCCTATAGGGAATCATCGCTCGCGACGATGTCCGAGAGCCGTTTATGGGCGGCCTGCTTGGTGACGCCGAGCGCCTGCGCGATCCGCGCCCAGGACCAGCCCTGTCGCAAGGCCGACCGCACGGCACGCCGCTCCAGTCCGTCCGCGAGGCGACGGAGCGCGATCACCGCCGCCAAGGCAGTCTCCGGGTCTTCGGGATCGGGCAGGTTGCTGATATCGACCATTCGTCAACCTTAGTTGACGATGAGATGTCCGTCAATGATGGTTGACGAAATACCCATCCTACAAGGAAGCCCTGCCTACTGGGCGCCGCTCGGCTTCAGCAGCAGGATGTCGATATCCTTGTCCGGCGAGAAATCCTTTGCCTTCATCTCGAAGGTCGTCGGGCCGATCTTCTTCACGCCCTCGCCGCAGAAGCTGACGAGGTTTTCCGCAGCACCCTTGTCGATGGTCAGCGAAAAGTCCTTGATGGGGCCGTTCCAGTTGGCGCCGGTGGTCAGGATGTAGGAAATCCAGCTCTCGGTGAGATAGGGTTTTCCGGCCTGCATGTCCTTTTCGGCCTGTTCGGCGCGGCGCACGATGCTGTCCTCGATGCAGTAGCGCTTCACATAGTCCTCGTAGCGCTCGCCCTTCGCTTTGCCCTCTTCCAGGAAGGAAATGCCGACGGTGCCGCCGACGCTCGGCCTGTAGCGATGCTGCACCTTCACCTCCCTGCCGGAAGGGAAAGTCGTGCGCCACCAGTAGACGGATTTCAGCGACCAGAGCGGCGTGCGGTAGTCCTTCATGCCGGTGCCGTCGTCGTCATAGGTGTCGATGAAGATCAGGCCCCGGGCGATCCAGTCCGCCGCGACGTCATCCGGCAGTTTCTTCAACGCTTCCTTCGTCGCCTTGGCGTAGGGTAGCAGCGAAATGCCCTGCGCCTTCAGGTCCTCGGTCACGTCGATGTCGGAAGCATAGGCGCGCTGCTGGAGATTGGTGGTGACCGCCTTGCCATCCTGCGACGCCATGAAGGCGAGGTAGTTGTCCGTCTCGAAATCGTCGATCGCGATGTTGGCATAGGGATCGCCGCCGATATCGGGCATCGGGAAGGCGACGAGGCCGGAGACCTCCTTGCCTGACGTGTTGGTGAACACGTAATCGACGCGGATTTCTTCCGGCGAGATGAACAGCGCCTCGCTCGTCATCTCCACGTCCGGCGTGCGCACGAAGGTCAGCCCGCCGGTCTTCAGCTCCGCCATCGTATCGTTGGCAAAGGCCGGCGTCACCGAGAGGGCAAGGAGAAGCGGTAGAAGGCGCAGAGTATTTTTCATGGGCGTCCTCGAAGCATTGGTGCGTGCGATATGAGCCGAATTCCTCGGCTGCGGCAAGCCGAAGGCGCGATGCCAGCAGAGCCCCGTTTCGTGCCGTCAAAGACGGGGATCACATTTGTGCGTGACAAAATGTTTCAACACGCTACGATTGCAAAACAGCTTTAAAGCGCTTGATAACACTGAAACCGAAAGACCACGCCCTTCCAGACATCGGCCTCTATGATGCTGATGTCACCCACCTCCAACGCCCTTCCCTGTCGCGTCGTGAAATCGGAATCCATCAAAGGACAAGGCTATGAACGCTAACCGAATTCGTCATCTGCTTCTTGCTGCGCCACTGATCATCGCCGGCATGGCGCCCGCCTTGGCCGATGAAAGCAGCGTCAATCAGTCGATTGATCAGCTGCTGGGAGATCACACGAAGTACCAGGCGGTCATCGTCGCCCTGCAAAAGGCTGTCGCAGCACAGGATGCCAAAGGCGTCGCCGCACTGGTGAGCTACCCGATCGGCGTCAAGATCAACGGCAAGGAAACCAACGTCAAATCCGCAGGCGTGTTCGAGAAACACTATAGCGGCATCATCACCCCCCGCATTGCCAAGGCGGTCACCGACCAGAAGTATGGGGATCTCTTCGTCAACTATCAGGGCGTCATGTTCGGCGATGGCCAGGTCTGGATTAGCGGCATCTGCAAGGACAACGACTGCAAGAATTTTGATGTGAAGGTGGAGACCATCCAGGACGGCCCAAACTAAACCGCGCCATCTGATCGGGCGCGCGTGCCGCAGTTTGAACGGTCCCCGCATTCGCAGAAGAACGTTTTTGATGGAGCCCTAGAAACCCGGTCACGGCGAACCCGGCGGTGCTACCGCAGTTCGCCGCCCAGTCTGCGGCACACGGTGCACGCTTTCTCAACCATGCCGTTTTGCCACCCCGTAACCACGTCCCTTGGGCGTCCGGAAACCTCCGGCTGTTATGAGTTGCAGCAACGACAAGAACGACCGGACAGGGATTTCCACCATGCGATATGCGTTGCTTGCGGCTCTTGCCGCCACGCTTTGCCATGCCTCCATCGCAGCCGCAGAAGAGCGGCCAGCGCACGACCCCGCTATCGAGGCGGCAGCAATCGCCATCCTGCAGAAGAAGCTGCCGGATATTCGCAAGACGCATAATATCGGCGATGATCCGGGGTTCGTGCGCGAAGCCAGACCGGAGATGCAGCCGCAGGGCATTTCCGCGCTCGCCGACCTCGATTCGCTGGCTGGTTTCGCCGGCCGCATCATCTGGCTCTGAGCCCTGTTACAGGCAAAACGCCCCGGCTTATCACCGGGGCGTTTTGCTTGGTTTCCATCGTGTTAGAATTCCGTCCATTCCTGTGCGACTGCAGCATTTCCGCGGGCCGCCGGTGCTGATCGGTAGGCGGGCCGTGCCGCCGTCTCCATCTGGCGATGGACGGCGCGCAAGTCGCGCGCTCCAGTGTCGTTAGCGGCATTGGGCAGCGCGAAGCGGGAAATCTGCTCGCGCAGCCGCACGGCTTCGTTGGCAAGAGACGCGCTGGCGGCATTCGTCTCCTCAACCATCGCGGCGTTGCGCTGCGTCACCTGGTCCATCTGGTTGACGGCGGTGTTCACCTCGCTGAGGCCGACCGACTGCTCGCGGGCGGAAATGGCGATGGCATCCATGTGCTGATTGATGGTCCCGACATGCACGCTGATTGCCTGGAGCGAGGCGCCGGTATCCTGCACCAGCCGCACGCCGCCCTCGACCTCGGTGCTGGACTTGCGGATGAGTTCCTTGATTTCGCGGGCGGCCTGAGCGGAACGCTGCGCCAGTTCCCGCACCTCCTGCGCCACGACCGCAAACCCCTTGCCCGCCTCGCCAGCCCGTGCCGCCTCGACACCGGCATTGAGGGCGAGCAGGTTGGTCTGGAAGGCGATCTCGTCGATCACCCCGATGATGTTGGAAATCTGGCCGGACGAATGCTCGATGCGCTTCATCGCCTCGATGGCACCGGCGACGATCTCGCCGGATTTCTGGGCGCTGCTGTTGGCTTCGCCGGCGACGGTGCGCGCCTCGTCGGCCCGCTTCGTCGAGTTGGCGACATTGGCGGTGATCTCGTCGAGGGCTGCAGCGGTCTCTTCCAGCGAGGCCGCCTGCTGCTCGGTGCGCTTGGAAAGGTCGTCGGCACTCATGCTGATTTCGCGCGAGCCGCTGTCGATCGAGCCGCTCGAGGCTGCCACCGCGCCGAGCGTCTCGCCGAGTTGGGCGACCGCCGTGTTGAGGTCGTGGCGCAACTGTTCGAAATCCGGAGCGAAGGATTCGGTGAGCTGGAAGCTGAGATCGCCGGCCGCCAGGCGGCGCAGGCCGCCGGCAAGGCCTGATGTCGCCTGCTGGAGCCGCGCCTGGGCGGCGGCTTCCGCATCTTCCTGCAAGCGAATCCGCTCCGCTTCGGCGCGGCTGCGGTTTTCCGCGGCTTCCGCTTCCAGCCGCCGATTGGCAATGGCGGCCTGACGGAAGACTTCGACGGCACCCGCCATCTCGCCGATCTCGTCGCGGCGGCCAGCATAGGGGATGGCCGAAGCTGTGTCGCCGCCAGCAAGCAGCGTCATCGCCTTCGTTGTGGCGACGATCGGCCGGGAGACCGACCGGCCGATGAGAAGGACCGTCGCGGCGATGGCGGCGATGGCGGCGAGGATTGCGGCAATCGCGATGCTACGGGTCTTGGCGAGGGCAGCCGCGCTGTCCGCTTCGGCCTTCGCCTTGTCGCTCGCAATGCCGGATGCCATCTGGTCGAAGATCGGTTCGACGGCGGCGAAGGCGTCGGAAACGCCCTTGCTGGCGGCGGCTTCCGTGCCGGCGATGGCGGCATAGTCATCGAAAGCCTTGCCGTAGTCGTCCAGCGCCTTGAGGATCGCCGCCTGGTTTGCCGCGCCGCCGAATTTTTCGGCCGGCGTCTTGGCAAAGGCCGCGCGCTCTTCCGCATGCTTGGCGAGGTATTTCGCATCGCGCCGCATGATAAAATCCTTCTCGTGGCGGCGCATTGTCAGCATGCTCGCCTGAAGGCCCTTGTCATCGACGGATTTCAGCAGTTCCTCGATGGAGTGCACCGCCGCGCGCATGGCGCCTTCGCGACCCGAGGACGGATCGAGGCCAAGCGCGATGCTGGCCTCAGCGAGCGTTGCAAAGCTCTGCTGATAGGTGGTGTAGCCGTCGGAAATCTTCTGGAGGTCGGCGCGGGTCGCGGGGTTCTCGACAAGACCGCCAAGCGTGGCGAGCGTCGTTTCCGCGCGTGCGGAAATCTCCTTGTGGGCGGCGACGTATTTTTCATCGCGCCGCAGCAGGAAATCCTTTTCGGCCCGGCGGTTTTGCAGGAACTCGATCTCCAGCGCGCGCAGCTCCGTCTCGGCGCTGCGATGGCGCTCGACCCTTGTGCGATAGTCATCGGCGATGCGCTGCTCGACGGAAAAGATACCGACGATAAGAAGAATGCCCGCGACGGCAATCGGCGCCATCAGGCCGATCCGGTGGGACAGACGTAGGGTCATGCGTGCTCCTTGCGCCCGCTCGCCACGGGTCCAATCCACAAAAATGTTCGAAAAGTCCCCGTCGCATGGGGCCAGGCACCGGCCTCATGCCAGTATATGCTTAATGAATCCTGATCGTTATAATTTAAGGAAACGTGAATGTAGGATTGCCGCTTCTTGTGTTTCCGCCCGCCCTCAACGAATCATGTGAGGTGGAATGCGCCGGACGGGGCTTGCCACCCGCGGCGCAAGGCGTCATGAGAGGCAATGTCCCAACCTGTAGAAACCATCCGCCTCGACCAGCTCCTGCTGAATGCCGGCCTCGTTGCCAGCCGTTCGCGGGCGCGCGATGCAATTTCGCGCGGTACCGTGCGCGTCAACGGCCGCGTCGTCACCAAGCCGAGCTCCACCTTCCCCGCCTCCGCCGTCATCGAGATCGACGATCCCGCCCAGGCCTATGTCTCGCGCGCGGCGCTGAAGCTGAAGGCTGCGCTCGACGAATTCGGGCTCGATCCCACCGGCCTCGACTGTCTCGACATCGGCGCCTCGACGGGCGGCTTCACGGATATCCTGCTGGAGCGGGGTGCTGCGCATGTCATCGCGGTCGATGTCGGCCATGACCAGCTTCACCCGCGACTGAGGGCGGACGAGCGCATCACCAATTACGAAGGCCTGAACGCGCGCGTGCTCGACGAGGACGATCTCGAAGGCCGCACCATCGGCGCGGTCGTCTCGGACGTTTCCTTCATCTCGCTGAAGCTGGCGCTGCCGCCGGCCCTGACCTTTGCCGAACCGGGCGCCTTCTGCGTGCTGCTCGTCAAGCCGCAGTTTGAAGCGGGCCGCGAGGCGATCAGCAAGGCGGGGCTCCTCAAGGATCCTGAAAGCGCGCCTGCGGTTGCAGCCGAGCTGGAACGCTGGCTCACGGAAGACATGGGCTGGCAGAGCCTCGGTCTAATCCCCTCGCCCATTACCGGTGGCGACGGCAATGTCGAGTTCCTTCTCGGAGGCCGCAAGCCATGACGGCGGAGACGCTCACCATCGCCCGCCTCGGCAGTGGCGGTGACGGCATTGCCGAGACGGCGGACGGCCCGGTCTACGTGCCCTTCACCCTGCCCGGCGAGACGGTCGCCGTCGCACGCGCGAAGAACCATGGCACCGTCATGTCCATGTCGGTCGCCTCGCCAGAACGGGTCGAGCCGCCCTGCGTGCATTTCGGACCTGATGGAAAGAACGGCACCTGCGGCGGCTGCACCTTGCAGCATGCGGGCGATGCGCTCTATCACGATTTCAAGCGTAACCTCGTCGTGCAGGCCCTCAAGCCGAAGGGCCTGACACCGGAAGTGGCGCCGCTGGTCATTGCCCGCCCGGGCGAACGCCGCCGCGTCGTCTTCACCGCGCGCAAGACGGAAAAAGGCGTGCTGCTCGGCTTCAACCAGGCCGGCAGCCACCATATCGTCTCCATCGACCACTGTCCGATCAGCAGTGACGGCATCATCTCCCAGCTCGAGGCCATCCGCCGGGTCGCCGGCGCCATCGCGACCTCGGCCGAGCCGTTCCGCGTGACCGTGCTCGAAACCGCCCCCGGCCTCGATCTCGCCTTCGAAGGCGTGAAGAAGGTGGGAGACAAGGAGCGCCGCGCCGTCACCGAATGCGTGCTCTCGCTGCGCAGCATCGCGCGCGTTTCCAGCGACGGTGAAATCCTCATTGAGCCCCAGAAACCGGAGATCGATTTCGCCGGAGTGCGCGTCTCGCCGCCCGCCGGCGGTTTCACGCAGGCGACGAAGCCCGCCGAGGATGCCATGTCCGAGTTGGTGCTGGTGGCTCTCGGTAAGGCCAAGCGCGTTGCCGACCTGTTCGCCGGCGCCGGCACGTTTGCCTTGCGCATCGCCCGGCAGGCCAAGGTGCATGCGGTGGAAGGCGAGGAAAAGGCGCTGAAGGCGCTGGATCATGCTGCCCGCAACACGCAGGGCCTGAAGCCCGTGACGGTGGAAAGGCGCGACCTCTTCCGCCGACCGCTGATGGCGTCCGAACTGAAGGTCTACGACGCCGTCGTGTTCGATCCGCCGCGCGCGGGGGCGGAAGATCAATGCAAGGAACTCGCCCGGTCCGGCGTGAAGACCATCGTCGCCGTCTCGTGCAATCCCGTCAGCCTTGCCCGCGACCTCGCGATCCTGACGGCCGCCGGCTACCGCATTCGTATCGTGACGCCAATCGACCAGTTCCTCTGGTCGGCCCATGTCGAGGCCGTGGCGGTGCTGCAGAAGTAACCACGCATTCTGCCGTTCCATTGTGCACGTCGCACCCCAGCGGAAGCCCGCTCACGGCCTTGCAGCGAGGCCGTCGAGCAGGAAGTCGAGGCCTTTTCGGAAAGCGCCGTCCCAATCGTTATCCAATAGCAGACGCGAGCGTTCGATCGTCGGGTACTGTTCCCCGAGACGTGTCAGGCGCTGCTGCGCGGCGGCCTTGTCGTCGTCAGAGAGGTTGAAGCTCGCCCGGGTGATGGTGGCCCCCATCACATAGTTCCAGAGCGACCATATCGCGGCGTTCAGGTCTGTCTCCGCGACACCGGCTGCGGACAAGGCTTTGCTCAGCAATTCCAGCCGAGCGAGGATGTTCGGGCCAAGTGCCCGGCGCGGCAGCAGCGATGCCGACCAGGGATGGCGCAGCATGCTGGCGCGCCAGTCTTCCAGCATGTGAACGACATCGCCGCGCCAGTCTTGTGTGTCGGCCAGTTGCGCCGGCCCGCGATAATCCAGCACCGAATCGAGCGCCAGATCGAAGACCTTCTCCTTGTTGTCGACGTGCCAATAGAGGCTCATCGCGCCTGCGCCGAGGCGATCGGCCAGGCGGCGCATTTTCAAGCCCTCGATGCCTTCGGCGTCCAGCAGGTCGACCGCGGTCGCCACGATCCGGTCCAGGGAGAGAGGCGGTTCGGTGCGCGGTTCCTGCGCGGGCTGCGGTGCCGCCTCTGCCGGTTGAGATCCCTTGCCCCGAGCGCCGCTGCGTTTGGTTGTCATCCGACTTTCCTGCTGATCAGACCATCGATTTAAGCCGACAAGAATCGAATGTCGATTCCGAGCGATTGACTCGTACGATGTACGATGCAATTTAATCGTACATCGTACGAGAAAATTTGGAAATGCGTTCAATCAACCCGGCCGGCCACGAGATACCGTTGCTCATAGCCCCCGGAGCCAGGAAAAAACATGTCACGCACAATCAGGCATTTGCTTATCGGAGGGCTACTCATCATGACCACGGGCGTTTCCACGACGGCGACAGCGAGTGATCTCAAGCTGACCATCGTCAATCCGCAAAACCTCTACGATCCGACGCCGAATGGCTACAGCACGGCGGTGATCGTGCCCGGCAACGCCCGGATCGCCTATATTTCAGGACAGGGCGGCCAGGACAGCACCGGCGCTTTGTCGCCGGACTTTGCCGTCCAGGTTCAGCAGGCCTACGCGAACCTGCGCACTGCCCTCGACGCGCTGGGCGCAAAGCCGGATCAGGTCGCCAAGCTCACGGTCTTTGTCGTCGATCACGACATGTCCAAGCTTGAGGTGCTGACCAGAAACGTCAAGGAGATGTTCGGTGCGGCGCTGCCAGCACAGACACTGATCCCCGTTCCCAAACTTGCGATCGACCCCATGCTCTTCGAGGTCGAGGCCGTCGTCGTCCTGGAGTAAAGCCTTCCGCAATGAACAAAGGCCCGGGATCGCTCCCGGGCCTTTGTTTGTGAGATTCAGCCAATCATGCCGCCCGGCGCACCGGGTTGGCGGCGTAGGTTGCGCCACCCTGGCCGAGCCGGAACTGCGCCAGCAGCGCGTTGAGGGCTGCGGCCTCGGCGGCAAGGCCGTGGCTGGCGGCGGTCTGTTCCTCCACCATGGCGGCGTTCTGCTGCGTGCCCTGGTCCATCGTGTTGACGGCGGTGTTGATCTCCTGGAGACCCGTCGATTGCTCGCGGGCGGCCAGGACGATGGCGTTGACGTGGCCGTTGATCTCCTGCACCTCGCGTACGATGGCTTCGAGTGCTGCACCCGTCTCGTCGACCAGCGACACGCCGGAGCGCACCTGTTCGCCCGACGTGGTGATCAGCGCCTTGATCTCCTTCGCCGCATTGGCCGAGCGCTGCGCGAGTTCGCGCACTTCCTGCGCCACGACGGCAAAGCCCTTGCCGGCCTCACCGGCACGCGCCGCTTCCACGCCGGCATTCAGGGCCAAGAGGTTGGTCTGGAAGGCGATGTCGTCGATCACGCCGATGATGTTGGTGATCTCGCTCGAGGATCTTTCGATGCCCTGCATGGCCGAGACGGCGCGGCGCACCACCTCACCCGACTTTTCGGCACCGGTGCGGGTGCGCGAGACCAGCGAACCGACCTCTTCCGCGCGACGGGTGGAATCCTTCACGGTTGTGGTGATCTCCTCCAGCGCGGCGGCGGTCTCCTCGACGGAGGCGGCCTGCTGCTCCGTGCGGCGGGCGAGGTCGTCGGCGGCCGTGCGGATTTCCATGGCGCCGGCGTCGATGGCGCGGGCGTTCTGGCCGACCGTCGTCATCGCCGTGTGCAGCTTGGTGACGGAGTGGTTGAAGTCGGTGCGCAGGCGATCGAGATGGCCGGCAAAGGGGGCATCGATGCGGTGGGCGAGATCACCCTCGGCAAGTCGACCCAGGCCATCGGCCAGCGCCTCGACGGCGTGATGGATTTCGGCAGCTTCGCGGGCCTTGGCGGCTTCGCGCTCGCGGCGCTCGCTTTCGGACAGCACGCGGCCCTCCTCGGCGGCGTTTTCGAGGCGCGTGCGCTCAATGGCGTTGTCGCGGAACACGGCGACGGCGGCCGCCATGCGGCCGATCTCGTCGGTGCGGTCCTGGCCGGGGATTTCCGTGCGCACGTCACCGGCGGCGAGCTTGTCCATGGCGCCGGTCATGTCCTTGACCGGGCGCACGACGAGGCGCGACAGCACGGTGGCAAGGAAGCCCATCATGACGATGACGGCGAGCACGGTGGCGATCGTCGCGGCGATACGGAACTGGTCGATGGCCGCGAACGCCATGCCGCTGTCGATGGTGAAACCGAGATACCATTCCACCGACGGCAGGCCGGTGACCGGCACGAAGGAGACGAGCACCGGCTTGCCGGCATAGGTCGTGTGCGCAATGCCGCCACCGATGGCCGGCGTCGCCTCCGGGAAGGCGTCGGCGAGCGTCTTGGTGACGAGCGCCTTGTCCTGGTGCACGAGGACCTGGCCATCCTTGTTGACGAGGAAGGCGAAGCCCATGCCGCCGAGATCGACCGAATTGACCATCTCGACGAGGGATTTCAGCGAAAAGTCGCTGCCGGCGACACCGAGCACCTTGCCGTCCTGTTTGACGGGCGTGGCGGCACTGATGATCAGCTCGTTGGTGGAGGCGTCGACATAGGGCTCGGTGAGCACGCTGCCATTCGCCTTCACGGCATCCTGATACCAGGGGCGCTGGCGCGGATCGTACCCTTCCGGCATCGCCGACTGCGGCCACATGGTGAAGGTGCCGGCCTCGTCGCCGACATAGGTGGTCATGAACTGGCCGACCAGCACGTCGTTCTGGAGCACAACCGTGATGCCGGCCGGGTCAGCGGCCTTGCCTGCGGCGTTCGCCGCCGTTTCGGTCAACATCACGTGGGCGTTCAGCCAGTTGGCAATGCTTTGGGCCGCCTGCTTCCCGGAACTGTCGATGCTTTCCTCGACCGAGTTCGTCAGCACGCTGCGCTGCAGGCTATCGATATAGACGGAGAAGCCGGTAAAGGCGGCAATGACGACGAGAGACGCGACGACGAGGATGCGCGTCATCAGATTGGAGCGCTTGGACATGGGGCGCGATGTTCCTTCGGGGCGCGCTCCGCCAAAGGGCGGTAACGCGATGCTGAACGGCATGCCGGAGGGCGAGGATCGGACGCATCATGCGGCCGCCGGCAGGACGCCGGAGAGTGCCCGCACCATAGGAAAACGTGTTTAAGAGCCTGTTAAAATTGACAGACCACAAATCGCAAGCGGCTTGCCGGATGCACCGTCAGCGCCGTGCCATGAAGGCCTCGAAGGCGGCGCGGGCTTCCGGGCTCTTCAGCTGTGCCGCGAAGTGCCCCGCCTCCTCGTCGATCCGGGCGGCAATGCCGGCCCGGTCGCCACGGATGAGGTTTCGCGCGATGGCGAGCGCCTGCGGGGGCTTGGCGGCCAAGCGCTTTGCGGCCGCCAGCGCCTGCTCTTCCACCGCGGCCGGCTCGACGACGGCGTAGATGAGCCCGGCATCACGCGCGGCCGTCGCGGAAAAACCGTCACCCGCAGCAAGCAGTGCGAAGGCGCGCTGGTGACCCATCAGGCGTGGCGCAAGCAGGCTGGAGGCCGCTTCCGGCACCAGCGCCAGATCGACAAAGGGCGTGCGGAATTCCGTGCGGATCGAGGCGTAGGTCAGGTCGCAATGCAGATGGATCGTCGTGCCGATACCGATCGCCAGGCCATCGACGCCGGAGACGAGCGGCTTCGTATGGGCGGCAAGCGCGTGGAGAAAGTCGATGACCTCGCGGCCCATCGTGCCGCCCATGGCAAACGCCATGAAATCGTTGAGGTCGTTGCCGGCGGAAAAGCAGCCTTCCGAGCCGAGGAAGACGGTGGCGCGCACGCTTTCATCCGCGTCACCCGCCCTCAGCGCGTCCGTCATCGCCTGGTACATGGCGCGTGTGATGGCATTCTTCTTTTCCACGCGGTTGAGGCGGATTACCTGCACACCGGGAGCATTTTCCGGGCGCTCGATCAGAATATGGTCGGTCATGCTTTTTCCTTCAGCCCAGAACCGCACGCGCCGCCGCAAGACTCGCGGCACCACTCATGACACGGTCCTTGAGCGCGACCGTTTCCCCGATGACATTTTCCGCAGCAAAGCGGCAGAGAACTGCGCGTTCCGAATTGCGACCGTCGCCGCCATCGGCCAGCGCACCCTTGGCGAGATAGGCGCCGGTCAGCACCAGACCGAAGAGCCGTTGATACGGCGTGGCGCCGGCCAGCGCTTCGGCCTGCTTGCCCTCGGCGAGTGTGGCAAGCAGCCATTCGGTGGCGGCTTCGAGGTCCGCGATGCTGGCTTCCAGGCGCGCACCGGTGTCGCCGAGTTCAGGCGTGTTCGCCGCGCGGGCCCTGGCTGCAATGTCGCGCAGTTCGGCGATGAAGCCGCGGATGTGGCTACCCTCGGCGAGCGGCAGCTTGCGGGTCACGAGGTCGATGGCCTGGATGCCGTTCGTGCCCTCGTAGATCGGCGCGATACGGGCGTCGCGATAGAGGCGGGCGGCACCCGTCTCCTCGATGAAACCCATGCCGCCATGCACCTGCACGCCGAGTGAGGAGACATCGACGCCGGCATCCGTGGCAAAACTTTTCGCGATGGGGGTGAGCAGGCTGGCGCGGTCGCCCCAGTGTTTTGCATCATCGCCATGCGACAGATCGACGGCGTGGGCGCAGGCATAGGTGATGGCCCGCGCGCCCTGGGTCAGCACCTTCATGGTCAGCAGCATGCGAGCGACGTCCGGGTGCTCGATGATCGGGCTCATGCCGGACCCCTGCCAGCCGGGCGCCTTGCCCTGCGTGCGCTCCTTGGCATAGGCGATCGCCTTCTGCGTCGCGGCTTCGGCAATCGCCACGCCCTGCATGCCGACTGCAAGGCGGGCGTTGTTCATCATGGTGAACATGCAGGCGAGGCCGCGGTTCTCCTCACCGATCAGCCAGCCGATGGCGCCGGGCTCGTCGCCGAAGCGGCCGTCGCCGTAGATCATCGTGCAGGTCGGCGAACCGTGAATGCCGAGCTTGTGTTCGATGGAATGGCAATGCGCATCGTTGCGAGGCCCCAGCGAACCGTCTTCGTTCACGAGGAATTTCGGCACGAGGAACAACGAGATGCCGCGCGTGCCGGCCGGCGCATCCGGCAGTCGGGCCAGCACCAGATGCACGATGTTGTCGGTAAAATCGTGTTCGCCGTAGGTGATGAAGATCTTCTGGCCAAAGAGACGGTAAGTGCCGTCGTCGCGGCGTTCGGCACGGGTCTTCATGACGCCAAGATCCGAGCCGGCATGCGGTTCGGTGAGGTTCATCGAACCCATCCATTCGCCGGAGACCATTTTGGGCAGGTAGGTGCTCTTGAGGTGGTCGGAACCGTGCGCCGTCAGCGCCTCGATCGCGCCGATCGTCAGCGTCGGGCCGATCGCGAAGGCCATCGAGCCGCTGTTCCACATCTCAAGTGCTGCGACATGCAGCATGTGCGGCAGGCCCTGGCCGCCAAAATCCGGCGAGGCCGTCAGCGAGTTCCAGCCGCCTTCCGCCCAGGCCTTGTAGAGCGACGGCCAGCCATCTGGCATGGAGACCTTGCCATCGACGAAACGCGCACCTTGCGTGTCACCGATCGCCGCGAGCGGCGCGACTTCCTCGGTCGCGAACCGGCCGGCTTCTGACAGGATGGCATCGACGAGGTCGTCGCTGAGGTCGCCGAGATGGCCCCCGTCAAGCGCCGGCGTCAGCCCCGCGACGTGTTTCAGCGTGAACGCAATCTCCTCGACCGGCGCCTTGTACATCTCTATCCTCCTCCCCATGCGCCCTCCCCGAACAAGCGGGCACGGCGATTTGCTGGCGGACAGATTATTGATTTTTACGTAAACGTCAATAATACAGACCAAAGCCTGAAATGCAAAAAGGCCGGCCGGTTGGTGAACCGGTCGACCTGTTTGCTATGCCGGGGCAATCCGGCACATTTATGCAAGCCCATCAGCTATACGGCGAAATGCACTGCTGGCGCGGGCCATTGTAAGGCTGGAACGTGTTGTCGTATGCGCGATAGGAACGATAGCGATTGGCGCACCAGTTCACATGCGAACCGCCGCCGACATAACCGCGGTCGTTGGCAATCGCGCCACCGATAATGGCACCGGCGCCAAACGCTGCGAGCGGGAACCAATAACCATCATGATAGCGGTAGCCGCGCCGCTGGTAACGGTATCCGCGATGGCCCCCGTACCAGCCACGACGATCGCCGCGGTCACGCCAGCCGACATCACGGTCTCGATGGCGCCAGCGACGCTCGGAGCGCCAGCCATCGTTGCGATAGGACCTTCTCGAATCGCGCCAGATTCTACGCTTTACCAACGGGGAGGTGCTTTCGCGAACCAACTGTATATTACTTTCACTCGTCGCTTTGGCCTGCTGGCTGATGGAGCCGGCAAGCGGCATCGCGTTTACAGGCGTGACCGGCGTTGCGGCAAACAGCGCCGACATCGCGACAGCGAAAACTTTGCTGACTAACTTCATCGTCTTTCTCCTGGCAGTGCCTTTCGACGCTTGCTCGAATGGCAATTTGAACGAGAAACGCACTGTAGTCCCTTTCGTTCCATATGTGCTCGCCCCTGCCGCACGTCAATGGCCTGCCAGCATTAGCGCTCCATTAACCATGTCTGTCGCACCATGCTCGCTTGCGGAGGCGTGAGGATCGAACAGGAGCGTCCATGAACCCCAAGCATCTTTCCGGGCTGGCCGCCCTCATGACGGTGGCGGCCCTGTCTTTTCCCGCCAAGGCAGCGGATGTGGAACCGTGGAAGACGCCGGAAAACGCCATCGTCATCGACGCCTACGAGCTGAACGAGATCGACTGGTCAGAGATGCTGTCCGACAAGCGCATCGCCGGTTTCATCTCGAAAGCCTCCGACGGCCTGCCGGAGAGCTATAGCTGCAAGGGCGAGCATAGCGGCGACACGGTGGCGCACTGCAAGACCATGTGGCGCAAATATGCCGTGAGCCGCGAACTCTACGAAACACGCCGCCTGCTTGCCCGCGCCAAAGGGCTGCTGTGGGGCGCCTATCACCTTGCCCGCCCCGGCAACCCGATCGACCAGGCCAATCATTTCCTCGACTATGCCAAGCCGCAGGACGACGAGATGATGGTGCTCGACATCGAGGGCATCGATCCCGACAATTACATGTCGCTCGAGGATGCGCAGATCTTTGCCGGCCATGTGAAGACGCGCACCGGCCGCTACCCGGTGCTCTATACCAACCATTCCACCGCCCGGTACATCGCGCTCAACCGCGACACATACCGCATCCTCTCTCGCCTGCCGCTCTGGTATGCCCGCTACAAGCCGGGCATCGAGGGCGCGTTCCCGATGGGCAACTGGGACAACTATGCGCTTTGGCAGTTCTCCGCCGCCGCGAACTGCTCCAAGCGCCGCTGCCCCTATCGCGTCAAGGGGGCGGAAAACGACATCGACGTCAACGTCGCGCCGATGACCAGGGCAGAGCTGCAAAAGGCCTGGACGTTCGGTGCCCTGCTGCCGGAAAAGCCCTTCGAGCCGCTGGATGAGATGCTCACCGCGTCCATCCCGGCGGGCGGCGCACTCAACGCCACGGCCGAAGCGACCGCCTCTGTCGGCACGGCCGCCCAGACGGCCGGCATCGTCACGCTCGCCGGCGGCAAGACGCCGTTTCCGGTGGCGGTCAGCGCAGAGGTTCGCGCCGGCATCATGGCGAACGGCACCACGACCACCCTGCTCGGGCCTCGCGTGGTAGAGGTTACACCGATGAACTACCAGGATTTCTGAGGGCCAGCCCACAGCCCCGCAAGAGCAGTGTCCGAATGAGCTATACGTTCGCTGTTGGCGACATTCACGGCTGTATCGATCCGCTGAACAGGCTGCTCGCCCGGATCGACGCCTATGCCGCGTCGGGCACGGTGGTCTTTCTCGGTGACTATATCGATCGCGGGCCGGACAGCAGTGCGGTGCTCGACCGGCTGATGGCCGGCCCCTCCGCCAATTTCCGGTGGATATGCCTGATGGGCAACCATGAGGACATGATGTGCGGGGCCTATGACGGGCGCAGCGACCGCGACTGGTGGCTCGACAATGGCGGCCTTGAAACCGAAATGTCGTTCGGCGGCAAGGTGCCGGCCGCCTGTCTCGACTGGGCGGCAAAGCTGCCGCTCATGCATGTCGACGCGCACAGGCTGTTCGTCCATGCCGGCGTATCCCCCGCCTTCCCGCTGGATCGGCAAAGCAGGCGCGACCTGCTGTGGCTACGGTTTCGATCCGATGAGCCAGAAGACTATTGGGGCAAGCACCTGGTACACGGACACACGCCGTCGAAATCCAATCCCCAGACCGTTGGCAATCGCACGAATGTCGATGGCGCCTGCGTGTTCGGCGGCAAGCTCGTCTGTGCAGTTTTCGACGACAACATCGCCGGTGCACCGATCGACTTCATCGAAGTCGCGGCCACCGACGATGGATAGGTCGAATACCGACCGTCACGCCTCGATCGACACATCCCCGATCGGCCGCGAGCAGCAGGCGAGGATGTAGCCCTCCTCGATCTCGTCGTCGAGAATGCCGCCATTGTGGCGCATGTCCACGTCGCCGGAAATCTTCAGGACACGGCAGGTGCCGCACAGGCCGCCCTCGCAGGCCGCGCCGATGCGCACGCCGGCGGCGCGCGCCGTCTGCAGGATCGTCTGGCCGGGCGGGCATTTGCCTTCCTTGCCGGCCATGGTGAAGGAGATGGTGGCCACCGCATTGGCATCGACCTCGATCTCGCCGGCGCCGGCACGAATGGCGATCTCCTCTGGTGCCGGCGCTGCAGCCGGCTGGAAGCTCTCCTCGTGGTAGCGCTCCATGTTGAAGCCGCAGACCTTCAGCATATCCCTGACGCCGCGCATGAACGGTTCCGGGCCGCAGCAAAAGACGGTGCGGTCGCGGAAGTCTGGTGCCAGCAGCGACAGACGCGCCGCGTCGATCCGGCCGCGCAGGCCATGCCAGCCATCGCGCGGATTGTGGCCCTCGACGACGAAACCGAGTGCCAGGTTCGGCATATGGGCCGCCAGACATTCAAGTTCCGCCTTGAACAGCAGGTCGTCCGGCCTGCGCGCGCAGGTGACGAAGGCTACGTCCGACTGCGGTGCGCAATCCGACATCCAGCGGGTCATCGACATCATTGGCGTGACGCCGGAGCCGGCCGAGATGAAGAGGTACTTTTCGGCGGGATAGCGCACGAAGGAAAAGTCGCCGAGCGGTCCGAAGGCCTTCAGCTTCATGCCCGGCTTCAGATGATCGAACATCCACCGCGTGCCGATCGAATTCTTTTGCGCCTTCACCGTCACGGCGACGGAGAAGGGGCGCGAGGGCGTCGAGGACAGCGTGTAGGTGCGCATCACCGGCTCGTCTTCGGAGACGGGCAACTCCAGAGTGACGAACTGGCCCGGCAGGTACCGGAACCAGTTGTCCCGATCCGAACGGAAGGTGAAGGTCATCACATCCGTCGTCTCGACGGTCGCGGCGACGCATTCGAGAAGGTTGTGGCGATCGTGCCAGGGATTGAGCTCGTCGAAATGGCGGAAATGGCTGGCGATCGTCATCTCACGCCACCCGCGGCAGCGGCTGCTTGGCGCCGTCGAGCCGTTCGATCATGAAATTGGCGTACCACTCGACGAACTGCATGACGCCACCTTCATCTTCCGGCGAATAAGGTCCGGGCTGGTAGGCCGGCGAGCGGATGCCGAAGGCATTTTCCTCGACGATCCGGCGGTCTTGGTCGTTGGTCTCGGTCCAGACATGGGTGAGTTCGTCGAGACGATAGTCGACGCCTTCCACGGCATCCTTGTTGACCAGCCATTTGGTGGTGACCTGCGTCAGTTCCGGGCCGAGCGGCAGCACGCGGAAGGTGATGGCGTGGTCGGCCAGCACATGGTTCCACGTCGTCGGGTAGTGGAAGAGCAGCAGCGTGCCGATATGGCTTTCCGGCACGTCGCTCGACAGCGGACGTGCAACGGCGCGCGCGCCCGACATGGTATAGCTCTCGGCATCCTGGATGAGCGGCATGCGGGCGGCGCGGAACTGGCCGGTCGGCGACATGCGGAATTCGCTCGGCAGGCCGGCAGTCTCGCACTTCGCCCAATGCTCGGCGATCACGGGATCATCCTTGGCGCCCTGCACGCCGGTGGCGCTCGGCGCTTCCGGATAGGTGCGGCAGAGTTCCGGATGGTTGGCGGCACAGTGATAGCACTCGCGGTTGTTTTCCCAGACGAGCTTCCAGTTGCCCTTTTCGATGATCGTGCTTTCGAAGGCGACCTTGGTCTCCCCGAGGCGGTGACGGGCGAGATAGGGCTCGACCATGGCGCGGAACGGCGCAAAATCCGGAGCCTCATCGGCAAGGCAGATGAAGATGTAGCCGCCGACGGTCTCGCAATGCATGCGCTTCAGGCTGTGCTGCGTCCTGTCGAAATCCTCCGCCATGTGGCGGGCGAAGAGCAGCGAACCGTCCAGTTCGTAGGTCCACTGGTGATAGGGACAGACGAGCTTGGCAGACGAACCCTTGTTCTGCGTGCACACCCGCGAGCCGCGGTGGCGGCAGGAATTGTGCAGCGCGCGCACCGTGCCCGAGCGGTCGCGGGTGACGACGACGGGATAGTCGCCGACCTGCACGGTGAAATAGTTGCCGGCCTTGGGAATCTCGCAGTCATGGCCGATGAACAGCCAGTCGCGGTACCAGATCGTCTCCAGGTCGAGCTTGTAGTGGTCTTGGTCGATATAGAAGGCCTGCTCGAGGCTGTAGCCGTCGCGCCGGTTCTTGAGCTTGCGGAGCACGTCGCTGCGAATGTCCATGCTGGATCCTCAGATATCCAAATTATTGCCACGCAATTCCGAACGGAAAACCGCTTCACACTTTTCCTGGAACTGCTTTCGGATGAGGCGCACGGAAGGAGACGGCATCCAGGCGGCAAGCCGCACGGAGTGCACGCTTCCCGGCCGCCCGCCGCAGCCAGTCACGATCGTTTCTCCAGGCTGGTTTCCGGGCTGAGGAGTGTTCTTGTCGGGCATGACCGCGTCCAAAAAGTCGAAAACCTTTCGGGGTCATGCCTTCCGAACCAGTGCAGCGCCTTCCCAGACCTCCCGTCCAGTGGCTTCTGCTGCACCTTGCTCCAACACCGTTGCGGGGGCAGCGCCGGAATTCAACCGGCTTCCCAATTCTCCACCCTCCCTGAGGAATGGCACCTTGAGTGTTCCTATCTAAACGCAAGAATCGTCGCGCAACATGTCGGAAAACGACATGGCCTCCTGATTTGACGACAGCTGTTTCCAGAAGAGCCAGGGCGTGGCGGGGTAACTTTCTCCAGTCATACCAAAGCGATATGCCTAATTTTTCGGCGCATTGCCTCGACAATGGCGATGCTGTGGCCAAGCATCACACGCTTGTCATATTGCGACCACGATGTTGCCGGGACAGGAATTGGGAGTGCGACAGCAAGGATTGCTTAACGACGTTTTCCTAAACTCGTCTGCGATCAGGGCGCGAGGATGGAGTGCCGCCACGTGCAGCAGACGAAATTTCGATATTACGACGCCGTTGCCTACAAGCGTGCGAACCCGCCGAAAGCAGCCGTACACACGCAATTTCTCCGGACCGGCCGTATCGACCGCGACGTCAACTGGAGCCCGAGCGAGAAGCGTTACCTCTCCTATCCGGAAGTGGCCGAGCGCACCGGCCGCAAGCTGGAGCGGGCGGGCAGCGTCACGCATGACCGTATCAACGGCTTTCATGAGACGATCCAGTTTCCCAAGCTGATCTTCCACCGTACGCTGGCCGAGACGCCGCATCTAGGCTACTGCCACATCACGGTGGCCAATTCCCGCTTTGCGGAATTCCCGAACGTGCAATGGGCCTTCTACATGACCAATTTCCGTGCCGAGATCGGCGACGGGGAACAGTTCTTCGCCGGCATTTCGAAGAAGCCCGGCCGCATGTATTTCGCCATCGCGATCACCCCGACGGAAGAGGAAGGCCGCCTCACCATCGACCGTAAGGTGCGCGGCAACGGCGTGATCTTCCGCACCGACGACCCGAAGCTTGCCATGAAGAACGTGCTGATGCTCGGTGCCCGCAACGAGGCACTCCGCAAGATCATCCGCGCGCTTTAGAGCATTTCGCGGCACGCAAAACCGCTGTGCACCCTTGCCGGAACTTCTCTAGGACGCCCGGTACAGCATCCATTCCTTGCCCGCCGGCACTTCGTCGCCGCGTCCGTAGACGACGACGAGATCACCCCCGGCGCCCTTCGCCTCCAAGAGCGCCCGGTCACAGGCCGATGCGAGGTCAAGCGCGCTGTCGGCGCGGTCCGACATGCACACACCGGCAGACAAGGTCAGGTGGCCGAGATTGCGGCCGGTACGGGGATCGCGGAGCGCAACCGTCTGGAACGCTGCGCGCAACAGATCGACCAGCCGTGTCACCTCACCCTCGTCCGACGTCTGGAACAGGAAGCCGAAGCGCAGGCCGTCGAAGCGCACGGCGAGATCGTTGGCCGGGAACGCCTGGCGGATGAGGCCGCCGTAGAAGGTGACGAGATGGTCCGAAAGGGCCTCGATCTGGGCCGGCGAGAAACGGCGGTCTGCATCGACCTCGGCGACGACGACACCGCAGAGCATCGGCAAGTCCGGATTGGCATAGACGCGGGCGAGCGCCTTATTGAAGGCACGGCGGTTGCCGAGTTTCGTCGGCGGGTCGATGAATTTCATCGCCTCGAAATCCGCCATCTCCTTCTGGATGCCTTCCATGACGACCGATTGCGCGGCGACCTTTGCCGCCATTTCCGCCGTGTGGCTGACGCGCTGTTCGGTCGCGCGCTGCAGGGCCTCGAGCGAACCGCCGAGCATATCCACCCCGCCCGCTTTTTGAATGACCTGCGAGGCCTCGCCGATCAGCCGGCCGTAGTCGGAAAGCGACGTCCGCTCCTGGCTGAGAAGGTCCATGAAATTGCTCATCTCGCCGCTGATCGCACCGGCAGAGCGTTGCAGCACGCCGGCCTCATGCTGGTGGGGCAGGTACTTCCGGCCGAGTTCATCAAGCATGGCCTGGGTCTTGTACTTGCCGAGCGCCACGAAATCGCGCACCAGATCCGGATTGGCGCCGGCATAGGCCTCGTAGACCAGTTCGTAGTTGCGCGGCAGGCCATCGATGCCCATCTGCTTCATGGCCGTTGCGACGCGCAGGGCGATGTCGGTCGTCGAGGATTTCTTGTGAGTCATCTGGTGCGGGGACCTGCGTGCGGGAGTGTTCACCTCACCCATAGCAGGCCGCTCTTTCGACCCTTCTAACCCGATCATTCGAATTTTAAGCAATCCGCC
This sequence comes from Shinella sp. GW821-FHT11G07, assembly GCF_058808115.1. NCBI lineage: Bacteria > Pseudomonadati > Pseudomonadota > Alphaproteobacteria > Hyphomicrobiales > Rhizobiaceae > Shinella > Shinella sp. GW821-FHT11G07. Next base: position 320,147 of record NZ_JBXARJ010000003.1, read on the forward strand.
TGTGCCCTTGGCATTTGCCGCCAAAGCCCTGTAAAGGAGGCCGGAAACGACGGAAGGGCGACATGGCTTACATCATCGATACGCGGACGGAACCGGAGGTGGCGCTGGTGCGAGCCTCGGAGGTGCTGAGCCGAGGCGTGCCGGTCGCAATCCCTACGGAAACGGTCTATGGCCTTGCCGCCGATGCCACCAATCCGCTGGCGATCACCCGCATCTATGAGATGAAGGGGCGACCGCGCTTCAATCCGTTGATCTGCCACATGGCCGATCTTGCCATGGCAGAGCAACATGCCGTCTTCGATCCGCTGTCGCGACAGATTGCAGAGGCCTTCTGGCCCGGCCCGCTGACCCTCATTCTGCCGATCCGGCCGGAGAGCGCCATCCACCCGCTGGCGCGCGCGGGGCTCGATACGGTCGGCATTCGCGTGCCGACGGGTTTTTCCAGCCGGTTGCTTGCCGCCTTCGGCCGGCCGCTGGCGGCCCCCAGCGCCAATACCTCCGGCCGTATCAGCCCAACGACCGCCCGGCATGTTGCCGAGGATTTTGGCGCGCGGCTGGAGCTGGTGCTCGATGCCGGGCCGGCTGTGGTTGGGCTTGAATCTACCATCCTCAAGGTCGAGGGCGAGACGATCCGGCTGCTCAGGCCCGGCGGGCTGGATGCGGTCGAGGTGGAGCGCGTCACCGGCCGCCCGGTGCTGCGCAACGACACGGCGGGCGCCACGATCGAAGCGCCGGGCATGCTCGCCTCGCATTACGCGCCCGACGCGCCGGTGCGGCTGAATGCCCGTGACGTACGGCCGGGCGAGGTGCTGATCCGCTTCGGCGGCAGGATACTCCCCGGCGAGGCCGATGCTGCGCTCGTGCTGGACTTGAGCCCCAGCGGTGATCTGGCGGAAGCCGCCGCCAATCTGTTCGGCTATATGAAACAGGCGGATGCGGCGGGCGCAGGCTCGATTGCGTTTTCGCCGATCCCGTCGGATGGCCTCGGCGAGGCGATCAACGACCGTTTGCAGCGCGCGGCCGCCCCGCGCGGCTAAAAGGAAGACGTGATGGCCCAGGCAACGCTTTCTCCCGACCTGATCGCCCGTTTCGCCGCCATTACCGGCGAGACCTATGCGCTCACCGAAGACCGGGACATCGCCCCCTATCTCATCGAGAGCCGCGGGCTCTATCATGGCACGTCGCCACTGGTGCTGCGGCCCGGTTCCGTTGAAGAGGTCTCGGCCATCCTGGCGCTCGCCACCGAAACCCGCACGGCCATCGTGCCGCAGGGCGGCAATACCGGCCATGTCGGCGGCAGCGTGCCGCGCGAGGGTGCAGCCGATGTCGTGCTGTCGCTCTCCCGCCTCAACCGCATCCGCGATGTCGATCCGGTCGGCAATGTCATCGTCGCGGATGGCGGCGCGGTGCTGGCGGACATCCAGAAGGCGGCCGAAGCGGTCGACCGGCTGTTTCCGCTGTCGCTCGGCTCGGAAGGCTCGTGCCAGATCGGCGGCAACCTTTCCACCAATGCCGGGGGCACTGCCGTGCTCGCCTATGGCAATATGCGCCAGCTGTGCCTCGGCCTCGAAGTCGTGCTGCCGACCGGCGAGGTGTGGAACGGGCTGCGTCGCCTCAAGAAGGACAATACGGGCTACGACCTGCGCGATCTCTTCATCGGCGCGGAAGGCACGCTCGGCATCATTACCGGGGCGGTGCTCAAGCTTTTCCCGCGGCCCCTTGGTCACGAGGTCGCCTTTGCCGGTTTGAAATCGGTTGCGGATGCCCTCACCCTCTTCGAGCGCGCCTCAAGCCGTTGCGGCCCTGCCCTCACCGGCTTCGAACTGATGCCGCGCCTCGGTGTCGATTTCACCACGCGCCATATTCCGGGCGTGCGCGATCCGCTCGCCACCCGGCACGACTGGTATGTGCTCATCGACATCTCCACCTCCGACGACGCAGAGACGGCAACGCGCATGATGGAGGCGCTGCTGTCCGAAGGCATCGAGGCGGGGCTTGTCGAAAATGCGGTGGTCGCCTCCAGCGAAGAGCAGCGCCGGGCGCTCTGGCACATGCGCGAAAGCATGTCGCCGGCACAGAAGCCGGAGGGCGGCTCGATCAAGCACGACGTCTCCGTGCCGGTCTCGGCTATTCCGGCGTTCATGGCGGAGGCGGACGCCGCGGTGATGGCCGCCATTCCGGGTGCGCGCATCTGCTCGTTCGGCCATATGGGCGACGGCAATATCCACTACAACATCTCGCAGCCCGTCGGCGCTGACAAACAGGCCTTCCTTGACCGCTGGCGCGAGATCAACCACCTCGTGCACGGCATCGTCCTGAACTACAATGGCTCGATTTCCGCCGAGCATGGCATCGGCCAGTTGAAGCGCGACGAGTTGGCGGAGGTCCGCGCACCGATCGAGATGGACCTGATGCGAAGGGTGAAGCGATCCTTCGACCCTGCCGGCATCATGAACCCCGGCAAGGTCGTCAACGTCTGAGGGATCAGCTGCCGCCGGTGCGCAGCTGCGCCAGCGACATCATCAGGTCGGCGCTGATGCCAGCCGAGCCGGAGCCGGTCAGCACCGAAAGCGCAGGATCGGTCGTGCTCTGATTGTCGAGGTCGTAGAGCACGGAGAACTTCACGATCATCTTGGAGACCTTTTCCGGATCCTGCAGGTCCTCCAGCTCAAGATAACGGTTGATCATGTCGGCCTGGGCGTCGATATTCGCGCTGCCGATTTCGTCGGGCAGCTGATAGAGCACCTTGAAGACCTCGAAGAGCGCATCGTCGGCAAGAAGATCGTAGGCGCTCGAGATCGTATCTGCCTTGCGCTCGAAATAAAGCGCGAGGCGCACGCCGGCATTGTCGTTGCCGGCCTCCTCCTCCAGCATCTGGCGCACATAACTGTCGAGCGTCTCGTAGATGCCGCGGCGCGACTGAATCTGCGCATCGTCCGGCCGCTCGACAAGCCCTTCGGCGTTGAAGTTGAACGAGGCGACGATCTTGCGATAGGAGCGGTCGGCCTGCTGGTTCACGAAGCTCTTCGGATCGTCGAGATCGGAGGTGAAAATCTTCGCCATGAACTCGGCATCGACGCTGGCCGGATCGATATTGTTGGCTTCCAGAACGAAAGCGACGAGGCGCGGATCGGACAGGAATTCCTTGACGGAATCGATCTTCTGCATCTGGACGGAGTAATATTTCGCCTCTTCCTCCGCCAGCTTGCGGTCATCCTCCGTTCCGAAACGGGATTTCTCCACCACATAGCCGCGCGACATGACGAGGATTTCGGATTCGGACTGCGCCAGTTTCGGCTGGGTGATATTCCCGTCCGACCCGAAATTGAACGCCTTGGCGAGCTCCACATAACGCTCGTCGTCGAGCTGGTACACATAGCTTTTCGGATCGTTGAGGTCGCTTTTCAGCACATTCTTGATCGTCAGCGCCGAGACCTTCGTCGGATCGATGCCGAAGGCTTTCAACGCGAAGTCGTAGACCGTCGCCTCGCCGATAAAGTCCTTCACGGACTTCACAGCGCCGATCTGGCCTTTGAAACGCTTGATGGCGGTTTCGTCCGCCTCGTCGTCCTTGTCGTTGTAACGAACCATGTAGCCGCGCGCGGTCGTCGCGGTCTGGGCGGCGGTCTGCGGCGTGTCGCCGGCCGCCAACGTTCCGTCTTCCTGGAAATTGAAGGCGGCGCGCAGCGCAACGTACTTTTCCTTGTCGGCACCGCCGAACATGTTGATGTAGCTCGTCGCATTGTTCGGGTCAGCGTCGCTGGTGATGATGTTGCGCAGCGTCAGGCTGCCGACAGACACCTTGTCGAGATCGAAGGCGACCTTGAGGTAGGCGACTATGCGCGGATCGGCGATAAGTTCGTTTGCCGTGGTGATGCTGCCGATCTGGCTTTCGAAATACTCCTTGTTCATCAGCGCAGCCGCCGTCGTCACGCGCGGATTGGAGAGCGTGTAGAGTTCGTTCGTGCCCTTCTTCTGGTCGGCGTCCTGGACGGTGCCGGCCGTCGCCGTGCCGTCCGTGTTGAAGTTAAACGCATCCGCCAGCGCACGGTACTTGTCGACATTGCTGATGATTGCGATCTGGCGGTTGATCTCCGCCTTGAGCTGGGTGATGCGCGGCTGGTTGGCGGGGGTCGATTCCAGCCCTGCCAGCTCGTCACTCGCCGCCTGCCGCGCCGCGGCGGCCGCCGTCGCCTTCGCCTCGAATTCCGTATTGAAATAGCTCGCCGGATCGTTGCGATCGCTCGACAGCACGCCCTTGATCGCCGCGCGCGAATAGTTCGCCGGGTCGATGCCGAAGGAGGTGAACACGTAGTTGCGCAGGCGTTCGTTGTTGAGCAGTTTGTCGACGCTGGTCACCGTATCGATGACGATGTTGTAGTAGCGGGTTTCTTCCTTGATCACGTCTCCCGCATTGGCGGCAGTCGCGGAATAGAGGCCGATGATCTCATCGAGCTGCACCTCGGTCTGCGCCACGGCGGTGGCGCCGGTGAAGCTGAAGGCGGTGGCAAAGTCGCGGTAGCGCGTATCGGTCAGCATGTTCACGAAGCTGTTGGCGTCCGAGATATCGCTATCCAGCACCTTGCGCATGAAGGCCTTGGCGTATGTCATCTCTTCCAGGCCGTGGGCTTTCATGGCGTAGGAATAGAGCCGGTAGTCGTCGAGGAACTCATCGACAGTCGATACCTTGCCGATGTTCTCCTTGTAATACGCCGCCTCGCGCGCCGTCGTCGTCTCGCTCGCCGTGCGGTCCAGCGACGTCAACATATCGCGCGCGATGAGGTTGTAGCTCGTATAGGTGGACAGCATCGGAAACTCTTCCTTCGTGGCAACGGCAGGCCAATCGAAGGCTATTTTCGCGCGCGAGGCTTGTCCCGGCCTTTCGGGAGCGTGGGACACCTGCGGGCCGCAGCGTTCACCTTCCCTAAACCCTACGCCGTGCGGTTTTGCTAACCATCGGGAAGCGCAAAGTTTTCTTAACCGCAATTTTTAAGCGGCGAGGAAGGGGCCCCGCCTATTCTCCCCCTCAGAGGACGCAAAGTCCCAATGAGAAGACCGGATAGGGCTCTCAAGGAAAACAAGGGCGAAAGACATGCTGAATACCGTTTCCAAGCCGGCATGGGCCGGCAACACGCTCCGGCTCGATCCCAAGCGCTTCCCGCAGCAGGTGACATTCGAGCTGCGTGGCGAAGGAACCGATGCCACCATCACCCTCGACGAGCGTGGCGCCGTGCTGCGCAAGGTCCTGCCGTCGAGCGGCCTGCCGCTTTCGATCGCACTGCCGGCCCGCGCCTTCAAGGGTGTTGCCGCCCGCGCCATCGACCACGGCAACGGCGATGTGACCGTTACCCTCGAATTGCATCACCCCGACCCGGACCTCTGCATTCCGCTGCTCGTGGCACATGATCTCTGCGATATCGCCGCCGACTGGCGCAGCTGGGCGGAAGCCTATCGCATTCCGATGCTGATGGTCGAAGCCGATGGCATCGCCCGGCCGCTCGACGACAACCTGACCGTCGGCAGCCGCCCCGCCAAGCCGCGCCGCCGCCACTCCTATTTCGCGGATCGCCGCCCGCGCTTCCTCGTGCGCCGCACGACGGGCAAGCTTGGCGTCCAGATGAAGATCGACGGTCGGGAAATCATCGCCCGGCGTTGATGCCCGACGAAGACGTGACCTCCAGAAGAGCCGGCCGTTCCCTGCGGCCGGCTTTTTCGTGCCCTGTTCCCTCCGGAACACTTTTCACGCGCCCGGCGTGGGAAACAGCGTTCAACACAGCGGCAAAGCCCGCACGAACGCAAGGGACCGATCATCATGGCAAAGCTCTTCACCACCCTCCTCGTCCAGATCCGCAAGGCCGACGCAGCCCTCATCGAGCGCGGCCGCCCACCGCGCCGGGGTTTCGAGATCGCGATGCACCCGGCGACTTTGCGCCGCTCGGAAGAGCGACCGCATGTGGGCGCTCGCTCGCCCCGCTACCGCTAGGTCACGCGTCGGCCAATGCGGCCGCCTTTTGCCCGACGCCTGCCCGCAGCGGTTGACATCCGGCAGTGAAACAGCGCAATTGCACTCCGGTTTGAAACGTCGGAAAGTCTTGTATGTCTCGGGAACTCGGTACGCAGCGCGAGCTGGAAGCAACCAAAGCAGTTATCGGAGAGCTGGCCAAGCATCTCAACGTCAATATCTGCCTTGAGCTCTGGGATGGCACGGTCATCCCGCTCGGCAAGGACGCCCAGGACGAAATTCGTTTCGTCGTCGCTTCCGCCAACGTGCTTCGCCGCCTGCTGCGCGAACCCTCGCTGATCAGCGTCGCCGAACTCTACGCCACGGGCGATCTCGATATCGTCGGCGCCAACCCGGTCGATGCGATGCGCGGCGTGGACCATCTCCAGTTCCTGCGGTTGCCCAAGAAGATCAACAAGGCGCGGCTTCTGAAGATGGCCCTGCCCATCCTGCTCAAGAGCTATTCGGCATCGTCCTTCGTCAAGCGCTTCACCAAGAAGGCGGGCGCAACGCCAACCAGCGGACGCGACGACAAGGAGATGATCGGCTTCCACTACGATCTCTCCAACGACTTCTACAGCCTCTTCCTCGACAAGGAGATGGTGTATTCTTCGGCCTACTTCCCGACACCCGACACGTCGCTCGACGAGGCGCAGATCAACAAGCTGGACCTCATCTGCCGCAAGCTGCGTCTTGCGCCGGGCGACCGGCTGTTCGATCCGGGCTGTGGCTGGGGCGGGCTTCTGTGCTATGCCGCCGAGCATTATGGCGTCGAGGCCTATGGCACGACGCTGTCGCAGGAGCAGTTCGGCTTCGTGAACGCCAAGATCGACAGGATGGGCCTGGGCGACAAGGTCAAGATCGAGCTGCGCGATTGCCGCAGCATCTCCGACGACAAGATCTTCGACAAGATCGCGCAGGTGGAGATGATCGAGCATGTCGGCATCGCCAACCACCACGATTTCTACCGGTATCTGCGCAAGCACATGCGCCCGCGCGGTGTTTATTTCGGCCAGGCCAGCTTCCGGCGGAACACCGAGCGGCCGGAGGACTTCCCCAAGCTCACGCCCTACATGAAGTTCATCGTGAAGTACATTTTCCCCGGGGGCGAGCTTGACCATGTCGGCATGACCACCGGCGCCCTGGAACGGGCGGGCTTCGAAGTCCACGAGGTCGAGGCCGTGCGCGAGCATTTCGGCTACACGACGGAACATTGGGTGCGTCGCCTCTACGATCGCAAGGAAGAGGGTGCGGCGCTGGTCGGCATGCCGCAGACGCGCATCTGGCTGCTGTACCTGTCGCTTTGCGCGCTGTCCTTCCACCGTGGCGCGCTCAACGCGTTCCAGGTCGTTGCCACCAGCCGCCATTCCGGTGCATCCGGTGTCGGCTTCGACCGTACGACGGAATATGGCGGTGCCCGCCGCGTCGGGACCGAAGCCACGTCCGAAAGTGCGCTGAAGACCGCCTGAGTTTATGGTCTTGCGCAGTTGGGAACGTAAAACCGCTGCGCAGTTTTGCCGGAATTGCTCTAAGCGAAGGGCAGCGCGGCAACGAGGCCCAGGAACAGGATCAGCCCGACGACACCGTTGAACTTGAACAGTGCCAGGCACTGTTCGGGATCATCGATGTCGAGCGTGGCGATCTGCCAGGCGAGCATGACGCCGGCGGCGACAAGGCCGAGCCAGGCGACAAGACCGACGCCGGTGAGCCAGAACGACAGCGCGATCAGCGCCACCGTCAGGCCATACAGCCCCATCAACCACTGCGCCGTATTCTCGCCGAACAGCCGCGCGGTGGAGCGCACGCCGATCAGCGCGTCGTCTTCCTTGTCCTGATGCGCATAGATCGTGTCATAGCCGATCGTCCAGGCGATGGCGGCTATGTAGAGCGCGACAGAGGCGCTCGAAATCTCCGAAAACTCCGCCGCCCAGCCCATCAGCGCCCCCCAGGAAAAGGCCATGCCGAGGAAGAATTGCGGCCAGTCGGTAAAGCGCTTCGCAAAGGGATAGATCGCGACGATCGCCAGCGACGCGACGCCGAGTACGATGGCGAAAAGATTGAACTGCAGCAGCACGACGAGGCCGACAAGCGCCTGCAGCGCCATGAAGATCTTCGCCTGCCGGCGCGTGACGCGGCCCGACGGCAGCGGGCGTGAGCGGGTGCGGGCGACCGCCTGGTCGATATCGTGGTCGACGAGATCGTTATAGGTGCAGCCGGCGCCGCGCATGGCGACGGCGCCGATGAAGAACAGCAGGAGATGCGTGACGAAACGCGTCAGATCGAACGTGCCGACTGCCGCCGAAAGGTTGGCCGCCAGCGCCGTCGACCAGAGGCAGGGCAGGAGCAGAAGCTGCCAGCCGATCGGCCGGTCCCAGCGCGCAAGCTGTGCATAGGGCCAGGCGGCGCGCGGCAGCGCGCGGTAGACCCAGTTGTTGGACGGCGCATCGGCGACGCGGCCGGAATCGGGCGGAGAGGTGATCATCCCCCTAGATCGCAAGCGGCCTCGCCCCGGTCAAGCCGGCACGAAGCCGCAGCCGGTTACGGCAACGTGAAATCGAAGCGGTAGGTGGCGGAGAGGCCGATCAGGAACTGGTTCTTGTCGCCGCGCTCCTTGACGAGGCTCGACTTCGCGGCATCGCCGACGAGGCGCTTGTATTCGGCAAAGGCGCTGGTCTCGATCTTCTCGTTGACCTGCCAGGTAATGGCGGCACCGGCGCCGACCGAATGGATACCGCCATCCGGATCGAAAGCGTCAAGGCCGGATTCCGCGACCTGGCTCGGCTTCACGCCGTAATAGGTGTCCATGTAGTCGTTCGAGGCGACCGTGACACGCGGGCCCGCCGAAAGACGCACATCCGGTCGCACGTCGACGAAGGCATCGGCCGAAATATCTGCGACAATGCCGTCATGGCTGCGAATGCCGTGGCGCACTTCGCCGCGCACGCGCAGCCAGTCGGTCGGGTAGGCTTCGGCGAACGCGCCGAGTTCGCCGCCGAACTTTACCGGGGTCAGGCCCTTGAGGTCGTCGGAATCGCCGTCGTCACGCGACATGACCAGCTTGCCGGTCGCGCCGGCGCGAAAACCACCATTGTCGATAAGCGCGAAGGACGGGTTGTCGTTGCGCGAGGAGAAACGCACCGTGCTGCCGGCCTTGCCGAGCGAGATCATCGGAGTGACCTGGAACAGGTACTTCTTGGCGCCTTCGTAGTCCGGGGCGGCAAAGCCGGCAGCGCCGACCTTCAGATACCAGTCACCGGACCAGAAATAATCGCCGGCAAAGGCGCTTGCAGGCGCAAACAACAGGGCGGCCGCAGTCATTGCGGTCGAAACACGGATACGCAAAACTAAAATCCTCGCTTCACCGGCAGACCCGCCGCGGGCTGCCGAAACCTTTGATTTGGTGAACATTAGCCGCGTTTCATTACCGTTTCGCTAACCATCGTTCAGACCGCGAAGCCGGAACGATTCGCTCCAGTCTGCGTTTTTTAAGAGATGAAACAAGGAGTTTTCCCATGACCATCAGCACGATGGAGCTGAAGCTGAACGCGATCCGCACCGATACCGGCCTCTCCCGCAAGGAAAAGATCGAAAAACTCGAAAAGCTGCGTACCGAAGCCCGCGCCCTCCAGCGCGCCGCCACAGAAAGCGCCATGGTCGAGGATGACGGCTGGTACGAGGACGTGCACCTGATCGACACCGAGCTGGAAAACCTCGGCCGCAGCGTGGAGGAAAAGGGCGCGGCGACGCTCTGACGCCCCGCAGCCCTTGACCTTTCGGCCTCGCCCGCTTAACCCGCCTCACAACCAAGGACGGATCGAGGGTGCGGGCATGAAGGTTCTGTTGATCGGATCGGGCGGACGCGAGCACGCCCTTGCCTGGAAGCTGGCGCAATCGCCCCTTCTCACCACGCTCTATGCGGCGCCTGGCAATCCCGGCATCGCCGAATGCGCGACGCTCGTTTCCCTTGATATCGACGACCATGCTGCCGTCTCAGCCTTCTGCAAGGACAACGGCGTGAGTTTTGTCGTGGTCGGGCCGGAAGCCCCGCTGGTCGCGGGCATTGCCGACGTGCTGCGCGCCGATGGCATCGATGTTTTCGGCCCCTCCGCGGCCGCGGCCCAGCTTGAGGGCTCCAAGGGTTTCACCAAGGACCTCTGCGCCAAATACGACATCCCGACCGGCGCCTACCAGCGCTTTACCGATGCCGTTTCGGCTAAAGACTATGTCAACGCACAAGGCGCGCCGATCGTCATCAAGGCCGACGGGCTTGCCGCCGGCAAGGGCGTGACCGTCGCCATGACGCTCGACGAGGCGCTCGCCGCTGTCGACGACTGTTTTGACGGCGCGTTCGGCGCTGCAGGTGCGGAAGTCGTCGTGGAAGCGTTCCTCGATGGCGAAGAGGCAAGCTTCTTCTGCCTCTGCGACGGCGTGAACGCTCTGCCGCTTGCCTCCGCCCAGGATCACAAGCGCGTCGGCGACGGCGATACCGGCCCGAACACCGGCGGCATGGGTGCCTATTCGCCGGCTCCGGTGATGACATCAGACATGGTCGAGCGCACGATGAAGGAGATCATCGAACCGACGATCCGCGGCATGGCGGCGGATGGCCACCCATTCCAGGGCGTTCTCTTCGCCGGGCTGATGATCACCGCCAAAGGCCCTGAACTCATCGAATACAATGCACGGTTCGGCGATCCGGAATGCCAGGTGCTGATGATGCGGCTTGAAAGCGATCTGCTGCCGATCCTGCATGCGGCGGCGATCGGCCGGCTCGACAAGGTTTCCGCCGAGTGGCGCGAGGCGCCGGCGCTGACCGTCGTCATGGCTTCGAAGGGCTATCCGGGCAGCTATGAGAAGAACACGCCGATTCTGTCGCTCCCGGCGGACGACGAAGGCACCAAGGTGTTTCATGCCGGCACAGCGCTGAAGGACGGCACATTGGTCGCGACCGGCGGGCGCGTGCTCAATGTCACGGCGGTTGCAGGTACCGTTGCGGACGCACAAAAGGCCGCCTATCAGGTGCTCGACCGGGTAAAATGGGACAACGGCTTCTGCCGCCGCGATATCGGCTGGCGCGCCGTCGCCCGCGAACAGGCCTGAAACGGGCGGTAAAAATCGCCCGGTCGTTCAAATTTTACCATATCCCCTGACGAGACCGTAACCGGCGGGCGCTATTCTCCTCCCATGATTAGGGAGAACCGTTGATGCGTACCCTGCTGCCGACCCTTGCCTTCGTGCTTCTTGCCGCCCCCGCTTTTGCCGGGTCCTTCGAACCTGTTGCCAAGGCCGCATCCGCAGGCACCAGCATCGAGACGATCACCTGCAACGACTGCCCGCCCTTGAAGCCGAAACGCTCGCTCGACACCTACCATGTCGACTCAATCGAGCCCGGCACGCAGAAGGTCGAGATCCGCGAAGCGGACGGCGAGCGCAAGATCTTCCGCACCGAGGCCTGGATGGGTGGTTCGCCCGTGCTCTTCGTCAGCAAGGCGCCGGCCGAGACAGTGCAGGCGGCAGAGGTTGAAAAGCCGGTGGAGGAGAACGCCACGGCGACGGAAACCGTCGATGCCAGCGCCAAGACGAGCGCGGTGGACGAGACCGCTGCACACAAGGCAGCGACAGCGACGATGGCCTCCTCACGCGAGTTTGATCCATCGAAGTTTGCACTTCGGCTCAATTGACCCCATATTGGAGGGACCCTGCCCTTCAGTCCCTCCAGGCTGTTGGATCCGTGAAAACGGACGTTTTGCGCCCCTGACCTCAAGCGGGGGCGCAGGCGTGTTAGCCGCCCTCTCCGAGATCACACGCGAGTTGCTCGACCTCCCGGTCGGAATAGACGGCAATGCCGTTCCTGCGCAGCAGCGCCGCCGTCACGCCCTGCCCCGCATGCCGCACACCGGAAAAGCTGCCATCATAGACGAAGCCGGACCCGCAGGACGGGCTGCCATCAATGAGTAGCGCATGCCGGCAGCCGTTTTCCTGCGCCACGTCGAGCGCGATCTGCGCGCCGGCGATATAGGCCGCGGACACATCGCCGCCGGATAGTTCCAGCACCCGCGCCCGTCCGTCGAGCACGTCGTCGCCGTTCAAACCGTTTTCGATTTCTGCCGGCGGCCGCGGCACCTGGAAGCCGCCCGCCAGCTCCGGACAGAGCGTCACCAGCCGCCCCTCCGCCTTCCAGCGGTCGACGGCGTCATGCACCAACGGTTTCGCCGAGCCGTTGTAGCGCACCGGCAGGCCGGCAAGGCAGGCACTGATGAGGATTTTTCCGGCCATCAGCGCCCGTCCCTCACCCCGCGATCTTCGAGAAATCCGCAACCGTGCCGGTCGCCGCGCGGATGGCGGCGAGGAGGGCAAGGCGGTTGGCGCGGATGGCCGGGTCTTCGTCGTTGACGAGCACATCGTTGAAGAACTGATCGACCGGCGCACGCAGGGCCGACAGGGCTTCCATGGCGGACCGGAAGTCTTCCTTTGCGACGGCGGCAGCCGCATCCTTCGAGGCGGTCTCCACGGCGGCATAAAGCGCCCTTTCCGCATCGAGCTTCAACAGATCGGCCGAGACCACGCCTTCGACGACGGTCCCCTTCTTCTCTTCCGCCGCGAGAAGCTGCGTGGCGCGCTTGGTGCCGGCGAGCAGGTTCTGGCCCTCTTCCGAGGTGATGAACGCCGTCAGCGCCTCGACACGGCGGGCGACCATCAAAAGGTCGTCGGCCTCCGGCGTCAGTACGGCATCGATCAAGTCATGGCGCGCGCCCATGTCGCGGAGGTACACCTTGAGGCGATCCTGGAAGAAGGCAATGAGATCCGGATCCTTTGCCACGGAGCCGAGCGGCAGGCGGATGTTCTTTTCGAGCAGCATACGGATGACGCCGAGTGCGGCACGGCGCAGCGCATAGGGATCCTTCGAGCCAGTCGGCTTCTCGTCGATTGCCCAGAAGCCGACGAGTGTATCGAGCTTGTCGGCAAGTGCCACGGTCACGCCGATTTTGTCGCCCGGCAGGCGATCGGAGGGGCCATTCGGCTTCCAGTGATCTTCAATCGCTTCGGCGACAGCCGCATCTTCGCCCTGCAGCGCCGCGTATTTGCGGCCCATGATGCCCTGGAGTTCCGGGAATTCGCCGACGGCTTCCGTGCGCAGGTCCGCCTTCGCGAGCACCACGGCGCGGTCGACGAGCGCAGCATCGGCACCGGTGACCTTCGCAAGTTCAGCGGCAAGCTTGCGGATACGCGCGACGCGCTCGCCCTGCGTGCCGAGCTTGGCGTGGAACGTCACGTTCAGCGCGTCGAGCTTGGCCATGCGCTGGTCGAGCGGCTTTTTCAAATTGAGGTCGAACTTTTCCGCCGAGGCCTTGAGCGTCTCGAGATCCGGCAGGTCGCCCTGGTCGCGCAGCCAGAAATGCTTGGCGTCCGAAAGACGCGCGCGCACGACCTTACCGTTGCCGTGCACAATCTCCTTGCCGCCATCCTTCGCCTCGATATTGGCGATGAGGATGAAGTGGTTGGAGAGTGTATCGGCGCCCGGCTTGCGGGTGACGAAACACTTCTGGTTCGTCTTGATCGTCAGGCGGATGATTTCCGACGGGATCGCCAGGAACTCTTCCTCGAAGGTGCCCATCAGCACCTGCGGCCATTCGACGAGGCCGGAGACCTCTTCCAGCAGGCCCTCGTCCTCGACCAGTTCGAGACCGCTGGCGAAGGCAATGTTGTTGGCGTCGGTGGCGATGATCTGCTTGCGGCGCTCGGCATCGAGCACGACCTTCGCCTTCTCCAGATTGGCGGCGTAATCCTCGAAGCGGCGCACGGTGATCGGCTCGGGCGCATGGAAGCGGTGGCCGTAGGTAACATTGCCGGCAACGAGCCCGTCGACCTCGAAGGGCACGACGCGGGTTTCTTCCGTTTCCGAGCCAAAGGTGCAGACGATCGATTGCAGCGGACGCACCCAGCGCAACGCACCGGGTTTTGCCGAGGCGACACCGGAGCGCATCGACTTCGGCCAAGGGAAATTGCGGATGATGCCGGGCATGACGTCCGCAATGATCTCGTCGGCCGGACGGCCGGGCTTCACGAGATGGGCAACGTAGAAATCGCCCTTCTTCGGATCGCTGTGCACATGGGCTTCGGAGACCGAGGCGAGCCCCGCCTTGCGCAGAAAGCCCTGGATCGCCTGTTCGGGCGCCGACGTTGCCGGCCCCTTGATATCCTCGCGCACGTCGCTTGAGCGGGCATTGAGGCCACGGATATCGAGCGTCAGACGCCGCGGCGTCCAGTATTCGCGCGCACCCTCATAGGTCAGCCCCGCCTCCACCAGCGCGTCGGTGACAAGCTTCTTCAGGTCCCCCGCCGCCTTGCGCTGCATGCGGGCGGGAATTTCCTCGGAGCGGAGTTCAAGCAGGAGATCGGGCATGGGGTTCAACAAACACTTGATTTTTCAACTGGCCGGGACTTAGCAAGCCCCATGCGAATTGTCATCCGGTGATTACCCGAAAACGCGTCTTTCAGGCCGCGTCGTGAACGGGAATGCGCGCGATATCGGCCTTCTTGCGCTCCGCCTCGATCTTCAACTCATAGGCCGTCTGCAAATTCATCCAGAATTCAGGCGTAGTATCGAAAAACTTCGCAAGGCGAAGCGCGGTGTCGGATGTGATGCCGACACGGCCGGAAACGATGCGCTCGACCCGCGTACGCGGCACGTTCAATTTGCCTGCAAGCGCGCCCGCGCTCATCTCCAGCGGGGCAAGATAGAGATCGTTCAGGATTTCCCCCGGGTGGATCGGCGGCAGCTTTGGCGAGACCATCACACAGTCCTATCTTCAATGATAATCGACAATCTCAACATCCTCAGGCCCGGCCGCCGTCCAGCGAAAACAGATGCGCCATTGCCTGTTGATGCGGATCGAATGTTGCCCTTCCCGATCGCCCGCCAGTTTTTCCAGCCGGTTACCGGGTGGTGACCGAAGATCTTCAATCGTTACCGCGGCGTGCAGCACGGTAAGCAATTGCTGGGCGCGTCGAACGAGTTCAGGAGGAAATCCCTTCTTCACCGAGCCATCGGCGACCATTTCGACAAGCTTGCCCCGGAATGACCGGATCATTTCAGCGCCTCCACGCTTGTATCACTGAATGATACATCCGTCCACTGTATGGATTACGGCAGACCTACCATCCGCCGCCACCGCCTCCACCGCCTCCACCACCGGAGGAGCCGCCACCGCCGCCCGACGAGAAGCCGGAGGACGAGCTTTTCGGCGGATCGGGCAGCGAGGAGGTCATGGTGCCGGCCATGGAGCCGACGAAGCCGCCCATGCGGTCGGTGAAATTGCCGGAGGAGAGGCTGTCGCCGTGGTACCAGACGGGCTGGTAGGCCGCGGCGGCACCGGCGGCGGCCGCGGCGAGGAGCCAATGGTCGAATGTCTCCGACCAGGGTTTTTCCACGCCGAGCGCCACGGCATAGGGCAGTAGCGTCTCGAAATGGCGGGGCGACATTTCTGGCGCGCCGGCCATGTTCATGCGGTCCTTCTCGGCGAGCGTCAGATATTGGCGCAAGCCCGCGATGCCGTCCATCATCTTGCGACCGAGCGGTGTGGGCGCGCCCATCAGGAAGAAGAAGACCAGATTGGTGACGACGATGCCGCCGATGGCGGCAAACAGCGGCAACTGGCCGGTTGCAGCACCAGTGGCAAACAGCGCGAGCACGATGCCGCCGAAGACCGTGAGGAAGACGAAGCTGATGAAGGCGATGATGGCAACCGCAAAAATGCGCGCGCCGAGCGACTTCGACCGCCTGAAATTCTGGCCGAGCGCGACCGCGAAGATCGACACGAACACCGAGGCAAAGACCGGCAGGATGACGAGCACGATGCCCTCCTCCGGCAGCGAGCCGAAGACCAGCAGGCCGGCAAGGCAGGCAAGCGACAGCAGGATGCCGCCGATCGCCTGCGGCCAGTTGGCGAGGTAATATTTGCGCCGGTGCTCCTTTTCCATAGCATCGCGGAAATCGCGGCCGAGTGTCTGCACCCGCTTGCCGTTCGACTTGTCGATGGCAAGGCTCGTGCCGGCAGCACCCAGCGCGCCGAGCAGCACCTTTTCACCCGTCGGCAGGTCGCCGGCTGTCTTGTCCGTGCGGGTGACGACGATCGATTTTTTCAGGTCCTGAAGCTCGACCAGCCCCTTGACCGCAAGGTTGAGGAAGGAGGCCGAAATCGCCGTCCAGCCCTGCCCGCCAAACCCCTTCTCGTCGATATAGTTGACGAGCGCGGGAGACATGCCCTCCGGCGCATCCCAGCGCGGCACGACGACGCCGCGCGGCGGATCGCGCCCGACGGAAAGCCAGGCCCACAGATAATAGCCGACAACGAGGACGAGGCCACCGAAGGCGAGGAAAAGATTGCGGTTGTCCTGGAAGAAGAGTGCCCGTTCCTCCTCCGGTGTCGGGCGGCTGATGCTGCCGGCCGGCATCTTCACGCCGATCGTCAGACCCTCCTGGGCCCCCAGTTCACGCGTCGTCTCGAAGCTTGCCTGATTGCCGCGGTTTTCCGCGCGCGCGTCCTTGCCCGTTGCACCGAGCGGGCCGGTAAAGACAGTCAGTTCCTCGGCACGCACACCCTCCGGCAGGGTCACGGTTGCACTCGCGCGATGGATGGGAAAGGCCCATTCGGTGCCGGTGACATTCCAAAACAGTTCATCATGCGTGTCAAAGAAGCGGATCTGCCGGGTCGTCTCGTAGGTCAGCCGGTACTGATGGAAGCCGGGATCGAGCAACACGTCCGCCGAGCCGAAGTAGATGCGGATGCCGCGGCGGATGCTTTCCGTGCGGTAGGGTTCCGGTCGGCCGTCGCGCTCGACGCTGAGGATCTTGAAGCCGACCTCGCGCTCCCGCCCTTCGGCATCGATGAAGGTCAGCGGGAAATCGCGGTAGATGCCGCGGCGGATCTGGTTGCCCTCGGCATAGACGCGGATCGTTTCCGCCGCCGTCAGCGTGCCGTTCTTGGCGAGCGCGATATCGGAATGGTAGCGGTCGAAATACTCTTCCGCCCGGGCGGCACCCCCAACCAGAAGGCAGAGCCACAGCGTCAGGAGAGCGGCAATCCGCATCATAGGGGACCCCAAATCTAGAACTTTACGGTCGGCACGGCCCGGTCAGCCGGGTTTTCGATCTCAAAATAGGGCGCCTTGATGAATTTGAAGAGGCTGGCGACGAGGTTCGACGGGAAGCTTTCGACCTTGACGTTCAGATCGCGGGCGGCACCGTTGTAGTAGCGGCGCGACATCTGGATCTCGTCCTCCAGCGTTTCCAGCGACTGTTGCAGCTCGGCAAAGTTCTGGTTGGCCTTGAGGTCCGGATAGGCCTCGGCAAGGGCGAAGATGCGGCCGAGCGCCTGGCTGAGCAGGCCTTCCGCCTGGGCGCGGCCGGCGACATCGCCTGCTGGCACGGCTTGGGCCTGGTTGCGCAGCTCGACGACCTTTTCCAGCGTCTCCTTCTCGTGGCTCGCGTAGCCCTTCACGGTCTCGATGAGATTGGGAATGAGATCGGCGCGGCGCTTCAGCTGCACGTCGATGCCGGACCAGGCCTCTTCCTTCACCTGCCGGGCGCGCACCAGGCCGTTGTAGATGATGATGGCGTAGATGACGACCACCGCCGCGATTGCCAGACCGATCATGGGTTCTCCGCTCCTTCTGTGTGTTGCCTGTGAACTTAGCATTCGCGCCGGCGCAGGAAAGCCCCCTCATCCGCCTGCCGGCACCTTCTCCCCGCTGGGGAGAAGGTGGCCCGAAGGGCCGGATGAGGGGGAACCTTCACCACGAACACACCCTGTCACCGCGGGAACCGCGCGGCGGCGCGCTTTGCCCGATAGTCGCTCATCAACAACACGAACCCCGAAGCGACCGTCATGAAAGCCCTCGTTCTCACCATCAACGTTCTCGGTTTCACCGCCCTGTTCCTCGCCTACACGATGGGCGCTGCGGTCGACCGTCCGAAGGGTGTACGCCGGGCGCTCCAGACCTATGCCGGCCAACTCCCCACCGGCACCTTCCCCACGCTGAAGCCCGTCTGGGAACTCGGCGTAAAGGTCACGACGATCGCTTGAGGCGCCGCTGCCTCTGCCCGCCACCCTTGCCGAAACGATCCCGCCGGTCATATTGAAACGGCGGTGCCGCCGTTGCGGCCTGCCTGTCCGTGACGGAGGACCATGGGATGAAAACTGTCGCCGCCGGGCCTCTCGAGATCGCTTATATCGAGGTCGGGCCTGCCGATGGGCCTGCCACCGTGTTGCTGCACGGCTTTCCCTATGACGGACACGCCTATGTCGCGGTCTGCGAAACGCTTGCCTCCGCCGGCCATCGCTGCATCTCGCCGTTCCTGCGCGGCTTCGGCGCCACGCGGTTTCTCTCCGCAGAGACGCCCCGCTCCGGCGAGCAGGCGGCGCTCGGCGCGGACCTCCTCGCCCTGCTCGACGCGCTGTCCATCGAAAGGGCCTATCTTGGCGGATACGATTGGGGTGGGCGGGCCGCTTGCATCGTCTCGGCGCTCTGGCCGGAGCGCGTGCTGGGGCTCGTCAGCTGCGGCCAGGGATACAACATCCAGAACATCGCGCAGGCGGGCACGCCGGCCGCGCCGGAGGAAGAGGCGCGGTACTGGTACCAGTATTATTTTCATTCGGAGCGCGGTCGCAGGGCCTTGCGGGAAAACCGCCGGGGGCTCTGCACTTTCATCTGGAAACTCTGGTCACCGACATGGGGTTTCGACGCGGCGACGTTCGAGCGCTCGGCGACCGCCTTCGACAATCCGGATTTCGTCGAGATCGTCATCCATTCCTACCGACATCGCTTCGGCGGTATTCCGGGCGATCCGGCACTGGCGGGTATAGAGACCCGGCTAGCGCGGCAGCCGGATATCACCGTTCCGACGATCGTGTTGATGGGGGCCGACGATGGCGTCGACCCGCCCTCGCCCGTCGATCACGACAGGCGACACTTCACGGCGTCTTATGAGCGTCGCATCGTTCCCGGTGCCGGGCACAACCTGCCGCAGGAAAAGCCGGACGCCTTCGCTCAAGCCGTCCTCGACCTTAGCCGACGACGCTAGGCACAGATCAGGCCGCGCTCTTGGTCCAGTTCACGCCGCCAGCATCCGTCAGCAGGAAGGCTTCGCCGCATTCCTTGGCCAGAACGCGAACGCGCGCAATGTAGCGTTCACGTTCGGTCACCGAGATGACCCCGCGCGCATTCAACAGATTGAAGATGTGCGACGCCTTGATGCACTGGTCATAGGCCGGCAGCACGCATTTGTGCAGGCGCTGGTTATCCGCATCGCCCGGCGCGCCGGCGGCGAGCAGCGCCTGGCACTCCTTTTCCGCATCGATGAAATGGCGGTGCAGCATCGCCGTGTCGGCGAATTCGAAGTTGTGGCGGGAATATTCCTGCTCGGCCTGCAGGAAGACGTCACCGTAGGTGATCTTCTCATCGCCCTCGCGGCCGTTGAAGTTGAGGTCGTAGACATTGTCGACGCCCTGCACATACATGGCGAGACGTTCGAGGCCATAGGTCAATTCGCCTGCGACCGGAGAGCATTCGATGCCGCAGACCTGTTGGAAATAGGTGAACTGCGAGACTTCCATGCCGTCGCACCAGCATTCCCAGCCGAGGCCCCAGGCGCCGAGCGTCGGACTTTCCCAGTCGTCTTCGACGAAGCGCACGTCGTGCAGCAGCGGATCGAGGCCGATGGCAGCGAGCGAGCCGAGATAGAGTTCCTGAAGGTTCGACGGGTTCGGCTTCAGGATGACCTGGTACTGGTAGTAGTGCTGGAGACGGTTGGGGTTTTCGCCGTAGCGGCCGTCGGACGGGCGGCGCGACGGCTGCACATAGGCGGCGCGCCATGGGCGCGGACCCAACGCCCGCAGCGTCGTTGCCGGGTGGAACGTGCCCGCACCCACTTCCATGTCATAGGGCTGAAGCACCGCACAGCCCTTGTCCGCCCAATAGTTGTGCAGCGTCAGGATCAGCCCCTGGAAGGAGCGGGTCGGGTTCATATGGTCAGGCAGGGCGGCAGAGGTCATCGGTTTCGTCCAGCATTCTTTGGAAAAGCTGGCGGACTGGTGCCACGATGCGCCCGAGGGGTCAAGGGTTTCGGGCAGCTGCCTGCAATGCGCTCAATGCCGTTCGAGCGAACGGAAGAGGCCCGATCCGGCAACCTGCGTGACGGCCTGGACGCGCTGGGGTGCCAAGTCCGGCACCTGGCTCATCTGCCGGCGAAGGCCGCCCGGCACGCGTGAACCGTACCAGGCCGCAAGCACCGGAAGCTCGCGGCGCAACGAACCCGTCGCCCGCCAGCCAAGTGTGCGCAGTGCCTGCGTATCGAGCGGCGAGCGGGTGACATTGCCGGGCCGGCCACCGGTGAAACTGACGCCAGCAACGGAATCCTGAACCGTATCGAGCACCATGCGGGCGATGGAAAGGACATCGTACAGCTCGTCGCCGGCGACGTTGTAGGTGGCGTTTTCCGCGCCGCTGGAAACGACGGCGCGCAACGCCGAACAGACATCCGCCGCGGTGACGAAGGCCCGCTTCTGCGCGCCGTCGCCATGCACCGGAAGTGGCCGGCCGACGGTCGCAAATTCCATGAAGCGCGGCAGCAGCTTTTCCGCGTTCTGGCGTGTGCCGACGATGTTGACCGGGCGCAGCACCCGGATATCGAGATCGAAGGACCGGCGCAGGCCGGCGATCAGCATTTCCGCGGCGGCCTTCGAGGCGCCGTGCGGATTGTCGGGCAGAAGCGGCGCAAGTTCGCCGATCGGCTGGCCGTTGCCGGCGCCGTAGACTTCGGCGGAACTGATATGGATCATCAGCGGCACGCGGCGGCGGCCCATCGCCTCGACCAGAACCTGGGTGCCGAGCGCATTGGCGAGCGTGAAGCGTTCCGGCACGGAAAAGGCCCGCTCGACATGGCTTTCGCCCGCCGTATGGACCACGAGATCGGCATCCTTCAAAACCTCGGTCACAAGGTCGAGATTGCCGACGTCACCTTCCTGCAACGTCACGCGGCCCGTGCGGAAGGCCGCATCGAGATGCGACATGTCGGCAGCATAGGTGACGGAATCGAGCACGCGGATGCGCGCATTCGGGCAATGGGCGAGGAGGTCATCGACGATGTGCGAACCGACGAAGCCAGCACCACCCGTCACGACGATGGTGCGAATCCGGTCGAGGTCGAGCGAGGCCATGGTTTACTCCGTTCATTGCAGGCGCATCAGAGGGGCGCCCTCATGGCGACCCTGACCGCTAGATCGGTCTTCCTGCGCGCGAGGGCAAGTAAAACCCCAGGCTGCATGTGCGTAAATCCGATATTAACCTTACGTAGAATGGTTAATGTGCCAGGCCGGCACGACCGGCTCGTTTTTCCGGTCCCACGACGACACGCGGCTGTGCCGCAACGCTACTCGTCGTCCCGGCGCACGCGGTACTCTCCCGTTTCCGGATCCTTGACGAGTGTGCCGGTGGCGCCGGTGCGGCGCTCTTCCTGGGCGCGCTTGTTGATCTTGCTCAGCCGCTCGGCATCCGCAATGAACTTGCGGTAGCCGAACCAGGCAACGCCGACGACCAGAAGCAGAAAGATGATCTGGGCCATGGCCCCTCCCCCAAAAACTATTGCGCCTTATCCGGAAAGCCCGAAGCGGCCCCACAGCGCCTTTTCTTCCGCGAGCCCGGCGACCGCCGCGACGCCAGCCGAACCTATACGGCCTGCCATGTCCTCGGAAAGCCCCCCGATGCCGGGCGCCTTGCGGCCAAACAGACCCTTGGGCGCCGAAACCAGCTCAAGCCGCGTCTTCGGCCCGTAGCGCCGCTTCAGCTCCGAGCGCATGTCCGAGAGCCCGTCGACCAGGCCGAGCGTCTTCCCGCGGCCGCCGGTCCAGAACAGGCCGGAAAACAGGTCCGGGTCGTCGGCGAGTTTTGCGCCGCGACGCTCCTTCACCATGTCGATGAAGACCTGGTGGATTTCGAGCTGGAGGGACTTCAGATATTCGATGTCGCTCTCGCGCTCGGGCTGGAACGGATCGAGGATCGCCTTGTTGCTGCCGGCCGTATAGACGCGGCGCTCGACACCGATCTTCTTCAGCATTTCCGGAAAGCCGAAGCCGCCGGAGACGACGCCGATGGAGCCGACGATCGAGGTGGGGTCGGCAAAGATCTCGTCGCCGGCAAGCGCGATCATGTAACCGCCGGACGCCGCGACATCCTCGACGAAGACGAGCACGCGCTTGTTGTTCTCGGCTGCGAGCTCACGAATACGCTGGAAGATCAGGCGCGACTGGACCGGCGAGCCGCCGGGCGAATTGATGGAGATCGCCACCGCCGGTGCCTGCTTGTAGGCAAAAGCCTTTTCCAGCGCGGGTGCCGCCGTGGCGAGGTTGAGCGGCGGCCGAAACTGGCTGCCCGTCGCCATGATCGCTCCGCTCAGCCTAACGACCGGGATTGCGACACCTTCCTTGCGAAATCTCTTCGGCACCAGCGTCTTCAAAAATCCGGCCATCACGCGATCCTGTCTCCTGTTTATCTGCCCGGCTGATGTATGCACGACGGGCGAAAACACAATGGCGCGCCCTCAAATTCGGGTTTTTGACAGGCGCGGATAGCTGGCACGCCCATTGTTGAGATCGTTCACGAAGGGCGCGAAGGCATGCTGCGGGCCGTCATGCATGACGAGCGGCATGCGCAAGGCGAGGCGCGCGCGCGAACCCTTTATGGCGGTCACGAGGATACGGTGGGCGCTTTCGCCCGCGCGGGGATGGATGGGCGTGATCTCGATGCCGCCGACGCGGTGGCCGCAGGCGGCAATGATGTCGGCGATCGATTCCGGCCGGGCGATCAGCGAGAGCTGGCCTCCGGGCTTCACGATGGCGCTTGCCGTCCTGATCCAGCGCTCGAAGAGGTCATCATCCATCGCATGCGCCTCGGCCTTCAACGCGTCCGGCGTCCGCCGGTCGGCGCCATCGTTGAAGGGCGGGTTCATGATGACGTGGTCGTGCACGTCGTCGGACAAGCCGGCGGCCACACGTGCCCTGCCGGACAGCGACACATCCGCCTCCAGAACGGAAACACGCCCGGCGAAGGCAGCATTCGAAGCCAAGGCGACCGACTTGCGGGCGAACTCGGCCATCAGGGGCGAACGCTCGACGAGCAGCACCTCGGCTTTTTCGATGCGCGCGGCAACGGCAAGGCCGGCGGCCCCGGCACCCGCGCCAAGATCCGCCACCCGCATCGGCCCATCACCGGCGACAAGGGCGGCAAGCAGCATCGCATCCATGCCGGAGCGGTGCCCGATGCCCTTCGGCTGGACGACGTGGAACCGGCCGTAGTGGAAGGCATCGACGGTTTCGGTGACAGCCGTCTGCGCGAACGTCGGGCCGGCATCGCTCACGGGCGCAGCTCCGCCGCCAACCCCGCATCCTGGAAAATCTGCCGTGCCTCATCCTCCCGGTCGATCTCGACCAGGAAGCGGCGCGGCAGCATGCCGAGAGAGCCTTCGAGGATACTCATCGCCTCGTCGGCGATCAGGCAATGGATGCCGGCTTCCTTCATCAGGCTTTCCGCAAAGGAAAGCAGCACGGCGTCGTTGGTGCGGATCAGTTCGATCATTCCGGTCTTTTTCCAGCCATTATTGCCGAGGCGGGACAATTCGCCTCTTGCCGCAGCAAGCCTCGCTTTCTATTGTCTTTCAACAAAAATGAACAGGAGTCCGGGCATTTGGGCGTCGTGATACCGCTTGAAGAAGGCAAAAACAAACAGGCGTCGGTCAAGCCGCTCGTCGACCTCACGAAGGCCGACATGGAGCGGGTGAACCAGCTCATCCTGTCGAAGGCCGGTTCCGACGTGCAGATGATTCCGGAGGTTGCCAACCACCTGATCTCGTCCGGTGGCAAGCGCTTGCGCCCCATGCTGACGCTCGCCTCGGCCGCGATGTTCGGCTACGACGGCGACCATCACATCAAGCTCGCGACGAGCGTCGAGTTCATGCACACGGCAACGCTTTTGCATGACGATGTGGTGGACGAAAGCGACCTGCGCCGCGGCAAATCCACCGCGCGCATGATCTGGGGCAACCAGGCGAGCGTGCTCGTCGGCGACTTCCTGCTCGGCCAGGCCTTCAAGATGATGGTCGAGGTCGGCTCGCTGGAGGCGCTCGACGTGCTGTCGACAGCTGCGACCGTGATCGCCGAAGGCGAGGTGCTGCAGCTCTCCGTCGCCAAGAACATGGAGACGACCGAGGACGACTATCTGCAGGTCATTCGCGCCAAGACGGCCGCACTCTTTGCCGCGGCCGCCGAAGTCGGCCCGATCATCGCCAGCACGACCAAGGCGGAGCGCAATGCGCTGAAATCCTACGGCATGAATCTCGGCCTCGCCTTCCAGCTCGTCGACGACGCGCTGGATTACGGCGGCAAGGCGGCCGATCTCGGCAAGAACACCGGCGACGATTTCCGCGAAGGCAAGATCACGCTGCCGGTCATCCTCGCCTGGCGCCGCGGCACGGCGGAAGACCGCGCCTTCTGGCGCGACGCCATCGAAGGCGGCCAGAGCGACGACGCCAACCTGGAACGTGCCTTCGGCCTAATCACCCGCTATGGTGGCCTGACGGACACGATCGCCCGCGCCCAGCACTACGGCATGATTGCCCGCGATGCGCTCGCCCCCTTGCCGGCCAGCCCCTGGAAGAACGCGCTGCTCGAAGTCATCGACTTCTCCATCGCCCGCGTCAGCTGATCGGGACAGCCCAAAACGGTCCGGCAGGATTTTCTTGCCGCACCGCGCCAAAAAAGCCATTCTCTACCGTCATGAGTCCGTGACTGATTTGGGCGCCATCGTGGCAGGATTTGTCATGCACGGCTTCCGGGGCTTATTTCATTCCTGCTGGAAAGGCATTTTGATGCGGCATTCCCTTCTCCTTCGGCTTCTTTCCGGCGTGGCGATTGCGGCCAGCCTCGTGCTGACCGGCCCGCTCGCGGCCTTCGCGGAGGAAAAGCCCGCAGCGGTTGCCGCCGAGGAAACGCCGTTCGACCCCTTGGGTGTCAACACCTTCTCCGGCGCGTTCCTCGCCGCCCGCACGGCGGATTTCGACAAGGACTACGAGACCGCCGTCACGCTGTACAAGATCGCGCTGCAGTTCGACCCGACCAATCCGGACGTCAAGCAGCGCCTGATGATCACCCAGCTGATGAACGGCGACTTCGAGGAAGGCGTGAAGCTCGCCGACACGCTGAAGAACGATTCGTCCGTCGAGCGCATCACCTCCGTCGTGCGCGGCATGGAGGCAATCCGCAAACGGGAATACAAGAGCGCGGAAAAGATCCTCGTCTACAAGGGGCCGAACGACCTCGACAAAATGATGAACGACCTGCTGCTCGCCTGGGCCAAGTTCGGCGACGGCAAGTCGAAGGAGGCGCTCAAGCTGATCAACGGGATGGAAGGGCCTGAATGGCTTGCCATCTTCAAGAACTACCATGCCGGCGCGCTCGCTGCCGCAGCCGGTGACAAGGCGACCGCGCGCGCACGCCTCAACGAGGCGATCCTCGACCGCAACGGTGCCGGTGCGGCACCCGACACATTCATTCGTGCCGTCATGGCGCTCGCCCGCCTCGAAGCGCGCGAAGGCAACAAGCAGAAGGCGCTCGATGCGATTTCGGTCGGTGACAACTTCATCACCAGCTATGCACCGCTGAAGGCGTTGCGCCAGAGCATCGACGCCGGCGAAAAGCAGGAACAGCAGGTGCGCACGGCCGCGCAAGGTGCCGCCGCCGTGCTGTTCTCGATTGGCGGGGCACTCAACCGCGATGGCGCGGAAGACATCGTCTCGCTCTATCTCCAGGTGGCGCGCGCGCTCGACCCGGACAGCGACGACATGCTGGTGCTGCTCGGCGGCCTCGCCGAGAACCAGAAGAAGCCGCAAAAGGCGATCGACTACTATCGTGCCGTGCCGGAAAAATCGCCGATGCGGCGCATTTCCGAGCTGCAGCTCGGCCTCAACCTTGCCGATACGGGCAAGGTCCCGGAGGCCAAGAAGCATCTTCAGGAACTGATCGATGCCGATCCCGCGGATCTGCGCAGCTATCTGGCGCTTGGCAGCGTGCTTTCGGACGCCAAGGACTACAAGGACATGGCGGTGCTTTACGACCGCGCAGTCGAGGCGATCGGTTCGGTTCCGACACGCAACCACTGGAGTGTCTTCTTCCAGCGCGGCATCGCCTATGAGCGGCTGAAGGAGTGGGAGAAGGCCGAGCCGAACTTCCGCAAGGCGCTGGAGCTGAACCCCGAGCAGCCGCAGGTGCTGAACTATCTGGGTTACTCCTGGGTGGACATGAACAAGAACCTCGACGAGGGTCTCGACATGATCCGTCGTGCCGTCACCCTGAAGCCCGATGACGGCTACATCGTCGATTCGCTCGGCTGGGCCTACTTCCGCCTGAACCGCTTCTCGGATGCTGTGGCGGAACTGGAGCGTGCGGCGGAGCTGAAGGCCGGTGACCCGACGATCAACGACCACCTGGGTGACGCCTACTGGCGCGTCGGCCGCAAGCTGGAGGCGACCTTCCAGTGGAACCGCGCGCTTGGCCTGAAGCCGGAAGAAGCGGAAATCCCGAAGATCAAGCTGAAGGTCGAGAACGGCCTGCCGGAACTGAAGAAGACCGAGCCCGCCTCCGCTGAAGCGAAGGATGAAAAGCCGGTGCAGAATGTCTCTCCGGAAGGCGCTGCCACAGACCGCAAGTCGTAAATGCCACGCGCCGACAGCCTGCCGGGCTTTGCCGTCATCGAGCAGGCCCCGGCCAAGATCAACCTCGCGCTCGCCGTTGTCGGCCAGCGCGAGGATGGCTACCATCTCCTCGACAGCCTGGTGACCTTCACCGCCTTCGGCGACCGTATCGGCCTGTCGCCGGCGGCGGAAGATCGTCTCACGCTCTCCGGCCGTTTTGGCGATGCGCTTGCGGCTGACGCCGACAACCTCGTCGCCCGCGCTCGCGACCGGTTGCGTGCTGCCCTGGCCGAAGCCGGCCGGGTGGCTCCCCCGGTCCACATCCACCTCGAAAAGAACCTTCCCATCGCCTCCGGTATCGGTGGCGGTTCGGCGGATGCCGCCGCCACGTTGCGCGGTCTTCTCACGCTGTGGCAGGCTGACGTGCCGAAGACCGAGTTTGATGACATCGCACTCGGCCTCGGCGCCGATGTGCCGATGTGCCTTGCCAGCCGGCCGCTCGTCGCCCGCGGCGTTGGCGAGGACATCACGCCGGTGCCGATGCCATCCCTGCCCATGGTGCTCGCCAACCCGCTCGTCGGGGTCTCGACGCCCGCTGTCTTCAAGGCACTGGCCTCGAAAAACAATCCGCCGCTCGTTCTCGACGTGGCGCCCGTCGACTGGCCGGCGGCGATCAGCCTGTTACGCAACGACCTGGAGCCCCCTGCCCGCGCGCTTTGCCCCGACATCGCCGCGATCTCCGAAAGCCTCGCCGCCACTGGTGCGACCCTGGTGCGTATGTCCGGTTCCGGCGCGACCTGTTTCGCGCTATACCCTTCCGATCAGGCGGCAGACGCCGCGGCGACGGCGCTCTCGCGCCGGCACCCGTCCTGGTTCTTCACCGCCACCCGCACGCTTGGAGCCGATGATGGCACACATTGACGAGACGAGGCCTTTTCTCCCGGTCGGCATCGCCGTGCTCACGGTCTCGGACACCCGCACGCCCGAAACGGACCGCTCCGGCGACACGCTCGTCGCCCGCATCGAGGAAGCCGGCCACCGCCTTGTCGCACGCGCCATCGTGCCGGACGATATCGCTGCGATCCGCGTGCAGGTGGAGGCCTGGACGCGCGACGCCGCCGTGGACGTCGTCATCACCACCGGCGGTACGGGCTTTACCGGCCGTGACGTGACGCCCGAAGCGCTGGAACCGATCTTCGAAAAGCGCATGGACGGGTTTTCCGCGGTTTTTCACCGCATTTCCTACGACAAGATCGGCACATCGACGATCCAGTCACGCGCGACCGGCGGCGTGCTGAACGCCACCTTCATCTTCGTTCTGCCCGGCTCACCCGGCGCCTGCAAGGATGCCTGGGACGGCATATTGAAAGCGCAGCTCGACTACCGCCACATGCCGTGCAACTTCGTGGAAATCATGCCGCGCCTCGACGAGCACCTGAAGCGCACCGCGGGCTGACCTGTTCCATAGGGCACTGCGCGCCCCCTTCGCCACGCCTATGACTCTCCCGGCAACAGAGAGACGAGGAGAGCGAACATGGCACGCACGATCACCGGAACCAATGGTGCAGACCGCATCGTCCAGGGCGGCAGCAGCAACAATATCGAACTGACCATCCGGGCGCTGGCCGGCGACGACACCATCATCCTCAACCGCACCGACGACTTCGGCGGCCGCAACAGTGTCGATGCGGGCGCGGGCAACGACAGTGTTGTCAACATGAAGGAGGATGGCAATGTCATCCTTCTCGGCGCCGGCAACGACACCTATGTCGGCACGGGCTTCGGCTCCTTCTCGAGCGAACGCGCCGACCTCGTGCGGGCTGGCGACGGCAACGACAAGATCGTCGTCAGCACCTTCAAGAGCACCTATCTCGGCGAGGCCGGCAATGACAGCTTCTTCTCCGTCGGCCAACAGAACATCTTCAATGGTGGCAGCGGCGTCGATTCGATCAGCTTCCTGCCCCGCGACGACGATACGGTCCTGGGTGGCTCCGGCGTCGGTATCGACCTGCAGCAAGGGCTCGCCCAAACGGCCGCCAACCGCTTCGAGACCCTGATCAGCATCGAGAATGCGGAAGGCACCAATGCCGGCGACGCGCTCTTCGGCTCCAACGTCAATAACGTGCTCAGCGGCCTTGCCGGCGACGACTCGATTGCCGGCCGCGGCGGCAACGACGTGCTGGTCGGCGGCCTCGGCCACGATCTCCTGCAGGGTGATGGCGGCGCCGACCGCTTCGACTTCAACTTCCGCGCCGAATCGGCCGTCGGCGCCAACCGCGACGTCGTGCTCGACTTCAATCGCAGCCAGGGTGACCGGATCGACGTGCGCGACATCGACGCAAACACCATCCAGGCCGGCAACCAGGCCTTCACCTTCATCGGTGACAGCAATTTTTCGAGCAGCGCAGGCCAGCTTCGCTTCAAGGACGGCATTGTTTCCGGTGACATCACCGGCGACGGCCGCGCCGATTTCCAGATCGGGGTGCAGGGCATCAGCGCCATGATTGCAAGCGATTTCCTGCTCTAGGACGCAGATCGTCCGGCCGTCCTACGCCCGTCAAGCCACGACTTGCGCCCGCATGGCCTTCACCGCCCATGCGGGCACGATTTCCGCAACGAGCGTGCGGGAGCGTTTGCCTGCCGCGATATCGGCAAGCGCCATGCCGGTGCGTATGGACGCCAAAACCTGTTGCTTGGTGACGAGATAACCCTGCTCCAGCGGCGGGGTTTTTCGGCCAACACGTTGGAAGAACGGCCGGCGATGGCTGCGCGAGCCGAGGAACCGCGCCGGGCCGGCATTGACCGAGACATGGTCGACGATCGCATCGACCCAACCCGTCATTGGCCGGGCACCAGGCTCCAGTAGCAGCAGCCAGTCGCCGCGGGCGGAGCGCATCACATCCTTGATATCCCAGCTCGTCAGGAAGCGGCAGCCCGCCGCATCCGCCACCATGGCGGAGCCGTCGCGCGAGCCGTGGTCGAGCACGATCACGTCGCGCACCACGCCCTCGACGGCGCCCGCGACCAGCGCGGACAATGTCTGCGCCAGTTCCGCCTCGTTGTCCCGGCATTCCATGATGATTGTCAGCATCCCCTTCAATACCGCAATGCAACATCGATTTCCACCGCACCTCGCCTGGCATCTCGCCGCATGGTTAGGCGGCATGGTTAGCGCCGGGCGGAAATTTGTTCTTGCATTGTTCTCATTCCCGCGATAGGAATATAGTCACTGAAGCAGGGGCGGGATCGCCTCGCGGAGACAGCCATGAACGATCTTGCTGACCTCAGGCAGGGTGCACTCGCGCCCGGCCACACGAAAGACGTTGCCGAAGCGCTGTTGGCACAGACCGGCATGCGCATCGAAGTGGATCGTCGGCGCGGCCGCGGCGCCGGGCTGAATTTTACCGGCCGGTTCGAGCCGGTGACGCGCGAAGGGTTCGACGACGGCTGGCAGACGCTGGAGGAATTGCCGCCCTTCCGCACGGAAGTCCAGATCGAGAAACCGCGCACCATCATCACCCGCAACGATTCGCCCGACATCCCCTTCGATCGCTCGATCAACCCCTATCGCGGCTGCGAACACGGCTGCATCTACTGCTTTGCCCGGCCGTCGCATGCCTTCATGGGCCTTTCCGCCGGGCTCGATTTCGAGGCAAAGCTGTTCGCCAAGCCGGATGCGCCGAAGCTGCTGGAACGGGAGCTCTCCAAGCCGGGTTACAAGCCGCGCGTCATCGCCATCGGCACCAACACCGATCCCTACCAACCGATCGAGAAGGAATGGCGCATCATGCGCCAGATCCTCGAGGTGCTGGACAAGGCCAATCACCCGGTTTCGATCGTCACCAAGTCGGCCATGGTCATGCGCGACATCGACATTCTCTCCCGCATGGCGGCGCGCGGCCTTGCCTGGGTCGGCATGTCCGTCACCACGCTCGACCGCAAACTCGCCCGCACCATGGAACCGCGTGCTGCGACCCCGCCGCGCCGGCTGGAGACGATCCGCGCACTTTCCGAAGCCGGCATCCCGACCGCCATCATGATGGCGCCGATCATTCCCGGCCTCAACGACCACGAAATCGAACGCGTGCTGGATTCGGGCAAGGCGGCTGGCGCTGTGGAGGCGAGCTACGTGCTGCTGCGCCTGCCGCTGGAGGTCAGCCCGCTCTTCCGCGACTGGTTGCTGCGCAACTATCCAGATCGCTACCGCCACGTCATGTCGCTGGTGCGCTCCATGCGCGGCGGCAAGGATTACGACGCCGAGTTCGGCAAGCGCATGAAGGGTGCCGGCCCCTATGCATGGCAGATCGCCCGGCGTTTCGAGATGGCAGGCAAGCGGCTGGGATTGACACGCACCCGCCGTAGCCTCGCCAGCGACCAGTTCGTACCGCCGTCAGGCAGCGGGGTGCAACTGTCCTTGCTCTGATGCCTTAGCGGTTGGGGGTGACTAGCTTCCCCGTTCGGCACTCTGACAAGACGGCCTGTCCCACGGCAAGTAAAGCCAAGGCCTGCATACCGCCAAAGCCGCGGCCATGGTTTGAAAATTCTGCGCAGCTTCGTTGGGCCGGACGGCTCGGGAAAAGGCGTAATCCTCTTCCGGCCCGTCTTCCCCGGGCGCGCCGGTTGCTCCTCCGGCATCCGCCTCCTGCCGGAGGGCTTGCAGGGAATCGGACGGATGTGCGAGGTTCGCCGCATGTCCCGTGTCGCATCCTCCGATTCCCGCCTTCTTTTCGACCTGCCCGAGGGGCCAGACTTCTCGATGGAGCTTGCTGCCCGCAAGCGCGGCCTCTGGCCGGTTGCCGGCACGGACGAGGCCGGCCGCGGGCCGCTCGCCGGGCCCGTGGTGGCCGCCGCGGTGGTGCTGGATCCGGAAAACATTCCAGACGGGCTTAATGATTCGAAACAGTTGAGCGCGGCAAAACGCGAATTCCTCTTCACGCTCATCATGCAATCGGCCTTCGTCTCGGTCGCCTCCAGCTGTTCGCGCCGCATCGACGTCATCGATATTCGCAAGGCAAGCCTCGACGCCATGCGCCGCGCCATCGCCGGTCTTGAGGTCAAGGCGCAACTCGTGCTAGCCGACGGCCGCGACGTGCCGCCCGGCCTCGCTTGCGAGGGCCGCGCCGTCGTCAAGGGCGACGCCCGCTCGCTCTCCATCGCCGCCGCTTCCATCGTCGCCAAGGTGATGCGCGACCGCATGATGGCCCGCGCCGAAGCAACCTTCCCCGGCTACGGCTTCGCCCTCCACGCCGGCTACGCTACCCAAGTCCACCGCGATGCCATCGAGTCCATCGGCCCCTGCCGCCTGCACCGCATGAGTTTCCGCCCGCTCCGGCAAGAGTGACGTTGAGAAACCGTCAGCTTTAGGATCGACCTTCGGGTGTTTGCGGCGGCATCGTCCGCTTCGTCATCCATTCCGCCATCAGCTGGCCACTGCCGGCGGAAAAGTGCGCATCGAGGACCGCCGACTTCACGATGCGATCGGCCCGGAAATGCCGATAGTCCCCGCGCAGTTCACACCATGCCGCAATCAGCGTGACATCGACGTAGTAAACCGTGGCGACCGGCCAGATCGTGCGCTGCGTACGGCGATTTTGCTCATCTCGATAGGTGATTCGGATTTTCCGGCAGTCACGGATGGCGTTGCGGACGTCGAGCAACTCAATCCCTTCTGGCCGAACCGTATCACCTTCAGACACGAAAAACCGGGGCGAGAGCAAATAGCTGCGAAGATCTCCCGGGATCGTGTGCTGGAGTTTGCTCAGCACGCTTTCGGCGGCGTCCTGCAGTTTGCGGTCGCGAATGCGGTGGACCAGATGTGCGCCGAGCGTAATGGCCTCCACTTCCTCCACCGTGAACATCAAGGGCGGCAGGTCGAAGCCCTTGCGCAGCAGATAGCCGAGACCGGGTGCGCCTTCGATCGGGATACGCCGCGCCTGCAAGATGGCGATGTCGCGATAGATGGTGCGCGTCGTCACCTCCAGCCGCTCGGCCAGCGCGGCGGCCGTCGTCGGCTGCGATGTTCCGCGCAGCGCCTGGATGATGTCGAACAGGCGGTCGGCGCGGCGCATGGTCAGAGCTCCTCAACACCACTGACAAAACGGTGTCAGTAGCATCGGTCTATAGAGCATCCAAAGCAAGGGAGGGACAGGATGCAGAACGACCAAAACAGAGGACTGGGCACCGTGTTGATCATCGGCTCGGCGGTTGCCTACAGCTTGTCGGGTTATTTCACCAGACTCATCCCGTTGGACGTATGGACGATCCTGTTCTGGCGCGGACTGTTCGGCGGGCTCACCATCGCGGTCTTTATTGCCTGGCGCCATGGGCACGGCCTGTGGGGCGTGGTCCGGGCCGTGGGCATGCCGGGTCTTTGGGTGACGGTCCTGTCCACCGTCGCGACGATCTGCTTCATCAGCGCGCTTCGCCTCGCTCCGGTCGCCGATGTGATGACGATCCATGCGGCCATCCCGTTCATGACGGCCGTCCTGGCGCTCGTCTTCACCGGTGAGCGGGAAGGCTGGAGCACATGGGGAGCGAGTATCGCCGCCCTGATCGGCGTGATGATCATCGTCAACCCACAGGCGTCGGGCGGACACCTGATGGGCTATGCCTTCGCCGCGACGATGGCACTGTCCTATGCGGCCATGATGGTGATCATCCGCAAGAACCGGCACGTCTCGATGCTGCCCGCAGCCTGTCTCTCGGCCTTGCTTTGCGCGCTCGTGGCTTTGCCGTTCGCGCGGCCTATGGCTGTCTCGACGACGGTGATGATCGACCTGATGCTGTTCGGGACCGTGCAGTTCGGCCTTGGTCTCTTGCTGATGACGGTCGGCACGCGGTTGATCTCGGCCACCCGTTCGGCCCTCATTGGCAGCATGGAAAATCCGCTCGCACCGCTATGGGTGTGGCTCGCCTTTGGGGAGCAACCGCTAACCGCCACCTGGATCGGCGGCGGCCTGGTGATGGCGGCGGTGATCTTCGACGTTCTCTTGAAATCAAGGCATAGGCGGCGCGCCATTGCATCAACCAGCATGACGGAGGCGTAGTGGCAGGCGCAAACAGCAAAAAGGCCGGCATCGCTGCCGGCCTTTTTAAATCACGCTCTAGACCCTCAGTTGAGGCGGGTCTTTACTTCGCTGATGGCGTTGTCGAACAGCGTCTTGCCGGTGGCGGCATCGGCCTTGGCGGCGATGACCTTCTCGGCGGCTGCGACTGCGAGGTCGACGGCGGCGGCGCGAACGGCGTTGATCGCGTCGGCTTCCGCCTGCTTGATCTTCTGCTCGGAGAGCGCCGTGCGGCGGGTGACGTATTCCTCGGTCTTCTGCTTGGCTTCCGCGGTCAGCAGGCTTGCCTCGCGCTCAGCGGCGGCGACGATGCTGGCGGCTTCCGCCTCGGCATCCTTGCGCTTGCGCTGGTACTCGGCGAGCAGGTGCTGGGCTTCCTCACGAAGACGCTTGGCTTCCGCCAGCTCGTTCTGGATCTTTTCAGCGCG
This sequence comes from Shinella sp. GW821-FHT11G07, assembly GCF_058808115.1. Lineage (NCBI taxonomy): Bacteria > Pseudomonadati > Pseudomonadota > Alphaproteobacteria > Hyphomicrobiales > Rhizobiaceae > Shinella > Shinella sp. GW821-FHT11G07. The sequence goes on from NZ_JBXARJ010000003.1 coordinate 354,380, forward strand.
GGCGTCGAGGCCCTTAGCCATCATGCCCGGAACCTTGAGGTAGGCGATGAGGGCCAGGAACAGAATGAGGCCGACAAAGGCATAGAATGTTGCGTCGAATGCCATGGTGCGCTCCTTACTTGCCTGCGGCCGATTTGACGGCCGAAGCGACTTCGGCCTTGGTGGCCTTGGCGCCGATCAGCTGCTCGACGACGGCTGCCGTGGTTTCCTCGGCAATCGTGCCGACATCGGCAAGCGCCTTGGCCTTGATCTCGGCGATGCGGGTTTCGGCACCGGCGATCTTGTCCTGCAAGGAGGCTTCGATCTTGGCGCGTTCGGCGTCGGCACGGGCCTTGGCTTCGTCGCGGGCGGTCGAAGCGATCGCGTTGCCCTTGGTGCGGGCGCTCGCAAGCTCCTGCTCGTAGGACGCAATCGCGGCATCCGCTTCGGCCTTCAGGCGCGACGCTTCGTCGAGATCCTGAGCGATGCGGTCATGACGGGTCTCAAGGATGCCGCCGATGCGCGGAATGACAACCTTCGACATGAGAAGATAGAAAAGACCGAAGGTGATCGCGAGCCACAGGAGCTGCGATGCGAACGTGGTCTGGTCGAACGGCGGGAAGACGCCGGAACCGGCTTCTTCGCCATGAGCAACACCCGTTTCGGTGTGCACTTCGCCTGCCGGCTGAGCCGCATGCGTATCCGCAGGGGTCTCATGCGTTGTCGCAGGAGTTTCCGCCTGGGCGATTTCGAAAGGGGTGGACTCGGCCGACGCCAAGGTCACAGACATGCTGACCTCCAGGGGGCATTCTCAAATCTTGTACGAAACGTACGATGGACCACGGCCCTTGCGGGCCATGGTCCAGTCCTCAGCCGGTATTAGACGGCGAAGAGGAGGAGGAGAGCGATGAGCAGCGAGAAGATGCCCAGAGCTTCCGTAACGGCGAAGCCGAATACGAGACGGCCGAACTGGCTGTCAGCAGCAGACGGATTGCGCAGAGCGCCGGCAAGGTAGCTGCCGAAGATGTTGCCGAGGCCGAGAGCCGTGCCGGCGAGACCGAACGTGGCAAGACCTGCGCCGATGAACTTTGCTGCTTCCGCTTCCATGTTGAACTCCTTGAATGGGATGTTGCGGCTTATGAGCGGCGCCCGAGGGCGCCAACGACTGTTTCCTTAGTGACCACCCGGATGCACGGCATCGTTGAGGTACATGCATGTCAGAACTGCGAAGACATAGGCCTGCAGGAACGACACGAGGAATTCGAGACCGGTCAGGGCGACGGTCATGAGGAGGGGCAGGATCGAACCGACCACACCGACGGCGCCGAGGGCGCTGAGCGAGGTGACGAAGCCGGCGAAGACCTTGAGCGTGATGTGACCCGCCAGCATATTGGCGAAAAGACGGATCGAGAGGCTGATCGGACGCGAGAGGAACGAGATGACCTCGATCGTCACGACGAGCGGAAGAAGCATGCCGGGAACGCCGGACGGCACGAAGAGCTTGAGGAAGCCGAAACCGTGCTTGTAGAAACCGTAGACCACGACCGTGCCGATGACGAGCATGGCGAGTGCGAAGGTGACGATGATCTGGCTGGTGACGGTAAAGAAGTACGGCACCATGCCGAGCATGTTGGCGGTCAGCACGAACATGAAGAGCGAGAAGACGAACGGGAAGAACTTCATCCCGTGGCTGCCCGCCCCTTCCCGGAGCATCGAGGCGATGAACTCATAGGACATTTCCGAAACCGACTGCATGCGGCTCGGAACGAGGCCGCGCTGGCCGGTCGTGAAGTAGAGGAAGCCGATACCCGCGGCCACGGTGGCGACCATGAACAGCGAAGCGTTGGTGAACGAGAAATCGATGCCACCGATTTCGATCGGAACAATCTTGTTGACCAGGAACTGATGGGTCGGATCGTTTGACACCGCGTATCTCTCTCGCTTGCCCGCCTTGCGGCGGAAGTCACCCCTGGAGCCTGTCCATTTTTCTTCGAAAAACGAAAAGGCTCTATCTCATTATTCCGCACAATTCCGATGATAACCGCTACGCGCTTTTCCCGGTCTTGCTTGCCGAACAGTCCCCTCAGGCACCGTCCTTCGTCTTGGTTTCGTCCCGTCCGCCTGCGGCCTTGCCGGGCTCACGCCCGGCCAGCCTATCGACCGGATGGGGCGATGCCACCATGCCAGCCGCGCGCATGACGTTCAGAACGCCGGCACAGAAGCCAAGGAGCAGAAGAATGATCATCCCCCACGGCCGTGTACCCGCAAAATGGTCCAAAAGATAGCCCAGAAGCGCCCCGACAATGACGGCCGCGACGAACTCGCTCGAGAGCTTCATGGCAACCGCGTAGCCCTTGCGGCTTTCGGATGCCCGTGCCTCGGCGGCTGCTTCCGCCCCGTCGTCCTTGCGCCGTTCCGCGAGTTCCGCGTCCAGGCGTTTCAGCCGGTCTTCCAGACTTTCCTTTTGCTGATCGGTCATGGCACGCTCCTCGCTCGCTTTCCCGCGAAGCTTTCGCCCCATTGCGGACATATTGAAGGCTAGGATTCAAGCCATATCCGACCCCTTTCGAAGTCGGCCGCAACATAGTTTTAGGTGCCAGCATAGTCAAGGCATGGCGGAGCTTTGTGCCGCACCAAATATATTGAGATATATCAATAGATTATGAGGATTCCCACCGTGGCCGCGACAGATCGCCCCGGGAATCGGGCATACCGTGGCGCAGACTCAGCAAGCCCCGGCCGGCGTCAGACGAAAGCCATCAGCTCCAGCCGCCGCCATAGGTACGGTAGAAGATGTGCTTGCCGATCTTGGCCACGCGCTTCATCGTGCGGCCCCACGGCGGGTTCACATAGGTCGCGTGATAGTGGGTGGAAGATCCGACCTCCTCGAACCAGATCTTGCCGGCCGTGACGGCCATGGCGATCTCCTTGGCGGTCTTCCAGTGCCAGGGCGAGAGAATGAGGTCCGGAATGCGGTCGCAGGCAAAGGAGAACTGGCAGCGGTTGCGCCAGTTTTCGTTCTGGTAGACGACGCCGCAGATCGTGTTCGGATAGGCGGGGTTGCGCACGCGGTTCAGGATGACCTGGGCGACGGCGGCCTGGCCCTTCAGCTCCTCGCCGCGCGCCTCGAAATAGATACCTTCGGCAAGGCATTTCTGTTCCTTGGCGGTGAAGACCTCGGCCGGCAGCGGGGTCGCGGCCCAGGCATGATCTTCCGCCGAAATATCGGGAATGAAGCGGCCGAGCTCCTTGTTCGGCTTCAGGATCGAATCGAAGGGTGATTCCCGGGCGTAATCCGGCTCGACGCGGGCATAGGCGGTCGCCAGAACATCGGCCTTGTCGTTGGTAACGAGGTCCGCGATCATCGGCGAGACGCCGGGGTCCTTGCGTACCGGCGTCTTCTTGTAGAACGCCGTGGCGATCTCGATTTCCTTGCCGGCGATCTGCGACTTGGCGAAGGCCATACGCTCACCGGTGTCGAAGGCGGGCGAGAGAAGCGAACTGGTGCGCTCCAGAATCGAGCCTGCGGTAAAATCCTTCGGCGGCAGCACCGGCATGACGGTGACGATTCGGTTCTTCTTGTCGCGACGGTTGACGCGGTCCTCGTCGGGAATGGCGCCCTGGCCCTTGTGTTCGCTGCGCAAAGCCGCCGAGACGCCGCCCGGCAGCTCGACCCCTGCCCCGCTTTCGACGCCGCCGGTGGTCATCGCGTCGGCAAACTCGATCTCGACCTCGTGCACGGAGCCGGCCGGCGAACGGGTCAGCACCATGGTCTGGTTGCCACCCTTGCGGTTGAGCCCGGCGAGATAGGTGGCGAGGTCCGTATGAGCCGCCTGGGTGGGGAAGCCGGCGACGAGGCCAAGGCCAAGGGCGAGCGGGATTGTCCATTCCCGCCGGGTTTTTCTGCGCAATTCCGCTGCACATTTCCGCTGGAATTGCTTCAAAGACTCAAGGAAGCCGCCTGTCCCTGCATGACGAATGCTACGCTTACGCAACTGTCTACTCCGCACGCATGCGCAGGCCCTGCCGCCGATAGACGATCGACGTCTCTTCCTGCCCGGAAATGTTCGTATGGGAGCCCCGCCGCGCCGAAGCACGGGCCCGAAGCGGCTCGTTGTCAGGGTAAAATGAAGCATTAACCTTGATGCTTGGTTAATGCTGATAAACCGCTTTGGGGGAGGCCATCACCACCCCTTCACGATTTCGTCAATGACCGGCGCAATTTCGAACGCAAAACCGCTGTACACTTTTGCCGGAGTTGTTCAGATCACGACATGCGAGCCGAGTTCGACCACGCGATTGGTCGGCAGGCGGAAATAGTCGGACGGGTCGGTCGCAAGATTGGCAAGGCCGATGAACAGCCGATCCTGCCACATCGGCATGCCGGAGTCAGAATCCGGCACCAGCTTGCGGCGACCGAGATAGAACGAGGTCGACATGATGTCGAACTTGTGCCCCGCCTTGCGCATCAGGCCGAGCACCTGCGAGACGTTCTGCGTTTCCATGAAACCAAAATGCATTTCGATGCGCGAGAAGCGCTCGGAAATCTTCTCGACCTTGAAGCGCTCGGCACGCGCGACGCGCGGCGTGTTGTTCGTCTTGACCGTCAGGATGAAATTCTTCTCGTGCAGCACATGATTGTGCTTGAGATTGTGCAACAGGGCGGCGGGCGCAAAATCCGGATCGCTGGTCAGGAAGATCGCCGTGCCGGGAACCTGCACCGGCGCATGGGCGCTCTGCCTCTCCACCGACTTCACGAAGGCCGGCAGCGGCACTTCGATGCGGCGCGTCTTGTCGCGCAGGATGCGCGTGCCGCGCGTCCAGGTCCACATCACGATGACAACGCCCGCGGCGATCATCACCGGCACGTAACCGCCGTCGTGCACCTTGAGCAGGTTCGCGCCGAGGAAGGTGAGTTCCAGCAGGAAGAGCGGCAGCAGCACAGCGGTGGCGGCGAGCTTCGTCCAGCGCCAGCGCTTGCGCAGGAATTCGAAGGCGAGCACCGTCGTCACGACCATCGCGCCGGTGACCGAGATGCCGTAGGCCGTGGCAAGCGCCTCGGACGAACCGAAGATGAAGACGAGCGCCATCACGCCGAAGAGCAGAACCGAATTGACGCCCGGCAGGTAGATCTGCCCGGTCTGGGTTTCCGACGTGTGGAAGATTTCCATGCGCGGCAGGAAGCCGAGATGGATGGCCTGGCGCGTCAGCGAGAAGGCGCCGGTGATGACCGCCTGGCTGGCGATGATGGTGGCGGCGGTCGCAAGGATGACGACGGGCAACAGCGCCCATTTCGGGAACATCAGGAAGAACGGGTTTTCGATCGTCTCGGGATGTGCCAGCACCAGCGCGCCCTGCCCCAGATAGTTCAGCGTCAGCGCCGGGAAGACCAGACAGAACCAGGCCCACTGGATGGGCCGGCGGCCGAAATGGCCGAGATCGGCATAGAGCGCTTCCGCGCCGGTGACCGTGAGGAACACCGCACCGAGCACGACAAGGCCGACATAGCCCTCATGGATCATGAAGAGCACGGCGTAATAGGGATTGAAGGCGGCGAGGATGCCGAGATCGTCGCTGATATGGTTGAGACCGGCAACGCCCATGACGATGAACCAGACCGCTGTGATCGGGCCGAAGAACTTCGACACGGCGGCCGTGCCCCAGGACTGCACGGCAAACAGCATGACGAGGATGACCACCGAAATCGGCACGACATAATCGGCAAGCGTCGGCGTCACCAGCTTGAGGCCTTCGACAGCGGACAGAACGGAGAGCGCCGGCGTGATCATCGCATCGCCGATGAAGAGCGCAGCACCGACTGCGCCCATGAAGAACAGCACGGTGGCGCGCCGGCCCGCCGTCTTTGCCAACAGGGCCAGCAGCGAAAGCGTACCGCCCTCGCCGTGGTTGTCGGCCCGCAGGAGGAAGAGCACGTATTTGAGCGTGACGATGATCGTCAGCGTCCAGATCATCAGCGAGATCAGGCCGACGACCTCCATTCGGGAAACGCCGTCATCCGCAACGGGACGTAGCGCCTCGCGGAAGGCATAGAGCGGGCTCGTGCCGATATCGCCATAGACGACGCCGACGGAGCCGAGGGCAAGTACGAACAGCGTGCGCGCCCTGCTGCGGGATTGCGGTGCATGACCGGCGTGTGAGTGCATGGCGATCAGGCTCTAGAGCCAGCCTTTCCAGCGAAAGAAAAAGAACGGGAGAATTGCCGACAACCCCATCGCGACAAGCGTCAGCGGATAGGCGGAGGCCACGCGCAGTTCCGGCATGAACTCGAAGTTCATGCCGTAGGTCGAGGCGATCAGCGTCGGCGGAAGCAGCACGACGGAGGCGATCGAGAAGATCTTGATGATGGCGTTCTGCTCGAGATTGATGAGGCCGAGCGAGGCATCGAGCAGGAAGGTGATGTTGCCGGCGACGAAATTGGCGTGTTCGGACAGCGACTGCACGTCGCGCGTCACCGTGCGACACCGTTCCAGGCTCTCGCGGTCGGATTGCAGGGCGGGAAGCCCGTGCAGGAAGGTCAGCACACGGGACAGCGACATCAGGCTGTCGCGCGTCTTGGCAAGCAGGCGGTGCAGCGCCGAGATCTGAACAATGCGATCTTCAAGGTAACGCGGCGGGCGGCGCGAAAGGTGACGCTTGTCGCCGAACACTTCCAGGGACAGTTTGTCGGCACGCGACACGGCGGTTTCGAGGATTTCGGCCGTGCGGTCCGCGATGGTTTCCAAGAGGCGCGTGATCATCACGGTCGGCGAGGAACAGCCACCCGGAATACGGTGCATCGCGCTCTTGAAAAGCGAAAACGAGCGCGGCTCGGCGTAGCGTACCGTCAGAAGCTTGTTCGGCGTCAGGATGAAGGCGACGTCCGTCAGGTGGGGCAGATCGCTTTCCGCCTTCACCATCAGGGAAGCGGTCAGATAGGCCGCATTGCCCTCCGTATAGAGACGGCTCGACGGCTCGATGTCCTTCAGTTCGTCGCGTGTCGGCACTTCGATCGAAAGAACACGCTCGATGAGCGCCTCCTCGTCTCGCGTGGGCTCGAGCAGATCGACCCACACGGCGCCGTCGAGTGCGTCGGCGGCGGCAGAATCGGTCGCTGTGGGCAGGGCGCATGCCTCGCCATGGGGACGGAAAACCGTGATCACCGGCGAATGGCTCCGAAACGGACCATCGCTCACACTCCTGGTTGAACGCCATCCTTCAGCGGATGGCCGCGCATATTGCGCGGTGCAACATAAAAATCAAGCGCCCGCCCGAAACGCCCCAGGGACGCGAAAGGTTCGTCTATTCGAAGACGATGGCCGGTGCTCCCCGCGTGCCCTTGCCCCGCACGGTTTCCAGCTCCTGCCAGACCCGCGTGGCAATCGCACGGTAGCTCTTGGCCGACGCGCCCTCCGGATTGGAGACGACGACGGGCGTGCCGGCATCCGAGGTCTCGCGGATGTCCATGGTGAGCGGCACTTCGCCGAGGAACGGCACGCCGATGCGCTCGGCTTCCTTGCGCGCTCCGCCATGGCCGAAAATGTCGTAACGGTTACCGGTGTCGGGCGCGATGAAGTAGCTCATGTTCTCGACGATGCCGAGCACCGGCACCTCGACCTTGCTGAACATGTTGAGGCCCTTGCGCGCATCGATGAGCGCCAGGTCCTGCGGGGTCGAGACGATAACGGCGCCGGCGAGCGGCACCTGCTGGGCCATGGTGAGCTGGGCATCGCCGGTGCCCGGCGGCATGTCGACGACGAGCACGTCGAGATCGCCCCAGGCGACCTCGCGCAGCATCTGCATCAGCGCCGACTGGATCATCGGGCCGCGCCAGATCATCGCCACTTCCTCGTCAACGAGGAAGCCCATGGACATGACCTTGATGCCGTAATTCTCCATCGGCTTGATCATGCGGCCTTCAAGCTGCTGCGGCCGGCCGGTGATTTTCAGCAGCCGCGGCATGGAGGGGCCGTAGATGTCGGCGTCGAGAATCCCGACGCGCAGGCCATTCGCCTTCAGCGCCAGCGCCAGATTGACCGACGTCGTCGACTTGCCGACGCCGCCCTTTCCGGAGGCAACCGCGATGATGGCATCGACGCCCGGAATGCCGGATTTCGTGCGCTGCTGCGGCTGCGCGGGGGCGGCATGGGCATGGCCTGCATGCGAATGGCCGGCGTGGGAATGCGCAGGCTCGCCGCGACCGGGTGCCGGTGGTGCCGGCGAACGCGCAGCAGCGGGGCCGGAGGCGGCGCGCTTGTCCGCCGTCAACGCCACCATGGCGGCCTTGATGCCGGGGATTTCCTTGACGACGCGCTCGGCGGCCGCCCGCAACGGATCGAGCTCACGGGCGCGTTCGGCCGGCACGGTGATCGAGAAATAGGCCTTGCCGTCGGAAATGAAGACGTCGGAGACGAGACCGAGATCGACGATGTTGCCGTCCATGTCCGGGCCGCGCACCGTGCGCAGCCGTTCCAACACCTGTTCCTTGCTTACATCCGTCATGAAACCCTCGATAGCCTTCGCGGCGTCTGGCCGCCGCCTTCTCCCGTAGATAGTGCACGGAAAGGCCGTCGCCAAACGAATTTACCGGCGACGGAAGGCCTCGGCTTTGCGGCAGGTTGCCTCAGCCCAAGCATGGCTGGCGGCAAACCGCTTCAGGCGATCAGCCCGCGACGGATCGCCTTGACCACGGCCTGGGTGCGGTTGACCGCCTCCAGCTTGCGGGTGACCTGGTTGAGGTAGTGGTTCACCGTGTGCTCGGAAAGGCCGAGGATTTCGGCAATCTCCAGGCTGGTCTTGCCCGCCGCCGTCCAGCTCAGGCACTGGATCTCGCGCTCCGTAAGGACCACCTGTCCCGATTTCCACGCGGCGCCGATCTCGGCGAGCCGGTTGAAGAGGTGCACGGAAATCATCTGCAGCATCAGCCGGTCGTCACGACTGATCGACGGATTTTCGCCACCCCAGACGACGGCGCCGCGATTGCCGAGCGCGTCGTGTACCGGGAAGAAATGACCGACGAGCATGCCATGGTTGTTCATCAGGTCGAGCAGTTCGGTGAAATCCGACTGTTCGGACGACTCGCCGATCCATTCCCGCATGTCGTAGGAAAACGGCACCGTGGTCAGCCGCAGCTTACGGATCCCGGCACTTTGCCGCACCATGCGCAAGGCATCGTATTTGGCAAGGACTTCCTGCGGCCAGTTGCTGACGATGGAATAGGCCGAAAGCTTTTCGGCCTCGAAACCCGGCAGGTTGAAAACGATGAAATATTTAAGCCCGTATTCTTCGCACTTGCGCCGCATATAGCGCACGATATCGAACTGCGTTTCGAGGGCGGCGATCTCGACGCCCTCGTCCTGTAGCTGGTTTTCGGTGCTGCTCGTTTCGTCAGCCGTCATGTTTCCCCGCAATTTTGTTTTTCGCCCTGGGCAATTGGAGCGGCAACGGACGCTTTCCAGAAAGTCGCAAGGTTTTTTTATACATCAGTTCAAAAGTCCGGCACGAATCGCCTTGACGACCGCCTGGACCCGGTTGACGGCATCGAGCTTGCGCGTCGCCCGATTGAGGTAATGATTGACCGTATATTCCGACAGACCGAGAATTTCAGACATTTCAACGCTCGTCTTGCCGGCCGATGCCCAGGACAGGCACTCGGTCTCGCGGCGCGAGAGCGAAACGTTCTGTCGGCGGCCGGCACGCAGATCCACCACCTCGGTGAAGATGTGGTTGGCAAGTGCGTTGAGTTCGGCCATCTCGCGCGGATTGAGCGCTTCGCGCGTACCGCCAAAGGCGAGCGCGCCGCGCAGACCTGCCGAATTGTGCGCCGGGAAATAGGCCCCGCGCGACAGGCCGTGCCGGTCGAACAGGCTCGCCGCGATCGTCGCCTTGCCATCGGCCCGGCGGCGGTTCGTGCCGTCCGCATCATAGGTGAAGGGATTTGTGCTCTGGCGCAGGCGCCCGATGACGGGACTGCCGAAGATCAGGCCGGCATCGTCATAGGTTTCAAGCATTTCATCCGGCCAGGACGTCAGAAGGACGTTGGACGAGAAATCGGTCGAGGTTTCAGACGGAATGTTGATCAGCAGATAACCGCGGAGGCCGAAACGCTTGACGATGCCGCTCAGCATCTCGGCAACATCTTCCTCCGACCCCAGGGCCGACGGGGTTGTTCCCCACCGATGCTGGAATTGTGCAGACGTCGTATGGAATCGATCCGCCATATCCCTATCTTCCTTCAGCACGCACGCGACCGTGCGGCAAAATAACCTGCCGACACAATGCACTGCTTGCCTCAGGAACCCCCGTATCCCAATGCAAGTATGTTCGATGAACCGCGTCTCAAGACCGCGGAAAGCGACGCAACTCAAGAGCTGGTCGTGACGGAAGCTACTGATGCCCCTTTCCCACGTCCAGCGCGATTTTCTAATTTACCGTAAAATGGTGCCAGAAGACAACCACGTGATCACTTACGTACCTCATTATCGACTTATCGTTGCGGACCGAGCCGCGCGGCAAGCTCCGCCATGATGGCGCCGGCCGCGTGGCGGACACGCGGCGCCCAGTCGACAAGCTCTGTTTGTCCAACACGATAGGCCGGTCCCGTCACGGAAACGCCCGCGACAAGCGACCGTCCGGCATCGAAAACCGGGGCGGCGACACAGCGTATGCCAGGTTCGTGTTCTTCCCGGTCGAAGGCGATGCCGCTTTGGCGAATCTCCACCAGTTCGGCGAGGAGTTGGGCTCGCCCGGTGATCGTCTGGGGCGTGAAGCGGCGGAATTCGGTCACTGACAGGACCGCCTCCAAGGCCTCGGAATCGAGCACGGAGAGCGCCGCCTTGCCGACACCCGTGCAATAGGCGGGCGAGGCATTGCCGACCTGCGAATTCATGCGCACCGCCTGGCGGCTTTCCACCTTGTCGAGATAGATGATTTCCCGCCCGCGCAGCACGCCGAGATGCACGGTCTCGCCGGTTTCCCGATGCAGCGCATCGAGGAACGGGGCGGCGACGGCACGGAATTCGTTGCGCGCCCAGCTGGCCGAGGCGAGCTTGAGAAGGCGCAGGCCTGGCATGTAGGCGTGGTCGGGGCGCAACTCCAAAAGCCCTTCCTGCACCAGATGGGACAGCTGGCGATGCAGAGTGCCGCGCGGCTGGTCGCTGACGGCAAGCACGTCGGTGAAGCGCATCGGCCGGTCGGCGAGCGCAACCGTCTCCAGCACATCCATCGCCTTGCCGAGCGTGCCGGTGCCTGCACCTGTTTCGTTTGCCGTCGTCATTGTCGCAGCCCCGTTGATCCCTTGACACTCCGGCACAGTAGCGGAATAATTCCGAATAATCAAACTCAGTTCCAAATAATGGAATTTACACCGGGAGAGCAGCGATGACGGGTCGTTATCCGGACCTCGCAGGACAGGGCGTGATCATCACCGGCGGAGGCTCGGGCATCGGTGCGGCGCTGGTGGCGGGTTTCGCGGCTGAAGGCGCCCGCGTCGCCTTCCTCGATATTGCCGAGGCGGAGAGCCGCACGCTGGTTTCCGAACTGGATGGCAAGGTCGAACATCTTCCACTCTTCATAGGAACGGACCTGCGCAACATCGCGGCGTTGCGGATAGCCATCGAGACAGCGGCGGCTGCGCTCGGCGGCATTCGTGTGCTCGTCAACAATGCGGCGCGCGACGACCGGCACGATCTCGAAACCGTCGAACCCGACTATTGGGACGAGAACCAGGCGGTGAACCTCCGCCACCACTTCTTCGCCGCCCAGGCGGTCGCGCCGCATATGCGCAAGGGCGGCGGTGGCGCGATCGTCAATTTCTCCTCCATCGCCTTCCTGCTCAACATGGGCGAGTTGCCCGGCTATGCGACGGCCAAGGCCGGCATCATCGGCCTCACCAAGTCGCTTGCCGGCAAGCTCGGCCCGGACAGGATCCGCGTCAACGCCATCCTGCCCGGCATGGTGCTGACGGAGCGACAGAAGCGCCTGTGGATCGACGACGACGCCAAGGCCGACGGCATCGACCGCCAATGCCTGAAGCGCTCGCTGCTGGCCGAGGACATGGTCGGCCCTACCCTCTTCCTGGCGTCGGATGCGTCCGCCGCCATCACCGCCCAATCACTCATCGTCGATGGAGGCATGCTCTGATGACCAACCCCACCCCCGAACCCGCCTATGTCGCGGTCGACTGGGGAACCTCCAGCTTCCGCCTCTGGCTCATCGGCAAGGATGGCAGCGTCATCACCGAACGTCGCAGCGGCGAAGGCATGACCACCGCCGCGCGCACCGGCTTTGCCGAGGTGCTGGCAAGCCATCTTGGCGCAGTTTCCGCGCCCGACGGCCTGCCCGTGCTGGTCTGCGGCATGGCCGGCGCCAAGCAGGGCTGGATCGAGGCCGGCTATATCGACACGCCCGCAGCCCTTGCCGACATCCCGGCCGCGGCCGTGCGCATTCCCGGTGTCGCGGCGGATATCCGCATCCTGCCCGGCCTTGCCCAGCGCGATGCGGCCGCGGCCGATGTCATGCGCGGAGAGGAAACCCAGCTTCTCGGTGCCGCCGGCGCGCTCGGCGAAGGCGACCACCTCGTCTGCATGCCCGGCACGCACAGCAAATGGGTTCGCCTGTCCGGCGGCAAGGTTCTGGGGTTCTCCACCTTCATGACCGGCGAACTGTTCGAGGCCATCGCGAAGAACACGATCCTCAGCCATGCCATCGCCGAGGCCGGTGCGATTTCCGGCGGGACCGCCGCCTTCCGCGCCGCCGTGGCGCGCATGGTCGCCAATCCGGCGCTCGCGACAAGCCAGCTGTTTTCCGTACGGGCCGGATCGCTGATTGCAGGGCTTTCACCCGAAGATGCCAAGGCGCGGCTCTCGGGCACGCTGATCGGGCTGGAAATTGCCGGGGCGCTTTCGCTGGTTGCGGAAGGCACGCCTGTGACGCTGGTCGTCTCGGGCGGGCTTGGCGACCTTTACAGCGAGGCGCTGGCCGCCGCCGGGCTCTCCCCCTCTATCATCGACGCCGATACCGCCGTGCGAAACGGCCTAGCCGCAGGCGCCAAGGCGCTCTGGTCCCTCTGAGAAAGCAAACACCATGAACCGCATTCCCTTTCCCCCGATGAAATATCCGCTGATCGCCATCCTGCGCGGCCTGAAGCCGAGCGAAACCGAAGGTGTCGTCGGCGCGCTGATCGAAAGCGGCTTTACAGCAATCGAAATCCCGCTGAATTCGCCGGAGCCCTTCAAGTCCATCGAGAGCGCCGTGAAGATGGCGCCGGATGGCTGCCTGATCGGCGCCGGCACCGTTCTGACCGTGGAAGACGTCAATCGCCTTGCCGACGTTGGCGGACGGCTGATGGTGAGCCCGAATGTCGAGCCCGACGTCATCTCCACCGCTGCCGCCAAGGGCATGGTGACGATGCCCGGCGTCTTCACCCCGACCGAGGCGCTAGCCGCCGCCCGCGCTGGCGCGACGGGCCTCAAATTCTTCCCGGCCAGCGTGCTCGGCCCGACCGGCATCCAGGCGATCCGCGCCGTGCTGCCGGCGGAACTGGAGATCGCAGCCGTCGGCGGCGTGTCGGAGAAGAACTTCGCCGACTATGCCGCGATCGGCCTGCGCAGCTTCGGCCTGGGCTCCAGCCTCTACAAGATGGGCATGGCTGCCGATGAAGTGCGTGCGCGCGCCAAAACCACCCTCGAAGCCTATGATGCCGTCTATGGAGCGGGCCGATGACCGAGACGCACTCCTTCACCGGTCGCGTTCTGAGCGACATCGCCTGCCAGCTCGGCGAGGGTCCGACCTATGATCCTGCGACCGGCAAGGCCTTATGGTTCGATATCCGCGGCAAGAAGCTGCATGAGCTACACCTTTCGAGCATGACGAAAACCCAACACGACCTGCCTTTCCTCGGCAGCGTGCTTGCCGTCATCGATGCGGAGCGCCAGTTGATCGTCTCCGACCAGGGCCTGTTCATCCGCCAGGTCGCCGACGGCCGGCTGACGCCCTTCGTAAAACTGGAAGACAAGGCGCAGAACCGCTCCAACGACGGCCGCGTCCACCCGTCCGGCGCACTCTGGGCGAGCACGATGGGTCGCAAGGCGGAAAAGCATTCCGGCGCGATCTACCACGTCGCAGGCGACCAGGTGACGGTGCTCTATTCCAACATCACCATCCCGAACGGCATCTGCTTTTCGCCGGATGGCAGCACCGGCTACTTCACCGATACCGATGTAAACCATCTGATGCGGGTCGCGCTCGACCCGAAGACAGGCCTCCCCACCGGCGCGCCGGAAGTGCTCAGCGACGAGAGCGTCACGCCGGGTGGCGTCGATGGTGCGGTCTGCGATGCCGATGGCCTCATCTGGAATGCCCGCTGGGGCTCGAACGCCGTCGACGTCTACAGACCGGACGGTACGAAGATCGCGCGCTACCTGGTGCCGGCTTCGCAGGCGAGCTGCCCGGCCTTTATCGGCGAAAAGGCCGACCGGCTGCTGGTGACCTCCGCCTGGCAGGACCTGGAGGCGGAAGGGCACCTTGCCGATCCGCATGCCGGCCAGACCTTCGAGCTGGGCATAACGGTCAAGGGTCGTTTCGAGCCGAAATTCCGGCTCTAGGGACGTCTTCCGCAAGCATTTTCCCGCCGGAGCCACGTCAAAAAAGCATGGCGGCAACGAAAAAGAAGGCAATTTTCATCGGAACCAAAGCCGGGTGTCGCCGTTCCTTGTCCATCAACCGGTGTGGACGGGCACTTCAAAACCTCCGCCGCGCCTTGATACCAACGAGACGAAAGGCAGGTTTCCAATGACCAACAAACTTCTTACCTCCGTTGCCGCTGGTGCAATTTTCCTTGGCGCGGCCCTTGCTCCGGCAGCCTATGCGCAGGACACCACCCAGCCGGCCGCCGGCGAAACCCAGACCATGGACAAGCCGGCAGTGATGCCGGGCGATGACGCAACGGGCACGACGCCCGGCGACACCGCCGCAAACCCGAGCACGACGCCGACCGAAGATACGGCTCAGACCCCGGCCACGACGCCGAGCGAAGACACCGCCCAGGCTCCGGCCGCCGGTGGTGACTATCTGACCGCCCAGTCGGACGAGCAGATCAGCGCCAACACCTATATCGGTCAGGCGGTCTACAACAGCGCCGATGAAAGCATCGGCAAGATCTCCGACCTGATCATGGAAAAGGACGGCGGTATCACCGCTGCTGTCGTCGGTGTCGGTGGCTTCCTGGGCATCGGTGAAAAGTGGGTCGCCGTTCCGTTCGAGAAGGTCTCGATCACGCAGACCCCGGATTCGGACGACGTCAAGCTGACGACGACCGAAACCGCCGAAAGCCTGCAGGCTGCGCCGGAATTCAAGACCAAGTCGCAGCAGGTCGCCGAACGCCAGGCCACGACGCCGGTCGATACTTCGACCACCTCGTCAACGACCGATACGGGCACGGCTCCGGCCACGACCCAGCCGGTCGAATAAACCGGCGGGTACTTCTGACCTCCAGCCCGATGGCGTCCCTGCGCCATCGGGTTTTTCTTTGTTCGGAATCCGAAAAGCGTCAGTACCAGGCGTCGGCCATCGCGGCCTTCTTGCGATCCATGTAGGCGCAAAGCGCCTCGTCGATGGCGGCATCGAGCGGCGGTGCCTCGTATTCGGCGAGCGTCTTCTTCCACTGCCGATTGGCGCGTGTCGCCATGTCGGTCGAGCCGCCTTCTTCGCTCCATTTCTCGAAGGGTTCGTTGTCGGAAAGCGTCGAGTCCCAGAAAGCCGTCTGGTAGTTGCGCATTGTGTGGTCGCAGCCGAGGAAATGGCTGCCGGGGCCGACTTGCAGGAAGGCGTCCATGGCGAGCGTGTTGTCGTCGACGACGACGCCGGCAAGGTAGGAATGCAGCGCGCCGCAGAGATCCGCATCCATCACGAACTTCTCGTAAGACATGGCGAGCAGGCCATCGAGGAAGCCGGCGGAATGCAGGATGAAATTCGCGCCGCAATGCACGGCCGACAGCATCGACATCAGCCCTTCCTGCATCGCCTGCCCATCCGGCAGCTTGGAGTTGGAAAAATTGCCGGCGCAGCGTAGCGGCAGCTTGAGGCGGCGGGCGAGCTGGCCGACGACCATGGAGCCGATGGCCGGCTCCGGCGTGCCGAAGGTCGGCGAGCCGGAGCGCAGCGACATGGAAGACAGGAAGTTGCCAAAGATGACCGGCGCACCCTTGCGCTCCAGCTGGGTCAGCGCGCAACCGGCAAGCGTTTCGGCGAAGGACTGCGCGATGGCGCCGGCATTGGTGACCGGACCCATGGCGCCACCGAGGATGAAAGGCACGATGACCGCGGCCTGGTTGGCGCGGGCATAGGCGCGCAGCGACTTCGTCATGGTGCCGTCCCAGACGAGCGGCGAGTTGACGTTGACATTGCCGAGGATGACGCAGTTTTGGTCGACGAAGTCGGCACCGAACAGGATGCGCGCCATGTCGATGGAATCCTCGGCGCGTTCCTCCGCCGTGATCGAACCCATGAAGGGGCGATCGGAATATTTCATATGGCTGTAGACCATGTCGAGATGGCGCTTGTTCACCGGGATATCGACCGGCTCGCAGATCGTGCCGCCGGAATGGTGCAGCCAGGGGCTCGACTGGGCGAGCTTGATGAAGTTGCGAAAATCCTCCAGCGTGCCGTAGCGCCGTCCCTTGTCGAGGTCCATGACGAAGGGCGAACCATAGGCGGGCGAAAAGACCACCTTGTTGCCGCCGATCTGCACATTGTTTGCGGGATTGCGGGCATACTGGGTAAACTCGGCCGGCGCGGAGGAGATGATTTCGCGCAGCATGCCCGGCTCGAAGCGGACCAGCACGCCATCGACCTTCGCACCCGCGCGCTTCCAGTGGTCGAGAGTGGCCGGGTCGTCGCGAAACTCGATACCGACTTCGGCAAGGATGCGGTCCGCCACCCGCTCGATCTTCTGCAGATTCTCTTCCGAGAGCACGTCATAGGTCGGGATGCCGCGCACGATATAGGGCACGCCGAGCGGCTTTGCCGCGTTGTCCCGCCGTGTGCCCCTGCTGCGCCGTACCGGCGCCTCGATCGTCGCTGCCTCGGCCATGCATTCCTCCATAATTTGGAGCGAGGCTAGGCGTGAAAAGGCCAGTTGTAACGCTGGAAAAATTTATTCGACACTATAAGCTGAGTTTATGGAAACGCTCCGCCGCCTGCTTCCCTCCGCCTCCAGCCTCATCATCTTCGAGGCCGCCGGACGGCACCAGAATTTTACCCGTGCCGCCAGCGAACTCGGCATGACTCAGGCCGCCGTCTCCTATGCGGTGCGCAATCTGGAGGAACAACTGGGCGTGGCGCTGTTCCACCGTGTCCACCGCGCGGTGGAACTGACCGATGCGGGCGAGCGCTTCCACGTCGACGTGACGCTCGGCCTCTCGCGCATCCAGAAATCGGCGGAGGACATTCGCGCCAAGGGGCGCGAGGCGAATGTGACGCTCGCCGCCTCCACTGCCTTCGCCTCGATGTGGATGCTGCCGCGGCTTGCCAAGCTCCGGGCGGACTTGCCGGACGTCGACCTTCGCATCCAGACCAGCGTGCGCGACCTCGATCTCGACGAGGAACCGATCCCGCTCGGCATTCGCGGCGGCGATCCGGCGAAATGGCCGCGCTATCATGCCGCTCTTCTGGCGCCGGAGGTGATCACCGCCGTTGCCAGCCCGGCCTTCGTGGAAAGCCGAGGGCATCCGGCAACGCCGGCGGAATTGTTGAAACTGCCGCTCATCCATCTGGAGGAGCCGGTGCGCTCGGCCTGCGACTGGCCGGAATGGTTTGCCAGCGCCGGCCTTCGCTATCCGGCACAGGCGCGGCGACTTTCCATCAATGACTATGTGCTGGTGATCCAGGCGGTGCTGGCGGGGGAAGGTGTGGCACTCGGCTGGCAGCACCTGATCGAGCGGCAGGTGCGCTCCGGCGCACTCGTCACCGTCGGCGGCCATGTGCTGCGCATGGACGATGCCTTCTACGTTGTCTGGCCGCGGTCGCGCGAGCTCAACGGCCCGGCACGGCGCGTGCGCGACTGGCTCGTCGAGGAAGGTCGGGTGGGCCTGGCCGAGGAACTCTGACCTCTAGCGGCGAAGGACCGGCCGCACTTCCTCGTGGAAGAAGCGGAAGTAGGATGTAATCTGCGCCAGCGCATTGGTCGACAGCTTGTACTGGATGCCGAGGCGGCCATTGCTGAGCCAGCGGATCGTGCCGCTGAGACGGCCCAGTTCCTCGCTCTCGATGGTTACCATCTGGCCGGGCATCGCCTGTACCGGCTTTTCCAGATCGAGCGCCATGCCGCTTGGCGACAGGTCGACGACGCGGCCGCGCGTCGATTGATGCATGATGTGGACCGTCGCGAAAATACGCACGTTCGAACGGTCGGTCGCCCTGACGGGCATGTCCTTGATGGTGGTCATCCGTGGCTCCACTCACGAATTATTCTATGGAACCGACCATAACGGAGAGTGTTTGCCGCCCGGCTAAACCGAAACAGACAATTTTAGCGAACCGGCTTATTCCGGGACGATTCGTCAGGCGGACGCGGTACGGCCGTCGACACTGACATAGCGGTCGGCGAGGAAACGCATGGTGGCGACGGCATCCGCCGGCTTGCCGTAGAAATAGCCCTGGCCCATGCCGCAGCCGAGCGCCTTGAGCTTCAGCGCCTCGGAGAAATCCTCGATGCCTTCCGCGACCACAGCAAGGTCCAGGCCCTCGCACATGGCGACGATGGCCTTGATGATATGTTCCGACGCCTTGTCGTTGGAGATGCGCGAGACGAAGGCGCGGTCGATCTTCACCTTGTCGAAGGTGAAATCGCGCAGGCGCCCGAGGCTCGACTGGCCGGTGCCGAAATCATCGAGCGAGATGCGCACGCCGGCGCCACGCAACTCGCCGACGATCTTCTGCGCGGTGTCCGCGTCCGTCATCATCGCCGTTTCGGTGATTTCAAGCTCCAGCCGGCGCGGATCGAGACCGACGCGGTTGAGAATGGCCAGCGTGTTGAACGCCGTCTTCGGGTCCATAAGCTGGGCGGAAGAGAGATTGAACGAGAGGAAAAGTTCCTTCGGCCAGGACAAGGCGGTTTCTGCAGCCTTGCGCAGCAAGGTGTCCGACAGCGCGTCGATAAACCCGCGCTCTTCTGCAAGCGGCACGAAGACGGCGGGCGAGACATAGCCAAGGTCCGCATCGCACCAGCGCGCGAGCGCCTCGAAGCCGAGGACCGTATCGTCGCGCAGGCTGACGATCGGCTGGAAATGCACGTCCACCTCGTTGGCGATGATGGCATTGCGCAGCGCCTGCTCGAGTTGCGTGGCGCGCTTCATCTCCTGGGCGATTTCCTGCGAATAGACGGTGATCTGACCGCGGCCACGGCGCTTCGACCGGTAGAGCGCGGTATCGGCGCTCTTCAGAAGCTCGGTGAAATCTTCACCGGCGAAAGGGTAGATGGCGAACCCGAAGGAGGCGGAAAGTCGCACGTTGCGATCACCGAGATCGAACGGCGCCGACAGCACCTCGCGCAGCATCTGGCCGATCTTTTCCGCGCCCTTGCGCTCGAAGACCAGCGGCAGCACGAAGGCGAACTCGTCGCCGCCGTGGCGGGTGACGGTCGCGCCGTCCGGAATGCAGGCTTTCAAGCGGTGGGCGACCTGGCAGAGGATCTCGTCGCCGGCGCGCGGGCCGAAAAGGTCGTTGATCGGTTTGAAGCCGTCGAGATTGGCCATGCCGATGGCGAAGGGAGCCGGGTCCTCCTCGCGCTCCTTGGCGATCTGGCGCACCTTGTCGCGCAGCCGGTAAAGGTTACCGAGCCCGGTCAACGGGTCGGTGTATGCCATGGCATGGAGGTCAGTCTGGGAAACATCCAGCGCCGCGTGTTCAGCAGACTTCATCAATGATTTCCCGTACTTGCGCCCGATCTCCGCCGACCGATCCACGATGGGGCATGATCGTTAACAAATGCATAGCAAGCGATCCTCAGTCCTCCCCACGCGCCTCCCCATTTCTGGGGAGTTGACCGACCCTTTTCAACTTACGCGACTATTTTCTCCGGCTTGGCGGCGGCATAGCGCCGATAGATGGCCTCGATCATGTCGGGGCTCACCGGCTTGGTGATGTAGTCGTCCATGCCCGCATCCATGCAATTCTGCATGTCGACATTGAGCGCCTGGGCGGTGACGGCGACGATCGGCGTGCGGGTGCCGGTCTGCTTCTCCGCCTCGCGTATTTCCATCGCGGCATCGATGCCGTTCATGACGGGCATGGAAATATCCATCAGCACGAGGCGCGGCTGGTGCTTGCGCCACAGCATGACCGCCTCCTCGCCATTCTCGGCGATACGGTGCGAAATGCCCATGCCTTCGAGGATCTGCGAGAAAACGAACTGGTTGATCTGGTTGTCTTCGGCGACCAGAACCTCGATGTCGCCGACGGCGGCCGGCAGCATGGTCGAGATGTCGGTGGCGATGTACCAGTCGTCGGAAAACGAGACGGGCGTGAGGATGTCGCCGAGCGGCGAACCGTCTTCGGACAACAGCTCGTGCTCCTCGACGAGGGCGCGCATGAAATCCGGGCCGATGCCACCCGGGCTGATCAGCCGCGTGGCGATGCCGCGGCTGTTCCCCTGGATGATTTCGTGGCCTGCCATGTTGTCGTCGATGACGACGAGATCGATCACAAGTCCCTGCCGGGCGGCAAGGGCAAGGAAGGCATCGTATTCCCGCACGCTGCTGACAGCGCAGCAATCGCCGCCGCGTGCCTTGAACTCCGCAACGAGGATGTCCTCGATATGCGGATTGGGGGTGACGACAAGGATGCGCTTGCCCGCGACGACCCGCAGTTCCTCGGGATTGAGCTGGTCGAGCAACAGGCGGCGCTCCGCATCACGCACGGGATCGAAGCAGTTCTGCGCCTCCACGAAGCCGCCCGGGACGCGCAGCACGGCGTCGTCGGTATCCGCCACGGCCCGCTCGCCCGTCACGAAGGCCGTCACGTCCTCCATGAGCGTTACCAGCGCGTAGTGCCCCGGCGCGCCGATGCGGTACTTGCGGGTGATAGCGTAGAGGTCGGACCCGTCAGCGCGGATGACATGTTCAGCAAGCGTGTAGGGCTCGCCTGTCTCCAGCACGGTGCGGTCGCTGCTCTCGATACGCTCGGCGCTCTCGGCGTCGGCAAGCGTCCAGATCGAACGGCCGATGATGCTGTCGGCGCTGGTGTCGTAGATGGTGCAGAAGGCCTTGTTGGCGGCGATATAGGCGAGGTTGCGGTCCTTGATGACCACCGGCGACGGCAGGCTCTCGAGGATGGCCTCGGTCAGCGCGATGCGCTCGAGATCGACGCGCCACTGCTCTTCCTGCTTCTTCTGCTCGGAAACGTCGACCAGCGTCGTGACATTGTAGCCGCTCGGCAGGCGGCGCTTGCGGAAATGGATCCAGCGGTCGCGGCCAAGCCGTTCGACGGCGTCATGCTGCTCACGCCAGTGGGCGGAGATGCGGGTGGAGATCCATTCCTCGCGGTTGACGGCCTTGTGGCGCTGCTCCGGCGGAATGCCGTAGCGCACGCCGCTGTCGAAAATCGCGCCGAGCACGTCGCGCAGCCGGGTGCCGGGCTTCAGCGTGTCGGGCGGAATCGGAAAATAGCGCAGGACCTGGCGACTGGCGAAGACGAGGCAATCGTTCTTGTCGTAGACGATTACGGCGGCGGCGAGGATATCGCACGCGGCCTCAAACATTCCCAGCCGGATGTTCGCGTCAGGCGACGCTACATCATTCATTGTGGCAGTCCTCGCCTGTCTGGCATTCCCGGAAACATGCTGATCGATGCTTGTCGCACCTTCGGACTTGGGAATGACAGCGGCCAGCGACGCTGAAATAATCCACCGGAGAACCGGCCGGCTTGTGTTCATACAAGCGCTCCGGCACGTTGGCAGCATTTTATTAAAGCCTGATTAAACGATTTCAGGCCGTTGGTGTGCACGACGCGGGATAAGGCAACTTGCCACTGGCATGACCCCGCCGAATCCGCGAAAATAGCGCCATGACCATCAGGCAGCTTTCCGAAACCCTCATCAACCAGATTGCCGCCGGCGAAGTGATCGAACGGCCGGCGAGTGCCGCCAAGGAGCTAATCGAGAACGCGCTGGATGCCGGCGCGACGCGCATCGAGATCGCGACCGCCGGCGGCGGCAAGACGCTGCTGCGTATCACCGACAATGGCAGCGGCATGGCGCCGGCAGACCTGGAACTGGCGATCCGCCGGCACTGCACCTCCAAGCTTGACAAGGATCTCGCCGACATCCGCACGCTCGGTTTCCGTGGCGAGGCCCTGCCCTCGATCGGTTCCGTCGCAAAACTCTCACTGCTCAGCCGCACGGCCGACGCCGGCGAAGGGGCCGAGATCAGCGTGACGGGCGGCAAGGTTGTGCCGGTTCGCCCCGCCGCCGCCAACCGTGGCACTGTCGTCGAGGTGCGCGACCTGTTCTTCGCAACACCGGCGCGGCTGAAATTCCTGAAGAGCGAGAAGGCGGAGGCGTCGGCGATTTCCGACGTGGTGCGCCGCATGGCGATCGCCTTCCCGCATGTGCGTTTCGTGCTGTCAGGTTCCGACCGCACGACGCTGGAGTTTCCGGCGACCGGTACGGACCGGCTCGCCCGCATCGCCCAGGTGCTCGGCCGGGATTTCCGCGACAATGCCATCGAGATCGATGCGAGCCGCGAAGGCGTTCGGCTCACCGGCTTTGCCGGCGTACCGACCTTCAACCGCGGCAACAGCCTCAACCAGTTCGCCTTCGTCAACGGTCGGCCGGTGCAGGACAAACTGGTCTGGTCGGCGCTGCGGGCGGCCTACGCCGAGACCATCCCGCACGGGCGTTATCCTGTCGCGGTGCTGGCGATCGACATCGATCCGGCGCTGGTCGACGTCAACGTGCATCCGGCGAAATCCGACGTGCGCTTCCGCGATCCGGGCCTGGTGCGCGGCCTGATCATCGGCGCGATCCGCGAGGCGCTCGCCCGCGAGGGCGACCGGGCAGCAACGACCGGTGCAAGCGGCCTGATGCGTGCCTTCCGGCCCGAAACACCGCAGCCTTCGGCGCCCTGGACGCCGTCTGCCTCGCCCTATCGCCCTTTCGAGGCTGCAGGCTCGCCAATTCCGCTTCGCGAGCGGCAGGCGGGTTTTGCGGAATTCACAACGCCGTCGGCGCGCAGCGAGCCAATGTTCACGCCGTCCGCCATGCGCGAAGAGGAGCCGCCGCAACGCCATCCGCTCGGCGCCGCCCGCGCGCAACTGCACGAAAACTACATCGTCGCGCAGACCGAGGACGGGCTGGTGATCGTCGACCAGCACGCGGCGCATGAACGCCTGGTTTTCGAATCGATGCGCAATGCACTCAATTCCCGCGCCGTGCCGGCGCAGGCCCTGCTCATTCCCGAAATCGTCGACCTGCCGGAAGACGATTGCGACAGGCTCGTCGCCCATGCCGATGAGTTCGCAAAGCTCGGCCTCGGCATCGAACGCTTCGGCCCCGGCGCGGTCGCCGTGCGCGAGACGCCGGCCATGCTCGGTGAGATGGACGCGGCCGGCCTCATCCGTCAGCTTGCCGATGAACTCGCCGAATGGGACACGGCAAGCGGGCTCAGGAACAAGCTGGAATATCTGGCGGCGACCATGGCCTGCCATGGCTCGGTGCGGTCCGGCCGGCGCATGCGGCCGGAGGAAATGAACGCGCTGCTGCGCCAGATGGAGGCCACCCCCGGCTCCGGCCAGTGCAACCACGGGCGGCCGACCTATATCGAACTGAAGCTTTCGGACATCGAACGGCTGTTCGGACGCAGCTGACAACAGCGAAAACGCTGGAAATTTCACCCTTGCCGCGATATGGCAGCATGACGACCAGATGACACGGATATTGAGATCGATGATGAACCGTCTTGAAGGACGCGGTAGCCGCGAAGCGAAGATCCGCTATCTCGACGGTGATTTCCAGATCCTGATGCCCGGCTCGCACGTCACTTGCGCGATGACCGGCGAAATGATCCCGGTCGACGAGCTGCGCTACTGGAGCGTCGCGCGCCAGGAAGCCTATGCCAGTTGCGCCGCCTCGCTGGACGCCGAAAAACGCGCCGGCGCACTGCCCAACCAGAAGCGCTAGGCCTTACCTGCACCCGACGCCTTCAGTTTCCGCCGCCTTGCATTCGCGATCGCCGCGTCGATGATCGCGTCCGGCCCCTTCGGGTCGTCGAAGCGGATTTCCACCTCGATTACCCGGCTCTTCTCCTTAAGCTCTTCCGACCGGCCGTGCCCGCCGGCAAGGCGCACACTGTCCTTGGATGTGGTGAGAAGCTGGTAGCTGAGCCCTTCGGCATGGTCGAGGATTTCCGCCACCTCGTCGTCGCTCAAATAATGATGGTCGGGGAAGCTGCGGGTCACGTAGAGATGCGCGCCGGTCTCGTTGACGGTGCGGAAGAACTTTTCGTTGTCGGCGATGCCCGACCAGGCCATGACGACCTGCCCCTCCAGATCTTCGGCACCCACGGTGACGAGCGTAGCGGAATGGACCGCCTTGCCGGCACGCGCCGCCTGGCGGATCAATCGGTCGGCCGCATTGCCATCGCCGATCGCCAGCAGCGCGCTCGCCTGGCGCATCTGTTCGGCCAGCGGCGCACGCACCGGGCCGCTCGGCACGAGGTGGCCGTTGCCGATGCCGCGGCGCGTGTCGATGACCAGCAGCGCATAATCAAAGGTCAGTTGCGCGCTCTGGAAACCGTCATCCATGATGATGAGGTCGGCGCCCTCCTCCACCAGCTTTTTCGCCCCCTTGATCCGCTTGCGGGCGATGACCGTCAAAGCTTCCCGGGCGAGCAGCAGCGGTTCGTCCCCGACGGCGCGGGCATAGTGGTGATGGGGATCGACGACGGTGGTCACGTCGAGCGAACCGCCATAACCGCGGGAGAGGAAGCCCGGCTTGAGGCCGCGCGCCTTGGCGGCGCGGGCGATGGCGATCGCCGTCGGCGTCTTGCCGGCACCACCGACGGTGAAGTTACCGACGCAGATGACCGGGACCGGCACTTCCCCGCGCCGCTTCTTGCGCATGCGCTGGCCGGCGACCAGGCCATAGAGGCGCGAGACCGGCCAGAGCGCATAGGCCCGCCAGTCCGGCTTCGTCCACCAGAAAGGCGGTGCTTCACTTACCATTCGGCCCCCAGCGAGCGCTTCTGCCCGGTCGTTGCGTCAAGAAACGCGAGAAGGCGCGGAAAATCAACCATGAGAGACGGTTTGCCTGGCAAGACGGTTGCGGCGTCTCACGCTGCCGGACGTGCGGCAGCGGCTTCGGGGAAGAGCGGCACGAGTTCGGTGATGTCGTTGAGGCAGTAGTCGGAGGCGTCGGCCAGCGATTCCCGCGAGCCTGTGCCGGTCAGCACGGCGACGGTGAGGCCGGCACCGGCATTGCGGCCCATATGCATGTCGTGATTGTTGTCGCCGACGACGGCGACTTGATGCGGCTCGAGGCCGGTCGCGGCGCAGAAGCCGAGCACCATGCCGGCTTCCGGCTTGATGCCGAAGCCACTGTCATAACCGGCAACGTAGTGGAGATAGTTTTCGAAGCCGAAGCGCTTTGCCGTCGCGCGGATCGACGCTTCGTTGTCGCTGGAGGCAACGCCCAGCCAGTAACCACGGGCGTGCATGGTGGCAAAGAAGTCCGCAAGATCGGTGACGGCGACCGCAAGCTGCGCGGAATTGGCGAAGAGGCCGTCGAAATGGATGGTCAGCGCCTCCACGGTGAAGGGGGCTCCCGCCGCAACGAAGCCCTCGGCGATTTCCACCGTGTTGCCGGCGGCAAGCAGGCTATCGGGCATGACATGGCCGGTGTCCGGGTCCATGCCGCCGGCCACGAGCAGCTTGCGCGCCAGATCCTCGTCACCGAGAGCGGCAACGCGGGCGAGTTCGTAGTTCACCGGCACCCAGCTCCGGGCATAGTCGAGCAGCGTTCCGTCCTTGTCGAAGAGGATGCCGGAAATCGTCGCTGCCTTGGTCATGTCCCGTCCTTTCAGGAGGTCTGGCGCGGGTGGAGCCGCGCCTTCACGGTGAGCGGATTGATATAGGGTTCCAGCCCCTTGACCGTGGCGCGCAAGGCACCGCGCATTTCCTGCACGGTCTCCTGTCCGGCCTCGATCATCTGCTTGCGCATCTCGTCGTTGCTCAAGAGGTAGTGCACGCCCTTGGCCAGCATCTCGACGTCGCGCACCATCTTGGCGCTGCCGTTACGGGCGAGCTGCTGGTAGGCCTCGCGGAAATTCTGCACGTTGCCGCCGGACAGGATCGCGCAGCCGAGCATGGCCGGCTCCAGCGGGTTCTGTCCGCCTTCCGCAAACAGCGAACGGCCAACGAAGGCGATTTCCGTCATGCGCAGGTAGAGCCCCATTTCGCCGATCGTATCGCCGAGGAAGATATCGGTCTCCGGCGTCAGCGGGTCGTTCAATGTGCGACGGGCGACATTCAGGCCGCGCGCCGTCAGCATGTCCGCGATGGCATCGCTGCGCTCGGGGTGGCGCGGCACGATGATGGTGAGGAGGCCCGGCGTGCGCTCCTTCAACACGCGGTGCACATTGCCGGCGGCGGCTTCCTCGCCTTCGAAGGTCGAGATCGCCGCCCAGGTGCGACGGCCCTTGATCTGGTCGAGATAGGCCTTCAGCACGGCGGCATCGGCCGGCGGCCCATCCGTATCGACCTTGAGATTACCGGAGACCATGACCGGCAGGGCACCCAGCGTGCGGAAGCGCTCGGCATCCAGCTCCGACTGCGCAATGACCAAGGCGAAATTCTCGAAGATCGCGTCGGCGATCGACATGCGTCGCTTCCAGCGCGGGAAGGACCGGTCCGAGATACGGCCGTTCACCAGAACCTGCGGAATATGCCGCTTGCTGAGCTCCAGGATGGTCATCGGCCAGATCTCCGACTCCGCCATGATCGCGAGATCGGGGTGCCAGTATTCCAGGAAACGGCTGATCGCCGGCTTCAGGTCGAGCGGCACATATTGGTGGATGACGTCCGTGCCGAGCCTGTCGCGCACGACCTTGGCGGAGGTGATGGTGCCTGTCGTGAGCAGGACGGCGATGCCGCGGCGGCGCACTTCCTTGATGAGCGGCAGCACCGCATTGGTCTCGCCGACGCTTGCGGCATGAAACCACACGAGCGGTCCCGTCGGGCGATCGACGCTGGCGAAGCCGTAGCGCTCGCGGCGACGGGAGCGTTCTTCCTTGCCCTTGGCCACTCGCAGCGCCAGATACGGACCGACGATCGGGTAGAGCGCGACGCCACCCCAGCGGTAGAGCGAAAGCGCGAAACGGGCGAGCCGCCTGCTCATCGGCAGGGCGCCCCGGTTGCGGCTTTCGGGCTTGTGAGGGTCATGGAAGGTCCGATTTTGTCCGGCGCGGCGAAAGCCGCGCGGGAGCGGTGTCAGGGAACGCGTCTCAGCCGTTCTGCGGGTCCAGAAGCCGGTGCATGTGCACGATGAAATAGCGCATATGCGCGTTGTCCACGGTCTGCTGGGCCTTCGACTTCCAGGCGGTGAGCGCGCTCGCATAATCGGGGAAGATTCCGACGATATCGAGATTGTTGAGATCGCGGAACTGAAGGTCCGTCAGCGTGGTCAGTTCGCCGCCGAACACCAGATGGAGGAGCTGTTTCGATTCGGTGGTTTCGGTCATGACTTCTCTCTTTTTCTTGTCGGATTTTGGCACACGGTTTGCGGTATTCCGCACCAAAGGTCAATGGCCGGCAAAGGGACGGGAGGCATCCACAAGGCCGGAAAGCCGGGATAAACCGGCAGCAGCGAGCGTCTCGTGGGTGACGTTCGGGCGGTTGTAGGACAGCGGCTCGCCATCAAGCGTCACGAGCGATCCGCCGGCCCGCGCCAGGATGAGATCGGCGGCCGCGAGATCCCAGTCATGGGCATTGCGCTTGACCAGCGTCGCATCGATGCGCCCGTCCGCCACCATGGCAAGCCGGTAGGCAAGCGAGGGCACATGCGAGATGCGGTGCACGCCGCCAACCACGCGCTTGTCGATGTCGCGCAGCATGTCTTCCGGCACGGCCATGCGCGTCGGGCGGCCGGCATCGGGCTCGGTCACCTTGATCGGCTGGCCGTTTTTCAGCGCCACGCCATCGGCGGCCGCGATGAACAGTTCATCGAGCGACGGTGCGAAGAGCACGCCGGCAACGGGTCTGCCCTTGTGCACGACGGCTGCGCTGACGCACCAGATGTCCTTGCCGGCAATGAAGGCGCGCGTGCCGTCGATCGGATCGATGACGAACACAGTCTCGCAATCAAGCCGTCCGGCATCATCGTCGGTCTCTTCCGAGAGCCAGCCGTAGTTCGGCCGGGCGGAGAGCAGTTCCTTCTTGAGGATGTCGTTTGCCGCGAAGTCGGCGGCACTCACCGGCGAATGGCCGCCGTTCTTCCACCAGACCTCCGGTCCCTTGCGGAAGAATTCCAGCGCCCGCGCACCGGCAAGCCGCGCTGCGGCGGTGAGAAGCGCGAGGTCGGCATTCCAGTCGTTGGCGGGGCTTGTCATGGCCTCATGTCCCGGCAAGCGTCATGCCTTCGATGGCAAGCGTCGGCGCGGCAACGCCGAACGAGCGATCGATGTCGTTCGCCGGCGTGATGCGCATGAACATGTCGACGAGGTTGGACGCGATGGTGACTTCCGAGACGGCAAACGTCAGCTCGCCGTTCTCGATCCAGTAGCCGGAGGCGCCGCGGCTGTATTCGCCCGTCACCATGTTGACGCCCTGGCCGATCAGCTCGGTGATGTAAAAGCCGTTGCCGACGGAGCGGATCAGGTCTTCCGGCAAGATATCGCCCGGTTCCAGCGCAAGGTTGGTGGAGGCCGGGTTGACCGAGGTGCCGCCGCGCGCGCCGCGGCCGTTGGTCTTGAGGCCGAGTTCGTTGGCGGTGGATGTGGAGAGGAACCAGTGCTGCAACACGCCGTCCTCGATCATCGCAAGGCGCTCGCCGGAGATGCCCTCGCCATCGAACGGGCGGGAGGCCGAGCCGCGCACGATGAGCGGATCATCGGTAACGGTAAGGCCGGCCTTCAGGACCTGCTTGCCCATGCGGTCGCGCAGAAAGCTCGTCTTGCGCGCGACGGAGGCACCGTTGATCGCGCCGGCAATGTGGCCGGCGATGCCGCGTGCCACACGGGGATCGAAGACGACCGTGACATTCTTCGCCGTCGGCACCTGGCGCGGGTTCAGCCGGCGCACGGCACGCGCCGCGGCCTCGCGGCCGATGTCTTCGGCATCGCGCAGATCGGCGAAATAGAGGCTCGAATCGAAATCGTAGTCGCGCTCCATCTTGGTGCCTTCGCCGGCGATGACGCTGACGGAGCGGCCGAAGCGGCTGGCGCTGTAGGCGCCGGAAAAGCCATGCGAGGTGGCGAGCACGAGGCCGCCCATGCCGGCGGACGCGCCGCCGCCGCCGGAATTGGTGATGCCGGAGACGGCAAGGGCCGCAGCTTCGGCGGCAAGCGCTGCCTCGGTCAGCTGCTCGGCGGAGACTTCCGTCGGGTCGTAGAGTTCGAGATCCGGCCAGTCGCGTGCGAGGTCGGCCTCGTCGGCGAGCGTCGCATAGGGATCTTCCGGCGAGGCCTTCGCCATGGCGACGGCACGCTCGGCGAGCACCTTCAGGTCGAAGCCGGGATTGGCCGAGACGCTGGCGACGCGCTTGCCGACGAAGACCCGCAGCGAGAAGTCATCGCCTTCGGAGGCCTCGGTGCCTTCGACCTTGCCGAGGCGCACGCTGACGGAACTGGAGCGGCCGCGAACGACGACAGCATCGGCCGCATCCGCTCCCGCCTGGATGGCGCGGTCGATAAGTTCGCCGGCGCGCGCGAGAAGGCTTGCGGAATCGATCGTCTCTGACATGACTTGGCCTTTCTTTGCTGCCCCATTTATTGTGCAGTAGCACAGGCATCAAGGGCAGCCGTCCCTTTTTTGCCTTGCGACCGCCGCCTCTCGAAGAAAGCCTGCCGCATGCCCTACACCCATAGCCCCTATAACGAGGTCCTGCTGATGCTCGGCGGCGCGCTTCTCGCGGCGCCAATCTTCAAGCGGCTGGGGCTCGGCACCATTCTCGGCTACCTCGCCGCCGGCGTGGTGATCGGCCCGATCCTGCACCAGATCCGCGACGGTGAAGAGCTTCTGGGTGTTGCCGAACTGGGCGTCGTCTTCCTGCTGTTCCTCATCGGGCTGGAGCTGAAACCCTCACGCCTCTGGGCGATGCGGCATGATATTTTCGGGCTCGGCCTGGCGCAGGTCGTCGTCACCGGGCTGGTGCTGGCCGCGCTGACCTTCGTGACGGGCATGGAGCACTGGGACGGGGCGCTCATCATCGGTTTCGGCCTTGCGCTCTCCTCCACCGCCTTCGCCATGCAGATCCTCGACGAGAAAGGCGACACGAACACGCGCTATGGCCAGCGCGCCTTCTCCATGCTGCTGTTTCAGGATCTTGCCATCGTGCCGCTGCTGGCGCTGATCCCGCTTTTGGCGGAGCAGGCGCCGGAGGACACGACGACCGCCTTCCAGGATTTCATGATCGCCCTTTCCGCCATCACCGCGCTGCTGGTGGCCGGCCGCTACCTGCTCAACCCGCTGTTCCAGATCATCGCCCGCACCGGCGCACGCGAAGCGATGATTGCGGCGGCTCTCTTCGTCGTGCTCGCCGCCGCCATGCTGCTGCAGATGGCCGGCCTCTCCATGGCGATGGGCGCCTTCCTGGCCGGCGTGCTGCTCGCGGATTCCTCCTACCGCCATGAATTGCAGGCGGATGTGGAGCCCTTCCGCGGTATCCTGCTGGGGCTGTTCTTCATGGCCGTCGGCCTTTCGTTGCATCTCGACGTCATCTTTTCCGGCTGGTTGACCATCCTGATCGCCACGCCAACCGTCATGCTGGTGAAGAGTTTCGTGATCTACGGCCTCTGCCGCTTCACCGGCTCATCACACAACGACGCGGTGCGCATTGCGCTTGTCCTGCCGCAGGGCGGTGAATTCGGTTTCGTGCTGTTCACGGCAGCCTCTGCCGCCGGCATCTTTTCCGGCGGGCTCGCCTCGCTGCTCGTCGCCATCGTCACCATTTCCATGGCGCTGACGCCGATTGCGGCAGCACTGTCCCGCTTCCTGCTGGTCGAGGATATCGAGGAGGAGATGGAGGAGGATTTCGAGGGGGCGGGGGCGGACGTGCTGATGATCGGTTTTTCGCGGTTCGGCCAGATCGCCGCGCAGATCCTGCTGGCCGGCGGGCGTGAGGTGACCGTCATCGACCATTCGACCGACCGCGTGCGCCAGGCGGCAAGCTTCGGCTTCCGCATCTATTTCGGTGACGGCACGCGCAAGGACGTGCTGCGCGCGGCCGGCATCGAGCGCGCCAAGATCGTCGCCATCTGCACGCAGGGCAAGGCGACCACGGACCGCATCGTCGACCTCGTGCAGTCGGAATACCCGAATGCCACGATTTTCGCCCGATCCTACGACCGCGTGCACACGCTATCGCTGCGCGCCCGCGGGGTGCAGCACGACGTGCGCGAGACCTTCGAATCCGCCCTGCTCTTCGGCCGCGAAACGCTGGAAGAACTCGGCGTCGAGCCGGAAGATGCACTGGCGATCGGCGACGACATCCGCCGCCGCGACGTCGCACGGCTGGAACTGCAGGCCGTCGAGGGCCTGACGGCCGGCCGGCACATGCTGCACTTCAAGCCCGTCAAGCCGGAGCCGCTGGTCAAGCCGAAGAACAAGACGCAGGCCGAAGTCGACGAGGAAGAAAGCGCCTAGGCCAAAGCGGACAGCTTTGCATCGAGCGACCGTTTCAGCTCGTCGCGGATGCCGGAGGAGACGGTAAGCACCTCCTCGGCCTTGGCGAAATCGAGCACGCGGAAACGACCGACATCGGGTTGCAGGAAGATGTCGGGTGCAGCCTTTTCCAGCTTCAGCGTGACGATGGATCGCATGGTGAGCTGGGTTGCGCCATAGAGGCTGTCGATGCTGTTCGGCAGGCCCGCGGTACCGGCCGGCGGGTGGCCGATGACGTCGACGCCGATGGTGATGTCCGCGTGGCCTCTCAGATGATCGAAGGGCACAGGGTTCCACAGGCCGCCGTCGATCATCACGCGGCCATCGATCAGCACCGGGCGAAAGACGGCGGGCAGAGCCGCGGAAGCGGCGATCGCCGGGAAGAGCGCGCCGCTCTCGCAAACGCATTCGCACTGGCCGTAGTAATCCGACGCGATGACCTTCAGCGGGATTTGCAGCGCCTCGAAAGTTTCCGGCAGGCGATCCGGCAGGAAAGCCTTCAACACGCGCTCGAGGTTGAATTGCCCGACGCGAAAACCACCGGCGACGACCTCTGAAAAACGTGTGGGGCGCAGGCTCCACAGCCGGTTCATGATGCGGCTCGGATGGCCGATCGTGGCAAGCGTGTGTTCGCGGATTTCCTTGCCCGTCATGCCGCTCGCCATGGCGGCGCCCATGATCGCGCCGATGGAGGCGCCTGAAATCAGCACCGGGCGGATGCAGAGTTCGTCCAGAACCTCGATGACATGGATATGGGCAAGGCCGCGCGCTCCACCGCCGCCCAATGCGATCGCGACGGTCGGGCCGCCGGCACGCGAGCTTTCAACGGAAACGAGGGCTTCGGTCATCGCTGGCGTCCTCTGCGGAGGCCTGGCGGATCAGCCGGCCCGGTAGCGGTAGAAATGCATGCGTGTGTCGCCGAAGGTGCGGACCTCGAGAGGATCGAAACCATCGACGGCGGCAGGCTGAATATCGGCGCGCTCCTCGAGGATCGCAAGGGCGCCGTCGACGAGCCAGCCGCCGCGGGCCGCGGCATCGAGCGCGCGTTCACCGAGGCCCTTGGCGTAGGGCGGATCGGCGAACAGGAAATCGAACGGTTCCACCGTGCCGACGCCGCCGAGTGCTGTGGCATCGCGCCGGAAAATCTTGGCGCGGCCGATGACGCCGAGCGTTTCGATGTTTGAATGCAGAAGCCCCCTGCCCTCGACGCTCTGCTCGACGAAGAGTGCCGCGCGGGCGCCACGCGACATCGCCTCCAAGCCGACAGCACCCGTTCCCGCGAAGAGATCGAGCACGCGTGTGCCGTCGAGCGCTTCAGGATAGGCATGGGACAGGATGTTGAACAGGCTTTCGCGCGTGCGGTCCGAAGTCGGACGAATGTCATCCGACTTCGGCGTTGCAAGCGAACGGCCGCGAAACTCTCCGCCGACGATCCGCACTGCTGATTACTTCCCCTTGCCGCGCGGGCCGCCCGAAGGCCGGCCACCGGGCTTGCCGGCAGGCTTTCCGCCGGACGGGCGACCACCCGGCTTGCCGCCGAAGGACTTGCCACCGGAAGGCTTTGCGCCGAACGGCTTGCCGCCATCACGGCGCGGCGGACGGTCGGAGAACGTGCGTTCGCCTTCTGCCCTGGGCTTGCGATCACCGAAGGAACGCTCGCCTTCTGCGCGTGGCTTGCGGTCGCCGTGGGCCGGGCGGGCACCGAACGAATGTTCGCCTTCCGCACGCGGTTTACGATCGCCGCGAGGCGGACGATCACCGAACGAGCGTTCACCCTCGGCGCGCGGTTTGCGGTCGCCACGCGGCGGACGGTCACCGAAACCGCGGGGCGCGCGGTCGTCGCCGGCACCGGAGCGCGGGCGGCCGAAGCCACCGCGACCACCGTCGTCACGGTCGCTCTTTTCCGGCTCGCTGGCGCGGATCCATTCGCCGTCTTCGTCACGCGTCTTCAGGACACGGGGCTTGTCTGCCCGGTCGTCGCCGGGACGGCCGCGCGCCGGTCCCTTGCGGTCAGGATCGAACTTCTTTGCCGAGCGTGTCGGCGCGCCATCGGCTGTCCGGCCGTAGCGCTTGGTCTTCGGCGCGCCTTCCGGACGCTCCCGCGGTTCGCGCTTCACGCCTTCAGACGTCTCGGCCTTCTTTTCGGCAACGGGACGGGCGCCGGGCGCCATCCAGACGTTGGACTTGCGGGCACGGTTGGCGGGCTCGCGCTTCGGCTTGCTGTCGAACGTGTTTTCTTCGCGATCCCGGTCGCGCGGGCCGCCACGCGGCTTGTCGCCAAAGCGGTCGTCGCGCTTGGTATCGAGCCGTGCGCGGGCCTTTTCTCGGCGGTCTTCGGGCTTCTCGCGGCGTTCGGCGGGACGTTCACCCCAGCCGGGTGCGGCGTCGCGGCCCTTTTTCGCCGGCTTCTCGTCCTCATCCGGCGCATGATCGAACAGCGGCGCATCGAAATTCGCCTTGGCTTCCTCGATCAGGCGGGGGCCGAGCTGGTCGCGCAGCGTGCGGCCGCGGATTTCCTGGGCCTGGCCTTCCGGCAGTTCGCCGAGCTGGAACGGGCCGTAGGAAATGCGGATCAGGCGGTTCACGTCGAGACCGAGCGCGCCGAGCACGTTCTTGATTTCGCGGTTCTTGCCTTCACGAAGGCTGACGGTGATCCAGACGTTGGTGCCCTGCACCTTGTCGAGCGTCGCGTCGATCGCGCCATAGAGCACGCCTTCGACGGCGATGCCGTCCTTCAGCTTGTCGAGATCGGCCTGCTCGATCTTGCCATGGGCGCGCACGCGGTAGCGGCGCAGCCAGCCGGTCGTCGGCAGTTCCAGCATGCGGGCAAGGCCGCCATCGTTGGTCAGCAGCAGCAGACCTTCGGTGTTGATGTCGAGGCGGCCGATAGACATGACGCGCGGCAGGTCTTCGGGCAGGTTGTCGAAGACGGTCGGGCGGCCTTCCGGGTCGGCATTGGTGGTCACGAGACCCGCCGGCTTGTTGTAGAGCCAGAGGCGCGTGCGCTCGATGCCGCGGATCGGCTGGCCGTCGACCTCGATGCGGTCGGCGAAGGTGGCGTTGACGACCGGCGTCTCCAGCACCTTGCCGTTCACGCTGACGCGGCCTTCCATGATCATGCGCTCGATATCACGACGCGAGGCGACGCCCGCGCGGGCGAGCAGCTTGGAAATGCGCTCGGGCGCAAGATCTGTGCTGGCCGACGCGGCCGGCGCTGCCTTGGCAGGCCGTGCATCACGGGCGGGCTTGCCATCACGGGGAGGCTTACCGTCCCGCGGGGCCGGCTTTCC
Organism: Shinella sp. GW821-FHT11G07; assembly: GCF_058808115.1. Taxonomy (NCBI): domain Bacteria; kingdom Pseudomonadati; phylum Pseudomonadota; class Alphaproteobacteria; order Hyphomicrobiales; family Rhizobiaceae; genus Shinella; species Shinella sp. GW821-FHT11G07. Next base: position 389,512 of record NZ_JBXARJ010000003.1, read on the forward strand.
GGAGAACGATTTGCCCTCGGGTTTGCGGCCCGCAGGCTTTTCAGCCGAAAAGGATTTCTTGCCCGGTGCGGCCGATGCGGCGCCACGCGGCTTACGATCACGGCCCTCGGGCTTGTCGCCCGGCCGTTTTGGCTTGTCTTTGAATGTCATTTGTGTTGCCTGCGTTTTGGCGTGTCCTATCAGGTCACACGCCCCGGGTTAAGAGGAATTCGTTGTGCGATGACAAATCGCTTCATGGAGATCGCGCTTTGCGAGGCGCGCGCGGCCGGCGAACGGGGCGAAGTGCCGGTCGGGGCCGTGCTGGTGCTCGATGGCACGATCATTGCGCAATCCGGCAACCGGACGCGGGCGGAGACCGACGTGACCGCCCATGCCGAGGTTGCCGTCATCCGCGAGGCCGCCCGCAAACTCGGCCAGGAGCGTCTCACCGGCGCCGATCTCTACGTGACGCTGGAGCCCTGCACGCTCTGCGCCGCCGCCATTTCCTTCGCCCGCATCCGACGGCTGTACTACGGCGCGGAGGACCCGAAGGGCGGCGCGGTGGACAATGGCGTGCGTTTCTTCGCGCAACCGACCTGCCACCATGCGCCGGACGTCTATTCCGGCATCGGCGGCCTGGAGGCTGCGGAAATCCTGAAGGATTTCTTCGCCGAACGGCGCTGATCAAAACTTTGGGATTTATCCAGCGGCGAACTGACGAAGCTTTTCACCGTCCAGCCGGTAGCGGACCCATTCCGGCTTGGGCTCGGCGCCGATCGCATCATAGACGCGGATCGCCGGCGTATTCCAGTCGAGCACGCTCCACTCGAACCGCGCGCACCCCTCATCAAGCGCGGTGCGCGCGAGATGGCGCAGCAGCATCTTGCCGACGCCGGCGCCGCGATGGTCGGGCGTCACATAAAGGTCTTCGAGATAAAGGCAGTTCTTCGCCTGCCAGGTGGAATAGGTCTTGAACCACACGGCGGAGCCAGCGGGTTCGCCGTCCTCGGTCTCGCAGATGGCGGCGTAGCTGACCGAGCCTTCGCCGAAAAGCGAGGCGGCAATGCTCTCTTGCGTCGCTGCGACTTCGTGCAGCGCTTTTTCATAGTCGGCAAGTTCGCGGATGAACCGCAGGATGATCGCGGCGTCGTCAACCGACGCCGGACGAATGCGATAAGCCTTCATGGCCTTAGAACGGCCACCAGCTAGACCCACCCTGCTTGGCCGCCTTAGCTTCCTTCTTGCGGCGACGCTCCTTGGTCTTTTCCGGCTCGCCGAGATCAGCCTGGGCCTCCTCGGGAAGGCGGCGGTAGTCCAGCGGCGGATCGCTCAGGTAGCGGCGCTTGTCGGAATAGGCGCCCATCTCCAGCCGACGTGCCTCGCGATAGGCGGCCGTCTGCTCGGATGCGGAGAGCTTGCGGTTCGTCGTGCCCTGATTGGCGAGCGGAGACCGGTAGTTCACGTCACCGCTGTTTTCATCCGCTTCCGCCCGCAGGCGTTGGCGCATGTCCTCGGGGCTTTCCAGCCATCCTGGATTGTTCTTGCCGGAAACAGAATCCTGCGGCGTGGTCAGTGCAGTTTGATCCTTCGGCACAACGAGGCCGCCGCGCGGCTGGTAGCGGATCTTTTTCGCTTCCTCATTGTCGGGCTGAACCATGACGGCGTTGCCGACGTCTTCCACCAGCTGCTCGCCGACGCTCTTGCCCGTGCCGTAGGTCGGTCCCATGCAGCCGGTCAAAAGGAAACTTCCGCCCAAAAGACCGATCAGGCCGGTACGCACCCGAATATTTCGCGTCATTCCCATGAATACCCTTCCAGCAGAGCCGGCGCCCCAAAGCTCAAGCACGGCAATAGATCGCCGTGCCATGGCGGAAAAATCCGACCATTTTCAGGCAGCAATACCGGATGAAGCATGGAAGTGCAATTCATCCGGGGGATCGACGGCCGGAAAGCCCCGGCCGTCAACAGGCAGACCCGTCAGGCGGCGCGGCGAAAGCCGATTTCGCGCAGCGCCGCAGCGTCACGCGCCGAGACATCCGGATAGTCCGCATCCGCGCCGACATCCGTGGTGATGCGCCAGGAGCGCGCGCACTTGGTGCCCTCGGCAAGCTTCGGCTCGACCGCAACCTTGGCGACCTCCGGCAGGCGGAAGGCGTCAGCCGGGCCGTCGCCGGAAACAACCGATATGGCCGAGGTGATGCAGATTTCCGCAAAATCCTGGCCTTCGAGCGCTTCCAGCAGCGCCGGGTCGTTTATGTAGACGACCGGAGCCGCTTCCAGCGAGGCGCCGATACGCTTCTCGCGGCGCTCGATCTCCAGCGCGCCGGTCACGACCGAACGCACGCTGCGGATCTTTTCCCACTTGGCTTCCAGCGCATCGTTACGCCATTCGGCCGGCACGTCCGGGAACTGCTCGAGATGGACCGATACGGCATCGGGCTTGCGCGACAGCCAGGCCTCTTCCATCGTGAAGGGCAGCATGGGTGCCAGCCAGGTGACGAGGCAGTCGAACAGCTTGCGGATGACCGAAAGCGAGGCGCGGCGCTTCAGCGAGGACGGGGCGTCGCAGTAGAGCGCATCCTTGCGGACGTCGAAGTAGAAGGCCGAGAGCTCGACGTTCGAAAAATCGATGAGCGCGCGGGTGATCTTCTTGAAGTCGAAGGCGTCGTAGCCTTCGCGCACGAGCGCATCGAGTTCCGACAGCCGATGCAACATCAGCTTTTCCAGCTCCGGCATGTCGGCATAGGCGATCTCCTCGCCCGTGTCGTGTGCCAGCGTGCCCAGCATCCAGCGCACCGTGTTGCGCAGCTTGCGGTAAGCGTCGATGTTGGTCTGGATGATCGTCTTGCCGAGGCGCTGGTCTTCCCAGTAGTCGGTGGTCATGACCCAGAGACGCAGGATATCGGCGCCCGATTCCTTCATCACGTCCTGCGGCGAGACGACGTTGCCCTTGGACTTCGACTGCTTCTCGCCCTTCTCGTCCATGGTGAAGCCATGGGTGACGACGGCATTGTAGGGCGCACGGCCACGCGTTGCGCAGCTTTCGAGCAGCGACGAGTGGAACCAGCCGCGATGCTGGTCGGAGCCCTCCAGATAGACGTCGGCCGGCCATTTCAGGTCCGGGCGGTCTTCCAGCGTGAAGGTGTGCGTCGAGCCCGAGTCGAACCAAACGTCGAGGATATCCATGACCTGCGTCCACTTGGACTGGTCGTGGTCGGGGCCAAGGAAACGTGCCTTGGCGCCCTCGGCGAACCAGGCGTCCGCACCCTCCTGCTCGAAGGCTTCGAGGATGCGGGCATTGACGGCCTCATCGACCAGCACGCTGCCATTCTCATCGGCGAAGACGGCGATCGGGACGCCCCAGGCGCGCTGGCGCGACAGCACCCAGTCCGGGCGGCCTTCGATCATGGCGCGCAGGCGGTTCTGGCCGGCCGCGGGCACGAAGCGCGTGTCGTCGATCGCCTTCAGCGAACGCGAACGCAGCGTCGTGCCGTCGCCGAGTTCCTTGTCCATGTAGACGAACCATTGCGGCGTGTTGCGGAAGATGACCGGCTTCTTGGAGCGCCAGGAATGCGGGTACGAGTGCTTCAGGCGACCGCGGGCGAACAGCGTGTTCGAGGCGATCAGCGCCTTGATGACGCGCTCGTTGGCGTCGCCCTTCTTGCCGTTGTCGTCCATGACGCGCGCACCGTCGAAGCCGGGGGCGTCGGCGGTGTAGAAGCCGGCATCGTCGACCGGGAACGGGATCTTCGAAGAGATGCCGCGCGCTTCCAGTTCGCGAGCCTTCGACGTCCAGGCGTCAAAGTCTTCGCGGCCGTGGCTCGGCGCGGTGTGCACGAAGCCGGTACCGGCATCGTCGGTGACGTGATCACCATCGAGCACCGGGACCTTGAAGTCGTAGCCGAGATCCTTCAACGGATGGGCGCAGACGACCGCCGCCAGTTCTTCAGGCGCGATATCGCGGACGTACTTGAACGTGAGCTTCGCCTTGGCAGCTGCCTCATCGGCAAGGCGTGTCCCGAAGATCAGTTTTTCGCCGGGCTGCGGGCCAAAATCGTTCTGCGCGCTTTCGACCTCGAACAGGCCGTAGGGGTAACGCGACGAGAAGGCGATGGCGCGGTTGCCGGGGATCGTCCAGGGGGTCGTTGTCCAGATGACGACGAAATTGCCGAGAAGATCGGCCGGACCTTCGGTCACCGGGAATTTCACCCAGATCATGTCGCTCTCGACATCGGCATATTCGACTTCGGCTTCCGCCAGCGCCGTGCGCTCGACGACGGACCACATGACCGGCTTCGAGCCGCGATAGAGCTGGCCGCTCTTGGCGATCTTCAAAAGTTCGCCGGCGATGCGTGATTCCGCGTGGAAGTTCATCGTCGTGTAGGGATTGTCGAAGTCGCCCTCGATGCCGAGGCGCTTGAACTCGTCGGACTGGATCTTGATCCAGCCGGCCGCGAAGTCGCGGCATTCCTGGCGGAACTCGTTGACCGGAACCTCGTCCTTGTTCTTGCCCTTCTCGCGGTACTTCTCCTCGATCTTCCATTCGATCGGAAGGCCGTGGCAGTCCCAGCCGGGCACGTAGTTCGAGTCGTAGCCGCGCATCTGGAACGAGCGGGTGATGACGTCCTTGAGGATCTTGTTCAGCGCGTGGCCGATATGGATGTTGCCGTTGGCATAGGGCGGGCCGTCGTGCAGCACGAACTTTTCACGGCCGGCGGCGGAGGCGCGCAGCTTCTTGTAGAGACCCATCTGCTGCCAGCGGGCCACCGTTTCCGGCTCCTTCGTCGGCAGGCCGGCGCGCATCGGGAAATCCGTCTGCGGCAGGTAGAGGGTGGCAGAATAATCGACTTTTTCGGGCGTATCGGTCATGGGTGGAGCTATCGTCTTTTCGCGCGCGTTTGCGCATGCGGGGAATATTGTCAGGTACTGGTACCGACGGCGGGGGCGTCCTCAAAACAACGCCCGAAATCCCGGACCTTCCGGCCTCGCTCAGAGCGCGCGGAAGGCCGGGCCACTAATTCGCAGATCGATGGTCAGCCGGTGGAGCATCATGCGCGCGGTCTTACGGCCTTTTCGCCGGTTTGAAAAGACGGCGGCGCCGTATTCATCGCCTCACAAAACGAATGTTGCCTAGGCGTCATCGTATCCGCGGTGGCCGTGTGCCGTATGCGCTCCACAAGGCCAACCGCACCTGTGGCGTTTCACGCCGCAAGACGACCGGCATGCTCTCACGCATTTCGCGACGAAAACGCGATGCGTTGCGCGCGCCCCAAACACCGGCAAAACGCTCACCGGTCGCATCGTTCAGGAAGATCGCCACACCGCCAAATGCGTCGCTCAAGCCGCCGCCTCCTTCGCCGCCATAGACTGCGACGACCCGGTCTATCGGCGCGATGGTGACGACGGTGTTTCCAGAGGGGGCGAAATTCGCCGAACGGAAAATGTAGAGCGGGCAAGGCGCGTCTGACATCACGGTCAGAAACAGAGGCGCTGGTCGATGGCCCCGAGCGGCTTGACGCCGGAAAGCAGCGCCCGCGCCTCCTCCTCGTCACGCTTCATCTGCACGACGAGCGCGTCGAGGCCATCGAATTTCAGCTCGTCGCGCAGGTGCCCGAAGAAGGAGACGGCGGAGACTTCACCGTAGAGGTCGCCCGAGAAATCGAAGAGGAAGGTTTCGAGCAGCGGGGCGCCGTTCGACGTGACCGTCGGGCGGCGGCCATAGCTGGCGACGCCGTCGTGCAGGCTGCCATCCGGGCGGCGGAACCGCACAGCATAGATGCCGTTGCGCAATTCCACTTCCGGCGGAAGCTGCATGTTGGCGGTCGGATAGCCCAATGTGCGGCCGAGCTGCTTGCCGCCGATCACCTCGGCCTCGACCGTATAGTGGTAACCGAGCTGGCCGGACGCCTCGACGACGGCTCCCTCGCCAAGCAGGGCACGGACGAAGCTCGACGAGATCACCGAGGCATTCTCGTCGCGAAAGGCATCGACCAGGGTGACGCCGAAACCATTGTCCTGGCCAGCGGCCATCAGGAAGGCCGGGCCGCCTTCCCTGCCCTTGCCGAAATGGAAATCGAAGCCGGTGACAACCTCGGAGGCGTGCAGCCAATCCATCAGGATGGCGCGGATGAAGTCGTGCGCCGATATTTCGGAGAAGTTGCGATCGAAGGGATATTCGATGACGGCGGAAAAACCCATGCCTTCGAGGATGCGGGCCTTCAACGGTGCCGGCGTCAGTCGGAAGACGGGGCGCTCCGGTCGGAAGACGGTGCGCGGATGTGGCTCGAAGGTGAGCACGAGAGCGGGGATGCCGCGCTCGGCGGCAAGATCGAGCGCCCGTTGCAGCACGGCCTGGTGGCCACGGTGCACGCCGTCGAAATTGCCGATGGCAATGACGCCGCCGCGCAGATGCTCCGGCAGTGGCTGTTTCGTCTCGTTCCTGTGAAATACCGTCATGCCGACCGTCTCCGTCCCGTCACTGCAGCCGGGGCATCCACCACTTCGGGTGGGCATTTTCCTGAGCGAGAAAGCGTTCCAATCTTGCCTCGTCCGTGCGGCCGGCTTCAACATATTCCTGCGCATGGATGCCGCCGGAAATATAGAGCACATCGAGACCAAAGGCTTCAGCGCCGCGTACATCGGTCGGCATGCCGTCGCCGATGGCGATGACGCGCGACAGGTCGAAGGCGCCACGCACATCCTTAGCCTCCGCAATCGACTTTTCGTAGATCGGCCGATGCGGCTTGCCGGCGATCTGGCTGGTGCAGCCGAGCTCTTCGTAAAGCTTCGCGAGCGCCCCGGCGCATGGAATGAGGCGGTGGCCGCGCTCGACGACGAGGTCCGGGTTGGCGCAGATGAAGGGCAGTTTTTTCGCGGCAAGTGCGGTCAGCTCCGCGCGATAATCCTCGACGGTATCCTTCTCGTCTTCGCGAAGGCCGGCGCAAACGACGATGCCCGCCTCCTCCAGGCCGACCAGCTCGACGCCGAGGCCATCGAGCAGGGCCAAGTCCTTTTCCGCGCCGATGAAATAGATTTTCTTCGGGCCCTGCGCGATCAACGCACGGGTGACGTCGCCCGATGTGACGATGCGATCATAGGAATCATCGGTGACGCCGAGGCCGCGGATCTGCACTTTCACGCCCGGATGCGGGCGCGGCGAATTGGTGATGAGCACGACGGTGAGGCCGGCCGCGCGGGCCTCGGCGAGTGCCTCCGAGGCATAGGAAAAGGCTTCGACGCCATTGTGCAGGACGCCCCAGACGTCGCAGAGCACCACGTCATAGTGCGCGGTGATATCGCGGAAGGATTGGATGCGGTGAGCCATCAGGGATTCCCGTGTCGAGGTCGAGCCCGGCTGACATTGCAAAGCGACGCCAAGAAAACAAGCCTCTCCACACAATTTTGCCGCATCGGCGGAGAAACTGCCGGAAATTCATCAGCCTGACTTGATGGCGTGCGATTTCGCTCCCATCTGGCGGCGGCGGTAACCATTCGCGGCAAAATAATTTCCCGTCGCTCTTCTTGACTCGAAAAGCCTCGCCGCCTATCTCCAGGCCGCTAGCACTCCTAAACAGTGAGTGCTAACACTCATCCATCGGATCCAGTTCGGGATCCGCAATGTCATTCGATCGAGGGATAAGACAATGGCAAGCACCACCTTCCGCCCGCTTCACGATCGCGTCGTCGTTCGTCGCGTTGAATCTGAAGCCAAGACCAAGGGCGGCATCATCATTCCTGACACCGCCAAGGAAAAGCCGCAGGAAGGCGAAATCGTCGCCGTCGGTTCCGGCGCTCGTGACGAGTCCGGCAAGGTTGTTCCGCTGGACGTCAAGGCTGGCGACCGCGTTCTGTTCGGCAAGTGGTCGGGCACCGAAGTCAAGCTCGACGGCGAAGACCTTCTGATCATGAAGGAAGCCGACATCATGGGCGTCATCGGCTGATTTAGCCGGTCATCCCTTTCCGAAATTCGCTGATACCTCTTTCAGGAGTTCACACAATGGCAGCCAAAGAAGTCAAATTCGGCCGCACCGCGCGCGAAAAGATGCTGCGTGGCGTCGACGTTCTCGCAGACGCAGTCAAGGTAACGCTCGGCCCGAAGGGTCGTAACGTCGTTATCGACAAGTCCTTCGGCGCACCGCGCATCACCAAGGACGGCGTTTCCGTCGCCAAGGAAATCGAACTGGAAGACAAGTTCGAGAACATGGGCGCCCAGCTCGTTCGCGAAGTCGCTTCCAAGACCAACGACATCGCCGGCGACGGCACGACGACTGCAACCGTTCTTGCCCAGGCTATCGTTCGCGAAGGCCACAAGGCTGTTGCCGCCGGCATGAACCCGATGGACCTGAAGCGCGGCATCGATCTCGCCGTTGCTGAAGTCGTCAAGGATCTCCAGGCCAAGGCCAAGAAGATCAACACCTCGGAAGAAGTTGCCCAGGTCGGCACGATCTCCGCAAACGGCGACAAGCAGGTCGGTCTCGACATTGCTGAAGCCATGCAGAAGGTCGGCAACGAAGGCGTCATCACGGTTGAAGAAGCCAAGACCGCCGAAACCGAACTCGAAGTCGTCGAAGGCATGCAGTTCGACCGCGGCTACCTGTCACCCTACTTCGTGACCAACCCGGAAAAGATGATCGCCGACCTCGAAGACGCTTTCATTCTCCTGCACGAGAAGAAGCTCTCGAACCTTCAGGCAATGCTGCCGGTTCTCGAAGCCGTCGTTCAGACCGGCAAGCCGCTGGTCATCATCGCTGAAGACGTCGAAGGCGAAGCGCTCGCAACGCTCGTCGTCAACAAGCTGCGTGGCGGCCTCAAGATCGCTGCCGTCAAGGCTCCTGGCTTCGGCGACCGCCGCAAGGCCATGCTGGAAGACATCGCCATCCTGACGGGCGGCACGGTCATCTCCGAAGACCTCGGCATCAAGCTCGAAAACGTAACGCTCGACATGCTCGGCCGTTCGAAGAAGGTTTCGATCTCCAAGGAAAACACGACGATCGTCGACGGTGCCGGCCAGAAGGCTGAAATCGAAGGCCGCGTCGCGCAGATCAAGGCCCAGATCGAAGAAACCACCTCCGACTACGACCGCGAGAAGCTGCAGGAACGTCTTGCCAAGCTCGCTGGCGGCGTTGCCGTCATCCGCGTCGGCGGTTCGACGGAAGTCGAAGTGAAGGAAAAGAAGGACCGCATCGACGACGCCCTCAACGCGACGCGCGCTGCTGTTCAGGAAGGCATCGTACCGGGCGGCGGCGTTGCCCTGCTGCGCTCTTCCACGAAGATCACCGTCAAGGGTGAAAACGACGACCAGGAAGCTGGCATCAACATCGTTCGCAAGGCGCTCCAGTCGCTGGTTCGCCAGATCGCCGAGAACGCTGGTGACGAAGCTTCGATCGTTGTCGGCAAGATCCTCGACAAGAACGAAGACAACTACGGCTACAACGCCCAGACCGGCGAATACGGCGACCTGATCGCGCTTGGCATCGTTGACCCGGTCAAGGTTGTCCGCACGGCTCTGCAGAACGCTGCTTCGGTTGCTTCGCTGCTGATCACGACGGAAGCCATGATCGCCGAACTGCCGAAGAAGGAATCCGCTGGCGGCATGCCTGGCGGTATGGGCGGCATGGGCGGTATGGACATGATGTAAGACCTTCGGGTCTTATATCTGAGCCATCCGGTTCAGTTCGGAAAGGGCGGTCTTCGGGCCGCCCTTTCTGCTTTGCTGCAGGGCTGGGCTGTATCGTTGCCGTGAAAAGAATTTTTCCAATCGTGCAATAATTATCAAAAAGCCGTTGCTGGCATCAGAAAACTAATTATAAAGGCGCCCCAAGTGAACTTTTCAGATTCACTCGGGGTTCAGGCGCTAAAATTCGACACTGTGTTGTCGGCTTGTTGCGAAGCCGGATTTCCCGAAGCATTGGATAGCACCCGCCGGGGACTGAACAAAGTCAGCGGCGGTCTTTACGCGTACACCCGGTCCGATCGACGGTAGGATCCGGGTATAGTTCAGTTCATGGAAAAATGGTTCGGCCGACTTCGGGGGTTGTCAGCCAACGCTGTCTTTTTAGCATGTCACGGGCCTCAAGGGACGGACATGTTCGGCAAAATTCGAGCAACTGCCTGAGGTCGTGGGTGTTCAAGATAATCAAGACTGATCTCTCGTCGCCCTTTCTGCCGGGCTCGATGGAATTCGACGAGACGGACAACGAACTGTTGACGCAGTATTGCGTGACAGAGCGCTGGACCGGCGATCTTTCCAACGGCCTGTTCACGCTCGGTGACAAGGCCGCGCTGGCGCATGGCCTGCCGCAGCGTGCCTGCGGCCTGCTGAATCTTATCCGCTGCTACGAGCCGCTCGACCGCACGCGCGTGCTGGAGCTTTTCGAGCAGGCGGCCGCCACCTCGTCGTCCTTCTGTTTCTCCACGACGATCCACCTCGACGGCGCGCCGCGCCAACCGGTGTTCTGCGTCGGTGAATCGACGGGTCTCGAGGAGAAGTACGCCGGCACGATCATCGGCGTCTTCATCTTTCCCCGCTTCCAGATCGACCTCGCCGGCCGCCGCTTCAAGCGCCAGTAAGCCCGCTCAAGCGGCTTCGCTTGTCTCCACGTCGACCCGGATCCGCTCGATGGGCACCGGGCGCCCGAGGAAATAGCCCTGCGCCTCGTCGCAGCCTTCGTCCAGAAGGATGGCGAGCTGGCTGCTCGTCTCCACACCTTCGGCAAGCACCGGCACACGCAGCGACTGGCCGAGCGCCAGGATGGCACGGATGATGGCCTTTGCCTCGGGGCTCGCCTCGACTTCGCTCATGAAGCTGCGGTCGAGCTTGATCTTGTCGAAAGGGAAGGCGCGCAACGTTTCCAGCGACGAATAGCCCGTGCCGAAATCGTCGATGGCGATGGTGACGCCGAAAGCCTTGATGCGGCGCAGCGTCTGCAATGCGCGTTCCTTGTCGCCGATGATGGTCGACTCGGTGATCTCCAGCTCCAGCCGGCGCGGGTCGAGGCCGGTTTCCAGCAGGACACGATGTACGAGATCCGCGACATCGGCATTGCCGAGCTGCACCGGCGACAGGTTGACGGCGATCTTGTGCTCGTTGCCCCAGGTCGCGGCCTCGCGGCAGGCTTGCCGCAGCACCCATTCGCCGATCGGCAGGATGGCGCCGCACTCTTCGGCAATCGGGATGAAGTCCGACGGCGGGATCGTGCCACGTACCGGGTGGTGCCAGCGCAGCAGCACCTCGTAGCCGAGCGTCTCGCCGGTATTGACCGCCTTCTGCACCTGGTAGTGTAGTTGCAGTTCCTTGCGCTCCACGGCCTGCCAGAGGTCGTTGGCGATCAGGCGGCGGCTGCGGGCGGCCTCATCCATGGAAACCTCGTAGAAGCAGACCGTCTGGGTCAGTGCATCCTTGGCGCGGTACATGGCAAGGTCGGCATTGTTGAGCAGCGCTTCGATATTGTCGGCGTCCTGCGGATAGATCGCCACGCCGAGGCTCGCACCCGGCTTGATGTCGTAACCGTCGATACGGATTTCTGCGTTGAGGCAGGTTTCGAGGCGCTGGATGAAGTCGGTCAGCTCGGACATATCCTCGAAGCGCTTGGCGGCAGCGAATTCATCGCCGCCGAAACGGGCGATCGTTTCATCCGCCTCGAGGCAGGCCTCGATGCGCTTCGACAGGGTGACCAGCACCTCGTCGCCCGCCGCATGGCCGCGCGTGTCATTGATTTCCTTGAACTTGTCGAGGTCGATGCCGATCACCGCGACCTTGCCGCCGGAACGCTGCGCCGAATCGAGGTCTGCCTCAAGACGGTTGTTGAAGCTCGCTCGGTTCGGCAGGCCCGTCAGGTTGTCGTGGCGGGCGAGGAAGGAAATCTGCTCTTCGGAGCGCAGGCGATCGGACACGTCTTCATAGGTCGCAACCCATGCACCGTCCGGCAGCGTGCGGTAGCGCAGTTGCACCGAGGTGCCGTTCGGCAGCTTTTCCACGATGGCGCCGCCGTCATTGGCCTGGATGGCGGCGCGCCGGCGCGCATAGACGTCACGCGCCTTGGCCTGGCGGATATCGGGATCGGCAAACAAGGTGGCAACGCCCTGCTCGACGATCTCGCGCAGCGTCATGCCGGGCTGGATGTGACCTTCCGCGAAACCGAAGATTTCGCTGTAGCGCTTGTTCGCAATGAGCAGGTGCTCGTCCCTGTCGAACAGGCAAAGGCCCTGCGACATGTTTTCCAGCGCGAGATCAAGGTTTTTCGTCACCGCGGCGAGCCGGTCGGCATCGGCCTTTTCCTTCGTGACGTCCTTGGTGATCTTGGCGTAACCGACGAGCACGCCGCCGACATCATAGATGGGATCGATGACGACATGCGCCCAGAACCGGCCGCCGTCCTTCTTGTGGCGCCAGCCCTCGCTCTCGCATTTGCCTTCCTCCCGCGCAGTCCGCAAGGCCTGTTCGGGCAGGCCGGCAGCGCGGTCCTCCTCGCTGTAGAAGCGGGAAAAATGCTGGCCAACGATCTCGCGCGCCGTATAGCCCTTGCTGCGCTCGGCACCCTCGTTCCAGTTGGCGACACGGCCTTCCGGATCGAGCATGTAGATGGCGTAATCCTTCACGCCCTGCACGAGCATGGCGAACTGGCGCGTGCTTTCGCTGGCGGACAACTCCGCCTGCCGGGCAAAGACGGCGGCGGTCATGCCGGCAAACAGCAGCGAGAAGGCAACGACCGCAATCAGCGGCACCATCAGGCTCGCCGACAGCATCGTATCGTCGCTCACCGGCATCAGGCCCGGCTCGATCGTCACGGCCGCCATGCCTGTGAAATGCAGCGAAACGACGCCGAGTGCCATGAGCAGGGTTGCGAGCGCGCGGTCACGCACGGCGGCTTGCGGGCGCATGCAGAAGATGAGCGCCAAGGCACCAAAGATCGCGGCAAACGCCACCGAGGCTGCCACATAGGCATGATCCCAGACGATATGGCCCGGCAGCTCCAGCGCGGACATGCCGATATAGTGCATGGAGGTGATGCCGGCGCCCAGCAGCACGCCGCCCGCAACCGTGGCGCCTCGTCCGGGCACATAGGTGGCGAGCGAGAGCCCCATCGTCGTCACGACGATGGCCACCGCCAGGGACAGCAGCGTCGGCTCCATGTCGAACCCCATGGCAACGCCGGGATTATAGGCCAGCATGGCAATGAAATGCGTCGACCAGATGCCGAAGCCGCTGGATATGCCGGCCGCGCCAAGCCAGAGATTGCGCGCCGTGCCCTCCGCGGCCCGGGCCCTTTGCGCCAGCGTCACCGCCACATAGCAGGACAGGAAGCAGATAAAGGCCGCGAGCAGCACGAGACGAAGATCGTGCTCGACGGTCAGGCAGGTCAGAATGCGATACATGAAGGGTCACCGGGCGGGATCAAGATGACCCCACTCAGCGCGAGAACCCTAAAAAATGAGTGAATTCAGAAAGTATTGGGGAGCGCGATCCGGCCCCGCCTTTTATCATACTTAACGAATATCAAAACAATGCAACTGCCTCAGTGTGCGACAGTCGTGTCGTGCAACTCACGCAACGTAAGCGTCTCAGAGCGTGAGCGCCTTGAGGTCCGTCGCCGGGTCTTCAAGAGCGGCACGTTCCGGTGTACGGCCCATCTCGATCAGCTTCTTGCCGACCACATAGGCCTTGGCGTCGTTGACGGCGTCCACCGCGATCAGGCGCCCTTCGCGGAAATACCAGACGGAGACGCTTCCCTCGCGCTGGCCGACGCGGACGAACGTCTCGTCGAAGCCCATGCAGAAGCCGGCGATCTGGAGCTTGACGTCGTACTGGTCGGACCAGAACCACGGTTTCGGCTGATAGGGCGCATCGCCTCCGGCGATGACGGCGGCTGCAGCCTCCGCCTGGTCGACGGCGTTCTGTACGGATTCGAGCCGGACGCGATTGCCCTCGAAAGGCAGCACGGCGCAGTCACCCATCGCGAAGATCGCAGGATCGGACGTGCGGGCATGGGTATCCACGACAATGCCGCCCGCAACCTCCAGGCCCGCATCTCGCGCAAGGTCATCATTTGCCGTCACGCCGATGCCGGCGATCACCACGTCGACCGGCAACACGAACCCGTCCGTCAATTCCGCCCCGGTGACACGGCCGTTCTCGCCGAGAAGGCGCACCAGCCCGGTCTTTTCACGCACGTCGACGTCGCGCGCCGTGTGGATCGCCTTGAGGATGGTTGCCGTTGCCGGAGAAGCCACGCGGGCGAGAATGCGGTCGGCCATCTCGATGACGGTGACATGCAACCCCCTGCCCCGTGCGACGGCGGCGGCTTCAAGGCCGATGTAACCGCCACCGATGACTAGCGCCCGGCGGCCCTCCTGCATTTCGAGGCCCAAGCGGTCGGCATCGCGATAGTCGCGTACCGTAAAGACGCCATCGAGGTCGCCGCCGATCCCGGCCGGCAGACGGCGAGGCGTGGCACCAGTGGCGAGCGCGAGATAGGTATAGTGAAGAGTCGAACCGTCGCTCAGCGTCACCGTCTTTGCGGCGCGGTCGATGGAGGTGACCTCGGTGGACAGGCGGATATCGACATGGTTGTCGGGATACCAGTTTTCCGGACGGAACATCAGCCGACTGAGATCGGCCTCGCCGAGCAGGTATTTCTTGGAAAGCGGCGGGCGTTGGTAGGGATGGCTCGCCTCCGCGGCGATGATGGTGATTGGCCGCTCGTCCTTGAGCGCGCGCAGCTTTGCAACGAGGGCAAATGCGGCCTGACCGCCGCCCACTACAACCAGTCTTCCCGTCACGATATTTTCCGTCCCGTCTTTGTTTTACCCAGACGTACCGCGCGCCGGCGGGCGGCGTCAACTCATCGCCGCGCCGCCGGATTTTTCGTTTGCGTCAGGGCTTTGCCGGAATCTCGAGACCCTTCTGGGATGCCGGACGGGCGAGGCAGCGATCGAGCCAGGCCATGACGGCGGGGAAACTCGCATAGTCCAGGGCCTCGCGGCCGCCATAGAAGACATCCGCGCCACGGATCCACGGGAAGGTCGTGATGTCGGCAATGGTGTATTCGTCGCCCATGATAAATTGGCGATCCTTCAGGCGATCTTCCAATATGGAAAGCAGGCGCTTCGACTCGTCCCGATAACGCTCGACCGGATAGGAATTGTTGGCAATCTTGTCGGCGGCGAATTTGTGGAAATGCCCGAACTGGCCGAACATCGGGCCGACGCCGCTCATCTGGAACATCACCCAGGCCAGTGTTTCATACCGCCCAGCCGGATCGGTCGGGATCAGCTTGCCGGTCTTCTCGGCGAGATAGACGAGGATCGCGCCCGATTCAAAGAGGCCGATCGGCTTGCCGTCCGGGCCGTTCGGATCGACGATTGCCGGAATGCGCCCGTTCGGGTTCAGCGAGATGAAGTCCGGTGATTTGACGCCCTCCGGCCCGAATTCGATCCGATGAGCCTCATAGGCAAGGCCGAGTTCCTCCAGCGCAATCGATACCTTCACGCCATTCGGCGTCGGCAGCGAATAGAGCTGGATGATATCGGGATTCTTGGCTGGCCATTTCTTGGTGATGGGGAAGGACGACAAATCTGCCATGGAGCACTCCTTGCGATGGGAGTTCATAGATAGGACAGCTTGTCGGAGGATGTCAGGGTGAGTTGAGAATTTTCCGGTCGTGAACGGCGCGCGCCTCAGAGCACGCCGCGCACAGCCTCGATGATCTCCGCCACCACCGCATTGCCCTCGTGCTCGGGCTTGCGGGCGCGCACGAGGCAGGCTTCGGATTTCAGGATCACGCCATCGGAGAGGATCTTCAGGTGATTGGCCACCAGCGTTGAGCCCGTCGAGGTGATGTCGACGATGATATCGGCCGAGCCCGATGCCGGCGCGCCTTCCGTGGCTCCAAGGCTTTCGACGATGCGGTAGAGCTGGATGCCGTGGTTGCCGGAGAAGAACTTCTGGGTCAGCCGCCAGTATTTCGTGGCGATGGTGAGACGGCGGCCGTGGCGGGCGCGGAAATCGGCGGCGACGTCTCCGAGGTCGGCCATCGTATCGACGTCGAGCCAGATTTCCGGCACGGCGACGACGACATCCGCATGGCCGAAGCCGAGGCGGGCGCAGAATTCGACGCGGGCATCGGCTTCCGCCAACCCCTCACGCACCAGGTCTTCGCCCGTCACGCCGAAATCGACGGTCCCGTTGGCGATCTCGCGGGAGATTTCGGACGCGGACAGGAAGGCGATCTCGATGTCGTCGCGGCCTTCGACCCGGCCGCGATAGGAGCGGTCATTGCCGACGGCGGTGACGGTGAAACCGGCGCGGGCGAGCACGGCGGAGGAATCTTCCTTCATGCGCCCCTTGGACGGAAGGCCGATGGTGATGGTCATGCGGCGGCTCCCTTCACGCTCGCGATACGGTCGAGCCAGAGCGAGAAGCCGACCGCCGGAATACGCTCCTTGGCGCCGAGCAGCGTCAGCAGCCGGTCGAAACGACCACCACCGGCGAGCACCAGGCCCTCGCCTTCGATCTCGAAGACCAGGCCGGTATAATAATCGAGCGGACGGCCGAAGGCAGCGCGGTACGTGATGGTTTCGGGATCGACGCCCACCTTGCGAAGCGCGGCAACGCGGCTCTCGAAACGCTCCAGAGCTTCACCGAGCGACAGGCCCGCCTTGTCCGCGAAGGCAGCGAGCGCCTTCAATGCTTCGGCAAGGCTGAGTTCCAGCGCCAAAAATTCCTTGAGCAGCGCAAGCGTGCGGCTGTCGAGCCGCGTGCTGGCAAGTTCCATTTTTTCGCGCAGGCGTTTGGCAATGTCGGCCGGGCTACGGCTGGCATTGGTGGAATAGCCGGTCGCTTCCATGGTCTCGTCGATATGGGCGATGAGCGTCGCCTCGTCGTCGAGCTTGCCGAGAATGGCAAGGCGCTCGACCTCGGGGCCGAAGACGCCGGACGGCACGGGATTGGACAGGTCGGCCATCAGCTTTTGCAGCTGTGCCTGGTTGCCGAAGGCATGGACCAGCCGCTTCTGCCAGCCGGCCGGCAGGCCGCAGGCCGCGACCACCGCTTCGAAGACCGACTGGTCGCCGAGAACGATCGACAGGTTTATGCCCGGGAGGCGATTGGCGAGCACAGTAAAGGCATCAAAGACGGCACGCGCATCGGCTTGGGCGACATCCGGTTCGCCCAGATCCTCGATGCCGGCCTGGTAGAATTCGTTCGAGCCCTCGCGGCGCTGGCGAAAAACCTCGCCGAGATAGGCGTAGCGCTTCGGCGTGCCGGTCGCCGTTTCGATGTGGCGCAGGCACACGGGAATGGTGAATTCGGGGCGCAGGCACAGGCTCTTGCCGGTTTCGCTCTCCGTCATGAAAATGCGCCGACGCAGGTCCTCGCCCGCCATGTCGAGGAAGGGCTCGGCCGGCTGGATGACCGGCGTATCGACGCGCTCCGTGCCGAGCTTTTCCAGATCGGCAATCAGATCGGGCGCGAAGGCGGGGAGGTTGACGAGGGGCATGTCAGCCAGCCCGTGCCCGGTCTTCAGCCTGCGCCGCGAGGATTTCGCGAACCTTTTCCACGAGATCGGCTTCCGGCACGGAGACCTGCGCGACACGCGCTTCGCGCCAGGAGGTATTGTCCTCGATCTCGCCGGAAAGCCGCTTGCCTTCGATCAGGTCCTTGATCTGCACCACGCCTTCGGCCCGCTCGTCGCCGCCCTGGATGATGGCGATGGGGGCGTTGCGGCGATCGGCATATTTCAGCTGGTTGCCGAACTTCTTCCAGTTGCCCTGGTACATTTCGGCGCGGATGCCAGCGTTGCGCAGTTGCTGCGTGAAGCGCTGGTAGCGGCCCATGCTCTCGACGTCGCCGTCCATGACAGTGACCAGCACCGGCGCTATCACCTCGTCCTGCCCAAGCTTGCCGAGGTTCTTCAGCGCCGTCATCAGGCGCGAGACGCCGATGGAGAAACCGGTTGCCGGCACCGGCTGGCCCATGAAGCGCGAAACGAGACCATCATAACGACCGCCGCCGCCGACCGAGCCGAAGACGACCTTTTCGCCCTTTTCGTTGGTCACGGCGAATTGCAGTTCGGCCTCGAAGACCGGGCCGGTGTAATATTCGAGGCCGCGCACGACGGAGGGGTCGATCTTGATGCGATCCGAACCGTAGCCCGCCGATGTGACGAGATGACCGATCTGGTTCAGCTCCTCGACGCCTTCACCACCCCGCGCACTACCTTCGAGCAGCTTTGCGAGGTCAGCGGCGCTTTCGGCATAATCCTTGATGCCGACGAAGAAGAGAACCTTTTCGATCTGCTCGGCATCCAGCCCCGCGCCCTTGGTGAAGTCGCCGGATTCATCCTTGCGGCCTGCACCAAGCAAAAGCTTCACACCCTCCGGGCCGAACTTGTCGAGCTTGTCGATAGCGCGCAGCACGTTGAGGCGGGCACCCGCCTTGTCCTCGCCGCCAAGGCCGATGGCCTCCATGACGCCGTCGAGAACCTTGCGGTTGTTGACGCGGATGACGTAGTCGCCGCGCGCAATGCCGAGGGCTTCCATCGTGTCGGCCATCATCATGCACATTTCGGCATCCGCCTGGACGCCGGCGGCACCGACCGTATCGGCGTCGAACTGCATGAACTGGCGGAAGCGGCCCGGGCCGGGCTTCTCGTTGCGGAAGACGTAGCCGGCGCGATAGGTGCGGTAGGGCAGCTGGATTTCGTTGAAGTTTTCCGCGACATGGCGGGCAAGCGGCGCGGTCAGGTCGTAGCGCAGGCTCATCCACTGGTCATCGTCGTCCTGCAGTGAGAACACGCCCTCGTTCGGACGGTCGCTGTCGGGCAGGAATTTTCCGAGCGCGTCGGTATATTCGAAGAGCGGGGTTTCCACCGGATCGAAGCCATAATGCTCGTAGACAGCGCGGATCTTCGCGGTCATTTCGTTGACAGCGCGGATATCCGCGGCATCACGATCGACAAAGCCGCGCGGCAGGCGGGCTCTCAGCTTCTGCGGTTTTTTCTGCTTTTCGCTCATCGCGATACCCGAAATTCCTGTATTTCCGTTGCGGTTTCCCTAGCGGATTGGGCGGGCAGCGGCAAGGCGCAAAAGCCGCATGTCAGGGCCGGCGCGACAGCTGATCCCAACTGTGCACGATGACGGCGGAGGCATGCGGCGCCTGCGCCACGGGAATAAGCGTCGAATGTGTATCGCCGCGGATGATGCCGCGCATCTCCGACTGGAAGGAGA
Organism: Shinella sp. GW821-FHT11G07; assembly: GCF_058808115.1. Taxonomy (NCBI): domain Bacteria; kingdom Pseudomonadati; phylum Pseudomonadota; class Alphaproteobacteria; order Hyphomicrobiales; family Rhizobiaceae; genus Shinella; species Shinella sp. GW821-FHT11G07. Next base: position 408,715 of record NZ_JBXARJ010000003.1, read on the forward strand.
GCCGCTTCATCTGCACATACCCCTCCGGTATCGACGTCATGGAGAGCGCCGTGCGTCCGTAGATGTCGATGCTGGCGACTTCACGCGCATAGAGGCTGGCGACGAGCCCCTGGTCTTCCAGGCAATCCCGGTAGGAACCGGTAATATAGCGCCGGATGCTGGTGCCGACGACGGCGCGCATTTCCGGGCTTTCGCGATATTCCTGTTGGGAGCCGCCGAGATAGCGGATGTCGGGGCCCTCCCAGAGATTGCGGCTTTCCCGCGAGGCAAGGATCGAGGTCAAAAGCCGTCGCTCGGTCTGTGCATCGGCGCGACGCAGGAAATCGACGATGGCGCCGGTCGCCCTGAGATCGGGCACTGCGATACCGCGCTCCCAGCGCGAGACGGTGGTGGAGGAGAAGCCCAGCTTCCACGCGATATCGTCCTGCGTCAGCCCGACCTTGAGACGGTAGGCGCGCAACTGGTCGACAAGATCGTGACCAATGGTGACAACGAAACCGGCCAAATTCAACCCCTGGGGGAAAAATTGATAAAACACATCCTTCAGTGGAGTAAACGACCAGCCGCTCCGCTTTCGGCGTCGCTCGATGTCGGCTACCCTTAAGGATAGGTAAACGACCATCCTTGCCATTTGGCAAGCGGCCTTGCGGGGCTTTTGCGCGCGTTTTCCGAACCGGCGACGGCCAGATGGGGCCGGGGGGCCTGGCCGTCGCCGGCCGCATATCCCTCCACCATCGGCTGAAAGCTCGGCGGACCGACCGAATGGCATTGAAACCGATCATGATTCCCACGCCTCTCGCCTCGGTGGCCGAGTTCATGGGCATAGACCCTCGCGAACTGGAACACGCCTTCATCTGCGAGGAGTGGAGCGCCGAACTTGCGACCGGCCTTGTGCGGCTCGGCCCGCAGGCGGCCGCCCTGCACGATATCCCGAGCGTCCGGTGCGGCGTCATGGACCTGATCCAGCGTTATGAGCCGACCGAACGGCAGAAGGTGTTGTTAGCGCTGGAAGAGGCGGCGACGATTGCCACCACCTTCAGCTTCGCAACGGCGATCCGTCCAGGCCCTGGCCTCTACCGGCCCGTCTTCTGCTTCGGCCGGTCCTACACGGAAGACGGCACGAGCGGCGCCATTCACGCCACCTTTGCCATCGCGCGCCGCTGTCTCGAGATGCCATCAGCAAGCCGCGGCCCGTTGAACTGACCCTTTTCTTTTGCGCGGGCAGCGCCTATCTCTCCCCTCATGAGACAGATCCTCTTCGTCTTCGCCATTCTGGGCGCCGTACTTTCCGGCTGGGTGCCGGCGATCGCGGCGACGCTCAGCGTTGCGCAGCCGGCCGGCATGCATGCCATGCACCAGATGGCCACGGAGAAGGACGACAGCGAACACGGCAACACGTCCAAGCCCGCCGCGCATCCCGTTGCCTGTTCCGCCTGTTTCGCGATCGAGGTTGCCGGGCTTGATCCGGTGCGCCAGACGCTCGACGTTTCAAGTCATGCCTCGGCCGCAGTGCCGCAACTGATCGGCCTGGCCCTGCCGCCGCTCGATCCCCCTCCCCGGTCCTGACCAGTACGTGACGGAATGCCGGGCGTTTTGCGCCCGGTCCTCAATCCTGTTCAGAACTGGAAAATCCAATGAACGCAAAGACCATGTTTCTCGGCGCAGCCCTGACGCTCGCCTTCGCCCTGCCCGCAATCGCCCAGGAAGCCGACCATTCCGGCCACCAGGGCATGACGATGGAAGCCCCGGCCGGCGACCAGAGCGCCTCCACAAAGGCCTTCATCGACGCCAATGCGAAGATGCACAAGGGCATGGAGATCGACTTTACCGGCAATGCCGACGTCGACTTCGTGCGCGGCATGATCGCCCATCACCAGGGCGCCATCGACATGGCGAAGGTCGAGCTGGAATACGGCAAGGATGAAGCCATCCGCACGCTTGCGCAGGAGGTCATCACCGCGCAGGAAGGCGAGATCAAGATGATGGAAGCCTGGCTCGCCAACAACGCCAAGTAAAACAGGAAGGCCCGCTGGCAAACCGGCGGGCCTTTCCGTTCATCGTTTCGTTTCCACGCAGTTCGCCGCACGCAAAACCGCTTGGCGGTTTTTTCCGAGCTTGCGTTATTCGCCTGCCACGTGCCTCGCCGCCGAGGCCTCGACCAGCGAAGCCGCGATGACGCGCGCCATCAACAGGCTCGTTTCGCGAAGTTCGGTATTGCTGCCGCTGCGGGCGGACCGGATCAGGCGAAAACCTTCCCGGAGCATGATCTCCTGAGCCTTGCTGCAGGCCCAGCCTTCAAGACGAGATTCGTCGGTCACAGATACGTTCGGCCCCATATGTCCCCCATGCCAAATCATTCAGCATAAGCGGCACACCACGACTGCGCAGATGCGCGTCGACCCCAGAACTCTTGATGTATGAATTTGCCGCTGAAGTCTAAGCTACATGATTCGCTGTAAATTCAAACATGTATTTGTGACGGCTATACCGCAATCAGGGCCGCGGGAGCCGTTTTCTCTTGTCCTCGACTTCCTCGCGGCAGAAACAGCCCTCTACATGGTCGTTGACGAGGCCCATGGCCTGCATGAAGGCATAGACGGTGGTGGGGCCGACAAAGGTCCAGCCGCGTTTCTTGAGGTCTTTTGAGAGCCTCACGGAGGTGGGCGTCGTCGGATTGGCGACGATCGTCTCCCAATCCACCCTGGCGGGCCGCTCCTCCGGCGTCGGTTCGAAGCTCCAGAAATAGCGGGCGAGCGTGCCGAATTCCTCGCGCAACGCCTGCGCGCGGGCTGCATTGTTGATCGTCGAGACGATCTTGCCACGGTGGCGCACGATGCCGGTGTCGGCGAGACAACGGGCAATATCGTCATCGCCGAAGAGGGCCACCTTGTCGAAGTCGAAGCCGGCGAAGGCTGCCCGAAAACTCTCGCGTTTGCGCAGGATGGTGAGCCAGGACAGGCCTGACTGAAAGCCCTCCAGGCAGATCTTCTCGAAGAGGCGCTGGTCGCTGGTGACCGGCTGGCCCCATTCCTCGTCGTGGTAGCGGCGGTAATCGTCCAGATTGCCATGCCATGCACAGCGCACACGACCATCGTCGCCTTCCAAGAGCCCTTTTGCCATTGCCGTCTCCGTTTCCCATTTGTTCCGCTTTACCACTCGTCAACCACTTTTGGAAAGCGGGCAATAACCCTACTCAAAGCTTTATCGGCATCGTGCATATCGAATGAACGGCCGTTTACCTTTCGCTTCATCGTAGGGTGCAAGCATTCTCCCGAACCGGCGCCATCTCTTTTGTTTTTCGGCGCAGCCCGGTGACGATCAGTAGCGAGTACGTCCGATGTTGATACGAACCCTTCTTGCAGCGACCCTCCTGTGCACCTCGACCGCAGCCTATGCGAACGAGCGGTATGTGACCCGCCCGCCCATCATCGTAAGCCCCGACCTTACCGCCCCCTGGGTGATGCAGCTCACCGGCGAGGGCGTACAGCCCGCCGTCAACCAACGCCGCATCATCCAACGCCAGAAGGTGCAGCAGCGCCGCGTCATCCGCCGCGATGGTGCCGTCCGCATCGAGCAGGCTTCGGTGACGACGCGCGCGCAAAACCCGATCCGCTCGAAACTCGACCCGATGTACCTGCCGCAGGTCGTGTCCTACGAGAGCGAGCACAAGGCCGGCACGATCATCATCGACACCAACAACCGCTTCCTCTACCTGGTGATGGGCGATGGCAAGGCGCGGCGCTACGGTGTCGGCGTCGGCAAGCCGGGCTTCGAATGGGCGGGCGCCCACAAGATCACCCGCAAGGCCGAATGGCCGACCTGGACGCCGCCGAGGGAAATGGTCGCCCGCGAGGCCGCCAAGGGTCACTACCTGCCCGCCTCCATGGAAGGCGGCCCGGAAAATCCGCTTGGCTCGCGCGCCATGTATCTCGGCTCGACGCTCTACCGCATCCACGGCACGAACGCGCCCTGGACGATCGGTTATGCGGTGTCCTCCGGCTGCATCCGCATGCGCAACGAAGACGTCGTCGATCTCTATGAGCGCGTCAATGTCGGCACGAAGGTCATCGTGATCTGACGGCAGCGTCGTCGTTACGTCGGCGCTGAATGAAGAACTCCGGTCGCCGCGCGGCCGGAGTTTTTTGCTTTTCAGGCAACACTCGCGGCAAGAAGCCGAAGAAATCGCGCATCACACGCGTCTTACTGCCCATGGGCTGGCTTGAAATCGCTCAGAACTCGGCTAGCCTCTGGGAATTGAGGATTGAGAGGGAATACACCATGCGGAAATACGCATCGATCTTGCTGGCGACGGCCTTTGCCGTCACGGCGATCATGCCGGTCACATCGGCGAACGCCTTCCCCGGGGCCGTGCAGGGCAGCAATGTCGAGACCACGTCCAACGTGACGCTTGTCGCACAGCAACAGAGCAAGAAGCAGGTTGCGGCGAAGTACAAGCGCACCAAGGTGCGTTTCGTCACCGATCAGGCGCCCGGCACCGTTATCGTCGATACCAACAACAAGTACCTCTATTATGTCGAGGGCAACAACAAGGCGACGCGCTACGGCATCGGCGTCGGCCGCGATGGCTTCGGCTGGTCGGGCGTGGTGAAGGTCGGCCGCAAGGCGGAATGGCCAAGCTGGACGCCACCGGCTGAAATGCGCCACCGCGAGGCCAAGAAGGGCCGCATCCTGCCGGTCACCCAAGCCGGCGGTGAGGACAATCCGCTCGGTGCGCGCGCGCTCTATCTCTTCAAGGGCGGCCGTGACACGATCTTCCGCATCCACGGCACGAACCAGCCCTGGACGATCGGCCAGAACATGTCGTCGGGCTGTATTCGCATGATGAACAAGGACGTAGAGCACCTCTACGCCCGCGCCGACGTCGGCACCAAGGTCGTCGTGGTCGGCCCCGGCAATCGCCAGGGTGCGGTCAGCTACAACGATCGCGGCGTCGATTTCTTCGGCAATCTCTTCGGCTTCGGCGGCTGAGCCGCCAGCCTGAAGCAAACGCGTTGATGCCGGCCTCGCGCCGGCATCGTCGTTTTAGCCGGCAGAGCAGGACACCTTGCCGGTTCGCCGCACTGGCTCATCGAGGTCGGCACCTTCGACTTTCAGAGAATACGTGCCGTCATAGTTCAGCCCCTCCTCGTCCACCGTCGTCATCATGACGAAATCGAGCGCGGCAAAGGGCTGGCCATCGCCGGATTCCGCGTGGACGAGCAGCCGCAATTCGCCGTCATGCAGCCAGTGATGCGTGAGCGATGATTGGTCGAGCGTCACCTTGTCGAGCCCCTTCTGTGCAAGATCCGCCGGAAGGTCGAGCTGACCCCGAAAATTCAGGATACCGCCGAGGCTGTAGCTGAAGCCTGCCTCCGCTTCGAAGGCAACATTCTTGTCGTTCACCGCACAGCTGAAGCCGCCGGTGGCGAAAGCCGGCGCGGACAGGGTGGCGAGGGCAGCAATGGAAAGCAGAACGCGACGCATGGCGATCTCCGGACGGGTTGGAATGCCGCTCCTCTAGCATCCGCCGAGGAAAGCGGCTGTTCCGCGCGTGACAGGATCAGGAAAGCACGGCGGGCTTGGTTCCGCCATAGGCCCAGTCGAGCAGTTCCACCGTATGCAGGATCGGGATTTGCGTACCCGTCGCGATCTGCGTGATGCAGCCGATATTGCCGGTGGCGATGAGGTCCGGCTTGGTTGCCTCGATGTTCTTGACCTTGCGGGCCTTCAGCTTGCGGGAAATCTCAGGCTGGAGGATGTTGTAGGTGCCGGCAGAACCACAGCAGAGATGCCCTTCCGCCGGATCGCGCACCACGAAGCCCGCCTTCTTCAACAGCGTCTTCGGCACAAGCGTGATCTTCTGGCCGTGCTGCATGGAGCAGGCGGAATGATAGGCGACCGTCAGCCCGCGCGCCTCCTGCTGCGGCAGGTCCAGCGTCGCGAGGTACTCCGTCACGTCCTTGGCGAGGGCAGAGACCCGCGCTGCCTTTTCCGCATAGGCGGGGTCGAGGCGCAGCATGAAGCCGTAGTCCTTGATCGTCGTGCCGCAGCCCGACGCGGTGATGATGATGGCATCGAGCCCGCCTTTCTCGATTTCCCCGAGCCAGACATCGACATTCCGCCGCGCCGCCTCCAGCGCCTGTGCCTCGCGGCCCATATGGTGGACGAGCGAGCCGCAGCAAACTTCGCCCGCCGGCGCCACGACCTCCACGCCGAGACGGGTCAGCAGGCGGATCGTCGCCGCGTTGATTTCCGGCTTCAGCACCGGCTGGGCGCAGCCGGAGAGGATCGCCACCCGCCCACGGCGCGGGCCGCACGCCGGATGTGTGCCGGGTTTTGCGCTGTCCGAGGCCCTTGGCAGCGTGCGCGGCGCGAGATCCAGCATGGCGCCGAAGGGCTCGAGCGGCTTGAAGCGCTTGAGGAGGCCGGCGAAGGGACGGCCGAGGGCAGCGGCCTTCAACGCCAGACGGAAGCGGCCGGGATAGGGCAGCACGGCGGCAAGCACGTTGCGGGTCAGCCGGTTCCAGAAGGGGCGCCGGTAGGTTTCTTCGATATGCATGCGCGCATGATCGATGAGATGCATGTAATCGACGCCGGAGGGACAGGTCGTCGTGCAGGCGAGGCAGGAGAGGCAGCGGTCGATATGGGTGACGACCTCGGCATCCGCCGGCCGGCCGTTCTCCAGCATGTCCTTGATGAGGTAGATGCGCCCGCGCGGACTGTCCAGCTCGTTGCCGAGCGTCACATAGGTGGGACAGGTGGCGGTACAGAAGCCGCAATGCACGCATTTGCGCAGGATCTTTTCGGAGGTCGCGACATGCGGATCGGCAAGCTGCTCGGCGGTGAAATTGGTCTGCATCAGCGGGCGTCCTCTTCATGCCGGCGTCTATGCCGTAGCCCCTCACCTGCCTGCCGGCATCCTCTCCCCGCAAGCGGGGCGAGGAGCGATGGGCTCACCGTTTTCCTCCTTCGCCCCGCCTGCGGGGAGAAGGCGCCGGCAGGCGGATGAGGGGCAGCGGCAACATCAACCATTGCTATTCACCCCACCATCCGCGACACGAACAGCCCCGCCGGATCGAAGCTTGCCTTCACCCGCGCCGAGAGTGCTGCGACCGCGTCGCTCTGCGGCTGGACTGTTTCCGTCGCCGCCAGCACCTCGGCACGCGCGCGCAGCAATGTCGCGTGCCCGCCGCCGACTGCCTTGACGTAGCGGCGCAGCAGCGTGGCCTCCGGGTCGGATTCCATGCGCAGCCAGACGAGGCCGCCCTGCCAATCGTAGAAGGCGTCGACGCCGGTTTCGAGGCGGAGTGCGGCGACGAGCTGCTGGCCCGCGATGGGGGCGACCGAGACGCGCCAGAGCGGGCGCGGCGTGCCATCGGCATAGGGCGCGGCGTCGCGGATTTCGCGCCAGAGGCGGCGCGTGGTCTCGGCGTTGAGCTGTGAGACGGCGCCGAACCGTGCCATCGCGGCACCCAGTTTTTCGGCGCGCACAGCAACCGAAGCGGCAAGACCCTCCAGGCGCAGCACGGTGGCCGCACCATCCGGCAACGCGCCGCCGGCGAAGCGGCCGCGCACGCTTTCCGGCAGGTGGGCGGCACCGGAGACTTCGACGGACATCGCCATGGCGGTTGCCATGGCAGCAGCGGCTTCGGCGTCGTTGAGGTTCGAGACGGTGATGGTGACTGCGGTTTCCGGCACCGGCAGCAGGCGGAAGGTGACCTCCGTCAGCAGCGCCAGCGAGCCATGCGAACCGGCGAGCAGTTTTGCGAGATCGAGACCGGTGACGTTCTTCATCACCCGGCCGCCCGCCTTCACCACCTCGCCCTTGCCGTTGACGAAACGAACGCCGAGCAGGCTGTCGCGCGCGGCACCCGCCACGAAACGGCGTGGGCCTGAGGCGTTGGTGGCAAAGACGCCGCCGATGGTGGGGATGCCGGAGGTGCCGAGCGCTCCCCGCAGGTCGTTCGGCTCGAAGGCGAGCATCTGGCGCTTTTCGGCAAGGGCTGCTTCCACGGTTTCAAGCGGCGTGCCGGCGCGGGCCGTCATGGTCATCTCGGCCGGATTGTAGGCGACGATGCCGTTCAGGCCCCGTGCCGACAGCACATCGGTGCCTTCGGGGGTGACATGCAGGCTGCGGGTGCCGCCGCCGCGGATGACGAAGGATGACTTCGACAGGGCAGCGACCTGGACGAGGCGGGCGGCGGCCTCTTCGGACAGCGGTTCATGGATCGGCGTCATGCGGCGGGGCGCCCTTCGAGCGGGAAGACTTTCGACGGATTGAGCAGCCATTGCGGATCGAAGGCGGCGCGCACCGCCATCTGCTGGGCGAGATCGATATCCGTATACTGGTGGCGCATCAGGTCGCGCTTCTCGATGCCGACACCGTGTTCTCCGGTGAGGCAGCCGCCGGCATCGACGCAGAGTTTGAGGATGTCGTTGCCGGCCGCTTCGGCGCGCGCCGCATCCTCCGGGTCGTTGGCATTGAAGAGGATGAGGGGGTGCATGTTACCGTCGCCGGCATGGAAGACATTGGCGACGCGCAGTCCGTACTTCGCGACGATCTCGGCGGTGCCGCGCAGCACACGCGACAGCTGACCGAGCGGCACGGTGCCATCCATGCAGATATAGTCGGCGATGCGGCCGGTGGCGCCAAAGGCGGACTTGCGGCCCTTCCAGATCAGCGCCGCCTCCGTCGCCGACTGGCTTTCCTTGACGACCTTCACGCCATGGCGGTGGGCAATCTCGATGATGCTCGCCAGCATGGCGTCCATCTCCGCCTCGGAGCCCTCGACCTCGACGATCAGCAGCGCCTCGACATCCATCGGATAGCCGGCTCCGGCAAAGGCTTCGCAGATGCCGATCGCCGGCTTATCCATGAATTCGATGGCGACCGGAATGATGCCCGCGCCGATGACATCGGTGACGCAGGCGCCCGCCTCTTCCGAGCTGTCGAAACCGAACAGCACCGGGCGCGCACCTTCCGGCTTGGCGATGAGGCGCACGGTCGCCTCGGTGACGATGCCGAGCTGGCCCTCGCCGCCGCAGACGACGCCCAGCAGGTCGAGCCCGCCGGCATCGAGCCCCTTGCCGCCGAGATCGACGATCGTGCCGTCGATCAGCACCAGCTTGACGCCGAGCAGGTTGTTGGTCGTCACGCCGTATTTCAGACAGTGCGCGCCGCCGGAATTCATGCCGATATTGCCGCCGATCGTGCAGGCAAGCTGCGAGCTCGGGTCGGGCGCGTAAAAATAGCCGTCAGCGGAGACAGCCTCGGAAATGTTGAGATTGGTGACACCGGCCTGCACGGTGGCGGTGCGGTTAGCGTAATCCACCTCCAGGATGCGCGACATCTTGGAGAGGCCGATGACGACCGCGTCCTCCTGCGGGATCGCGCCCCCGGACAGCGAGGTGCCGGCACCGCGCGGCACGACTGGCACGCCGTAGCGGTTGCAGTATTTCAGGACGGCGGCGACCTGCTGCGTCGTCTCCGGCAGGGCGACGGCGAGCGGCAGGCGGCGGTAGGAAACGAAGGCATCCGTCTCGAAGGGAACGAGTTCACGCGGCTGGTGCACGAGGCAGCCTTCCGGCAGGAGATCGAGCAGGTCGGCGACGATTTCCCGGCGCCGGGAGAGAACTGCCGGCCGTGGCTCCAGGAACCCGATCTGATCCATGTTTTTCTCTCCCTGCCCTTCGTCCTGCACGCTGCCGATTCAGTCTTTGCCGGAACTGCGCAAAGTGGTCTGTTTTCTTTACCACTTCCTATCAGCAGGTGCAAATGCTAAGCATTTTATCCGCTTCGGCAACAATGGACGCGACTGAATGACCAATCTCGGCGATCTCGAAATCTTTTCCCGCGTCATCTCCATGGGAAGTATGTCGGCAGCGGGGCGGGCACTCGGGTTGTCCCCAGCCGTCGTCTCCAAGCGCGTGAAAAGACTGGAGGAACGGCTCGGCACCCGGCTGTTCCAGCGCACGACGCGGCAGATTTCGCTGACCGAAGCCGGACAGGGATTCTACGAGCGCATCGTCGGCATCCTCTCCGGCATCGAGGAGGCAGAGGCCTTCGTGTCCGGCCGGTCCGGTGCGGTGCGCGGTACATTGCGCATTTCCGCGCCGACATCCTTTGGCCGCATGCATATTGCCCCCAATCTCAAGGGCTTCATGGATGCCCACCCCGAAGTCACCGTCAACCTGATGCTGACCGACGACTTTTCCGACATTGTCGGCGGCGGCTTCGACCTGGCGATCCGCATCGGCGAATTGTCGGATTCCTCGCTCGTTGCCCGCCGGCTGGCCTCGGTGCGGCGCGTGCTCTGCGCCTCGCCCGATTACATCGCTCGCCATGGCGCGCCGGCCTCGCTGGAGGACCTTGCAAACCATATCTGCCTGCCGCCGCACACCCAGGACGTCTGGCGGCTGGAAGGGCCGGAGGGCAATGTCACCTATCGCCCGCACGGTTCGCTCTACACCAATTCAAGCGAGGTGGTGCGCGAGGCGGTGTTTTCCGGCATGGGGATCGCGCTGCGCTCCACTTGGGATGTCGGCCCGGCACTGAAGAATGGCGAGCTCGTGCAGGTGCTGCCGCAATACGAGGGCTCGCGCAACGTGGTGCTTTCGGCGGTTTATCCGAGCCGTCAGTTCCTGCCGGTCAAGGTGCGGCTGTTCATCGATTATCTCGCGGACCTCTACGGCCCCCTGCCCTATTGGGAGCGCTGAGGGCGATTGGCGTGATGACGGCCTTGCGCTAGGCTGCCGTTCTCTTGGAGAGGATGGCGGATGATCGGCAGGGTGTTACTGATGGCGGCCTTCATGGGCCTGGTGTTTCCGGCGGCGGCCACAGCGCGGCCACTCGACCCCCTGCTTGAGGGTTTCGACGATGCCTGCGACTACAGCGACGCGCTCGCATCCCTGCTGCAATCGAGCTACGCCTTCGCGCGCAAGGAGGGAACACTCTCCATCCCCGCCGGTTACGAAGCCATGTTCGGCCCGCCCAGCGTCACGCCTGAAAACGAGTATCTCAAGGTGACTCTGCCGGTGGTGGACGGCACCTGGCGCGGCGTGCCCGTGAAGGAGATCGAGGTCTATATCACCGAACTCGAAAGCGGCTTCAACTACCACGCTGTGCTCTTCCAGCCGGAAGCGCTGAAGGCCGCCGAGGCCACGTTCAAGGCGCGCGGCATCGCCGCGAAGAAGAAGCTGTCGGCGCAGGACGATTCCGGCTTCGGCTGGGACACCGGCTTCGCCATCATCGATGGTGCGCCGCGCTACCAGTGCGACCTGTCCACCTGAATATGCTCTGACGCAATCCCGGACCGGGATTGCTTTAATGCTTGTCCTCTTCGGCGTGCCGCTGGCGGATCGCGCGGACAAGCAGCCACATACCGGCGATGACGAAGGGCACGGCGATGCCGGTCAGCGTTTCCGGCTTGATCGGCAGGCCGAGACCATGCGCTGCCTTCGCCACATAGCCGAAGAGGCCGACGACATAGTAGGAGATTGCCGCAACCGACAGGCCTTCGACGGTTTGCTGCAGGCGCAGCTGCAATTTCGCGCGGCGGTCCATCGAATTGAGCAGCGACGAGTTGAGCTGTTCCAGCTCCACGTCGATCCAGCTTCTGAGCAGGGCGGTGGCACGGGCGAGTTTTCGCGACAGGTTCGCCTGCCGCTCCTCGATGGACTGACAGGTGCGCATCGCGGGTGCCAGCCGGCGCTCCAGGAAGAAGCCGAGCGTTTCGTACCCCGGCACCGCCGTTTCCGCGAGCGTGCGGATACGCTCCTGCACGATGCCGTAATAGGCGCGGCTGGCGCCGAAACGGTAGAGGCTGAGCGCGGCATTGGCCTCCAGTTCGGCGGCAAGACGGGTGATTTCCGACAGCAGTTCATCCGCCCTGTCGCGGGCATGCTGCTTCATGGTGTTGGTAATGCCGGTCAGCCCGTCCTCGATGCGGCGGATTTCCGGCGAGAGCGACTGAGCAAGCGGCAGGCCCATCATGGCGAGCGTGCGGTAGGTCTCGATATCGAGCAGGCGCTGCACGACGGCACCGCGCCCGGCCTCGTTCATGCCGCGGTCGATGACGAGGATCTGCGTCAGCCCGTCGCCGTTCTGCCGGAAGTCGGTCAGGATCATCGCCTGGCCGTTCTTGATCTCGCTATAACAGAGGCTCGTCGGATCGAAGCTGGCGATCGCCTCGCGGGTTTCCGGCGAATCGGGCCGGATTTCCAGGCGAATGCCGGAGATCATTGTGCCGGGCGGCGAAAAGCTGTCACCGAACGGATGGACCGGAACTTCGCCACCGAATTTATCCGGCACCGGCCCGTCCCAGAAATAGGTCGAGAATTCTGTGTGCCGTTCCCAGCGCAGCGTACCCTGCCCCCAGCTCAGCGCGTGGTGGCTGGAATCGCGGCCGGGCGGCGAGATGCCGCGCGAGCGCGACACTTCCGCCATCACGGCATGATCCACCGCCGAACCACCCTCCGTCAGGAAGGCGAGCTGGAAGATGACGCGTGGTGACGGCACCAGCGCATATGGTCTTGCGTGAATTTCCCCGAGCGCCTGCGCACGCGAAGTCGCCTGCGGAAAAGCGAAGCTGCCTTTTGCCATGTCTGCACCGTTCCCCCATGTGCAACAGCTCTTTCTTAACAAATGTCAGGGCACGGGAGATAGGACGCATTGACGCAGGCAGAAGGTATAAAGTGGACAAGATTGTTGACCAGTTTCTGCGCCGGTTGATACTATTGCCGTCGTGACCGACACCAGCTTCGACCTTTTCGCCCGCATCAGCCACAACCGCACCGCCGATGAGGTCGTGCGGCAGATCGAGCTGTTGCTGCTCGAAGGTATCCTGCGCGACGGGGATCGCCTGCCTGGCGAGCGCGAGCTTTCCAAACGCCTCGACGTCTCTCGCCCCATCCTGCGCGAAGCGCTGAAGGAGCTGGAAAACCGCGGGCTGCTGGTCAGCCAGCATGGTGACGGCACCTATGTTGCCGACATTATCGGCCAGGTTTTTTCGCCCGCCGTCATCGATCTCATCGCCCGCCATCAGCGCGCGACAGAGGACTATATCGAGTACCGCCGCGAGCTGGAGGGCATCACCGCCGACCTCGCCGCCCGGCGCGCCACCGACTATGACCGGCAGATGCTGACGCGCATCATGGAGGCGATGCGCGCGGCGCATAAGGGCGGGTCCTTCGACGCTGAACTCGAGGCGGATGTCGACCTGCACAATGCCGTCGGCGAGGCCGCGCACAATATCGTGCTCCTGCACACGCTCCGCGCGTGTTACCGCCTGCTGGCGCAGGGGATCTTTTTCCACCGTCACCTCGTTTTCACCTCGGAGGAAGCACGTGGGCATCTGCTTGCCCAGCACGAGGCGATCTATGCAGCGATCATGGCGGGTGACGGAAATGCGGCACGAAATGCCGCTCAGGCGCATATGGACTATATTGCCGTCGCAATCCGCGAAGCGGAACGCAGCGGCGAATGGCAACGTATTGCACAGCTGCGCATGCAAAAACGCGGTATCGTGCCACAAGCCTGACTTGCGCCGCAAATCTCACGCAAGCATGATGTACGATAACGACTCAGTGAGCGAATCCCGACAAGAGGAATGAACAAGACCTTGAACCTTCTCAACCGCATCGCCAACGACGTCCACCTCATGTTCCAGCGCCCGGCGCGGGAGCAATATGGTGCGCTGTGCTATCGCGTGCGGAAGAAGCGTCCGGCGGTCGAAGTCCTCCTGATCACCAGCCGCGACACGGGTCGGTGGGTTATCCCGAAGGGCTGGCCGATGGATGGCAAGAGCGCATCCGCCGCCGCCGCGCGCGAGGCCTGGGAAGAGGCCGGGGTGAAGGGCAAGATCGGCGAGAAGCCGATTGGCAGCTACCATTACATGAAGGGCCTGCCGGAAGGACTGAAAGTCGATTGCCTGGTACGCGTTTTCCCGCTCGCCGTCGATGAGATGGTCAAGAATTTTCCGGAAAAGGGCGAGCGACGCGCCGAATGGGTCGATTGCACGGAGGCAGCCGCCCGTGTGCAGGAACCGGGCCTCAAAACCCTTCTCCTCGCCTTCGAACAAAAAATGCTTGGCGCGGTCGCACCGGAGCCTAAAAACGGCACGACCGGCGCCTGATACGGCCGTCGTCCGACGGCCGCTGATGCCCTGAAACACCCCTGAATAATTGATCCGCGGGTCGAAATCGCCCCGCGGATCAATTATTCAGTGGATTCAGGATTTACAGCGACCTTTGTGCCTCGCAAGCGACACACGGCGCTGTATTGCCTTTTGGCAAAGACGGAGCAGCATGAATGGCGAATTCTCAGGTCCAGCTTCGCAAGCCGACGCTGGACAAGGATCTGGAAAAACTCACCTTCACCGAACAGGCCACGCACTTCGTGCTGCGGTCCTGGACGGGCGTGGGCATTTCGCTGGTCTTCCTGCTCATCACCATGGCCGTTGCCGATAGTTTTGCCATGGGCACGCCGGGCGTGCTGGTGATCGCCGTCACCGCAGCACTGGCCGCCTACATGGCCATGAACATCGGCGCAAACGATGTGACGAACAATGTGGGCGCTGCCGTCGGCGCGCGTGCCATGAGCATGGGTGTCGCCCTGGGCATTGCCGCCGTCTTCGAAATTGCCGGCGCGCTTCTCGCCGGTCAGGGCGTTGCGGCGACGGTCTCGTCGGGCATCGTTGATCGTGCCATCTTTCCGAGCCCCGAAGTCTTCGCCTGGGCGATGATGGCGGCGCTGGTTTCGGCAGCGCTCTGGATCAACATCGCCACACTTGCCAATGCGCCGATCTCCACCACCCACGCCATCATTGGCGGCGTGATCGGTGCGGCTGCCGCCGCAAGCGGCTTCCACAGCGTGCAATGGGACGCGATCGCCGTCATCGTCGTCAGCTGGACCGTCTCGCCGATCCTGGGCGGGGTGATCGCGGCGGCTCTACTCTATTTCCTCAAGGAAACCATCATCTACCGCGACGACAAGATCGCCGCGGCCAAGACCTGGGTTCCCGTGCTCGTCGCGCTGATGGCCGGTGCCTTTGCCGCCTTCATCGCCAATGGCGGCACCAATGGCTTCTACGACATACCGATCGGCCGCGCGCTGCTCGTTGGCCTCGCCTTCGGCATCGTCGTCTACTTTGTGACGCGGCCGATCATCCGCCGGCACGCGGAAGGCCTCGACAACCGCAACCAGTCGCTGCGCACGCTGTTTCGCATCCCGCTGATCTGCTCAGCCGCCCTGCTTTCCTTTGCACACGGCGCCAACGACGTGTCGAACGCCGTTGGTCCGCTCTACGGGGTTGTGTCGGCCCTGCGCTCGGGCGGTGCCGGCAGCGAAGCCGCCATCCCGCTCTGGGTGATGATCATCGGCGCCTTCGGTATTTCGCTCGGCCTGCTGCTGTTCGGCCCGCGCCTCATCCGCATCGTCGGCAACGAGATCACCAAGCTCAACCCGATGCGCGCCTTCTGCGTGGCGCTCTCCTCCGCGATCGCCGTGCTGACGGCGTCCGCCTTTGCCATTCCGGTTTCGTCCACCCATATCGCCGTCGGCGCGGTGTTCGGTGTCGGGTTGTTTCGCGAGTGGTACACACGCAACTCCCAGCGCCGCATCGACTATATCCGCAGCCGCGGCAACCGTGTCGCGGAAGAAGAAGAACCGTCAGCCAATCCGGACGAGACACGCCGGCGCTATCTCGTGCGCCGCTCGCATTTCATGACGATTATCTCGGCCTGGATCGTGACGCTGCCCGTCTCGGCGATCCTGTCGGCTGTCGTCTTCCTCGTCCTCAACGCGCTCTTCACCTGAGAGGTCGACCATGCGTGCAAATTATCGGATGCAGCGCCTCTTTGTCGACGACGCCCTCGTCGCCGGGCAGGCTTTCGAGGCTGCAAAGGAGCACTTCCACTATCTCACTAATGTTCTGCGCATGGCAGACGGCGATGCCGTGTTGCTGTTCAACGGGCGCGACGGCGAGTGGCGCGCCGAGCTCTCACTGCCGACCCGCAAGCGCTTGCTGCTGACGCCGGTCGAACAGACACGGCCGCAGCCGGCACCCTGCGATCTCCACTATCTCTTTGCACCGCTGAAGATCGGCCGGCTCGATTATCTCGTGCAGAAGGCCGTCGAAATGGGTGCCGGCGTGCTCCAGCCAGTGATGACCCAGCATGTACAGGGCAAGATCACCAGCCGCGAGCGCCTGCAGGCCAATGCCGTCGAGGCGGCCGAACAGTGCGGCATTCTCGCAATCCCGCAGGTTGTAGCCCCTCGCAAGCTGGACGACCTCATCTCCGACTGGCCACGCGAGCGACGCATCATCTTCTGTGACGAGGGCCATGGCAGCCAGAACCCGCTGCCTGTGTTGCAAAAGATCGAGGAGCGCAAGCTCGCCCTGCTCGTCGGCCCGGAGGGCGGCTTTTCGGATGACGAGCGCACGCTGTTGCGCGGCCTCGATTTCGTGACGCCGATCCCACTCGGCCCCCGCATCCTGCGTGCCGATACGGCAGCGGTGGCGGCGATGGCCGTCATCCAGGCGGCGATCGGCGATTGGGTGTGAGCGACCGCCCCGCCTGCCCGCTGGAATTGCGGGAAAGCAAAAAGGCGAATTTTCCCGAAAAGTCGAATGGGTTTTTTTGAATCTGCCTTGAAAGGAATTCGCTTGCACCGCATTTAATTCCGGTCCAAGCACCCTTCCCAAGGCCCTGCGGTTCCGCCGGGCGCCATCCGTTCAGAAGAAGACGCCCATGGCCCGTGATACCACCGACCAGACGCCGATCCGCACCATCGCGGACATGGCGGAATACCTCGCCGAAGGCAACAAGCCGAAGGAGAGGTTCCGCATTGGCACCGAGCATGAAAAATTCGTCTTCTTTACGGCCGACAACAGTCCCGTCCCCTATTTTGGCGACGCGAGCATCTCGGCGCTGTTGAACGGCATGCAGGCCAAGACCGGCTGGGAGCCGATCGTGGATGCCGGCCATATCATCGGCCTTGCCGAACCGTCCGGCATGGGCGCGATCTCGCTGGAGCCCGGTGGCCAGTTCGAGCTTTCTGGCGCGCCGCTGGAAAACCTGCACCAGACCTGCAAGGAATCGAACCAGCACCTCGCGACCTTGCGTGAGATCGCCGAACCGCTCGGCATCCGCTTCCTCGGCATGGGCGGCAGTCCGAAATGGTCGTTTGCCGAAACGCCGCGCATGCCCAAAAGCCGCTACGACATCATGACCCGCTACATGCCGAAGGTCGGCAGCCAGGGTCTCGACATGATGTACCGCACCTGCACGATCCAGGTGAATCTCGATTTCTCATCCGAAGTCGACATGCGCCGCAAGATGCAGGTATCGCTGAAACTGCAGTCGATGGCGACCGCGCTCTTCGCCTCGTCGCCCTTCACCGAGGGCAAGCCGAATGGCCTGCTCTCCTGGCGCGGCGACATCTGGCGCGACACCGACAACAACCGCGCCGGCCTCATCCCCTTCGCATTCAAGCCGGATTTCGGCTTCATCGACTATGTCGAATGGGCGCTCGACGTGCCGATGTACTTCATCGTGCGCGACGGCAAATACCACGACTGCACGCACGTCACCTTCCGCCAGTTCATGGCCGGCGCGCTGAAGGGCGAGGTTGCCGACTGGGAGCCGAACATCGGCGACTGGACGAACCACCTTTCCACGCTGTTCCCCGACGTGCGGTTGAAGCGCTTCCTCGAAATGCGCGGTGCCGACGGCGGTCCGTGGCGGCGCATCTGTGCGCTGCCCGCCTTCTGGGTCGGCCTGCTCTATGACGACGGCGCGCTGGACGCGGCCGAAGCCCTGACGCGCGACTGGACGGTCGAGGAAGTCTCGGCACTGCGCGATACCGTGCCGGCACAGGGCCTCAAGGCCGACTTCCGCGGCAAGCCACTGCTCGACGTGGCGCGCGAAGTGGTCTCCATTTCCCGGCAGGGCCTTAAGGCCCGCGCCCGCCTCAATGGCGACGGCGTCGACGAGACCATCTTCCTTGCACCGCTCGACGAGGTGCTGGCGAAGAAGGCGACGCTCGCGGAAGACATGCTGGCACTCTATAACGGCCGTTGGAACGGCTCGGTCGAGCCGGTCTTCACCGACTACCAGTACTGAGCCCATCCTCGAAAAAGCGGTTTGCGTGGGCAAAATTCCCGTTATAGTGCAGGCACATGCATGTGCCTGCACGGGGAAGGGTTCACGATGCTTTCGCTCTACGACATGATGATGCAGGCGCAGAACGGCAATGCCGTGGAGACCATGGCGCGTCAGTTCGGACTGGCGCAGGAACAGGCGACGAAGGCCGTCGCCGCGCTGATGCCGGCCTTTTCCGAAGGTTTCAAGCGCAATGCCGCCAATCCCTACGACATGGCGGCCTTCATGCAGGCGCTGACGTCAGGCGAGCACGCCAAATATTTCGAGGACATGAGCAAGGCCTTCACGCCGCAGGGGCTGGCGGATGGCAACGGCATTCTCGGCCATCTCTTCGGCAACAAGGACGTCTCCCGCGCCATCGCCGCACAGGCGGCGCAGATGACAGGCATCGGCCAGGAGATCTACAAGCAGATGCTGCCCGCCATGGCGAGCACCCTGATGGGCGGCCTGTTCAAGCAGTCCTTTGCGCCCTTCTTCCCGGGCGCCGGCAGCACGCAGGCCAATCCCTTCGCCGACATGATGCAGCAATGGGCGCAAGCGACCGGCCTTGCCAAGAAACCGGAACCGGCAAACCCATTCGACAATCCCTTCACGCAGGCCGCACAGGAGTTCTTCGGCGCGGGCCAGAAGAAGGACGCGCCGGCAAACCCCTTCACCGACAATCCTTTTGCCAAAGCCTTTCAGGACGTGATGGCGAATATGGGCGGCCAGCCTGCGGCAAGCGCAAAGCCCAGCGAACCGGAAGCCACACCGGCGGATTCGCTGAAAGGCCTCGTCAACACGATGTTCGACACCGGCCTCGAAATGCAGAAGGACTATCAGCGCAACATCGAATCGATCTTCGAGACGATGCGCAGCAGCACGGAACCGGACGGCGGCAAGAAGGGCTGAGGATCAGGCGGCAGCCCGATCCTGCGCCACTTCCCTCGGCACATTGAAGCGCTCGACGATCGCCGCAAGCGAGCGTGTATCGCCGGCAAGGCCGGACATGCCGGCGGCCGTCTGCGAAACCGCTTGGCGGTTCTGTGCCGTCACCTGCTCCATCGCGTTCATCGAACGGCTGATATCTCCGAGGCTTGAGGATTGCTGGTTGGCGGCAGCGGCGATCGAGTGGATATGGTCGTTGATGCGGGTGACCTGTTCGGCGATGCCGGAAAGCGCCGCACCCGTCTGCTGCACGAGATCTACGCCGTTCGCGACCTCGACACCCGACTTGGTGATCAACGCCTTGATGTCCTTGGCGGCGTTGGCGGAGCGCTGCGCCAGTTCGCGCACTTCCTGTGCCACAACCGCAAAGCCCTTGCCGGCATCCCCTGCCCGGGCCGCTTCCACGCCGGCATTCAGCGCCAGCAGGTTCGTCTGGAAGGCGATCTGGTCGATGACATTGATGATGCTGGAGATTTCACGGGAAGCCCCTTCGATGCGCTCCATGGCGGAGACTGCATCCGAGACGACGGCGCTCGACAGATCCGTGCTGCTCTTGGCCTCCGTTGCCATATGCGACGCCTCACCGGCGCGCGCCGTGGAACTGCGGATCGCCTCCATCATCTGGCCGACGGCCTCCGTGATACGCTCCAGCGCGGCGACCTGGCTTTCCGTGCGCTCGGCCATGTCGCGAGCGGCGGCATCGACATGGGTGACCTTGCCGTCGATCGAACGGGCGTTGGACGACACGGCGGCGATGGTTTCAGCGAGACGGCGCACGGAGGTGTTGAAATCCACGCGCAACTCGTCAAGCCCATCCGAGAATTCATGGTCGATGACCGTCGACAGATCACCGGCGGACAGCCGTTCAAGGGCTGCGCCAAGCGTTTCGACCGCCTGCTGCACCTGCCGCTGCTGCTCGGCCTTCGCCTGTTCCTGCGCCTGCTGCTCGCGCGCCGTGAACTCGCGGCTTTCCGCGCTGGAGCGCTCCAGCGCATCCTTATCAAGGGCTGCGGCGCGGAAGACGGCGACGGAGCGCACCATGTCGCCGATCTCGTCGGCGCGGTTTTGCTTCGGCAGGACGATTTCTGTATTGCCGGCGGCAAGCTCGGTCATCGCCTTAACGAGCTGGTGGATGGGTCGGGTCAGCGCGCGGGAGAAGATGGTTGCGGCAAGGATTGCCAGGCCGATGATCGCCGCCGTGAGGCCAAGCACGATCAGCGTGCCGCGCATCAGGCCGGCCGTCGCCTCGGCCTTGGTGATTTTCGCGATGACCGACCAGTCCGTGCCGCCGAAGGAGAGCGGTGATGCGGCGGCGTAGAGTTCCGCGCCTGCGGCATCCGCGATCGTGCCGTGGGTCTCGCTGCCGACCGGCAGGCCCGTTATGTCGAGCTGCGTCTTCAGTGCATCCGGCTCCGGCGTGCGGGCGGAATCGGTGAGAACCGTGCCATCGGCGCGCACCAGAACCGTTTCGCCGGTCTCGCCGAGGCCCTTGCTGTTGCCGAAAATGGTGTCGATCTTGGCGTTCGGCACGCGGATCGCCATGATGCCGAGCGTGCGGCCGTTCATGGTGATGGGGGCAGCAATGAACGCCGCCGGCGTGCCGCCGAGCGCGGCATAGGCGGAGAAATCGGAAAAGACGATTCCGCCGGGCTCCTTGAGTGCCAGCGCGCCCTTGAAGGCAGCCGTCAGACCGCTGTCCTTGTAGGTGCCATCAAGCAGATTGGTGCCGAAGTCCTCGGCCTTGGCGACCGAGTAGAGCACGTTGCCCTTGGGGTCGATCATGTAGAGATCGGCGTAACCCTGCGATTCCAGATGTTTGCGGAAGGTCACGTGGTACTGCTTGTGGGCGCGGTCGAAATTGTCCTTCTTCGCGGTGTCGAGCAGGAAACGTGTCGCCGGCGGGTTCGGGTTGTTCGTGATGTAGCGCTCGTGCAGCTCTTTCGCCGGTTCTTTGCCGAGTGCGCCCCAGGCGCCGGCAAAGCCGTAGAAGGCCTGTGTCGTCGGCATGGCCGTGGAAAGGCTGAGCAGATCGAGCTTCATCCCCTCCAGATAGGTGCGGGCCTCGTTGCGTCGTCCGTCGGCGGTCGCCTCCAGCTTCTGCATCACCTGTTCGGTGACCGTATCGGCGCTAACGATCAGCGACACGGCGCTGGCGGCACCGATGGAAAGAAGCGTGAGCACAGCGGCAGCAAGGGGCAATTTCCGGGAAATCCGCATGACAATCCGTCCGATGGCTCAGGCAACTCCGGCAAACGTGCGGAACACGGTTTTGCGTTCGGACTTGCGACACACAATGAGAGCGATTCCGGCTCATCCGGAGAGCAGACAGCGTCATGCCCGCGGAAAAATCCGCGGCTGCCAGGGAACGGTAGCTGAGGGTGGTTTACCTAAGGTAAAGCTTATGTCGTAGGATTTTTGTTGAAAAAGCCCGACGCGGACCTTGGGAGTCGCACGTCGGGCAAGCAGCAGGGTTATTGGCTCTCACCCTGCGGGGAAGTCTGGTGTCGACCAAGGAGGTAGGCCGGCACCATGAAAAATCAATCCGAGCGGCCGCCGCGCAGATGACGGCGGGCGCGTTCGCGTGCCGCAATCGTCAGGTGCAGGCCGGCATCGGAGAAGAACGAGGAGGTCATGACCTCCCGAACGTCACTCCGGCACAGCCCCATGTCGAGGAGCTGATGATCGTCGAGTTCGCTCAACCGGTTGATCAGGCGGCGATTCTGCCAAACGCGCGCAAATCTGTAGGTGGCGTTGCGAACACGGTCGAAGAGGCTCGGGGCCGGACGGCGCGTTGCGAGGATATCGATTTCCAGTCTACGGTCGATCATGCGCATGGCATTTCTCCTTTCCGGCGCGGCGATCCATCGTCCTCGATGGGGTTTCGCTCGACACCCGTGATCGTTCGCCACCCGCAGGGACGGGTGACGGTTTACAGGTCAAGTCTTGGGAAGAGCCGTGCCGGGAGGTCGAGGCGAAGCGGCAGATCCTGTCGAACGATCGACCGGCGGACGGATCAATCGTTCAACAATTGCTTTTTCGCAGAATCTAATTGATCAGTCCAACGAATGTTTCTAATAGTATCAATCAAACAATCTTATGGGTGCCGTTATGTCCGCTCCGTTAGACATAGACCAGCTTCAGACCTTCGTTGCGATTGCCGATACCGGAAGCTTCACGCGAGCCGCCGAGCGGGTCTTCAAGACCCAGTCGGCCGTTTCAATGCAGATGCGCCGCCTCGAGGAACGTATCGGCAAGCAGCTCTTCATGAAGGACGGCCGCGGCAACCGGCTGACCGCCGAGGGCGAGCGCCTGCTCAATTATGCCCGCCGCATGATGCGCCTCAACAACGAGGCCATCGCCGCCTTCGACGACAACCGTCTCGAGGGCACGCTGCGGATCGGCACGCCGGATGACTATGCCGACCGCTACATGCCGGAAATCATCATGCGGTTTGCCAAGACGCATCCGAATGTCGAACTCTACATCGTCTGCGAACCATCGGTGGACCTCGCGGAAAAGATGGGCAAGGGCGAACTCGACATCGCGCTCGTCACCCACAATCCACGCCAGCGCCAGTCCGATGTCGTGCGGACGGAACCGCTCTGCTGGGTCATGTCGGCCAACCATCCCCTGCCGGAAAATGCGCCGGTGCCGCTCGCTGTCGGCCGGCGGGATTGCCAGTGGCGGCAGATTGCCTGTGCGGCACTCGATTCCGTGGGGCGCGATTATCAGGTGTTGTTCACCAGCTGGTCGTCCACCGTCGTCGCCGCCGCCGTGATGGCGGGCATGGCCGTCTCGGTCTTGCCGGAATCGGCCCTGCGCCCCGGCATGAAGGTGCTGACCCAGGCCGATGGCTTCCCGCCTCTCGCCCCCGTGCAGATCGGCATCATGCGGCGGCCGGGCCTGTCTCCGTCGCTCTCCAATGCCATTACCAGCCATATCACGGCCTGCCTCGACAACATCACGCCGCTGACGGCGAACGATGACCTGACCGAGACCGAAGTGAAGGTCTTCCCACGCATCCAGCGGCTGCGGCAGAGCAATATTCTGCCCGGATGGTAACGCAGCTTCCCCTCGACGGCATTCCCGCGCGCAAGGCCGGGCCGTCCACTGTGAGGATCCGCCTTGCCCGCGAAGACGAGGTCGAGACGCTCCGCCAGATCGAGCGCTCGGCCGCGCAGTCCTTCCGACTGATCGAGGCATTGTCCTGGCTTGCCGTCGGCGACGTGCAAGACGCCGAGCGGCATCACGAACTCCTCGCACAGGGAACAAACTGGGCAGCGGTTGGCGCGGACGATGATCCCGTCGGCTTCCTGAGCGCGGAGGTCGTCGGGCGCGACCTGCACATCTGGGAGCTTTCCGTCGACCACCTGCACCAGGGCTTCGGCATCGGGCGCCAGTTGATCCAGCACGCCATCGATCACGCCGCAGCGCACGGCCTCGATGCCGTGACGCTCACCACGTTCCGCACCATCCCGTGGAATTGCCCCTATTACGAGCGGCTCGGTTTTCGCACGCTGGACGAGGCCGAGCTGTCGCCACGTCTCGCGGAGGTGCTCGATCTCGAAGCCGAGCACGGGCTGGCGCGCGACACCCGTTGCGCCATGCGTCTGGCGGTCGACGGCTAGAGACAGAAAAGCCCCGGCGTGCTGCCACGCCAGGGCCTTCCTTTCAGAAAACGCGTGCGATCAGTCGTATGTCGCCTGCTTGCCGTCGAAATAGATGGTGTTGGCTTCGCAGATATTGATCGTCGTCTCGTCGCCCTTGATGCTGGAGCCGTCTTCGGCCTCCCAGGTGACGTAAAACTCGATATCGCATCCACCCTCGTAGTTGAACTCCATGTTGGCGGTCTCGCCGCCATCCAGCTTGAAGTTCATCCAGTTGGAGCTCCATTCGCCGCCCTCACCGGTGTAGAAGCCGTCGATGATGTAGCCGGAATCGTTCTTGATATCGAACTTCATGCCGGCGGCGGAAACGGCCGGGGCAGAAAGAAGCAGCGTCGCGGCGGCAAAGGCAGCGATCGATTTGATGGCGATAGACTTCACGGAAATGATCCTGTTTGAACAGTGATAAAATCGCTCGCCTGATGCCGCAATATTTTGCTTGGCCGCATGCTCGCAATGGTTTTGTTGCCCCTTAAGAAACGGGGCCGGACTCACCCGGAGCCCGGCCCCGTTTTCTCAAACGGCTCAGTCATTTGCTTTATTCGGGTGTGCACTCGCTAAACGAGATTCGCCCTCAAAAAGTCCACCGTGCGCTGCCAGGCGAGGTCAGCTGCGGCCTTGTCGTAGCGGGCGGCCGACGTATCGTTGTTGAAGGCGTGGTTGACGCCGTCATAGACGTGGATCTCGAAGGTCTTGCCCGCCGCTTCCAGCGCCTTGCGATAGGCGTCGATGCCGGCATTGATGCGTTCGTCAAGCCCACCGTAATGCATCATCATCGCCGCCTTGATCGCCGGCACGTCTTCCGCCGGCGGTTGCGCACCATAATAGGCGACACCAGCCTTCAGCTCCGGCGATTTGGTGGCGAAGCGATTGACGAGGCCGCCGCCCCAGCAGAAGCCGATAGCGCCGACCTTGCCGCTCGCGCCGTCGAGCTCGGTCAGGAATTTCAGGCTCGCCTCTGCGTTCGCCACTGTCACCGCAGGATCGAGCTTGCCGATCATCTCACGCGCCTGGTCCTCATTTTCAGGCGTGCCGCCCGCAGGTGACAGGAAATCGGGTGCGAGCGCGATAAAACCTTCGAGCGCCATGCGGCGCGCCACATCGCGGATATGCGGGTTGAGGCCACGGTTCTCGTGGATGACGATGACGCTGCCGAGCGGGCCGGCCGCGTCCTTCGGGCGTACCAGATAGCCCTTCATCTCGCCGGAACTGCCGCCATAGACGACATCCCTCGCAACGACACGGGCGTCATTCGAGACGATCATTTCGGCGTTCGCCGAATTCGCCGCCAAGAGCGGGGCAATGACGGCTGCGGCAGCGCCCGAGCCCGCAAGCGCCGTCAGGCGTTCCATGAAGCGGCGGCGGTCGAGCGTCAGATGGGTATACTCGTCATAGGCGTTGATCATCGCCTGCGTGATCTGCGGCTTGTCCATGGCGGATCCTCCGGGTTTCTAGCCGGAGGATAAGATAGGCCGCCCGATTGCGAGCGCGGAACACAACTGCGTTACTGCGTGCTCAGGTGAAGGCGAGCCAGACGCCGAGCCAGATCCACAGCAGGCCGACCACCGCAAGACCCGCGATGAACAGCGGACGGCGATAGCGGATGCGGTTGCTGGTGACATGCACATAGGCATGCGCATAGCGCAGCGCGACGAACAGCCAGCCACCGGCGACGGTCACCGGATTGTCAGCATCGACGAGGTAAAGCAGAATGCTCACGGCGTAAAACAGCACCGGCAGTTCGAACTGGTTGGCGAGGCAGTTCTTGACCACGAGGCTTTCGGTCGGCTCCTCACGGTTTTCGCGGAATTGCTCGACGCGTGCGCTTCCGTTCTTGACCGCGCCGACGCGGCGGAACGAGAGCAGCAAATAGAGGCAGAAGACGAGCGCGACATGCGCGATCATCGGCCAGATCGTGGCTTCCGTGGGAGACATGGTAATCCTTCGGCTTGTCGTTTCGAACCGGTTTAGGGGTTTCCAGTGGAAGCCTCAACCCGAAAGACCGTCACGACAGGCCGAAGGATAGGCTGTTACTGCGCTGTCAGGGTCTCGGTACCCGAGCCGTCCTTGCCGCTGATCGTCCAGGCGCCTTCGAGCACGCCATCGCCCTTCACCTTGTAAACGATGAGGCCAACGGCATCCTGCAGCACGTAGCCCGCCGCGAAGGCGTCTTCGTAGAGCATGCAAATGCCGTTCGAGGTGGTGCCGTTGGTGGTCCACTCGATCGAGCAGGTGGTCTCACTCGTCAGAGCGATCGTCGCCGTACCGGTATAGGCCGAGCCATCAAGGTTCGTGCCTTCGACGGTGTAGGTTCCGGCGTTGACCGTTTGTGCCTGCGCAGGCACGACCAGCCCCAGGCCCAGAAGGGCGCCAGCCAGTATCTTTTTCATGATGTCCCCCAGATGAAACCGGCGAGATTGCCGGTGTTCCGATCCTAGCGCATACGTAGAAAAACGGAACAGGAATCGAGCGGCCCGGAAGACGAAAATGCCCGGCAAAGCCGGGCATTCGAAGGCATATCGACAAGCGCCAAACGATCAGACGGCGCCCGGATAATTCGGGCTTTCGCGGGTGATCGTGACGTCGTGCGCGTGGCTTTCGCGCAGGCCGGCACCGGAGATACGCACGAAGGTCGCGCGCTCCTGATACTCCTTGAGATCCTTGCCGCCGACATAGCCCATGGAAGCCTTCAAGCCCCCGGCGAGCTGGTGCAGCACGCCCGAGACCGGGCCCTTGTAAGGAACCTGGCCCTCGATGCCTTCCGGCACCAGCTTCAGCGTGTCGCGCACTTCCGCCTGGAAGTAGCGATCGGCGGAACCACGCGCCATGGCACCGACCGAGCCCATGCCGCGATAGGCCTTGAAGGAGCGGCCCTGGTAGAGGAAGACTTCGCCCGGGCTTTCATCCGTACCGGCAAGCAGCGAGCCGACCATGACGGCTGAGGCGCCGGCGGCGATGGCCTTGGCCAGGTCGCCGGAGAACTTGATGCCGCCATCGGCGATGACCGGGATGTCGGCGGCGTGGGCGGCTTCGACGGATGCCATGATGGCTGCAAGCTGCGGCACGCCGACGCCGGCGACGATGCGGGTGGTGCAGATCGAGCCCGGGCCGATGCCGACCTTGACGGCGTCCGCGCCGGCATCGATCAGCGCTTTGGTGCCATCGGAGGTGGCGACGTTGCCGGCCATGATGCGCACCGAGTTCGACAGTTTCTTCACGCGGGCAACGGCATCGAGGACGCGCTGCGAATGGCCGTGCGCGGTATCGACGACGATCAGGTCGATGCCGGCATCGATGAGCCGTTCGGCACGCTCGAAGCCATCGTCGCCGACGGAAATCGCGGCGGCGGCCCGAAGCCGGCCCTGCGCGTCTTTCGAGGCGTTGGGGTTCAGCTGCGACTTCTCCATGTCCTTGACCGTGATGAGGCCGACGCAACGACCGTCACCGTCGACGACCAGCAGCTTCTCGATGCGGTGCGTGTGCAGCAGGCGCTTGGCTTCCTGCTGGTCGACGCTTTCCTTCACCGTGATCAGGTTCTCACGGGTCATCAGTTCGTAGATCTTCTGCGTCGGATCCGAAGCGAAGCGTACGTCGCGGTTCGTGAGAATGCCGACGAGGCGGCCGGCCTTGGCATTGCCGCCGTTTTCCACGACCGGGATACCGGAAATACCGTGCATCTTCATCAGCGACAGCGCGTCGGCAAGCGTGGCGTCCGGGCTGATCGTGACCGGATTGACGACCATGCCGCTTTCGAATTTCTTCACCTGGCGGACTTCTTCGGCCTGTTCGGCCGGCGTCAGGTTGCGGTGGATGACGCCGAGGCCACCGGCCTGCGCCATGGCGATGGCGAGACGGCTTTCCGTCACGGTATCCATGGCGGAAGAGATGATCGGCAGGTTGAGTTCGAAGTCGTGCGCGATGCGGGTGGCGATGTTCGTCTGGCCCGGCATGACCTCGGAGTGACCGGGCTGCAGGAGAACGTCGTCGAAAGTCAGGGCTTCGAGACCGGTTGCGGTTTCAATGATGCGCGCCATAGGCCAAGTTCCTTTTAGGGTAAAGCTTACGCACCAAGGGGAACATTGGGAGATGTCCACCTCGGTCGCTTGCAAGAAATTCTTGGAAGTTGGCGAGGGCTGGTAACACGTTCATGACGGATTGGAAATAGCAAAAAGCCCGGAAGCGGTTCCGGGCTTTGCTCACGCACAGGCCGGTGCGTCAAATATCGAACTGGTAGCTCACCGGCACGAAGCGGTAGCCCTCGCCGCCCTTTTCGACGAAACCGGCGGCGGGGAACGGCATGTGGTAGCCGATGAAGGCGAGCTTGTCGGTCGCGATCATGTCGAACACCTTCTTGCGCGTGACCGCGGCCTGCGCCTTGTCCATGTCGAAACGCACCTCCCAGTCCGGCCGCTGAAGCGACAGCACATAGTGGTTTGCCGTATCCGCCGTGAGGATGATCGCCTTGCCTTCCGATTCGACACGGAAGATCATGTGGCCGGGCGAGTGACCGAAGGCATCGAGACCGATGATGCCGGGCACGACCTGGCCCTCGTTCTCGATGAAGGTCAGCTTTTCGGCGAGCGGCTGCACCTTGGCCAGCACACCCTGATGGCCCTGCTCGGCCGGCGTGCCCATGCGCTCCGGGTTGACCCAGAAATCATATTCCGTGCGGCCGGTAACATAGCGCGCATTCGGGAAGGCCGGTTTGCCACCCTCCATCAGCCCGCCGATATGATCGCCATGCATGTGGGTGATGACGACGATGGAAATCTGGTCCGGGGTGTAGCCGGCATATTTCAGCCCTTCGGTGAGGCGCCCCATGCCCGCATCGCGACCACCCTCGCCCATGCCCGTATCAAACAGCACGACCTCCGAGCCGGTGTCGACCAGCGTCGGCGTGAAGCTGTTGACCAAGGTGTCGGCAGGCAGAAAATTCTCGGTAAGCAGCGCGCCAACCGCGTCGGCCGACTGATTGAGGCCATAGGTCTCGTTCGGGGCGCCGGAGGGGCGTATGCCGTCGCGCACCGTCAGGATGCGAAAACTGCCGAGCTTGAAGCTGCGGGTCTCGAGGGGGCTTACGCGCATGTCGGTGGCGTCACTCTCGGATTGGGCGAAAACGGCCGCGCGGTTCAAAACCAGCGGCGCGGCCAATGTGCTCACACCCGCGGCCAGAAACAAGGATCTGCGCGAGATTGTCGAATGGTCTCCCATGGGTATATCCCTTTTTGTGAAAGCTGCACCGCCGTTCTAGAGGCCGGCGTCGGCATGAAGATGACACGCGGGAATCTAGGGCGCTGTCACGATCCGGGCACGCCGCATCACGGGCTTGTGATGCTTGAGGCAAATCCTCACGATTTGACAGATCGCAACGAGGGGCGCAGAAGACGGGCGGGCCCGCGCGCTATCTTTTGTTTCGCAGTTCCGGACGCAAAACCGTTGCACACTTTTGCTGGAACTGCTCCAGGACCTCCGACCCCGATTGCCTGATGAACCGAATCGTTCCCCTCATCCTCGCCGTCGCGCTCTTCATGGAGCAGATGGATTCCACCGTCATCGCTACGTCGCTGCCGGCGATTGCCGCCGATCTCGGCGTGGGACCGATCACACTGAAGCTGGCGCTCACCTCCTACATGGTGTCGCTCGCGACCTTCATTCCGCTCAGCGGCTGGATGGCGGACCGCTTCGGGGCGAAACGCATCTTCCGGCTTGCCATCCTCGTCTTCGTCGCCGGCTCGATCCTCTGCGCCGTGGCCGACAGCCTCGTTGCCTTCGTCGTCTCGCGCTTCCTGCAGGGCATGGGTGGGGCGATGATGACGCCCGTCGCCCGCCTCGTGCTGGTGCGCAGCACGTCGCGCTCCGAGCTGGTCTCCGCCATGGCGTTGCTGACCATTCCGGCCCTCGTCGGCCCGCTTGCCGGCCCACCGCTCGGCGGCTTCATCACCACCTATTTCTCCTGGCACTGGATCTTTCTGATCAACGTGCCGGTCGGCATCATCGGCTACATCCTTTCCGGCATCTACCTGCCGGAAATCCGCGCCGCTGCCCCGCCGCCACTCGACTGGACCGGCTTCTTCCTGAGCGCTGTCGCCGCCTCCGGCACAATGTTCGGCCTCTCGGTGATCAGCCTTCCCGCCCTGCCGCCGATCATCGGCATCGCCGCGACCGTCATCGGGCTCGCCTGCGGTGTGCTCTATGTGCGCCACGCGCGCCGCCACCCGACGCCGCTGCTCGACCTAAAACTCTTCCGCGACAGCGCGTTCCGCGCCGCCGCTATCGGCGGCACGCTGTTTCGCATCTCGGTTGGCGCAGTGCCCTTTCTGATGCCGCTGATGCTGCAGGTCGGCTTCGGCCTGTCGCCCTTCCAGTCCGGCCTCGTCACCTTCACCGGCGCGATCGGCGCCATCACCACAAAATTCATCGCCAAGCGTGTGCTGACCTTCGCCGGCTTCCGCACGACGCTGATCGTTGCTGCCATCTGCGGCACGGTGCTGACCTTCGTGAACGGCTTTTTCACGCCGGCCACGCCCTTCTGGTTTATGGCGCTGGTGCTGCTGGTCGCGGGCCTTGCGCGGTCGTTCTTCTTCACCAGCGTGAACGCGCTTTCCTTTGCCGACATTTCCGACGAGGACGCCAGCAAGGCGACCTCGATGACCGCCGTGCTTCAGCAGATGAGCCTCGCCATGGGCGTCGCGGTCGCCGGCACGATCCTCGAAATCGAGACGTCGCTCACCGGATCGCCGCTCGAACTGCGTGATTTCCAGATCGCCTTCATGGTGATTTCGGCCATCACCATCACTGCCGTCATCCCGTTCATCACCATGGCAAAGAACGCCGGCGCCGCCGTCTCCGGCCACCGTCTGGTGGCACCGGAAGGAGAAACGGCCGCGGTGAAGTAGGAAGAGCTATTCCGGCTTTTCGCAGACGGCGGCGATCTTGTTGCCGTCGTGATCACGAACAAAGGCGGCGTAGAAGCTTGCGTGGAACGGGCGCAGACCCGGCGCACCTTCGTCCGTGCCACCCTGCGCCAGCGCTGCGGCATGGAAGGCGTCGACGGCGGCGCGGGTGGGCGCGACGAGGGCAATCGTCACGCCATTGCCGAACGTCGCGGGCTCGCGGTTGAAGGGCTCGACCACCCAGAAGCGGCAGCGCACATCGTCATCCGCCCCATAGCCGATCTCGCCCGGCACCTCCTTCTGCCTGATATAGCCGAGGAATGGCAGCACGGCATCGTAGAAGCGGCCGGCGCGAGCGAGGTCGTTGGTGCCGACAGTGGTGTAGAGAAGCATCAGGCGTCCTCTTCCGTGTCCGCCGCCTCGTCCCTCGCCTTGCGGCCTTTAAAGCCCTTGGCGAGCAGGAACATTTCCACCGATTCGGCGCGCGAGGCACCGGGTTTCACATGGATGACCTGCCTGAAATTCTGCTTGAGCATGTTGAGGAGATCACGCTCCGTACCGCCCTGGAAGGTCTTTGCCAGGAAATGCCCGCCCTCGGCCAGCACCTCCACGGCGAAATGCGCGGCAACCTCGCACAGATGCATGGTGCGTATGTGGTCCGTCTGGCGGTGGCCGGTGGTCGGCGCGGCCATGTCGGACACCACGAGATCCGGCGTGCCGCCGACGGCTTCGATGAGCTTTGCCGGGGCATCGTCATCCAGAAAGTCCATCTGGAGGACGCGCACACCTGCCAGCGGGTCCATCTCCAGGAAGTCGATCGCCGCAACACGCGGGTCGGCATCCGTCGAATCGGTCACCTTGGCGGCGATCTGCGACCAGCTACCGGGGGCAGCACCCAGGTCGATGATGCGGCGGGCGCCGGCAAGAATGTTGTGCTTCTCGTCGATCTCCAGCAGCTTGAAGGCCGCGCGCGCGCGGTAACCCTCGAGCTTGGCGCGCTGCACGTAGGGATCGTTGATGTGGCGTTCGAGCCAGCGGCGCGAGGACGCCTTCAGCTTGCCCTTCTTGACCTTCTGGCCGAGTTTGCGGCCAGTGCGGTTGCCGGCGACGGGGGGCTTGCTCATGATGCCTGTCCTTCGGGCTTTGCCGGATTGCGGGGGCCGCCGCGATGGTTGCGACGGTGGCGGCCGCGGCGCCAGACGCCGTCATCAGCCATCATGTCGGTGAGCAGGCCTTCGCGCAAGCCGCGGTCGGCGACGCGCATGCGGCGCGACGGCCAGCGTTTGCGGATCGCCTCCAGAATGGCGCAACCGGCCAGGACGAGATCCGCGCGGTCCGGCCCGATGCAGGGATTGGCCGCACGGGCGGAAAAATCCCAGGAGAGAAGCCGCGCCTGCATGGCCGAAACCTCGTCGTCCGACAGCCAGACGCCATCCACCCGGCGGCGATCGTAGCGCGGCAGGTCAAGATGCACGCCGGCAAGCGTCGTGACGGTGCCGGAGGTGCCGATGAGGTGGAAATCCTCCGGTGCGTGGATTCCCTCGCCCGGGCAATCGAAGCCCGCCAGCATGCCTTCGACTTCGGAGACCATGTTGGAAAAGCCTTCCGGCGTCACATCGCGCCCGCCATGGCGTTCGGACAGCGTAACGACGCCGACCGGCAGCGATGTCCAGTGCGTGATGTGGTTGGCAAGCCGGCTGGAGCGGTTGTCGCCGATGCGGATGACCGCGATTTCCGAAGAGCCGCCGCCGATATCGAACAGCACGACCGACTTGGCTTCCCGCCCGACGAGCGAGGAGCAACCGGAAACGGCCAGGCGCGCCTCGGTCTCGCGGTTGATGATTTCGAGGTCGAGCCCGGTCTCTTCCTGCACGCGCTCAAGGAAGGCTTCGCCGTTCGTCGCCGCGCGGCAGGCTTCCGTGGCGATGAGGCGCGCGCGGCGGATGTTGCGGTTCCTGAGTTTGGTCGCGCAGATCTTCAGCGCCTCGACGGAGCGATCCATCGCCTCTTCGGACAGCCGGCCACTGGCTGCGAGCCCCTCGCCCAAGCGCACGATGCGCGAAAAGGCATCGACGACGCGAAACTGTCCGGGCCGTGTCGGCTGGGCAATCAGCAGCCGGCAATTGTTGGTGCCGAGATCGAGCGCCGCATAGAGCGGCGCGTCATAGACGTCGCGCTCCGCAAAATGGTGCGGGGCATCCCGCCGGGGTTCCTGGGATGTGGGGCGCCGTTCGACGACGGGCTCGATCGCCGGCGAAACGACCAGGGCATCGGCTGCGGCTGGCGGCGTGGATTTCCGTCCACGCTGCTTGCGCCGGGCCGCCTTGCGGCCATCCGCCTGGTGCTGGTCTTGCTGCGAGGCTTCCCGCTGGCCAACGGGCGTGAGCGGTCGCACGTTTCCGCTCACGGCGCTCTT
Source organism: Shinella sp. GW821-FHT11G07 (assembly GCF_058808115.1). Classification (NCBI taxonomy): domain Bacteria; kingdom Pseudomonadati; phylum Pseudomonadota; class Alphaproteobacteria; order Hyphomicrobiales; family Rhizobiaceae; genus Shinella; species Shinella sp. GW821-FHT11G07. The sequence goes on from NZ_JBXARJ010000003.1 coordinate 441,777, forward strand.
TCCGTGTTTGCGACGCTTGTTCCGGCGCGCATTGTTGCCGCTCACGTCGGCTTTGGGGCGCTCGGCGACAGCGGATAAACCGGCCGCCTGGCCTGCGGACGGGGAAGCGACAGAGGAGCTTGCGCCCTTCTGCTTTCCCTTGCGGCGGCGCGACCGCTTCGGTCGCGCGCCATTGTCCGCATCTCGCGCCCCGGAAACGGGCGGCTTTTCGCCGCTGTCGGGGTCGTTCACGTTACTTGCCTATGGCGCCGCGCAAAGCTGTGAAGCTGCAAGCAGGCGCTCTCTCGATCTTCGTTGGCGCGACATTACCAGCGCCCGGCCCGTTCGCCAAATTCTTTTTGTGACGCGGCGGCGACAGCCGGGCCCGCAAAAGGCCGAGGCAATTTTCTCGAAAAAACCATTTGCATCTCGCCGCCGTTTGTTTATAAGCCCGCCTCACAGACGCCGGCCAAGCCGGGACCGTTATGCTGGGGAATAGTTCAACGGTAGAACGACGGACTCTGACTCCGTTAATCTTGGTTCGAATCCAGGTTCCCCAGCCAATCTTTTCCCAAGTACTCCCCCATCACACCGAAGACGATTTGCGGCGCATTGCAATTGGCGTTTGAGGCTCTCACAGTGATGAAGATCACTGGGAAATCTAGGGCGGCATGGCGAATCTGGCGGAGTGTTTGGCGAAATTCAATCGCAAGGAACGCTACTGGCTCATCCGAAATGTGCTCGGCGATCCGAAAGAGCCGATCCCGCTCGCGAGGTCTTTCCTGGATCTGCTCAGGAAAGAAGCCGGCCTCAACGTTCCGCCTGATGCATGGTGGGCGATCGACTATCACATCGACTGGTTGTTTGGCGCACTGCAATCCTATCTGGGGCCTGCGCTGCTGTCCGGCCCCTATCGCGCCGATCTCCTGACCGGATCGCAAGAGGATTTCGACTTCGTCATTGCGTATGACAAGACATTGATCCTCATCGAAGCGAAAGCGACGGGGCGCTGGAGCGAATCACAATACGAGAGCAAGTTCGGCCGCCTGGACAGGCTGCAGAAGAGCCTCCTCAAGGATTGCGATCTGACGGTGAAAACCCTGCTGATGTCGCCCGGTTCGCCACCGGACGGGCTCCAGTCCTGCTGGATCAGGCTTTCGATGGACGATCAGCGGGAACACTTCACCGTTCTGAAGCGCTCGCCGGGAGCCAAAAACCCCACGGATTGGGCGCTCGTCGATGTAAATAACCCTGGTTACTACAGCCGATCGGGCGGCGGACCGCGTATCGTCGAGGGGCCAGCCGAATAGGTGCGGTAAGCCGCACGTCGCTTTGTAGGGTATGGCCTGTTTGCCCCTCTTGTCAGCCGTTTGCTCGGCTGGCACTTTGCACGGGTGATTCATCTGCGTGGAGGAAAGCCCGTGGCGCACAAGTTCGAGATCTACAAGGACAAGGCTGGCGAATATCGTGTTCGCTTCAAGTACAACAGCGAAGTGATGTTCGCGACGGAAGGTTACTCCAGCAAGGCCAGCGCACAGAACGCCATTGATTCGATCAAGAAGAACGGCCCGGGCGCACCGGTCGAAGACAATACGACGCCGCAGGCCTGATCGGCTTTGATTTCGAAAAGCCCGCCGGTTGCTGCCGGCGGGCTTTTTGCGTTTCAAAAGGTCGGCGGGGTGCAGGCGCTGATGACTTCGCAGGGTACCGGGCCGACGCAGCGGAAGCGGTGCGGGCGGCGGCTTTCGAAATAGTAGGCGTCGCCGGGGCCGAGGATACGGCGCTCGTCGTCGACGGTCACTTCGAGGCGGCCTGAGAGCACGATGCCGCCCTCTTCGCCATCATGCACCAGCGGGACCTTTCCGGTATCGGCGCCGGGCTGGTAGCATTCCTTCAGGATCTGCAGGCTGCGGCCGAACAGATTGTCACCGATCTGGCGATATGAAATGCCGCCCTTGCCGATCTCGGTCAGCTCGTCCACGCGGTAGAACGCCTTTTTCGGGCGGTCCGGTTCGAAGGCGAAGAATTCGGCAAGGCCGATGGGGATGCCGTCGAGGATGCGCTTCAACGCACCGACCGATGGGTTGGAGGCGTTCGATTCGATCAGCGAGATCGTCGAATTGGTGACGCCGGTGCGTTTGGCGAGTTCGCGCTGGGAGAGGTTGTGGGCCATGCGCAGGTGGCGCAGCCTGCCTCCGATATCGACCGACATGGCAGCTTCCTGTTCTAGATGTTCGAAATAGCGAAAACATCGCTCTTCATATCCTTTATTTTCAATCGCTTGACGTCAACCAGAAAAGGACTTGTTCGGCATCGCAAATCATGGCGTCAATCGCCCCAATCAGAGGAGATCTGCCATGAACGTTCACAACAAGCCCAACGAACCGGTGCTCGACAGCTACTGGATGCCCTTTACCGCCAACCGCCAGTTCAAGGCCGCACCGCGCCTGCTCGCGAGCGCCGAAGGCATGCACTATACGAGCGCCGATGGCCGCCAGGTTCTCGATGGCACCGCCGGGCTCTGGTGTGTCAATGCCGGCCATGGCCGCCGGCAGATCGCTGCCGCCGTCGAGCGTCAGCTGATGCAGCTCGATTTCGCGCCCTCCTTCCAGATGGGCCATCCGATCGCCTTCGACTTCGCCGAGCGGCTGGCGGAAATCGCCCCCGGCCCCGAAGGCGCCAAGCTCGACCGCGTTTTCTATACGGGCTCCGGCTCCGAATCGGTCGACACGGCACTGAAGATGGCCATCGCCTACCAGCGTGCCATCGGCCAGGGCACGCGTACGCGCCTTATCGGCCGCGAGCGCGGCTATCACGGCGTCGGTTTCGGCGGCATTTCGGTCGGCGGCATCCTCAACAACCGCCGCGTCTTCCCGCAGCTGGCGGGCTCGGACCATCTGCGCCACACGCATGACCTTTCCAAGAACGCCTTCGTGAAAGGCCAGCCGGAGCACGGTGCTGAGCTTGCCGACGATCTGGAACGGCTGGTCGCGCTGCACGGCGCGGAAACCATTGCGGCTTGCATCGTCGAGCCGGTTGCCGGCTCCACGGGCGTGCTGATCCCGCCGAAGGGCTATCTCGAACGCCTGCGCGCCATTTGCGACAAACACGGGATCCTGCTGATTTTCGACGAGGTCATTACCGGCTTCGGCCGTCTCGGCTCTTCCTTCGCCACCGACTATTTCGGCGTGACGCCGGATCTCGTCACCGCTGCCAAGGGCCTTACCAACGGCGCGATCCCGATGGGCGCGGTGTTCTCCAGCCGCAAGGTGCACGACGCGCTGATGCATGGGCCGGAAAACGCCATCGAGCTGTTCCATGGCTATACCTATTCCGGCCATCCGGCGGCCTGTGCTGCGGGTATCGCGACGCTCGACATCTACCGCGACGAGGGCCTGCTCACTCGCGCGGCCGACCTCGAGGACGACTGGCAGACGGCGATGCATTCGCTGAAGGGCCTGCCGCATGTCATCGACATCCGCACGATCGGCCTCATCGCCGGCATCGAGCTGGCCTCGCGCGATGGCGCACCGGGCGCCCGCGCCTATGACGTCTTCGTCGATTGCTTCGAGAAGGGCCTGCTGATCCGCGTGACCGGCGACATCATCGCCTTCTCGCCGCCGCTGATTGCGGAAAAGCAGCATTTCGAAGACATCGTCTCGATCCTCGGCGATGCGCTGAAGCGCGCGGCATAAGCTTTCCTCCGCGCAAAACGCTGTTATATCTGGGCCCGTATTCATACGGGCCCTTTTCATGTCAGCATCCGCCAAAAGCCAACCGAAACTCATCTTCCGGCTCCAGTTCGAACCGGAGGGGCGGATCGGGCGCGGGAAAATCGAGCTTCTCGCCCATATCCGGGAGACCGGCTCGATTTCCGCGGGTGGACGGGCGATGGACATGTCCTATCGCCGCGCCTGGCTGCTCGTTGATGAGATGAACCGGCTGTTCAAGCAGCCGGTGGTGGAATCGCAACGCGGCGGCAAGCAGGGCGGCGGGGCGCTGCTGACGCCCTTCGGCGAAGCGCTGATCGCCCATTACCACGCCATGGAAGAGAAGGCGCGCGCGGCACTGGACGACGATATCGGGTGGCTCGTCGCTAATCTGGCCGAGTGACTTTTCTCAAGCGCTTCGGACTGTCGCTCCGTTGCCTTTGGGTCAGTGATGCAGTCGATTCTGCCCGGTGGCCGCTCACTCCGCAGCGGAGGCGGCGACAAATTCAACCTTGATCCGATCCGGATCCTCGATGAACAGTGCGTAATAGTCGCTTCCGCCATTTGCGAACGGGTATCGGTCGCCATAGAGGCAGGAAACGCCGTTCTCCCGGCAAAAGTGCCTGAGCCTGTCAACCGTCTCCCTGTCCTCCACGCGAAAAGCAAGATGATTGAGGCCGACACTGCATCGGTGATAGGGCCGAAGGGCATGCTTTCCGCGACCTGCACGAATGTCAAATAGGCATTCGTCCCATGGGCGAGCGTGAAGCCGTCCTCCCAACGACCGCTTTCTTCATAGCCGATCTGTGCGAGCAGGGACGTCCAGAAGGTTTGCGACGTCTCGAGGTTGGAAACATAGATCTCGACGTGATGAAGCATCGGCTCGTCTCTCCGAAAGCGGTCTGTGCGCCGCCATACGCTATCGGTTCCACACCCTGATCACCATCCCGCCTTTTCGCGCTCGATGACAAATCTGGCGGAATGGTTCGAGGCTCCCGTTTGCTGCAAGTGCCCTACTCGAGCGCCACCGTTTTGATGACGGCATGAACGGCACGTCCGGGCACCAGAGCAAGGCGCTCGACGGAGAGCGCGGTGATGCGAGCACGGATGGCATCCCCGCCACAGGCGATGCGGATGCTTGCCATGCCCTCCCCGTCCGGCTCGATGGCTTCGATGGTGCCCTCGATAATGTTAAGAGCGCTCAGGCCTTCCGGGCGCACCGTCGCCACCATGACGTCACGGGCGGGAATGCGCATGCGCACCATCTCGCCGGGCGAAACGGCAGCGCCGGGCACCTGGATTGCTGCACCGCCATCGAGGCGGATGGTAGCGAGGCCATGCTCGGCATCGCGCGTCTCGACATGGCCGGCGAGCACGCTGCCGGCCTCGCGGCGTTCCATGGCCGAGGCGAGGCGCGGGCCGCCGAGCACGTCGGACGCCGGGCCGATCGCCTCGATGCGGCCGCCGGCCATCAGCACGACCTTGTCGGCAAGACGGGCGACTTCTGCGACGGAATGGCTGACATAGACAATGGGAATGCCGACTTCGTCGCGCAGACGCTCCAGATAGGGCAAGATTTCCGCCTTGCGCTCCTCGTCGAGGGCCGCGAGCGGCTCGTCCATCAGGAGGAGACGGGGGGATGCCAGCAAGGCGCGGCCGATGGCAACACGCTGCTTTTCGCCACCGGAAAGGTTCTCCGGCTGTCGGTCCAGCAGATCGCCGATCCCGAGCAGATCGACGATGCGGTCCGGGTTTTCCGTGCGCGCGCTTTTCGGGGCGAACCAGCGACCATAGGCAAGGTTCTGGCGCACGGTCAGGTGCGGGAAGAGGCGCGCTTCCTGAAAGACATAACCGAAGCGGCGGCGGTGCGGCGGCATGAAGAGACGGCGGCGGGTATCGACCAGCACGTCGTCGCCGAGTTGAACACGGCCTTCCTTGGGGCGCGTGAGGCCGGCGATGATGCGCACGAGCGATGTCTTGCCGGAGCCGGAGCGACCGAAAAGCGCGGTGACACCGCCATCGGAGGTAAAGGCCGCATCCAGCGAAAAGTCGCCGAACCGGTGACGGGCTTCAACGATGAGGCTCATTCGAGATGCACCTTGCGGCCGATGCGCTGGGCGAGGACTTCCGAGGCAAGCAGCGCCGCCATGGAAATGGCGATGGCGACCAGCGTCAGCCGCATGGCACCGGCATCGCCGCCCGGCACCTGGGTGAAGGTGTAGATGGCGGCCGACAGCGTCTGCGTTTCACCGGGAATGTTGGAGACGAAGGTGATGGTCGCGCCGAATTCGCCCATGGCCTTGGCGAAGGCGAGAATCATGCCGGCGAGCACACCGGGCAGGATGAGCGGCAGGGTGACGGTGAGGAAGACCCAGAAAGGGCTTGCGCCGAGCGTGCCGGCGGCTTCTTCCAGCTTGCGGTCCACGGCCTCGATGGAAAGGCGAATGGAGCGCACCATCAGCGGAAAACCCATGACGCCGCAGGCGAGCGCCGCCCCCGTCCAGCGGAAGGACAGCACGATGCCGAACCATTCGTCAAGCACGGAGCCGATGGCACCACGCCGACCGAACAGGATGAGCAGCAGGAAGCCGGTGACGACCGGCGGCAGGATGAGCGGCAGGTGAACGATGCCGTTCAACAGCGACTTGCCCCAGAAGCGGCCGCGCGCCAGCGCCAGCGCCACGACAATGCCGAGCGGCAGGCTGACGAGCACCGCCACCGTCGAGACCCTGAGGCTCAGCCGGATCGCCGTCCATTCCTCATCGCTCAAGGCAAGCCAGTCCACGCGGGTTCCTTCGAAATACAAGTGGCCCGGGCATCGAGACCGGGCCAGACCGTGACAAGGCCCGAAAACCTTACCTCCGTCATGGTCGGGCTTGACCCGACCATCCATGCCACGGCTGCCGAGTGGATCCTCGGGTCAAGCCCGAGGATGACGACGTGCGTGGGGTGAGACCTGTCAACACACTGAGCCCCGGGTTTAGCGCCCGGGGCTGTTGCGAGGCTCGTGTTACTTCAGGATCGAGAAACCCTGTTCGGTGAAGAAGGGGGCGGCCTTGTCGGACTTCAGGAAGTCGAGATAGGCGGCAGCGGCGGCACTCTTCGATTCCGAGAGGATGGCGACCGGGTAGATGATCGGCGGGTGGCTGTCCTCCGGGAAGGTGCCGACGACGGCAACGCCCGGATCGGCGGCTGCGTCCGTCTGGTAGACGATGCCGTAGGGCGCCTCGCCGCGCGAGACGAGCGCAAGGGCTGCGCGCACGCTTTCCGCGCCGGCGACCTTGCCTTCGACGGCAGACCAGACGCCGAGCTTTTCAAGCGCCGCCTTGCCGTATTTGCCGGCCGGAACGCTGTCGACCGCGCCCATGGCGAGTTTGCCGTCGCCGACGAGGCCGGCGAGGTCGAAACCGTCCTTGATTTCGACGGTCGTCGCCTTGTCCTTTGGTGCCACGAGCACGATGCGGTTGCCGAGCAGGTTGGAGCGCGTGTCGTCCTTGATCAGCTTCTTTTCAGCGACATAGTCCATCCAGGCAAGGTCGGCCGAGATGAAGAGATCAGCGGGTGCAGCGGCCTCGATCTGCTTGGCGAGTGCCGAGCTGGCGGCGTAGGAAACCGTCGTCTCGTTGCCGCTTTCCTTCTGCCAGGCGGTATTTGCGGCATCCAGCGCATTCTTCAGGCTCGCCGCGGCGAAGATCGTGACCTTTTCTGCGGCCGCAGCCGGCAGGGTGAGTGGCAGGGCCGCGAAGGCGGCGACGACGAGTTTCAGAAGCAGACGACGGTTCATTCCTGTTCTCCCTTTTCCTGCTTTTCCGGCAGCGTGATATCTCTTTGAATATATCGACACTTACGGCTTGGCCAGCGCTATATTTTCAAAAATATAGTGAAACTGACCACAGGGGATCGATCGGAAAGGCTCGCCAGCGAAACCAAGCGGCGGCGCGGAAACGGGCGCCTAGAACAGGGCGTCGTCGAAGAGGTCTTCGTCGCTCTGGCCGGCAGCGGGCACCGACGGCATCTCGACGGTCGTACCGAAGATGCGGGCGTGAATCTCGCGCTCGGACACCATGGTGTAGCTGCGCGCGATGCGGCTCCCGAGATCGTCGAGCGCCTCTTCAAGGCCGGTCATGTCAGGCAGGTCATGGCTGATCAATTCGCCCGCGCGTGCCGAGCAATCGGCGAGCACGTCGCCGAGTTCCGCGTTGAAGTCGAGGTCGCCGATGATCCGGCCCGCCTTGGCGGACATATCCGCGCCGCAGGCGCGCAACGCCTCCATGTCCTCCTCCATGCGGTCACCCGCACGGCGGATATGGTGGAGCACTTCTTCGAGATGGGCATCAAGCGAGCCCCCTGCGCCTGCGCCCGCCTCACCAAGCTTGCTGGCGTCGCCTTTCAGCGATTGCAGCGTCGTCAGGATGCGCTCGGCGGTATCGTCGAGCTGACCGGAGAAGGTGCGCAGCTCCGCCGTCACGACATTGATCGCCCGCCCCTCTTCGCCGAGCTTGCCGCAACGCAGGTTGGTGTTGAGCGCCATGTAGTGGATGTCGGTGCGCACGAGCTGAATGGTCTTCACGCCCTTCAGCAACTCCTGCACGGTCTCGACCGTGTTCGACCCCAGCGCATTGGCCTTGTCGGCCGCCTGCTCGATATCTCCAACCACCGCGCGCGCGGCGGTGATATCGGCCTCCAGCGTGCGCATGGCGCGGTCGGCAGAGCGGCCGTCGCCGGAATCCATGTCGCCATGAAGCACCATCAACCCATCGATATCCGCGCCAAAGCTGCGGATCGTGCCGACGACGGTTTTGCATTCCCGCTCGAAATCGCGGGCGATCTCGATAAGCTGCTCGTGCACGAGATGACGCACCAGCGCGGTAAGGCGCGCGGCGGCGGCACTATCCAGCGCGGATGCCCCCAGATAATCGTCGAGGAAGCCGAAGGCGGACTGGCAATGTTCGATGCGCTGGCGCGTGATGTCGCCGATCTGCATGGACGACAACGTCGTCGCCACTTTGCCCTGTACGCGGCGGGCCGAGGCGCCGACCTTGCCGGCGAGCTGGGACAGATGGCGGCGCTGGGCGGTGAGGTCGGCGGCATTGCGCGAGAGGTTGCCGGCAATGTCGGGAACGCTGCGGTGGAAACGCTCCAGCGCTTGCCCGCCCCCCACCGAAGCCGCGCCGATCACGCTGCCGAGTGTACCGATCTTCGCGCCGAGCGCGTTGACCTCGCCGGAACCGAACTGGATGCGCGCGAGAATCTCATCCGCAAAGCCTGCGAAATCCGGAATGGCCGCGCCGGTGATCTTCGCCGTCGTCGCGAAGGTGCGCAGGTAGCGCAATGTTTCCTGCATGTCCGCGATGTAACCGCCAAGCGACTTTTCCGTGACGGCGATATGGGCGAGATGCTGCTGGCGCGTTTCCTCGGTGCCAGGCAGTGCGCTGAGCTGGTCGATGGTCGCGACAAGCCGGGCGATCGTCGCGTCGGCGGTTTCGTCGTCGAGAGAGCCGGAGAGCTTTTCCAGCGACGCGACCATGCGGTTAAGGAGATCGAGTACGGAGAGCAGCACCACGCCGCCATCGAGGAACCGTTGCTCGATGCGGGATCGCGCCCCTTCGAGGCGGGATACGAGCTCCGCTTCAGCCGTCTGCCGCTCGATGCGAACTGCGCTCGTTGATCCTGACACGCTATACCCCACTCACAAGATTCTGTGAGGGCACCCTAGGGAGAACAATGTAACGCGCAGTAAATTCGCTTTTCCTTATGTAGTAGAATCCCGCTGCATCGGGCCGTTTTCCGCCCTGCTACCCGAAGATGCAGCCATCCCTAGAATTAGGGATTTAGAAATAATATCTATCATATCTAAATTTCTAAATTTACATTGAAAACAATAATTTATCAGATTTACCTGCCGTTGCGAGAGGTGTTGTATTTTTACAGACGGACTACCAACGGATGAATTTAGCAACCGCGCTTTACCGTTCATTAAGCCTGACTGGGGAATCTGTGGCGGGAAATACTTTCCTTAAAAACGCATATTGAGGCCTCCATGTCATCGCCCCTGCCCGGTGACGCGCCGTTAACCTTACCGGCGACGCTCACCATCAAGAATATAGTGGCAGTCCAGGAGCTGATCTTGGACTTTCTAAGCAAAAACACGACTGCCGTTCTGGATATTGATGAAGAGGCGCAGATCGACCTCAGCTTTGTCCAACTCGTTACGGCCGCGCGCAAACAGGCAGAGATGCAAGCGGGGCGCATTCTACTTGCCCGGCCTGCGACGGGAGACCTTTACGACGTGCTGAAGCGCGGCGGCTTCCTCGACGACATGACGCCCGAAGCCGCACATTTCTGGTTGCATCAGGAGACGAATTGATGTCCGCGAAAATCTTGACCGTTGACGATTCCGCCAGCATCCGGCTGACGACGCGGGTCACCCTCAGCAATGCCGGCTATGCCGTGACCGAAGCGGTCGATGGCCTCGACGGCCTGAACAAATTGAAGGCCGGCGAATACGACCTCGTCGTCACCGACCTCAACATGCCGAACATGGACGGCCTCACCATGATCCGCGAGCTGCGCAAGCTGCCCGCGCATACGGGCGTTCCGGTCATCTTTCTCACCACCGAATCCGACGGCGAAATCAAGGCGCAGGCAAAGGCCGCCGGCGCCACCGGCTGGCTCACCAAACCGTTCGATCCGGAAAGTCTCGTCAAGATCGCCAAGAAGGTCCTCGGCAAATGAACAACCCGGACCCGATCTCAGTCTTCCGGACAGAAGCCGCCGAACTGCTGGAACAGATCGAGTCCGGCCTGCTGGATCTGACGCGCAGCCTTGAAGACCGCAACCAGATCGACGCCGTCTTCCGTGGGCTGCACACGCTCAAGGGCTCCGGCGCGATGTTCGGCTTCGAGGCGCTCGCCGCCTTCACCCACCATTGCGAGACCGCCTTCGACCGGGTGCGCAAGGGCGATGTGCCGGCAACCCACGAGCTGGTCTCGGCGGTGCTGTCCGCGCAGGACCACATGCGCGCGCTGCTCGAAACACCGAACGGCGACCACGATGCGATGAGCGCCGCTCTGCTCGACAACCTGCACCGCGCGGTCAACGGCGCCGGTTCCCCTGCCCCCGTTGCCAGCGCCAGCGTTACAGCAGCCGCTCCGGTGGCCGAAGAGGCTGGTGGCCTGCGTGAATGGCGAATCCGTTTCAGCCTGCCGGCCAATGCCATGGCGAACGGCACCAATCCGCTCGGCCTGCTCGATGAAATGCGCGACCTCGGCGACTGCCGGATCATCGCCGACACGACGAAGGTGCCGGAACTTGCCACCCTTGACCCGCGCGACATCCATCTCGCCTGGGACGTGGCGCTGAAGACCGAAAAGCCGCGCAGCGATATCGAGGACGTGTTCATTTTCGTCATGGACGACATGGCACTGGAGATCACGGACATCACCGTGGACCAGCCGGTCGCAGCCCCGGTACACATGCCGGTGGCGAAAGCCGTGGTCGTTACCGAGCGCGAAGCGCCGGCTATCCAGGCGGCCAACGATTCCAAGCAGGCGAAATCCGCCGAAAACGTCCGCGTCCCGGCCGAACGGCTCGACGAGATGATGGACCGCGTCGGCGAACTCGTCATTGCCCAGTCCCGCCTCACCCAGCTTGCCGGCACGGCGACCGATCTCGGCCTGCGCTCCGTCTCGGAAGAAATCGAGCGACTGTCCGGCGAATTGCGCGACACGATGATGGTGCTGCGCATGATGCCGGTCGCCAGCCTCTTCAGCCGCTTCCGCCGCCTCGTGCACGACCTTTCGCGCGAGACCGGCAAGGAGATCGAACTCATCACCGAGGGCGAGACCACGGAAGTCGACAAGACGGTCATCGATCGCCTCGCCGACCCGCTCGTGCACCTCGTGCGCAACTCGATCGACCATGGCCTCGAACAGCCGGAAGAGCGCCTCGCCGCCGGCAAGGACGCCAAGGGCAAGGTCATCCTCTCGGCGCACCAGACAGGCGGCGAGGTCATCATCACCATCAAGGACGACGGCCGCGGCATCAACCGCGAGCGGGTGCGCGCCAAGGCGGAAGCCTCGGGCATCATCCAGCCGGGTGCGGCCCTCACCGACCAGGAGCTGCTCCAGCTGATCTTCCAGCCGGGGTTTTCCACTGCTCAAACCGTCACCAACCTCTCCGGCCGCGGCGTCGGCATGGATGTCGTGAAGAAGACGGTGGAGGCGTTGCGCGGCGCGATCGACATCACCAGCAACCCCGGCGAAGGCTCGCAAGTCTCGCTGCGCATCCCGCTGACGCTCGCCATCATCGAGGGGCTTCTCGTGCGCGTCGGCCAGGGCTGCTACGTCATCCCGCTCTCGGCGGTCGAGGAATGCCTGGAACTGTCACTCGAAGACGATCTTCGCTCGCACGGCCGCAGCTTCATCTCGGTGCGCGACAGCCTCGTGCCGTTCCTGCGCCTGCGCGACCAGTTTCGCACCGGCACCCAGCCCGACCCCTACCAGAAGATCGTCGTCATCTCGACCGGCACCGAGCGCGTCGGCCTCGTCGTCGATCAGATCATCGGCGACCACCAGACGGTCATCAAGGCCATGTCCAAACTGCACCATGATATTGCGACCTTCTCGGGTGCGACCATCCTCGGCGATGGCAGTGTCGCGCTGATCCTAGACGTGGCCCATCTGGTCAGCGCGGGACAACAGCGGGAGGCGCAATTGCGCGCGGCAGGATGAACCAGGCTCTGAAAAAAGTTGACGTCACCAACTGGAACGAAAACGACGAACTGGAGGTCCTGACCTTCGATATCGCCGGGGAAACCTTCGCCATCGAAGCAGTGATGGTGCGGGAAATCCTCGACCTTCTGCCTGAAACGCCTGTGCCGGGGGCTCGTCCCTTCGTCGCAAGCATCCTGAATTTCCGGGGACGCGTCATTCCGCTTGCCGACATCCGCATTGCGTTCGGCATGGAAGCGACAACGGTTACCAATGACAGCCGCATCATCGTCATCGAACTCGAACTGGACGGCGAGCCCGTGCTGATCGGCGTGCGGACCGACAAGGTCAACGAGGTGACGACCTTGAGCAAGACAGCCAGCGAACCGCCGCCAAGCGTCGGAATGCGCTGGCGGGCGGACTATATCGACTGCCTGGTCAAGCGCGACAGTGACTTTATCATCGTGCCCAACATGCACGCGATCTTCACGTTCCGGCACGAGCACTGAACCCGTCCCCTAAGCGTTTCTCACCAATTTTTTGAGGAGATATTTAGATGCGCATGACAATCAAATCGAAGCTGGTTCTGGCCTATAGCTTCCTCATCCTTATGCTTTGCGGCACGGCCACCTACGGTATCCTCAGCCTTGGGACGCTGAACAACACGCTCGACGGCATCCTGACCGGCCCGTCCGAACGCCTGCAATTGGCAATGACGATTTATAGCGAGCAACTCCAGCAAATCCGCCAGCAGAAGAACCTGCTGCTCGCCGCCAATCCCGATGAAGCCAAGGACGCGCTCGACAAGAGCGACGCCCATCGCATCGGCTTCGGCGAGGCCCTTTCGGCGGCTGAAGCCAAGGCGACGGAGCAAGGCCGGGCTATCTGGAACCAGGTGCGCACGCTGGACGCCGAATACAACAAGCAGGAAGACCGCATCCGCGCGCTGGCCAAGATGGGCAACATCCCCGCCGCGCTGCAAATCTCGGTCACCGAAAACCGCGCCACTGTCGCCGAAATCGACAAGCTGCTCGAAGAGATCATCGCGCTGGAGCGCGGCCGCCTGAAAGAGGCGGGTATCTCCTCCGAAGAACAATACGCTTCGACCCGCATAATCATGATTGCCGTTGCGGTCGCAGCCTTCCTGGTGGCCGTCATTGCAGCCGTGTGGATCTCGCTCACCATCAGCCGCGGTCTCAATCGCGCCGTCGGCGCCGTTCGTGATGTCGCGGAAGGCGATCTGACCAAGACGGCTGTCATAACCAACCGCGATGAGATCGGTGATCTGCTCGGCCACGTCAACACCATGATCGACCGCCTGCGCGGCGTCGTCGGCGATGCACTTTCGGCCTCCGACAACGTTTCCTCCGGCAGCCAGGAACTGTCGGCAAGCTCGGAAACGCTCTCGCAGGGTGCCACCGAACAGGCGTCTTCCGCCGAAGAGGCCTCCGCCTCGATGGAAGAAATGGCCTCCAACATCAAGCAGAACGCCGACAACGCCGCCCAGACGGAGAAGATCGCCCGCCAGTCTTCCAAGGACGCGGAAGCATCCGGCCAGGCCGTCGGCCGCGCCGTCACGGCCATGCGCACAATCGCGGAGAAGATTTCCATCGTGCAGGAAATCGCCCGCCAGACCGACCTGCTCGCCTTGAACGCTGCCGTGGAAGCGGCCCGTGCCGGCGAACATGGCAAGGGTTTTGCCGTCGTCGCCTCGGAAGTGCGCAAGCTTGCCGAGCGCAGCCAGGCAGCGGCCGCTGAAATCAGCGCGCTCTCCGGCGAGACGGTTTCCGTCGCGACCGAAGCCGGCGAAATGCTGAACCGGCTGGTGCCGGATATCCGCAAGACCGCCGAGCTGGTTTCCGAAATCTCCGCGGCCTGCCGCGAGCAGGATATCGGCGCCTCGCAGATCAACGAGGCGATCCAGCAGCTCGACAAGGTAACCCAGCAGAATGCCGGCGCCTCCGAAGAGATGTCCGCCACGTCGGAAGAACTGGCCGCCCAGGCGGAAGAGCTTCAGGCCTCCATCGCCTTCTTCCGCGTCGACAACGCCTCGCGCAAGGAACAACCGAACCACGTAGGCAAGCTGCGGGCGACGGCGGCGAAGATGGCTGCACCTGTTACCATCAAGAGACCGGCCGCTTCCCCGGCCTACCGCTCCGCACAGACAAGCGCCAAGGCAACGCGCGGCAATGGCTTCGCCCTCGACATGTCGATGGGTGGCCCCGACGCCGACGACGCGGATTTCCGCGAAAGCGCCTGATTGGAAACAATGGCAGCGCACCCGGCAACGGGTGCGCTGCCAAATCGACCCAGCGCGTGTAGCGCTGGCAAAAAAGGGCCGCCTTCCCGCGGCCCGCGGAAGGGTGAGTGTATCGGTCTTCGCGCGTAACGGGCCCCGTCGTTTCGGGTGCCCTGCCACCAATACGGCATCTGCGACAAGGAGACCTATTCGAGATGCGCCTTACCATTAAACTGAAACTTGCCATTGCCTTCGGCGTCATCATTCTGATGATGGCCGGCACGTCCGCCTATGCCATCATGAGCCTGTCTTCGCTCAATCAGGCGATTTCCGACATGATCGCGGGCCCGTCCGCCCGCCTCGAGACTGCGCAGAACCTCGCGAACTACCAGCTTCGCCTGGCGCGCGCCCAGATGAACCTCGCCACCGCCACGAACCAGCGGGACATCGCGACCCATACCGAATCCAGCGACCGCAACAGGCAGCGCTTCGAGGGAACACTCAAGGCCCTGATCGATCTGTCGACCGACCCCGCCGCCATCCAGCAATGGCAGGCGGTCGCGGAGAAGGAAAAGCAGCTGATCCGCGTCGACGACCAGCTCCGCTCGCTCGTCGCGTCCGGCAATTCGGCCGAGGCCATCCGCATCGTGACCGGCGAAGGCCGGCGCCTGATGGACGAAATCGAAGAGACAATCAACAACCGCATCGAGTCCAACAAGGCGTTGATGACGAAGGCGGACCACGATACCGACGAGCAGTACGCCAGCACGCGCAACCTCATCCTGACGATCTCGGGCGCCGCGCTGCTGCTCGCCGTCGGCGCCGCCGTCTGGATTGCGCTCGGCATCAACACTGGCCTGCGCAAGATCCAGGCCGCCACGGCAGCCGTCGCCATCGGCGACCTCAACCAGAATATCGAAATCAAGACCAATGACGAGATCAAGGATCTGGTCGACACGATCAACGTCATGACCGGCAACCTGCGCAACACCGCGTCGATTGCCGACCAGATCGCCAACGGCGACCTGACCGTGACGCCGAAGCCGCTGTCCGACAAGGATACGCTCGGCCTGTCGCTGGAAAGCATGGTCGAGCGCCTGCGGGGCGTCGTCTCCGACGCATTGTCGGCCGCCGACAACGTATCGTCCGGTAGCCAGGAACTGTCCGCCAGCTCGGAAACGCTTTCGCAGGGTGCCACCGAACAGGCGTCGTCCGCCGAAGAGGCCTCCGCCTCGATGGAAGAAATGGCCTCCAACATCAAGCAGAACGCCGACAACGCCGCCCAGACCGAAAAGATCGCCCGCCAGTCCGCCAAGGACGCCGAGGCTTCGGGTGAAGCGGTGGGCCGCGCCGTCGGCGCCATGCGCACCATCGCGGAGAAGATTTCCATCGTGCAGGAAATCGCCCGCCAGACCGACCTGCTCGCCTTGAACGCCGCCGTGGAAGCGGCCCGTGCCGGCGAACATGGCAAGGGTTTTGCCGTCGTCGCCTCGGAAGTGCGCAAGCTCGCTGAGCGCAGCCAGGCGGCGGCCGCCGAAATCAGCACGCTCTCCGGCCAGACGGTTTCCGTCGCGACCGAAGCCGGTGAAATGCTGAACCGCCTGGTGCCGGATATCCGCAAGACCGCCGAGCTGGTTTCCGAAATCTCCGCTGCCTGCCGCGAGCAGGATATCGGCGCTTCGCAGATCAACGAGGCGATCCAGCAACTCGACAAGGTGACCCAGCAGAATGCCGGCGCCTCGGAAGAAATGTCCGGCACGTCGGAAGAGCTTGCCGCCCAGGCCGAGGAGCTGCAGACCTCGATTGCCTTCTTCCGTGTCGACCGCGCCTCCAGCGCACCGATGGTTGCCCAGCGCCGCCCGGCACCGGTACCGACACGCCCGGTCGCCAAGTCCGTCACAGCACAGGTTCGCAAGTCCGACAACAGCGTCAATGCCCAGCAGGCTCGCGCCCGCGGCTTTGCCCTCGACATGTCGATGGGCGGCCCGGATGCCGACGACGCAGACTTCAGGGAGAGCGCATAATCATGGCCGGCACGTCCTCCGAATCCCAGTTCGTCACCTTCAGTCTCGAAAACGAGGTCTTTGCCGTGCCGGTCTCGGTGGTGCGGGAAATCCTCGACCATGAGGATGCCTTCAAGATCCCGCACGGGCCGGACTATCTGCTCGGGCTTCGGGATGTGCGGGGCCAGGGTGTGCCGGTCATCGATCTCCGTCTTCGTCTCGGCATGACGAAGACGGAGAAGACGCCGCACACGCGGGCCCTCGTGCTCGATGTGCCGATGGGCGACAAGACCCTCACGCTTGGCCTCGTCGCCGACCGGGTCTTCGAGGTCATTCCTTTCCGCGAAGAGGAAATCGAGGGTGCGCCGGATATCGGCGTGCGCTGGCGATCCGACTACATTTCAGGCGTGGTGCGCCGGAACGGCGGATTCGTCGTCATCGTCGATCTTGCGCGCCTGTTCTCGGGCGCGGAAGTCGCGATGATGGGCAGCGCCAACCGCCTCGCCGCCACGGCATAATTTCAGGAGAACGGGCGTGGGAGCAGCATTGCGGGCGCATGGGGCGGAGGAAGGCTTGAGCAGCCGGAACTTCGATGCCCTGTCACGCTACATCTATGACTATAGCGGCATCAAGATGCCGGTAACGAAGCTGACGATGCTGGAAGGCCGCCTGCGGCGACGGCTCCGGGCGACCGGCATCCCCAACTTCAACGACTATTGCGACTACCTCTTCAAGCGTGGCGGCATCGACAAGGAGGCGATCTTCCTCATCGATGCCGTGACCACCAACAAGACCGATTTCTTCCGCGAGCCGAAACACTTCGACTACATGACCGAAACCGGCCTGCCGGAAATCGTCGCGGCCGGCCATAAGCGGCTGCGGCTGTGGAGCGCCGCCTGCTCGATCGGCGCGGAACCCTATACGATGGCGATGGTGCTGCAGGATTTCATCGATGGCCAACCCGGCCTCGACTACCGCATCCTCGCCACCGATCTTTCGACCGACGTGCTGCAAGCGGCGCGGCGCGGCGTCTATCCGCGCGACATGGTCCAGCCCGTCCCTGCCGACATGAAGCGCCAGTATGTCATGACGTCCCGGGATGCCGCGCGCGGCGAGGTGCGCATCCATCCGCGCCTGCGCTCGACGGTTGGCTTTGCGCGGCTCAACCTCATGGACAGCGCCTACAAGGTGGGCGAGCCGATGCACATGATCTTCTGCCGCAACGTGCTAATCTATTTCGACAAGCCAACCCAGGCGAAGGTGCTGTCGAGGCTCTGCGACTGCCTCGTGCCCGGCGGCTTCCTCTATGTCGGCCACTCCGAAACGGTCACCGGCATCACCCTGCCGGTGCGCCAGGTCGCCAACACGGTTTTCAAGAAGATCTGATGCCCCTTCCGGTCAAGAAAATCCGCGTTCTCATCATCGACGACTCGGCAAGCGTGCGCCAGGCACTGACCCATGTGCTGGAGCAGGATCCGGAGATCGAGGTGATGGGGGCGGCCTCCGATCCGTTCATGGCCGCCAAGAAAATCCAGGAAGAAATCCCCGACGTCATCACGCTGGACGTGGAAATGCCGCGCATGGACGGCATCACCTTCCTGCGCAAGCTGATGTCGCAGCGGCCGATCCCCGTCGTCATGTGCTCTTCGCTCACCGAGGAAGGCTCCGAAACGCTGATGCAGGCCCTGGAGGCCGGTGCTGTCGATATCATCCTGAAGCCCAAGATCGGTGCGGCCGACCATCTCGCCGAATCGGGCGTGCGCATCCGCGAGGCGGTGAAGGGCGCGGCCGTCGCCCGCATCGGCTCTCACCGACGAGCCGCCGTGCCTTCAGGCCCGACGGCAAAACTCACCGCCGACGCCGTGCTACCGCCACCTTCCGGCCGCGCCATGGCGAAGACGACGGAAATGGTGGCCTGCGTTGGCGCATCTACCGGGGGCACGGAGGCGCTCCGTGTCATGCTCGAGCAGCTGCCGGCAAACTCGCCCGGTCTTGTCATCGTCCAGCACATGCCGGAGAAATTCACCGCCGCTTTCGCCAAACGGCTGAACAGCCTGTGCGAAGTCGAGGTCAAGGAGGCCGTGCACGGCGATCCGGTTCTGCGCGGCCATGTGCTGATCGCGCCCGGCGACAAGCACATGATGCTGGAGCGGCAAGGTGCGCGCTACCACGTCGCGGTGCGCGAAGGCCCCCTCGTCTCCCGTCACCGGCCGTCCGTCGATGTGCTCTTCCGTTCCGCTGCCCGTTCGGCCGGTGGCAACGCGATGGGCGTCATCATGACGGGCATGGGCGACGATGGCGCGCGCGGCATGGCCGAGATGCACCAGGCCGGCGCCTATACTGTCGCGCAGGACGAGGCGACGTCCGTGGTCTTCGGCATGCCGAAGGAGGCGATCGCCCATGGCGGCGTCGATCGTATCCTGCCGCTGGAACAGCTCGCCCGCGAGATCCTCGCCGCCGACCGCCGGCGATAGGTGCACGCACCCTATCCTTTTGTTTTTGCCCGAAACTATACGTCGACTATTTCGATTTTCACCTGGCATTAACCATAATGGAAGAGGATGGCCATGCACCATGCATGGTGCAGTTGCAGGAGCGATGACCGACTCAAGAACCGATCCGGGGACCATCATGCCTGTCATCACCTTCGCCAACACCAAGGGCGGCGCCGGCAAGACCACCGCCGTGCTGCTGCTTGCGACCGAGCTTGCCCGCCTTGGCTTCCGCGTCTCGGTGCTCGACGCCGACCCGCAGCACTGGATCACCCGCTGGTATGAGAATTCCGAGGGTCTGCTCGGCAATCGCCTGAGCGTCGTGCCCTACGTCACCATGAGCACGATCGACCGCCAGCTCCAGGAGCAGAAGGCCCGCGCCGATTTCGTTTTGATCGACCTGCCCGGTTCGCGTAGCTCGCTGCTTGCCAAGGCGGTCGGATACGCAGACTACGTGCTCATCCCCGTGCAGGGCTCCGCCATGGATGCGCAGGGCGGCGCAAATGTCATCGAGCTGCTGCAATATCTCGAAGACAAGGCCGATATCCGCATCCGCCATTCGGTCGTCCTGACCCGCGTCAACTCCATGGTGACGACGCGCGCCATGACGGCCGTAAAGGAGCTGCTCGCTGCCCGCCGGGTGCACCTGCTCGAAACGCCGATCATCGAACGCGCCGCTTTCCGCGACATGTTCGGCTGCGGCGGGACGCTCTACACCATGGATTCAAAACGCGTCAGCAATCTCGACAAGGCGCAGGAAAACGCCCGGGCGCTGGCGCTGGAAGTGCTGAAACAGATCCCCAAGGCCCAATACGCCGACGCGCCGATCCTCAGAAGCGTCGCCTGACAGCGTCTTCGCCCTGTAAATTTCGAGAGGCCGTGGTTTCCGCGGCCTTTTTTTCATTTTGAGAGAGGGAGGGTCCAGAAATGGAAAAGCCCGCCGCGGGAGGAGGTGCGGCAGGCTTTCCGATAGAACCGAATGACGACTGGGAGGAGGAGTGTCGCCATTCCCGCAGTCAGCCCTGGGAGGAGGAGTGGGCCTTCTGCAACATCGAAGCTTCGTGGGAGGAGGTACGTTGCTTCGATAAATATGACTATATTCGATTCTTGATCATTTCATAGGCATCGTTTTGCAATGCAGCTATGCGTTATGCGCGTACCGAATATCTCAACTTCCCGAACCAATCCTGTTTCGGATACAACTCTTCGCATATGCGAAGACGCCCGCCGAGGGGCGGGCGTCTTCAAAATTCTGCCGTATGACGGCGGTCGATCAGAAACCGACGGCGGCGCGGGCGACCGACTTGATTTCCGAGCGCTCGATGCCGAGATCGCGCAGTTCGCGTGCACTCATGCGGTCGAGTTCGTTGATGGTCTGACGGTACTTGCGCCAATTGCTGAAGGAACGTGCCATGTTCATGATGATCCCCTTTCGTGAGGCTCTCTGTTCGGCACCGGTCCGTGGCGCCGCGTCTTTCGATGCCCGCTTTATAGCTTTATGCTGCAATGCGGAACAGCGCTAAGCCGGCACGCCACCCATGCGATTGATGCATGGGTCTTTTAAGCTTTTATTCAGGAAACGGGCGGAAAACCAACTATCAGGCAGCCAAAACGGCCCGTTCCTCTGCCAAAAAAGCCGAAATCCGCTTCAAACCCTCGCGCAGTACGTCCTCGCCATTCGTGTAGCCGATGCGCAGGTGCCCCTCCATATCCATGGCGCTGCCGGGTGTCAGCATGACGCCGGTGCATTCCAGGAGCTTGATGCAGAAAGCCTCGGAGGTGAGCGGCAGGTCGTATTTCAGCAATGCCGTCGTGCCCGATTTCGGCTTCACCCAGGAGATCAGCGGTTCACCGTCCACCCATTCGGCAAGGATGGCCAGATTGGTCCGGGTGATGGCGTGGCTGCGGGCGAGGATCTTGTCGCGGTTTTCCAGTGCGATGGCGGCGAAATGGTCGTCCAGCATGCCGACGCTGATCGTATTGTAGTCGCGGTGGATCGAGACGGCGTGCAGCAGGTCCCTCGGCCCGACGATCCAGCCGAGACGCAATCCCGCGAGAGAATAGGTTTTCGACATGCTACCGGTGCTGATGCCCTTCTCGTAGAGATCGGCGATCGAGGCGGTGATGCCGTTGCCGTGCTGGTCGGTGCCGCGATAGACCTCGTCGCAGAGGATCCAGGCGCCGCAGCCCCGCGCGATCTCGACGACCTCAAGCAGGAACTCCCGATCCATCAGCGAGCCGGTCGGGTTGTTCGGATTGTTGAGGCAGATGAGCTTGGTGCCGGGCGTCGCGAGGCGGCGCAATTCCGCGAGATCCGGCAGGAAGCCCTGCTCGGCCGTGAGCTTCAGGATCTGCACGTCCGCGCCAAAACTTTCCGGGATGGAATAGTGCTGCTGGTAGGTGGGCAGGACCGAGATGACCCGGTCGCCCGGTTCCACCAGCGTCTCGTGCACCAGCGCATTGGCGCCGATCGCGCCGTGGGTGACGACGACGTTTTCGAGCGCCTGTTTTTCGTACATGCCGGCGATGAGGCCGCGCAGCCGCTCGCTGCCTTCGATGGCGCCGTAGGTCAGCTTCATCGGCAGGAGTTCCGCGAGAATATCCTCGCGCTTGCCGGCCATATCCAGGAGTTCCGCAACGGTCAGCGATTCCACGCAGGTTTCCGCGAGGTTCAACTCGCAGTGGTTCTCGTAACGGTTCATCCAGATTTCAACACCGAAATCGCGTATCTTCATGGCCGGGTCCTTTCGGGTTAGAAGGCGGCATGCGGCAGTGCCGCCCATTCAATATCGGGACGATATGAGCAATATATTGCACAGTCAAGAACGCGGCGACGTACTCGCCCATGTCTCCGGCAATCTGCGGCGCCTGCGGCAGGCAGCAGGCCTCAGCCAGGCGGCGCTGGCGGAAGCCTCCGGCATCAGCCGACGCATGATCGTTGCCCTCGAAGGGGGGGACGCGAATATCAGCCTGTCCAGTCTGGACAAGCTCGCCGGCGCGATCGGTGTCGGTTTTGTCGATCTGGTGCGCGATCCAGCCCAAGCCCCCTCCGCCGAGATCAACGAGGTGACGTGGCGGGGGACGGATCCTGAAAGCACCGCAGTGCTGCTCGGCTCGGCGCCGGCGACGAAGGAGACGCAGATGTGGCTCTGGTCGCTGGGACCTGGCGAGCGCTACGACGCCGAGCCCGATCCGGCAGGCTGGCACGAGATGGTGTTCGTGACGGAAGGCACGCTGCAGTTGGAGCTTTCCGGCACCGCGAAGAGCTATGCGGCCGGCACCTTCGCCGTCTACGGCACCGACCGGAGCTATGCCTATGCCAATCCCGGCACCGAAACGGTGCGCTTCATACGCAACGTGATTTCCTGATGCCTCAGCCGACCAGCAGCGTCCAGGCCATCCCGGCGAGGGCGCACAGGCCGAGCGTCAGCAATACCGAGGTCTTGAGGCGGAAGAGCGCGAAGGCCGCCGCCGCAGCAAGCAGCGCCGCGGGCAGGATGATCGTTGCCACGACCGGCAGTTCGACGTGCAGCGGCCCGGCGGCAAACACCGTCACATCGGCAAAGAGCGTGTGCACGGCGAACCAGACCGCGAGATTGAGGATGACGCCGACGACGGCCGCGGTTATGGCCGACATGGCACCGGAGAGCGCCACATTGCCGCGCAGTTTTTCGATGAAGGGCGCGCCGAGGAAGATCCAGAGGAAGCACGGTACGAATGTGACCCAGGTGGTGAGAATTGCGGCCAGCGTCGCGGCCGTCATGGGGTCGAGACTGCCCGGATTGCGATAGGCGCCGAGGAAGCCGACGAATTGCAGCACCATGATGAGCGGTCCCGGCGTGGTCTCAGCCATGCCGAGCCCATCGAGCATTTCGCCGGGGCTAAGCCAGCCATAGTGCTGAACCGCCTCCTGCGCGACATAGGCGAGCGCCGCATAGGCACCGCCGAAGGTGACGACTGCCATCTTGCTGAAGAAGGTGCCGATCTCTGCGAAGACGTTGTTTCCGCCAGCGAAAAACCAGATCAGCAGGACAGGCCCGAGCCAGAGACAGAGAAGTGCAGCCGAAATCTTCAGGGACCAGGCGAGGTTGGGGCGGGCATGGGCAGGCGTCGCCTCGCCAAGCAGCGAATCACGATCCTGAAGCACGGCCCCCCTGGCGGCCGCATGGCCGCCCAGGGTGCGGAAAAGCCGCGACCCGGATTTCGAGCCGAGATAGCCCACAATGGCAGCAACGAGGACGATGAGCGGGAACGGCACCTTGAAGGCGAAGATGGCGATGAAAGCACCTATGGCGATGGCGATCATCGCCGGATTGGCGAGCGCGCGGCTGCCGATGCGGAACACCGCCTGCACGACCACCGCCAGCACCGCTG
Source organism: Shinella sp. GW821-FHT11G07 (assembly GCF_058808115.1). Lineage (NCBI taxonomy): Bacteria > Pseudomonadati > Pseudomonadota > Alphaproteobacteria > Hyphomicrobiales > Rhizobiaceae > Shinella > Shinella sp. GW821-FHT11G07. The sequence continues at coordinate 465,285 of NZ_JBXARJ010000003.1, forward strand.
CCTTGAGGCCGAAGAACAGGCCCTCGACCACGCTCGCATCGCCAAAGATGACGTAGATGTAGCTCAGTGCCAGGATTGCCAGAAAACCCGGCAGGATGAACAGCAGGCCGGCGGCAAGGCCACCGGCCGTACGGTGCATCAGCCAACCGATATAGACGGCGAGCTGCTGGGCCTCCGGCCCGGGCAGCAGCATGCAGTAGTTCAGCGCGTGCAGGAAACGGCTCTCGCCGATCCAGCGTTTTTCATCGACGACGATGCGGTGCATGACCGCGATCTGCCCTGCCGGGCCGCCGAAGCTGAGGGCCGCGACGCGCGCCCACACACGCAACGCCTCACCGAAGGGCACGCCGTGGCCGGGCGGCTCCGGCAGATCGGCGGACGTGGCCACGCTGTCGCTCATCAAAAAATCTCCCTTGCCGCCACGATCGATCGCAGCGGCCCCCTCCCCTGTCAAGTCGCGGCCGGGCTTGACGGACTGGGTCGGCGGCAGTATTAAACTCATAAGTTAATTAACCTGATGGATAAATGATGTGAGCGACCCGTTGAGCCTGACCTTCGCCGCCCTTGCGGACCCGACACGCCGGGCGATCCTCGCACGACTTTCCGAAGGGGATGCGACAGTCAACGAAATCGCCGCCCCTTTCGCCATGAGCCTTCCCGCGGTCTCGAAGCACCTGAAGGTGCTGGAGACTGCCGGCCTCATCACGCGCAGCCGCACCGCCCAGTGGCGACCCTGCCATCTGGAGGCCGCGCCGCTGAAGATCGCGAACCGCTGGATCTCCAACTACCGACACTTCTGGGAGGCGAGCTTCGACCGGCTCGACGATTATCTCAAGGAATTGCAGGCCGGCGACCCGGACAAGAAGAGCTGAGGAGGAAGACCATGCAGCAGACCACCAAACCCGCAGAACCGATCGGCCTTGTCATCGAGCGCCTGATCGACGCGCCCGCGTCGCTCGTCTTCAGGGTCTGGACCTCGCCGGAGCACATGGCCCGCTGGTTGGGGCCGAAGGATTTCACGCCCCATTCCATTCGTATGGACTTTCGTCCCGGTGGTGCCTGGTCGGCCGTCATCCGGTCGCCGGAGGGCGAGGAATACCCGATGGGCGGCACCTATCGCGAGATCGTCGAGAACCGCCGCATCGTCTTCACTTTCCGTTGGACCGAGGAGGACGGGCCGGACACGCTGGTGACCGTCACCTTTGACGATCTGGGGACCAGGACGCGGCTGACCTTTGCGCAGACGCCCTTTGACACCACCGAATCCCGCGACAGCCATGCCGAGGGCTGGGGCGAATGCCTCGACCGGCTCGTCGCCTACATCCTGCAAAATCAGGCCTGAGGAGGAACCGATGAAGAAGACCTATCACGGCAGCTGCCATTGCGGCGCCATCCGCTACGAATGCGTGCTCGACTTCGATGAGGGCCTCCGGCGCTGCAACTGCTCCTTCTGCCGGCGCACGCGCATGCTGAAAACCTTCACGAAGCGCGAGGATTTCAAGCTGCTTTCCGGCGAAGACCACCTTGTCAGCTACCGCGCCGACAAATCCGGCTGGCCGGTGGGCGATGTCGACCACTATTTCTGCAAGCGCTGCGGCATCCGCCCCTTTTCGCGCGGCTATCACAAGGACTTCATGGGGCATTTCTACTGCATCAATGCCGGCACGCTCGACGACGTCTCCGAGGAAGAGTTCAGCGCCGCGCCGGTCATCTACGAGAATGGGCTGGCGGACGATTTCTTCAATCCGCCGCCCGAAGGCCTACGGGCACACCTTTAGCGCCCGGCAGGGTGCGCGCCTTGCTGGAGGTACGAATCCATAGCCTCCAGCATGGCCCGCCACCCTGCGCGGTGATCGTCCGCCTTGTCACGGCCGTCGAAATAGAGACCCTGCTCTATGAGACGCATGCGTGTGCCGCCCTGCGCGGGTGCGAAGGTCACGACGACCGTGCCAGCGAAAGTGAGCACACCCTCTTCCCGCAAGGTGCTGGCATAGGCGATGCGGTTATCCGGCGTGATCTCCAGATAGTGGTTTTCATTCAGATAAATCGGGCCGTCTTTTGGCCCGAAGCGGCAGATGTCGCTTTCGCCGACGGTGAAACGAAAGCGCTCGAAATGCATTTGCCAGTCCGGACCGGGATCACCCCAGACCAGCTGCGCCGCTTCTTCCGCCCAAGCCGCAAAGACGCTCGCGACCGGTGCGGCAAAGGTTTTCGTGATGTCGACGGTTCCCTGTTCGATGCCCATGACGTTCTCTCTTCTGCGATTGATGATGAGGAAAGCATGACGCGGCCCGCCTTTGCCGTGTAGAGACGTTCTCGACACATTCGGGGCAAATGTGCCAAACTCCGGCCATGCCATCACGACCCAGACCAACCGGTCCCCTGACCGTCGCCATCCTTTCGCTTCCCGAGAGCGGCACCATGGCGCCTTATGGCCTGCACGAGGTTCTGGGCGAAGCCGGCCGTGGCCCAAACGCGTTACGCAGCCTTCGTCCGACGCTCGTTGCAGCCGAGACAGGCGCGTATGAGACGGGCAGTCGCCTGCGCGTGACGCCGCAACAGGGGCTCGTGGACGGCGCCGCCGACATTGTGATCATCTGCGACATCCATCTCGATCCAGGCATGTCGCCGGAAGGCCGCTGGGCGCAGGAGATCGGCTGGGTTCGCCGACATATCGAGGTCGATGCACTCGTCTGTTCGGCATGCAGCGGCGCGGTGCTGCTGGCCGAAGCCGGCCTTCTCGACGGCACGGAGGCGGCGTCACACTGGATCATGGCAGACGTTTTTCGTGATCGTTATCCGGCGGTGAAATTCCGGCCGGAGCGCATTCTCTGCGACAGTGGACGGGCCGGACGCTTGATCACGACCGGTGGCGCCTCGTCCTGGCAAGACCTGGCGCTCTATCTCATCGGCCGCTTCTGCGGTGCGGAGGAAGCGGCGCGCATCGCCCGGCTTTTTCTCATCGGTGATCGCGGCGATGGCCAGCTTCCTTTTGCCGCCATGGTCCGGCCGCGCCAGCACGGCAATGCGGCGATTGCCGACGTACAGACCTGGCTTGCCGACAACTACGCGACCACAAATCCGGTGACGGCGATGGTCGCACGCTCGGGCATGGCGGAACGCACCTTCAAGCGGCAGTTCAAGGCCGCAACGGGATATGCGCCGGTGGATTATGTACAGGCGATGCGCATAGAGGAGGCCAAGCAGATGCTCGAGACCGAGCCGACCGCCATCGAGGAGATCGCCGTTGCCGTCGGCTACGAGGACCCGACCTTCTTTCGCAAACTCTTCCGCCGCCGCGTCGGCGTGACGCCCGCGCAATATCGCCAGCGCAATCGCCTTCGCGCCCTCGGCGATTAGTGGCGCATTTGCCCCGAAGGCAGCGCGTTTGCCTCTGACCATCCTGACCGATCGCCGTCACACTCGCCTCATCAACAAGGAGACGAGAGATGGATTTCTATTACGCCCCCACCGCCTGCAGCCAGGCCGCGCATATCCTGCTGCACGAAACCGGCCTCCCCTTCCGTCCGCACAAGGTCGATATTTTTCAGCACAAACTGGAGGACGGTAGCAGCTACGAGACGATCAATCCGAACGGTTACGTGCCGGCGCTCGTCTTCGACGACGATATGTTGCTGACCGAAAACGTCGCCCTGCTCGACTGGATCGCCATGCAGGGCGACGGCCTTGTCCCTGACGGACCGCTCGGCCGCACGCGTCACCTGCAAATACTCGCCTTCATCTCCACCGAACTGCAAAAGCCCTTCGTGCGGCTGTTCTTCAGCGAAAGCGAAGAGGAAAAGGCGTGGCTGTCCGAGACGCTTGCCCGCCGGTTCCAGTGGATCGCTTCGCGTGTCGACGGCGACTATCTGTTCGGTACGCATTTCACCGCATCCGACGCCTTTCTTTATGTCATGCTGCGATGGGCTGCGATGTGCGGCATCGAGGTGCCGGCAGTACTGCGCGGGCTCGCAGGGCGGATCGAGGCGCGGCCGGCCGTGCGGGCAGTGCTGGACAAGGAGGCGGTCGAGCCGCTTGGCGTCGCGGCATAACCGTCTAGAAAAAGCGTTGCGCCGGAGGCGCGATCCGCTAGGGTCGGGCCGCCGGCGCAGGGCGACGGTTCCGGCGACTGTCGGAACTGGTCGCTGCCCCGTCGCAGACAGGCTGCACTGGCACCGAACGAGGCCCTAAAATCGGCCGCAATATTTCATCGGGGTCCAGCACATGGCAGAGTTTCCGCAAAAGGCGAAGGTCGTCATCATCGGTTTGGGTGGCATCGTGGGCGCTTCCATCGCCCATCATCTCATCGAGCGCGGATGGGACGATATCGTAGGCATCGACAAGTCGGGCATCCCGACCGACATCGGTTCGACGGCGCATGCCTCGGACTTCTGCTACACGACGAGCCATGATTACCTGTCGGTCTGGACCACCCAGTATTCGATCGATTTCTACGAAAAGATGGGCCACTACGCCCGTATCGGCGGCCTGGAAGTCGCCCGCACCGGCGACGACACCTGGATGGAAGAGATCAAGCGCAAGCTCTCCTCCGCCAAGGCGTTCGGCACGCGCGCGCACTACGTCTCGCCGGCCGAAATCAAGGACATGTTCCCGCTGATCGAACAGGATCAGGTGATGGGCGGCATGTTCGATCCGGATGCCGGTCTCGTCGTGCCGCGCTCGCAGACGGTTGCGGGCAAGCTGGTCGATGCCGCCGAAAAGTCCGGCAAGCTGCAGGTGTACGGCAACACGCCGGCCCAGTCGCTGATCGTCGAGGGCGGCCGCATCAAGGGCGTCGTCACCCATCGCGGCACGATCATGGCGGATCACGTCATCGTCTGCGCCGGCATCTGGGGCCGCCTGATCGCCGAAATGGTCGGCGAAGACCTGCCGGTCATGCCGGTCGATCACCCGCTGACCTTCTTCGGCCCGTACAACGAATTCGAAGGGACCGGCAAGGAAATCGGCTACCCGCTGCTGCGCGACCAGGGCAACTCCGCCTATATGCGCGACACCGGCGACCCGAAAACCACCGAGGGCGGCCAGATCGAGTGGGGTTACTACGAACAGACCAATCCGCGTCTCTGCCACCCGCGCGACATTCTGGAAAAGCACGAGGCGCGCCTGTCGCCCTCACAGCGCGACCTCGACATGGAGCAGATCCTCGAGCCGCTCGAAAAGGCCATGGAACTGACGCCGATCCTCGGCGAGCTCGGCTACAACGAAGGCCATTCCTTCAACGGCCTGCTGCAGGTTTCCGCCGCCAGCGGCCCGTCCTGCGGCGAAAGCCAGAAGGTGCGCGGCCTGTGGTACTGCGTCGCCATCTGGGTGAAGGACGGCCCCGGCTACGGCAAGCTCATCGCCGACTGGATGACGGACGGCCGCACCGAGATCGACCACAACTCGATCGACTATTCCCGCTTCTACCCGCACCAGCTGACGGAAGAGTTCATCGAGGGCCGCAGCTACGAGGCCGCCCAGAAGATCTACTTCCCGGCCGTGCACAACCGCGAACCCTATGCCTCGGGCCGCGGCGCCAAGCGCTCGCCCTTCCATGAGCGCGAAAAGGAACTCGGCGGCTACTTCATGGAACTCGGCGGCTGGGAGCGTGCGCACGGCTACGCCGCCAACGAGCACCTGCTCGAAAAATACGGCAATCGCGTTCCGGTGCGCGAGAACGAATGGGACAGCCGTCACTTCTGGCGCGTCTCGAACGCCGAGCATCTGGCGATGAGCGAGGATTGCGGCATAGTCAACCTCTCGCATTTCCACATGGTGGACATCGAAGGCCCTGACCATGTCGAGCTGCTGGAATGGCTGTGCGCGGCAAAGATCGGCGGCGACGGCAATATCGGCAAGGGCGTCTATACCCACTTCCTCGACGACGAGGGCATGGTGCGCGCCGACTTCACGGTCTTCCGCATGGCCGACCGCTGCCGCCTAGTGAACGGCGCCGACGCCGGCCCGCGCGACTTCCACTACATGAAGCGCGTCGCCGAGGACCGTGGCCTTGATGTCACCATCACCGACACGTCGGAAAAGTACATCACCATCGGCATCTGGGGCCCGAACGCCCGCGAAAACCTGAAGAAGGTGGTGGCGGACCCGGCCGGCCTCGACCAGGAGAATTTCGCCTTCGCCGCGATCAAGCAGATCGAGATCGCCGGCAAGAGCGTGACAGCGTTCCGCATCTCCTATGTCGGCGAGCAGGGCTGGGAACTGCACATGAAGTACGAGGATGGCCTCGCCGTCTGGGATGCCCTGCGGTCGACTGGCGTCATGGCCTTCGGTGTCGAGACCTACGCCAACTCGCGCCGCATGGAAAAGAGCCTGCGCCTGCAGAACGCCGATCTGCTCACCCAGTACAACCTCATCGAGGCGGACCTCGCCCGCCCGAAGGTCAAGGAAGCCGACTTCTGCGGCAAGGCGAAGCACCTGGAGTACAAGGCGCGCGCGCACCAGCCGGCGATGCTCTGCACGCTTGTCATGACCGAAAACACCGACAAAAACGGCGTGAAGCGCTACCCGCTCGGCAACCTGCCGGTCATGGATCCGGAAACCGGCGAAGTCCTCATCGACGAGCTCGGCCGCCGCTCCTACACGACCTCGATCGCCTTCGGCCCGACCATCGGCAAGAACATCGCGCTGGCCTACCTGCCCTGGGCCTATTGCCAGGAAGGCCGCAAGCTCAACATCGAGTATTTTGCCGAGACCTACCCGGTCGAGGTCGTCAGCATCGGCTACAAGCCGCTGTATGACCCCGAGAACCTGAAGCCGCGGACGTAAGCGGTTTCTGAAACGTCAAAAGAAGGGCGTGCCAATGGCACGCCCTTCTTGCTTTGATTAGCGAACAACCGTGCCGCTTTCGGCAACGAGCCGCCCGGCCTTAAACACCCGACGCCCCTTCGGCACCGCCACCACGGCCTCCGGCACATGCTCGGCGTTAAGCGTCACGAAATCCGCCTTCGCACCAATTGCAATGCCGTAGCCTTCGAGGCCGAGGGCCTTGGCGCTGGCAGTGGTCACGACGTCGAAGGCAGCACTCAGCTCCTCGTCCGTGTAGAAACCGGAGCGGTAGCCGATCATCATCGCACGGCCCAGCATGTCGCCATCGCCATAAGGCCACCAGGAATCGCGGATGTTGTCGCTGCCGGCGAAAACGGTAACGCCCTCGGCGCGCAGCAGGGCAACCGGCGGAAAAGCGTGGTCACCGGGGGCGTTGGTCATGATCGAGACGCCGGCAGTGGCGATCTTTGCGCCAATGCGGCGGGCAGAATCCGCGTCGAGATCGCCGAGGCCGTAGGCATGGCTGATCGCCACCCTGCCCTGCATGCCGAGCGCCACCGTGCGGGCGCAGATTTCTTCCACGGTGAAGACACCGAGCGAGCCGAAATCGTGCAGGTGGATATCGACGCCGACGCCGCGCTTGTCCGCGACACCGAAGACCACGCCGAGATGGCCTTGCAGGTCGCGGTCGAAACTTGCCGGATCGAGACCGCCGACGAGATCGGCGCCAAGCGCGATCGCCTCATCCAGAAGCTGCGGTGTGCCGGGGCTCTTCAGGATGCCGTTCTGCGGAAAGGCGACGAGCTGGATGTCGATGATATCCCGATATTCCTCACGGATTTTCAGGATCGTCTCCAGCGACTTCAGCCCGATCGAACCGTCCACCATGACGTGACTGCGCATGTGGAGGGAGCCGTTGGCGACACAGAGTTCGAGTTGCTTGCGGGCGCGCTCCTCCATGGGAGCCGCAATGGCCATGTTCTCGGCCTGGAACGCCACGCGCTCGTGCACGTCAAAACCGTTGGTGCACGGTTTGTGCGGAATCCATTTGTCGCCGTAGAAGCTGGTATCAAGATGGATATGCCCCTCGACGAAGCCGGGCACCAGCAGAGCACCAGCGATGTCGACTTGCCCGGCAGCGCCGGACGTCGTGCCGGCCGCTTCGATCGACACGATACGACCGGCGGCAACGCCGATGTCCTTCAGCGATCCGTCTGCCAGTTTGGCATTGGTGAAAAGCGTCTCGATCCCGGCCATGATGTCGCGTCTCCATTTGCGCACAGCTTGACCCGCCGCGCAAAGGGCGGGTCATTTATTGTACGCAATAACGCGCGAAAATCGTATGCAGTCAATAGGCGGCGGCGACCGCTGCGTTGCCGAGTACCACGATGGGGGTGCCGTTCTGCACGCGGTTGAACAGATCGACCACATCCTGGTTGATCATGCGCACGCAGCCGGAGGAGACGGACTTGCCGATCGTCCACCATTCCGGCGAACCATGGATGCGGTAGAGCGTGTCTTCGTTGTTCTGGAAGATGTACATCGCGCGGGCGCCAAGCGGGTTCTTCAGGCCCGGCTCCATGCCGCCATTGGCGATGCTGTAGGGTTCCAGCTCCGGCTGGCGGGCGACCATCTCGTCGGGTGGCGTCCAGCGCGGCCATTGCCGCTTGTACTGGATAACGCCACGGCCGGCCCATTCGAAGCCGGCGCGTCCGAGGCCGACGCCGTAGCGCATCGCCTGGCCATCCTCATAGGTCAGGTAGAGGAAATGGTTTGCCGTATCGACGACGATCACGCCGGGCCGCTCGCCGGTCGGGTTCGGTACCATCTGGCGATAGAAGCGCCGGTCGATCTTCTGATAGGGAATGGCCGGCAGCGGAAACTGCTCGTCCGGCTTCGGCCCGTACATGGTAGCATAGATGCTGGTATCGACCGGCTCCGGCGCGACGACGACCCTTTCGCGAACCGGCGTGGTGCAGCCAGCCAGAACAGTGGTTGCCAATCCTGCACTGCCGAGCAGGAAGGATCGGCGGCTTACGCTTTCACCCGTCAATACAGACCTCACATGTCAATCTTCATAGGGATCGGCCAGCGCGGCTTCAGGCCGGCTGACAGGATATTTGGTGCGCGAGATCCGGGCGGCAAGGCCCTTGGCCCCCTGCTGCTTCAGCAGCGTGCGGAAGCTCGGATGCATGCCACCGTCCATATAGGCGAAGCTCGAGACCGTCGTGGTGGTTGCGATGGCGGCATCCAGCTTCTTCTGCTCAGCGCCGATCTTCGCCATCAGGTCGCCTTCGGAGCCGCCAACGACCGCCGGGCACTGCGCCAGTGGATCGTCCGGTTCGCCGTCGACGAATTCCTTGTTGAAGACGTAGCGGCTGCCGCAGACGGAAACCTTCGGCTGGCGCTTCGTGAAGGCGAAGGCGTCATAGCCTTCCTTCAGCGTACGCCAGAACGGCATGTTCGGATCACCCTTGTGCTTGGCCATGTTCTCCGTCGTCATGCGGAATGGATAGGCCTGCACCTGGAAACGCGCCTGACCGCCATCCAGCGCCTTCTGCACGATGGCGTAGATTTCGCCGACACCCTGGTCGGTCATGGCGTAGCAGCCGGAGGACGAACAGGCGCCGTGTACCATCAGCGCCTCACCCGTATAGCCGAGTGCGGATTCCAGACGGTTCGGGTAGCCGAGGTTGAAGGAGACATAATATTGCGAGTTCGGGTTCAGCATGCCTGCGGAGACGTGATAAAAGCCCTCCGGCGCCTGGCGGTCGCCGTTCTTCGTCTTCGGCCCGAGCTTTCCGGACCAGCGGCACATCGGATAGGTCTTGAACAGCGCATACTGGCCGCTGGCATTGACCTTCCACACTTCCAGTTCGCTTTCCTGCTTGAAGATGCGCACCAGCACGGGGCTGGTCGGGCTCATCTTCTTCTTCGACATCTCCGCTTTCACCTTGCTGGAAAGCTGCGGCGCCTCGGCGAGCGAGGCCACATCCATGGCCATGCAGCCGGCGAGCAGGCCGCCGGCAACGGTCGCAGCGGCAAGCCGCGCGAGGAGCGAGAGGCGTGGACGGGCATTCTGAAGAAAGGGGCGGTGGCGCAACGCAAACATGGGTCGATTTCGGTTGTTAGGGATCCGTGGCGCGCCGTTTGGCAAACGACGCATTTCAGGCTTAGAGTCCAAGCGATTGCTTAGAACTTCGTTAATCTTATGGCTGCCAACGGCCTCATACCGTCTCCAGTGCCCGAATCCGGGGCTCCAGCCAATGCAAGCGAGCATAAAACCTCAAGCCGCTTGAGCATCAAGCCCCTCATTGCCGGTTTCGGACGCCGAGTGATCACGAAGGCACACGCGGCGAACAACAAATTGTTAGCGGCGCTATTCGAAGTCCCCGAAGCCATGATGATGCGCCGTACGCACGCCGCCCGGCGGATGCAACGTCACCGGAACCGTCAGGATGGTTCCGTCGTCGAACGCCACGGACATCATACGCTCACCGGCAACGCCCAGCGTCTCATCCATTTCCAGAAAGAGCGATCCCGTCGCCATGAACAGTTCCGCCTGGCGCGGGATGACGAGGAAGGCATCCGCGACCGTGAGGGTTTCGTAAACGCCAGAATCCCGGCGTTTCACGACCGGCGTGCTGAACCCATCGGCGGAAATGGCCATGATGCGTTTGTCGGCAGTGTCGGCATTGTAGATGGTCAGGTAAGCCCGCGCCGGGGCACCCTGCGCGCCCGCAACGATATCGACATGTTCGACGGAAAGCCCGGATAACATTGCCTCATGCGGCACGATCCCACCGTTGGCGCTCATCGGCGCGGCAGCCGCCGGAGTGGCGACGATGAGCCCGAGCAGCGAGAGAAGAAAGCACGCTTGATTTGCCACGATTGTCCTCACATTTGTGTGCAAGCACTGTAGAGCCATTGCGCAGGACGGCTCTTCAGGATTTCGTGAAAGCCGAAAATGTCGCGACCAGGACGAGGAGCACAAGATGCTGACGATCGGAGATCTTTCCAAAACCACGGGCGTCAAGGTTCCGACCATCCGCTACTACGAGCAGATGGGCCTGCTCTCCCATGCCGAGCGCTCCGAGGGCAACCAGCGGCGCTACTCGAACGAGGAGCGCGAACGCCTCGCCTTCATCCGGCACGCCCGCGACCTCGGTCTCACCATCGATGCCATTCGCGAACTGATCGTCCTCAGCCAGCACCCGGAACGCCCCTGCCACGATGCCGACCGCATCGCCGCCGAACAGCTTTCGACCGTCCGGCGCAAGATCGAGCGCCTGCAGAAGCTGGAGGCGGAGCTGGTGCGCATCACCAGCCATTGCCACACCGACCAGGTCCGCGACTGCTACGTCATACGGGCCCTTGCCAACCACGACCTTTGCCACGACGAGCACGACTAGGACGCTGCAAGCAATTTCAGCTTCTGAAGTTGCGTTTCGCGCGGCTCGTGCATGTCCAGCATGCCCTGGAGCCGGCCATCCGCACGGATGAGGAAGAGGCCGGCAGTGTGGTCCATCGTGTAGCTGTCCGAGGCCGTCGGCACCTTTTTGTAAGTGGCCGAAAACGCATCCGCCGCCGCTTTCGTCTCGGCCGCATCGCCGCGGAGCGCGATGATGCGCGGGTCGAAGGAGGTCATGTAGAGTTTCAAAAGCTCCGCAGTGTCACGCTCAGGATCGACCGAGATGAAGAGCGGCGTGATGCGATCTGCCGCCGGGCCGATGTCCTTCAGCAATGCACTCAGCTCGAACAGCGCCGACGGGCAGACATCCGGGCAATGGGTGAAGCCGAAGAAGACGAGATAGGGTTTTCCGGCGAGATCGGCCGAGCCGAAGGCTTTGCCGTCGACCGTCTGCAAGGCGAAGATGCGCTGCTTTGGCTTTTCCGTTGCAGGAACCTGTGCCGCGACCGTCGCTCCGACGATCGCGGCCAGCACGCCTGCAAGACCAATGAATGTCCTGCGCTTCATTTGATCGGCCGCAGCAGGCGCAGCGCATTCAGCGTGACGAGCACGGTGGCGCCGGTATCGGCGAGGATCGCCGGCCAGAGGCCGGTGATGCCGACGATGGTCGTCACCAGGAACACACCCTTGAGGCCAAGCGAGAGAACGATGTTCTGCACGATGTTGCGCATGGTGCGCTTGGAGAGATCCGTCATCAGCGCGACATCGCCAACGCGGCCGTGCAGGATGGCGGCATCCGCCGTTTCGAGTGCCACATCCGTGCCGCCACCCATGGCGATGCCGACATTGGCGGCAGCAAGTGCTGGCGCGTCGTTGATGCCGTCGCCGATCTTACCGACGACATAACCTTCACGCTGCAGTTCGCCGACGATGCGCTGCTTGTCTTCCGGCATCAGTTCGGCGCGCACCTCGATGCCGAGTTCGGCGCCGACGGCTTTTGCCGTGCGGGCATTGTCGCCCGTCAGCATGATCGTCTTGATGCCCGCATCCTTCAGTGCCTTGAGGCCGGCCGCTGCATCGGCGCGTGGCTCGTCGCGCATGGCGATGGCCCCGACGAGCACGCCGTCGACGACCAGCATGGAGACGGTCTTGCCATCATCGTTGAGCTTTGCAGTGGCGGCCTTGACCTCGTCGGACAGCGTGACCTGTTCGGCAACCGCCTTCGGCGAGCCGAGGAAGACCTGCCTGCCCTCCACGGTGGCCGTGACGCCCTTGCCGCCGAGCGCCCGCGAACCGCTTGCCACCGGCGGCACGATGCCGTCATCCGCGGCCTTGCCGAGGATGGCGAGCGCCAGCGGATGGCTGGAGCCCGCTTCGAGGGCAGCAGCGAGGCGCAGCACCTCATCGGCCGGTTGTGCGAAGGCGACGATGTCGGTAACCTTCGGCTTACCTTCGGTCAGCGTGCCGGTCTTGTCGAAGGCGATGGCGGTGAGCTTGCCGAGGCCTTCCAGCACCGCGCCGCCCTTCATCAGCAGGCCTCGACGGGCGCCGGCGGACAGCGATGCAGCGATGGCGGCGGGCGTCGAGATGACAAGCGCGCAGGGGCAGCCGATCAGCAGCACGGCGAGGCCCTTGTAGACCCATTCGCTCCAGATGCCACCGAGGAACAGTGGCGGGATGATTGCGACGAGCGCCGCAACGACGACCACGCCGGGCGTATAGTATTTGGAGAAGCGGTCGATGAAGCGCTCGGTTGGCGCCTTCGATTCCTGGGCTTCCTCGACCAGTTTGATGACGCGGGCGATGGTGTTGTCCGCAGCCGCCGCGGTGACACGCACGCGCAGCGCCGCATCGCCATTCACCGTGCCGGCGAAGACGGTGTCGCCAACGTCCTTGTTGACCGGCGTGCTTTCACCGGTGACGGGCGCTTCGTCGATGGCGCTTTCACCGTCGATGATCACGCCATCGGCGGAAATGCGGTCGCCGGGGCGTACCAGAATGACGGCGCCAACCGCGAGCGATTCGGCCGGCACTTCCTTGGTGCGGCCGTTCTCTTCGAGGAGTGCGGTCTTCGGCACGAGGGCGGAGAGCGAGCGGATGCTGTCACGCGCCTTGCCGGCGGCGACCCCTTCCAGCAATTCGCCGACGAGGAAGAGGAAAACGACGGCCGCCGCCTCTTCGGTGGCGTTGATGACCACCGCGCCGACGGCGGCGATCGTCATCAGCATCTCGATGGAGAACGGCGTGCCGGCGAGGGCCGCCATGATGGCGCGGCGCGCGATCGGCAGGAGACCGACGAACATCGCGATGACGAAAGCATAGGTCTCGATGGCCGGGAAGAGATGGCCGACACCGTAGGCGATGACCAGCGACGCACCGGCGAGAATCGTCAGCCGACCCTTCTTGCCCTTCCACCACGGACCTTCGGACGGGCCGTGATCGTGGCCGTGCAGGCCCTCGATGGCCGCAGCCTTCGGCTTGTGGTCATGGTCCGTATGGTCATGATCATGGTCATCATGATCATGGGAATGGTCGTGCCCGTGGTCATGATCGTGGCTGCAACCGGGACCGTGCTCGTGCTTCACCGCCGGCTTTTCCGCAATCGCTGCCGCCGGCGTCACTGCGTAGCCGAGGCCGGAGACTTTTTTGCGGATCGCGTCAAGGTCGCTCGTCACGTCGTGCTGCACGCGCATGGTGCCGGCGGTCACGGAAACGGATACGTCCGAAACCCCCGGCATGCGGCGCACGGCCGTGTCGATCTTGCTGGCGCAGGAGGCGCAATCCATGCCGCCAACCCGGAAACGCGTCTCTTTCACATCGGACATCATACAATCCTCTTCAGTCTGTCGAGGCTGTTCTACGACCTCTAGCGACTAGAGGTGCAAGAGGGGATGCGAAAAATTCCGGACAAAGAGGCGCATTGATATTTCCCGCGGCATCGTGCTAGAGAGCGCCGACTTTATTTGCAGGTTTCATCTGCTGGTTGGGGAGGACGCCATGTCTTGGCACACCCTCTTCCAATCGGGGATGGGCGCTATCAATGCCCCCCGAACGGAAGAACGCTTTTTGATGGGTGCCCTTGCGGCACAATCGGGCTTTGACACCGTTTCGCCGGTGCGGGCGCCGCGCCTGCGCGTCCTTTCTCCGCTCAAGCACCGCGACAGAGGCAACAGCGCAAAAGCGCTGTCACATCGCCGTGCCCGGACAACGATACCGTAACATCGGTCTCCCCTTTTAGCCGCTTGAAGCAGGAGGTTTGCGCCTCCGCTTTGCGCGTTGCTATCGCGCTGCCGGCCGGGCCGGCGCCAATCCACCCGCCAAGAAGACAGGTCCCCATGTCCCTCACGACACCCTATTATCTGATCGACAAGTCGAAGCTCATCGCCAACATGGAAAAGATCGCGCGCCTGCGCGACCTTTCCGGCGCCAAGGCGCTGCTCGCGCTGAAATGCTTCGCCACCTGGTCGGTCTTCGATCTGATGCGCGACTACATGGACGGCACGACCTCCTCGTCGCTCAACGAAGTGCGCCTCGGCCATGAGCGTTTCGGCAAGGAAACGCACGCCTATTCCGTCGCCTATGCCGACTACGAGATCGACGAGGTCATCAGCCACGCCGACAAGATCATCTTCAACTCGGTGAGCCAGCTCGATCGTTTCGGCGAGAAGGCATCCGGCATCGTGCGGGGCCTTCGCCTCAATCCCGGTATCTCCTCCTCCACCTTCGACCTCGCCGACCCGGCCCGCCCGTTCTCGCGGCTGGGCGAATGGGATGTGAAGCAGGTGGAACCCGTGATGGACCGCATTTCCGGCTTCATGATCCACAACAATTGCGAGAACGGCGATTTCGACCTGTTCGACCGCATGCTCGGCACGATCGAGGAGAAGTTCGCGCCGCTCTTGAAGAAGGCCGAATGGGTGAGCCTCGGCGGCGGCATCCACTTCACGGGCGAAACCTATCCGCTGGAAAAATTCGCCGAGCGGCTGAAGCGGTTCTCCGGCGACTACGGCGTGCAGGTCTATCTGGAGCCGGGCGAAGCCTCGATCACCAAATCCACCACGCTGGAAGTGACGGTGCTCGACACGCTGAACAACGGCAAGGACCTCGCCATCGTCGACAGTTCGATCGAGGCCCACATGCTGGACCTCTTGATCTACCGGGAGAACGCCAAGCTTTCACCGAACACCGGGCCGCACCGCACCATGGTCTGCGGCAAGTCGTGCCTCGCCGGCGATATTTTCGGCGAGTTCAATTTCGAGGCCCCGCTGAAGGTCGGCGACCGCATCTCCATCCAGGATGCAGCCGGCTACACGATGGTCAAGAAGAACTGGTTCAACGGCGTGAAAATGCCGGCGATCGCCATCCGCGAACTGGACGGCAGCATCACAACGGTCCGCGAATTCACCTACGCGGACTACGAAGAAAGCCTCTCCTGAGGCGATACGGGTAGAAGGAGATATCCCCCGATATGAAAAAGAACGTCCTCATCATCGGCGCCGGCGGCGTCGCACAGGTGGTCGCGCACAAGTGCGCCCAGAACAACGACGTGCTCGGCGATATCCATATCGCGTCGCGCACCAAGGCGAAGTGCGAAAAGATCATCGCGTCGGTCCATGAGAAGAAGGCGATGAAACAGCCGGGCGTGCTCGAAGGCCATGCGCTCGACGCGCTCGACATCGAGGCGACCAAGGCGCTCATCACGTCCACGAAGTCTGAGATCGTTATCAATGTCGGCACCGCCTTCCTCAACATGTCGGTGCTGCGCGCCTGCATGGATACGGGCGTCGCCTATATCGACACCGCGATTCACGAAGAGCCGGGCAAGATCTGCGAGACGCCGCCGTGGTACGGGAACTACGAGTGGAAGCGCGCCGCCGAATGCGAAGAGAAGGGCATCACCGCCATTCTCGGCGCCGGTTTCGATCCGGGCGTGGTCAACGCCTATGCCAAGCTCGCCAAGGACGAATATCTCGACACGGTGACCGACGTCGATATTGTCGACATCAATGCGGGCAGCCATGGCAAGTACTTCGCCACGAACTTCGACCCGGAAATCAATTTCCGCGAATTCACCGGCGTCGTCTATTCTTGGCAGGATGGCCAGTGGCAGACCAACCAGATGTTCGAGATCGGCAAGGACTACGACCTGCCGGTCGTCGGCACGCGCCGCGCCTATCTCTGCGGCCATGACGAAGTGCATTCGCTGGCGAAGAACATGGATGGCGCGAATGTGCGCTTCTGGATGGGTTTTGGCGACCACTACATCAACGTCTTCACCGTGCTGAAGAACCTCGGCCTGCTCTCCGAACAGCCGGTCAAGACCGCCGAGGGGCTTGAGGTCGTGCCGCTCAAGGTCGTCAAGGCGGTCCTGCCGGATCCGTCGTCGCTTGCGCCGAACTACGAAGGCAAGACCTGCATCGGCGACTACGTGAAGGGCATGAAGGACGGCAAGGAAAAGACCGTCTTCATCTACAACGTGGCCGACCACAAGGAAGCCTATGAGGAAGTTGGTTCGCAGGGCATTTCCTATACCGCCGGCGTGCCGCCGGTCGCAGCAGCAATGCTGGTCGCCACCGGCGAGTGGGATGTGAAGAAGATGGCCAACATCGAAGAGTTGGCGCCAAAACCCTTCATCAACCTGCTCAACGGCATGGGCCTGCCCACCCGCATCCAGGACGAAGACGGCGACCGCGCCGTCAGCTTCTAAGCCTGAAAACACCGGCCGCGCCTCGTGCGCGGCCGGTGTCTTTTCGCCGGCGGCCCTTGGTCCGCGGCCACGCCCTTCCGGCCCCTCCCCGAAAAACACATCGAAACCAGCCACATCCGGTTCATGGCTTCGCTTTGAACCGTTGCGCCATCCTGCGTCCGCGCACCTACCATGACAGTGAAATATCACAGCCTTGACACGTCAAAAAATAGCTTTATAACTTAGCTATATTACAAACAATCGCTAGGGAGGACAGGCGATGGACGAGCGGCAGTTCCGCAATGCGCTTGCCGAATACGTGACGGGCGTGACCATCGTCACGGCGCTATCGAAATCGGGCGAGAAGATCGGCATGACGATGACCTCGTTCAACACGGTCTCGCTCGATCCGCCGCTCGTGCTGTTTTCCGTCGGCGTCAAGGCACTGAGCCTTGATGCGCTGCGCGAGGCGGATGCCTATGTGGTGAACATCCTCGCCCGCACGCAGGAGAACCTCTCCAACCAGTTCGCCCGCGCTTCGAGCGACAAGTGGGCCGGCGTGCACCACACCGAGGGCCACAAGGGCGCGCCGCGGCTGACCAATGCCATCGCCCAGTTCGAATGCGAGCCCTATGCCTGCCATGAAGGCGGCGACCACCTGATCTTCCTCGGCCGCGTCATCAATTTCCGCACGTCCGATACGGCGGCCGAGCCGCTGCTGTTCTTCCGCGGCCGCTACCACAGCGTCGCCGGCCCGCGCATCGATGTCGATGCCTGGCCCCTGCCCCTGCATTACTGAAACCCTCTGGAGGATGCATACTATGAGCGAGTCCGAACCCAAATCCGGCAAGGAGCACCTTGCTAGCCTGCGCGATGGCCGCGAGATTTTCATCAATGGCGCCCGTGTCAATGACGTGACGACGCATGACGCCTTTTCCAATGTCGCGCGCTCGGTCGAAAAGATGTTCGACTTCGCGAAGGCCCCAGAAAATGCCGAGCTGATGACCTATGCGACGCCGGAAGGCGGCCGCGCCAACCGCATCTGGGAACTGCCCGGCAGCTACCAGGAACTGGTCAAGCGCCGCGCCGGCCTTGAAGCCTGGACCGGCCTGCATGGCGGCTTCCTAGGCCGCGCGCCTGATCATGTCGCCTCCTGCATCGCCGGCATGTATATGGGCCGCGACGTCTTCGAGGACTACAACCCGAAATTCGCGCGCAACCTCGCCGACTATTACAAATATGCCCGCGACAACGACCTCTATCTCACCTACGTCATCATCAACCCGCAGGCCGACCGCTCGAAGAATGCCGCCGAGCAGGCCGATCCGTTCCTGACGGCCGGCGTGGTCGATCGCGACGCGGAAGGCATCACCGTGCGCGGCGCAAAAATGCTGGCGACCGGCGGTGTCGTCGCCAACGAAGTCTTCGTCACCTGCATCCAGCCGCTGAAGGCGGGTGAAGAGAACTACGCGCTGTCCTTCGCCATTCCGATGAATGCCAAGGGCCTGAAGATCCTGTCGCGCAAGTCCTATGAGGCAGCCTCGCCCTCGGTCTTCGACAATCCGCTGGCGAGCCGCTTCGACGAGAACGACGCCGTGCTCTATTTCGATGACGTGAAGGTTCCGTGGGACCGCGTCTTCATCGATGGCGATGTCGCCATGTGCGCCAAGCAGTTCCATGCGACGCCGGCCCATGTCTACCAGAACTACCAGGCGATGATCCGCCTGTCGGTCAAGCTGCGTTTCCTCGTCGGCATTGCCAAGCGCACCACCGACGTCAACGGCATCTCGCAGTTCCCGCAGGTGCGCGAAATGCTTGGCCAGCTCGCCGCCGAGGCCGGCATGGTGGACGCGTTGGTCGCCGCGATGGAAGCCAAGGGCAAGCAGGTCGGCGCCTATTTCGTGCCGGATGCTGCAACGCTCTACAGCGCGCAGGTGCTGACCCAGCAGCTCTATCCGAAGATCCTGAATACGCTGCGCGAACTTGCCGGTGGCGGCATGATCATGCTGCCCTCCTCGGTCGACGATTTCGGCAATCCGGAACTGGCGCGCCTCATCGACAAGACGCAGCAGTCGCCGGCTGCTTCCTCGCGGGACCGTGTCAAATTCTACAAGCTCGCCTGGGATGCCGTCGGCTCCGAGTTCGGCTCGCGCCATCACCAGTACGAGATGTTCTATGCCGGCGCGACCTTCGTGACGAAGAACCACGCCTTCCGCACCTACGACTGGTCCGCCGCCGACGGCCTGCTGCAGAACATGCTCGATTCCTATTCGCTCGAGGACAGCCTGAAGGCCGCCGAGGCAGCCTGACGCCGTTCTTCGCGGGCGTGCCTTCCGGCGCGCCCGCTCTCCCGCTTTCAACCACAGGAGGACCCGATGCCGGTCAACAAGAAACACGACGAATTCTACACACTCGACATGACGACAGGCTGGGAAGTGCCCGTTGGCTATCCGCAGGGCATCAAGCAGAAGATCATTTCCGGTGCCCTCGATGAGGAGAACCGTGGCGGGACGCGCACGCGCCTCCTGAAGTTCGATCCGGGCGTCTTCACCACCAAGCCGTTCGAGCATGAATATTGGGAAGAGGTTTATCTCGTCTCCGGCGACCTGACGGTCGGCAACGACGAGAACGGCGATGGCGGCGAGACTTTCCCGCCCAACACCTATGCCTGCCGCCCACCGCATGCGCCGCATGGCCCCTTCAAGTCGGAGAAGGGCTGCATGCTGCTCGAAATCCACTATTTTGATCCGGTCTGATTCGGGCATAGGCAGGAGATAAGCAATGCGCGCAACACTGAACGAACTTGCGGCCGATCTGGCGACGGGCAAGATCACGTCGTCGCAACTGGTCGAAGGGTCGCTCGCGCGCATTGCCGATGAGACAGGCGAAGGCGCACGCGCCTTCGTCAAGGTCCATGCGGACAAGGCCCGGACCGCGGCGAAGGCCGCCGACGACCTGCGCAAGGCTGGCCTCGCCCCCTCGCGCTTCGCCGGCATTCCGATTGCGGTGAAGGACCTGTTCGACCTCTCGGGCGACCCCACCCCCGCCGGCTCGAAAGTGCTGGCGAATGCAGCGCCCGCCGAGGCCGATGCGCCCGCTATCGCGCGCCTCAAAGCCGCAGGCTTTGTCGTCGTCGGCCGCAACAACATGACCGAATTCGCCTTTTCCGGCGTCGGCATCAACCCGCATTATGGCACGCCGGCCAATCCCTATGACCGCGCCACCGGTCGCATTCCCGGCGGCTCCTCCTCGGGTGCTGCCGTTTCCGTCGCAGATGGCATGGCGGCTGCTGCAATCGGCTCGGACACCGGCGGCTCCTGCCGCATCCCGGCAGCGCTCTGCGGCATCGTCGGCTACAAGCCGACGGCCAGCGCCGTTCCGCTCAAAGGCGCTCTGCCGCTCTCCTTCACGCTCGATTCCATCGGCCCGCTGGCCAACAGCGTCGACTGCTGCGCCAGCCTGCATGAAATCCTGAGCGGCACGTCACTGGATGGCGAAGCCGCGCGCTCCGTCGCCGGCCTGCGCATCGCCGTGCCGCAATCCGTCGTCTTCGATGGTATCGAGCCGCATGTCGCCAAAACCTTCGAAGCGGCAATAAAGCGCCTCGCCGATGCCGGCGCCATCGTGACGGAAATTCCGCTCAGGGAATTCGAGATGGTCGGCCGCATCAACGGCAAGGGCGGCTTCCCGGCCCCCGAAGCGCTGTCCTGGCACCGCGACCTGCTGGAAGAGCACGGCGAGCAATACGACCAACGTGTGCGCGCCCGCATCCTGCGCGCCAAGGAGCAGACGGCGGCGGACTATATCGACATGCTGCACCTGCGCCGCGCCTATATCGAGGAAACGAACCGGGCGATCTCCGCCTACGACGTCCTCGCCATGCCGACCGTGCCGATGGTCGCCCCGGCCATCGCCACGCTGGAAGCCGATAACGACCTCTTCGTGAAGACCAACCTGACACTGCTGCGCAACCCCACACTGATCAACATGCTGGACGGCTGCTCGATCTCATTGCCCGCGCACGTCGAGGGCGAGGCTCCGGTCGGCCTGATGCTGGCGGCGGCCGGCGGGCGCGACGCGGCGCTGTTTGCCAATGCGCGGGCGGTGGAGACGGCGCTGCGGGGACGATAGCGCCTTCCACAAAGGTCATGCCATGAAGGAATGCCGCGGTTTGAATCGTTTCATCCCGTGGGCGCTGATTTGTCGAAACAGGTATTGACCCTCCACCTGATGGAGGCCGTAATGACCTCGCCATGGAAACGAAGTTCTACACGATTGGCGAAGTATCCAGCATTTCCGGGCAGTCGGTAAGGCGCATCCGCTTCTACTCCGACAAGGGCCTTTTGCCCCCAAGCCTGCGGACCGAAAGCAACTATCGCATCTACACCGACACAGACCTTGCGAAGCTTGAGCTCATCCGAGCGCTTCGCGAGGCCGGCGTCGGGCTGGAACTGATCGGCAATCTGTTCCGCCAAAAGCTTTCCCTTGGCGAGTTGCTGCAAACGCGGCTCGATATCCTCGAGGCGGAGATTACCTCCAAGCAGCGGGTGGCGGGCGTTCTGCGTGCTGTTCTTCGTTTTCCAAACCCGTCCGACGAGGACCTCAGAAGGATTTGGACCATGAGCAAACACAGCCATCGGCAAATGCAGACCCTTGTGGAGAATTTCATAGGCGTCATTGCAGAAGGTACCAAGCTTGACGGTGAACAGCGGCGCAGCCTCATCGAGGCCAGCGTGCCCACATTGCCCGATGATCCGACCGCCGAGCAGATCGAAGCCTGGGACGAGCTTTCCGCCCTGCTGGTCGACAGAGATTTCGCGCGCGAAATGCGCGTTGAAATGCAGGCGTTCTGGACAGGTGCGCTCGACCCCGCGGCCTATCAAGCCGCTTCGATCGAGGCCTATGAAGCGGCCAAAAACGGTGTCTCGACCGGCATTCGGCCGCGGAGTGCCGAAGCGCAGGCAATTGCGGAAACTTGGCTTGCAAAATCCGCTCTGGCGATGGGACGGGAGGCGGACCGTTCGTTCATCGACTGGCATGTCGCCCAGTATGACAAGAACGCCGGCCGAACCGCCCGCTATCGCGAGCTGCACGCCATTTTGCAGGGCAAACCGTTGGCCGAGGCCGACCTCAAAGCCTGGACCTGGCTCAATGATGCCTTGAAGGCGCTACCGGAGCGATAAGCGAACCGTTTTTGAAGCCGCCTCAAAACTGCCGGACGATGTTTTCCCTGAACGCCTCGATATGCTCGCGGATCGCCCTTTCCGCCTGATCGGGATCGCGCTTGCGGATGCCTTCCACCACCGCCGCATGCTGTTCGCAGACGCGCACATGGTGCTCGTTGGAGCGTAGCGAGATGAACCAGAGCCGTGTCGAACGGTCGTGCAGGTTGCCCATGATGTCCGGCAGCATGGAATTGCGCGAGCTTGTCGCAAGAAGGGCATGGAAGGCGCGGTCGAGGTTCATCATGGCCTCGATCGCGCGGTCCTTGGCGGCCTGCCAGGTGGCGTCGAGGTTCTCCGAAAGGCGGGCTAGATCGGCGGGCTCGGCCAGTTCCGCCACCTTTCGCACGCAGAACGCTTCGTTGACGAGGCGCACGTCGATGATGTCGAAGATTTCGTTCAGGCTGATGGGCTTCACCATGATGCCCTTGCGCGGCAGCACGTCGATCAGCCCGTCCGCCGCAAGCCGGTCGATGGCCTGGTGGACGGGGGTGCGGCCGATGTTGAGCTCGCTGCTCAGCATGCCTTCGCTCAGCACCTCGCCGGGCTTGAGGTCGCAGGTGATGATGCGGCGCTTGATGGCCTCATAGGCCGTATCACGCAGGGAAACGACGGGGTCGCCGCGCCTGCGCGGGGCGAGCGGTGCATCATCGGTCTCCGCAATCGCATCGGTCGTCGTTGTCATGTCCGCCTTCCTTCACTCGCCGCCCGTGAGGGTCGGCAGGCCGATTAGTATCGACTTGCCGGTCCGAGACAAGCGGGGCGCCTGTAGCAATTCCGGTGAAAATCGGCTCAGCGGAAGTGCTACAGGATTTTGTTTCTACCGCATTGTCCGACGCTGAAGCGATGCCGCTTCGGCTGGAAATGCTCCAGCAGGGAATCACCCCGCGATGGGCAACGTCTTCACGTCATAGCCGAAAGCGATCTTGCGTTGCAAAACCGGATCCTCCAGTTCGCCCTCGAAGCGCGTGCCCGGGCGCACGCCGCCGATAGCTGGCATGGTGCCGCCGAACATGGCGGTGCCGTCGGGAAGCGTTCCATCCGTCGCCCAGCCACCGATCAGGTTCGCCGGCGCCAGAAGGCCTGAGAGGCGACCCTCCTGATAGAGCACGCGCACGCCGTCGATGACCGCATGGCTGCGCAGGATCAGGTCGTCCCAATGGTCCGCCACCTCCTCGAAGGGCCAGACGGTGGTAGCGACCGGCTTATCGCAGACCTGCTTGGAGACGGTGACACCATAGGCCTCGACCTTGCGATCGGTGTGGTCGGAGCCGACGCCGACATGCAGCTTGCCGTCCTTGGCGATCAGGAGGGCCTCCACCTCACCACTGCCGGCCCCGCCGACGTCTTCGATGGCCTCAGCCGTGGACAGCCGCGCGGCGGCGACGCGGTAATAGGTCGGCGTTGCGGCGGGGCGGGCGATGCCAAGCGCCTCCAGCTCACGGATGTGATGCTCCATCGCCTCCTTGTTGCGGCCGGCCCAGCCGGCGATCACCAGATTTTCGACGTCGATGGTGACCGGTGCGCGGCCGTCGCGGCTTTCCAGCGTGAGATTGAGTGTCGTCATGCGCAGTTACTCCCTAGACAGCCGTCCCGGCTACTTGTTAACATCGCTTTGCTACAAAATTAAATGTCAGTGATATTTCACTGCAGTTTTATCTTGCATATGAAATGCGATTACGCAATCATCAAAAACAGAGCGCTGGACGAGGAAAACCGACGCCGAATTCAGCTCCGGAGCACCGCTCCGGGCGGCGATGCCGCATGGCCGAAAACAACCGGAACCCGGCGCAACCCGGGCCAACAAGAGGGAATGAGATGATCAGCTACCGAAAAATTCTTTGCTCGGCTGTCGCGGCCGCCGCCTTGCTCGCCGGCCCGGCGCTGGCTGAGGAAAAGCCGGCTTCGCTTGGCGTCGGCGTGTTTAGTTTCACCTCCGGCGGCACCGCCGCCTATGGCAAGCCGGGCCGCGATGCCGCCGAACTGATGATCGAGCGCATCAACGCCAAGGGCGGCATCGGCGGGGTGCCGCTCTCTGCCACCTATGTCGACGAGGGCCAGGGCACCGAGGGCGTGATCGCCGAATACCGCAAGCTTGCAGGTGATGCCGCAACCCAGGTGATGATCGCCGCCCTGTCCTCCGGCAATTGCATGGCGCTTGCCCCGGTCAGCAACCAGATGAAGATCCCGACCGTCGGCTGGAACTGCGACACGCACCAGCTCTACCTCAAGGACGCTCACCCCTATTTCTTCCGGCCGAACGGCAATACCGTGCCGGAGTTCGTCGCCTATGCGGCCTATCTCATCGCCGTGAAGCCCGATGTGAAGCGCATCGCCATCATCAACCCGGACTATGCCTTCGGTCATGACGCGGCAAAGATTTTTACGACCGCCATCAAGGCGTTCAAGCCGGACGTGGAAGTCGTCGCCGAACTGTTTCCGAAACTCGGCGCCGGCACCTACCAGACGGAAATTTCGCGTCTGACGGCCGCCCGTCCCGATGTGATCTTCTCCAATCTCTGGGGTGGCGACCTCGAAAACTTCGTGCGTCAGGCGAGCCCGCGCGGCCTCTTCCGCTCTTCCCAGGCGGTCCTCGCACTTGGCGAATCCTCCATGCAGAACGTGCAGATCCCCGAGGGCGTGATCGTCGGCGTGCTGGGTGACGGCTGGTGGATGTCGCCGGATGCGGCCGCCAATCCGGAGACCAGGGAATTCGCCGATGCCTACAAGGCGAAGTACGGCAAGTGGCCGGTCTTTCCGGCGATGAAGATGGCCAACAGCTTCCTCTACGTGCAGGCCGCCTACGACAAGGCGATGGCCGGCAATGGCGGCAAGTGGCCCACCCGCGAAGAGGTGGCTAGCGCCATGAAGGGCAGCGAAGTCAAGACGCTGACCGGCACGATGCAGACCCGCGCGGACAATGACGGCGTGGTCGACCAGATCATCGGCGTCACCGCCAAGGCAGACGGCCATGACGGTCCGGTCATCGGCGACATGGTGCGCTACAAGGGCGCCGACCTGATGCCGCCGGCCGGCGAGGATCCGATCGCCTGGATCGGCACGCTTTCGGCCGACCTGCCCGCCAAGCTGCCGCAGCCGGGTTCCTACAAGTAAGCACGCCACAGCCGGCGCGGGGTTTTGCCCCGCGCCCTCCATCAAGCGCATGCGCAGGATGCCGTGCGCGCGGGGTCACAAAATGTTCGAAACCATCGTCCCTCTTCTCATCGACGGTCTGGCGAATGCGGCGCTCATCTTCCTGGTCGCCGTCGGCCTCACCCTCGTCTTCAGCGTGCTGCGCGTGCTCAACGTCGCGCATGGCAGCTTCTATTCGATCGGCGCCTATGCGGCCGCTTCGCTCGGTCTCTGGGTCGTCGGCGCGGGCCTGCCCGGCTGGTTGACCTTCGTCAGCCTGGTGCTGAGTGCCGCGCTGGTCGCCGTCATCGTCGGTCCGGTGATCGAGCGCACGCTGATCCGCTGGACCTACGGCAAGTCGGAGGCGGTGCAGATCCTCGTCACCTTCGGCCTGTTCCTCATCCTCGAAGACCTGCAGCGCATCGTCTTCGGGGTCGATTCGTTCTACGAGGACACGCCGGTGCAGCTGCTCGGCTCCATCGAGATCGGCGGTGTGGTCTACCTCACCTACCAGCTCTTGCTGATCCTGCTTGCCGCCGCACTGTTCGTCGGCCTGAAGCTCTTCATCGGCCATACGCGCATCGGCAAGCTGATCGCCGCCGTCGTCGCCGACCGTGAAATCTCGCAGGCGATGGGCATCAACACCAACCGCGTCTTCATGATCGCCTTCAGCCTCGGCGTGTTTCTCGCAGCCCTTGGCGGCGCGCTCACCGTGCCACAGGCCGGCGTTTCGCCGGGGCTCGGCGCCGATACGATGGTGCTCGCCTTCGCGGTCGCCGCCATCGGCGGGCTCGGCAAGATCGAGGGGGCGGCGGTCGCCGCCGTCATCGTGGCGCTCGCCCGGGTACTCGCCATCTATTTCGCCCCCGAACTCGACGCGGTTGCCCCCTATCTGGTGATGCTGCTCGTGCTTCTGGTCCGTCCTTACGGCCTGTTCGGCTCCGCAACGACGAGAAAGATCTGACCATGCCTCTCCTTCCCCTCGCTAGCGGCGCCATCATTGCCCTCGTCGCGGCCACCTTCGCCTTTCCCTGGCTCGAATTCGTGCTGACGCTCGCGATCGCCAAGGGTCTCGCCGCCCTCGGCGTCGCGATCCTGCTGCGCGGCGGGCTGATCTCCATCGGTCATGCCATGTTCTTCGCGGTCGGCGCCTATGCCACGGCCTTCGCCATGCGGGATTTCGGCATCACCGATGTCTTCGCCCTGATCCTGATTTCCGCAATCATCTCGCTTGCCGCGGGCCTGCTGATCGGCGTCTATGTGGTGCGCTACCGCGCCATCTTCTTCGCCATGCTGAACCTGGCGATTTCCATGGTGCTGTTCTCGCTGCTCTCCAAATTCTATGGCGTCACCGGCGGCACAGACGGCCTGCGCGTCGGCACCCCAACCGTGCTCGGCATGGTGCTCGAAGCCAAGGCCGTTGCGACCTTCCTGTTCTACGCGTCGCTTGCCGCGATGGTTCTCGCCGGCCTTGCCGTCAACGCCTATTTCAAGAGCCCGCTCGGCGAGGCGTTGTCGGCCGTGCACACCAATGAAATCCGCCTCGAATATCTCGGCATTCCGGTGCGCGGCGTGCTGCTCGTCGCCTATGGGCTCTCGGCGCTGCTCGCCGGCATCGGCGGTACATTTGCCGCCATGACCATCGGCCATGTGCTGCCCGACATGGCCTATTGGACAGATTCCGGCCATCTCGTGCTCGTCGCCGTGCTCGGCGGCATCAGCGGCATTGGCGGCCCCTTCGTCGGCGCCGTCTTCCTCGAACTTGTGCACACGCTCGCCGCCGGCGTCACCGATGCCTGGAACATGATCGTCGGTGCCGCCCTGCTTGGCGTCATCTTCTTCATGCCCAAGGGCCTGATCGGCTTCCTGCGTCCGGCCAAGAAGGGAGACACCGCATGACCGTGCTTCTCGAAGCAAAGAACCTGCACATCACCTTCGGCGCGGTCAAAGCCGCCAACGGCGTGGACCTGCATATCGACGAGGGTGAATTCCTCGCCATCATCGGCCCGAACGGTTCCGGTAAGACGACCTTCCTCAACCTCTGCACCGGCTATATCCGGCCATCCGAGGGCGAGGTCTACCTCGACGGCAAGCCGATCACCCGCCTGCCGCCGCGCACCATCGCCCGCAAGGGCATTGCCCGCGCCTTCCAGATCCCGCAGCTCTTCCTCGACCAAACCGTGCTCACCAACCTGATGCTGGCGATCGCCTCACGCGAGGGCGTTTGGCAGATCGGCAAGGCGCTCGACCGCCCGGCCTATCGCGACGAGGCCATGGCGCTGCTGGCCATGTTCAACCTAGCCGATTGCGCGCCCACACTCGCCTCGACGCTGCCGGAAGGCCGGCGCAAGCTGGTGGATATCGCGATTGCGCTCGCGCTAAAACCCCGGCTGGTGCTGCTCGACGAGCCGACCAGCGGCGTCAGCGCGCTGGAGCGGTTTGCGCTGATGGAAACGCTGATGGGCGCGCTTCGCCAGGCGAAGGTTTCCGCCCTCTTCGTCGAGCACGACATGGATGTCGTCGAGCGTTATGCGGACCGCGTCGTCGTCTGGGAAGCGGGCCGGGTAATGGCGGAAGGCAAGCCGGAAACCGTGTTCAAGGATGCCCGCGTCATCGAAAACGTGATTGGAGTGGCCTGATGCTGACCGTCTCTTCCCTCAACGTCTCGCTGGCGGGCGCAAAAATCCTGCGCGACGTCACCTTTTCGCTGAAATCCGGTGCGACCACCGTACTGATCGGCCGTAACGGTGCCGGCAAGACCACGCTGCTGCGCGCCATCATGGGACTCACGCCGGCCGAATCCGGCTCAGTCACCCTCGAAGGCAAGCAGCTGTTGCCGCTGCCCGCCTTCGCCCGCGCCCCTGCCGGCATCGGCTATGCGCCGGAAGACCGCCGACTGATCCCGGAGTTTTCCGTCGAGGACAATATCATCCTGCCCGGGCAGGCGCTGAAGCTACCGCCGGGCGAAATCAAAAGCCGCCTGGAAAAGGTCTATGCGCTGCTGCCCGAACTGCACACCATGCGGGCGCGTCCCGGCAACGGCGTTTCCGGCGGCCAGGGCAAGATGGTGGCGCTCGGCCGGGCGCTGATGGTGGCGGAAAAGCTGCTGATGCTCGACGAGCCCTTCCAGGGCCTCGCCCCGGCGCTGGCGCTCGACTATGCCCGCACGCTCTCGCGGTTGCGGGAGACCATGCGCGATCTCACCCTGCTGATCACCGAATCCAGCCCGAACCTGCTGAAATCGGTGGCGGACGAGACGCTGCTCATCGAGCGCGGCGCCGTCACGCTTCAGTCGCGTGAATCGGAAGCAGCGTGATCGCGCCAATCGAGCGGGTTCGACGCCCGCTCTGCCTCCTTTGTTTTGACAGCAGTTACCCTATATACCGGTTTCAGCTAGGTATTTCGCAAAGCTGAAGGACGCTTTTATGCCAGTGACGATCAGCAGGCCCGAACTGCTTCAGGATGGCGACGATGCGCCCTTCCGCCAGATGATCCACGATGCGCTGGGCTTCGGCACCCGGCTGCTTGAGATCCGCAACCGGCTCGGCGAGGTGATCGGCCTTTCGGGACCGGCCTTCTCTATCCTCATCGCCATCGAGCACCTGTCCAAGGATGCCGATGTCGGCATCAGCCAGGTGAGCGATCACCTGCACCAGTCCGGCGCCTTCGTGACACTGGAGGTGGCGAAACTCGTGAAGGCCGGCCTCGTCGACAAGTTCGCCAACCCGGAAGACGGTCGCCGTGTCATCGTCGAGGTGACGGACAAGGCCCGCGCCCTGCTTGCCGAGCTTGCCGAAACCCAGCGCCCGGTCAACGACGCGATCTTCGCCGGGCTCGACCCCGATGAATTCCGCGCCTTCGCGAAGATCGCCGCGAAACTCGTCTCCGGCACGGAGGAAAGCCTGGCGCTGCTGCGCTATCTGGCCGAGCAGCGCCGCAGCCGCGCCTGATCCCGGCCACCGATGGAGGTGGGAGAATGAACCGGTATCCCATGTTCAGCCCGCAGCTTCTCGTCAGCTTCGTGGCCGTCTGCGAGACCATGAGTTTTACGCGCGCTGCCGACCGGGTGTCGCTCTCGCAATCGACCGTCAGCCAGCAGGTGCGTCGGCTGGAGGAGCTTCTGGGCAAGGCGCTGTTCGAGCGCACTTCCCACGAGGTGCGGTTGACCGAGGAAGGCATCAAGCTGTTGAGCTATGCCCGCCGCATCATCGCGCTCAACGAAGAAGCCCATGACGCGCTGACCGGCCCGTGGCGCGACGGCGTGCTGCGGCTCGGCATGCCGGAGGATTTTACCGTGCCGACGGTCGATCTGCTCGCCGCCTTCAAGCGCGAGCACCCGCATCTGCGGCTCGACGTGACCAGCGGGCTCAGCCCGGACCTGCACCGCGCCTATCTTCAGGAGGAGCTGGATCTCGTGCTCGTCAAGCAGCGCCGCGTGCACCTGCCGCGCGCCGCGCGGCCGGAACCGCTGCTCTGGCTCGACAGCCAGGAACACCCCGCCATCGAACAATCGCCGGTGCCGCTTGCCGTCTTCCCGGTCAACGGTCTCTACCGCGAGGAACTGTGCGGGACGCTCGATGGTCTTGGGATCCGCTGGCGCGTCGGCTATAGCGGCGGCGGGCTTGCAGCGCTTGCGGCGGCGTCTGCCGCCGGGCTCGGCGTCAGCCTGCTGCCGGCAGGTTGCCGACTGCCCGGGCACCGCGTGCTTGGTGCTGCCGAGCGCCTGCCGCCCATCGAGGATTTCGAGCTCGCCTTGTTCTATCGCGACAGTGCCGCGCCGCTGGCGCTCGACCTTGCCGAAAGGCTCATCGATTTTTGCGGTCTCAAACCCTAGTGACATTGGCAAATCGAATAGCCAGCATTTTCAAATGTCGCTGCCATGCGAAGACCGCGTTTCCTAGAATGATGCCATTCGATCCATGCACCATGACGAGGAAACGATGTTGCAGCACGCCGTATCGCAGAGCCGCCGGGCCTTTCTGAGCCGCACCGGCCAATTGACCACCGCCGCCGCCGTCGCTGGCCTCACCGGCATGAGCCATGAGGCGGCCGCCCAGACCACGGCTTGCGAGGAGGATGCCACGGTGACATCCGTGAAGGACAGCCATTACCTGCTCGCCGACGTTCGGCTGGAGGAAGGTTTCGAGAAGGACGGCGATGTCATCGTCGCCACGCGCACGGCGCTCTACACGCTGGAAATCAAGGACGGCAAGATCGCCGCGCTGCATGCGGCCGGCGCTACCTTGCCCACCGGCCTGCCGAGCTATCAGGCGAACGGCCAGCTCGCGCTGCCCACCATGCGCGACATGCACATCCATCTCGACAAGACGTTTTACGGCGGTCCGTGGCAGGCACCGCGGCCGCGCCAGGGCAAGACGATCATGGATATGATCGCGCTGGAGGAAAAGCTGCTTCCGAAGTTGCTGCCGACCTCCGTCGAGCGCGCCGAGGGGCTGATCGCCCTCGTGCAATCCAAGGGCAGCACGGTTGCCCGCAGCCATTGCAACATCGACCCGGTGAGCGGCCTCAAAAGCCTAGAACACCTGAAGATCGCACTGGAAAAGCACAGGCAGGACTTCGTCTGCGAGATCGTCGCCTTCCCGCAGCACGGCCTCTTGCATTCCAAAGTCGACGGGCTGATGCGCGAAGCCATGCAGATGGGCGTCGAATATATCGGCGGCCTCGACCCGACCAATGTCGACAGCGCCATGGAAAAGTCGCTCGACGCGATGTTCCAGATCGCGCTCGATACCGGCAAGGGCGTCGACATCCACCTGCATGAGACGAGCCCGGCGGGTGTCGCGGCGGTCAACTACATGATCGACACGGTAGAGAAAAACCCGGCGCTCAAAGGCAAGGTGACGATCAGCCACGCCTTCGCGCTGACGACGCTCTCGCCCGAGCAATTGGACGAGACGGCCGGACGGCTTGCCGCAAACGGAATGACAATCGCCTCGACAGTGCCGATCGGCGGCCTGATGATGCCGCTGCCGAAGCTCACCGAAAAGGGCGTCTTCATCATGACCGGCACCGACAGCGTGATCGACCACTGGTCGCCCTTCGGCAGCGGCGACATGCTGGAAAAGGCCTATCTCTATGCCCAGCTCTATCGCGGCTCGGACGAGTACCACCTGTCCCGCTCGCTCGCCATCTCCACCGGCGGCATCCTGCCGCTCGACAAGGACGGCAACCGCGCCTGGCCGAAGGCCGGCGACGAGGCCGGCTTCTCGCTGACCAGCGCCAGCTGCTCGGCCGAAGCCGTCGCCCGCGTCTCCGCCCGTAATGCGACCTTCCACAAGGGACGCCTGGTCTCCGGCGGCGTCGGCAAGGCCTGATCCATCGTCGACCGAATTCTGTGACGGCGGCCGTGTCCTCGCGGCCGCCGTTTTGTTTTACGCGGTTGCCAGGTCACGGCCGCCCCTGCGCCCAAACGGCACAGCACAACCTGGACCGCCCCAGCAGTGCATCTCACCTATATTTTGACCACGCAAATACACAACTATAGGAAGATTTCGGCTGCATGGAAGCCTCGCTCTGAAGCTCCGCCTTTCCTTGGACCCTGTTTCCTCACCTCAAAATTCCCCCTGTAGTGGCTGCACAAAACAAGTAACCTCATAGGTGGTAATCCTACGAAAAATTGCATCACCGTGCTACGCAACAAACCGCGAAGCCTGCATGACAGGTGAATGCATGTCCTCAAAATTTATTGATATTTATACATTAAATCCTCTAAACGCTTCTTCAGTCGTACAGCCTCTCAACAAGTCTTCTTCGTTAAAATACTATTAAAATTTTAGCAGTTAACCAGATATTCACGATCTTCTTAACTCCATAGGTGGTATAAAATACATTACCTCAACCGGAGGTGACGTATCATGCCAGATACCGACAAGAATTTTTACGGAAAACCCGACTCGGCAAACACACTTATTGGTAGAGTTTGGCCAAAATCCGACAGGGCATATTCCGAAACAGCTGGAGACACCGCATCTTCACTGGCTTCTGGGAACAGGCATCCTGACTGGCAGCCGGAAAATTGCGTTAGACCGGAGGGCGGACCGCCCCTGCCGCACACGCTTCCGGCCGTGCCGCAGGCCCAGCTTGGAGGGTTGACGATCGCCGCGGTCGACCGGGCGCGCGCCGCTGCCCTGATGATCGCCGCGGCGCGCCGGCACCGCCGCCACGGCCGCCCGCTCTATTTCACCTCGGCGAACGGAGAGGTCATCGCCCGGGTGAATTCGGACCGGGCCATTGCCGGCCTGTTCCGCGAGGCCGACCAGATCCTTGCCGATGGCCAGCCGCTGGTTTTTGCCTCCCGGTGGCTGTGCCGGCAAAAGCTGCCCGAGCGCGTCGCCACCACCGATCTCTTCCACGACGTCGCCCGGCTTGCGGAAAGGGAGGGCGTAACGTTTTACCTGCTCGGCGCGACGGAGGCGCAAAACATGCGGGCCGCCGCGATCGTCCGGCAGCTTTATCCCGCACTCACCCTTGTCGGCCATTGTCACGGCTACCTCACCGGCCTGGCGCTCGCGGCGAAGATCGACGAAATCAACGTGCTGGCACCGGATATCCTGTGGCTCGGGCTTGGCGTGCCGCGCGAGCAGATTTTCATGCGCGATTTTGGCGATCGGCTCGGCAATGTCGGCGTGGTCAAGACCGCCGGCGGGCTCTTCGACCATCTCACCGCAAAGGTGCCGCGGGCGCCGCTGTGGATGCAGCAGGCCGGCTTCGAATGGTTCTGGCGCATGCTGATGGAGCCGCGCCGGCTGTTCTGGCGCTACCTGACGACCAATCCACGCGCCCTCTACGCTATCCTGAGGTACTCCAAATGAGCAGCGAACACACGGCCAAACCCGAAAACACCAAGCCGGGCGCGGAGATCGCCGTCGTGGGCGGCGGGCTCGCCGGCACGCTCGCCGCCTATCTGCTGGGACGCGCCGGCCATGCCGTCACGCTGATCGACCGCCATCGCAATTTTCCCCGAACCTTCCGCAGTGAAAAGCTCGGCCCTGGGGAGATCGAGGTCTTTAAACGCATCGGTCTTTCTGCAGCCATCGCCGCAAGGGCGGTATCCTACGACGAGACCGTCAACATGCGCCGGGGGCAGGTGGTGGACCGCACACATGCCCGGCATTTCGGCATCCTCTACCACGATCTCATCGAGGCGATCCGGACCGAGATGCCGCAAGGCGTCCGCTTCGTTCAGGGCCAGGTGCGCGAGGTGAAAGCCGGCGCGCGACGGCAGCGAATCGCGATCGTCGGCCATGAGGAGGTGACCGCGCGGCTCCTGGTTCTCGCAACGGGAACGGGCGATACCCTGCGGCGCGACCTCGGCATATCGCGCCGGATCATCCGGCCACGCCAGTCGGTTGCTTTCGGCTTCAACCTCTGCCCGACGGGTGCCGGTGGTTTCAGGCATACGGCGGTGACCTTGTATGGCGAGCGGGTGTCCGACGGGATCGACTATCTCAGCCTGTTTCCGGTCGCCGGCGCGACGCGGGCCAACCTCTTCGTCTATCGCGACCGCGGCGATTCCTGGGTCCGGGCGCTGCGTGAGCGGCCGAAGGAGACGCTGGGCGCCGCCTTCCCGGGACTTGCCGGGGCCATCGGCGACTTCGAGGTCGAGGGCCCGGTCGACAGCTGGATCACCGACATCGCTGTCGCCGAAAATTATCGGCAGGACGGCGTCGTGCTTATCGGCGATGCGTTCCAGACCACCTGCCCGGCGACCGGAACGGGTGTCGCCCGTCTTCTGACCGACGTGGAGCGGTTGTGTGGCAGCTACATCCCTCGCTGGACAGGCCATAATGTGATGACGGCCGCCGACCTTGCGGCCTTCTACGACGACGCCGAAAAGCGGAGGATGGACGCCTATGCGCTTGCAATGGCAGACTTCCGCCGCCGCCTGACAATCGGGACGGAGATGGAGTGGCGGCTGCGCCGGCAATACCATTTCGCGCTCCGCCGCGTGCTGAACGGGATCGACCGGCTGAGCCCGGCTCTTGTCGGCAGGCTGCGCCAACTCTGGGGGTCGCAGTCGAGGCACAACGTGCCATCGGCCGTCTGACCGCCTTCAGGAACCGAAGACGACGAACTCGGTGAAGGCCAGATCGCCTGGTGATGGCGGGTTCGGACCCTTGAAATATTTTGGCCCAATCTCGGCAAAGTAGCGCCCGACAAGCCCCGTCACCGGGCCATTGGAATCGACGAGGCAGATCAACTGGCCCTTGCGCAACAGATGACGGCCAAGCGCGCCGGCATGCTGGCTGAGGTCGGCATGGGAACGGCAATAGATGACCTGACTGCACGGCACGAGGCCTTTCAGCACCCGCCGCGTCTTGAAAACGAAGGGAGAGGCCAGCCCGTCGCGGATGCAGATGAGCGCACGGCACCCCATCGCTGCATGCTGCAGCAGCATCTCCTGCTCGTCCTGCGGCAACAGTGCAAGTTCCGGCGCGTCCGGCCGCGCTTCGACGACCTGCACAGGCTTGCCGGTGGAGCTGAGTATCGGCAGGAAGGCGAGTTGGCCGTCGGCGAACCGCTTGAAACGCAGGGCTTCCGTTACCTTCAGCGTGACGGGCGCGGGCGTGATGCTGAGATAGGTCACCTCCTTGCGCCGCATCGCCGTCATGACCAGCTTGAGGGCATAGGAACGAAAATCCTCGTCGACAGCCCAGCTCGAGAGATTGCAACGCACGGCATCGCCCTGCCCGAGTGCCGGAAAATAAAGCGTCAGCATGACGCCGACGATGCGGCCGGCGCTGTCCAGAACATAGCCGTATTGCGGAAAATCCCCGACCGGCCGGCGCCGCGCCATGCGGGCCAACGCCTCGTCCCAGTGTTTTCTCGGGCGTTCGGGAAAGCCCCGGCCGAGGCAATCGATGACCGCCTGCCAATCTGCTTGCATAATCGGCCTGCAGGTAAGGCCTTCCGGTAGGGCACCCAACGCGCTCATAGCGGGCTCCAATTTGCAATTATAGGAGTTTAATACTCACACACACTCTTTAAAATTGTGTATTCTTTTGTTCCCTTCACCCTTCGCGTGCTTCTCCCGGATCTGGGTGCCAAGCGAAACGCCGACCAGCAGCAGACAGAAACCGAGAGCCAGGGGCGAGAAAAAGGCCTCTTCCTGCAGAACGGCATTTGCCGAAATCGTCACGATCGCCACGAAGGCGAACAGGAAGTCCGGATTGTCCGTTTCCAGCAGCCGCCTGCCGGCCGTCGTGGCAAGGGCTGCCAGGAAGCCGAAGAACATGAAGCTGCCGACGCCCATCTGGTAGAGCATGACGCCGACGGCGCTTTCAACGGGCACAGCCGCCGCCCCCTCGCCCTGCGCCCTGTCCCAATCAAGGTTGACGCTGGTGCTCGACAGATTGCCACCGATGCCGAGCCCCTGCCCCAGCGGGTTGGCGAGAAATTCCCGGACCCCGGCGATCAGGCCGAGTACGTGATAGTCGCCATGCCTTGCGCCATAGACGGTGGCCGCCACCGTCCACGTTGCGGCAAGCAGGACGACACCCGCCAGTGTCAGCCTGGCACGGGATGGGCGATAGAACAGGCGGCTCGCCAGCGCGACCATCAGCAGGAAGGCAGCACCCTTGGAGCCGATGACGAGAAGGATGGGAAAGGCCGCCAGCGGCAACAGCCAGCGCCCGCGAAAGAGCAGCCAGGAGGACAACAGGCTGAGCGCGTAGGCATAGCTGATCGGATGGAAATTCGGCCCGCCGTTGCGGAAGATGCGGGGCAAGGCATCGCCGAAGAAGGCCGTATTGAAGAAGGTCGCCGTCATGGTGTCTTCGAGGCCGCGCAGCACGAATCCGGTCTCCCGCAACGCCTTCTCCCAGACGCCTGCCTCGATCTGTTCCTTGAGGCCACGCTGGATATACAGATCGCCATGGAACAGGCCGAGAAAATCCATCTGGAAAATCTGCTCGAGATAACCATACCCGACGGCCACGGTGCAGAGGCAGATCATGCAGGCGCGCAGGTCGATCCGGTAAAGGCTGGCGGCAAGGATGGCGATGTGGAAGCAGGCGACCGGCGTGATCGTGTTGCGGAAATAGATGATGGCATCCTTCGGCCCGCCGCGCACGGCGCCAAGCAGCAGGTAGACGCCAATCACGCCGCAGAGCAGGAAGCTGAATTGCAGCCACGGCCGCAGCTCCTGGAACACGCGGACGCGGGCCTGCAGGGAAGCCGCTGCGAACAGGCCGGAGGCGGTCATCAGGATGACGAAATTGGCGCCGCGCAGCGCGTCGAACGTGGTGTCATCCGGCACGAAGGGGGTGAACCAGGCGACCACCAGGTTCTGGAACAGGAAGGCGCAGGCGATGACCACCGGAATACCAGCCGGCAGGGAGACCGTGAGGACGATCATCAGGAGAAAGGTCGCGGCAAAGCCGAACGGTGTCCACACTGCGAAAGCGGCGACGGATGTGATGATGGCGAGGAAGGCGACGGCGAGATGAAACAGCGCGTCGGAACGTGTTGCACTCCCCGATGGCCGTGTCAGCGCCGCGTCCGTCATCTGCGCCACCGCTTTCCGGATGCCATGTCAGTCCCCCTCGCCGAACAGCGCATCGAGCATGGCCGTATCGAACCCGCCAGCATCCAGGCGGTTTTCCATGAGGCCGAAACCCTGGTCGAGCTCCCAATAGGCCCAGCCGATGCCGCTCGTTTCGGCCGCCTTGCGCACGGCGCGTGTCCAGGCCATGCGGCTTTGTGCATCGACACAGAAATCCAGCACACCGAACTCGTTGAGCATCACCGGGCAACCGGATCGTTCCGACCAGCGCGCGGCCTGCTCGAACACCGCACGGACAGAAGCCTCCGTCCAGGGCGTCGCCAATTGCTCTTCCACCAGGGCGGCGGCTTCTTCGTCGCCGGACGCACGAAGGGCTGCAAGGCGCGCGTGGACAGTCGCCGTTTCCCGCGTGGCCGGAAACGGCAGACCGGAGATGCGTGCAAGCGGCGATGTGCCCCAGCTCTGGCATTGGTGGGTGAAGGCCATGGGTGCGTAAAAATGCACCGAAGCGATCTGGTTGTCATCGGAGAGCGGCGGCGTGGCATCGAGCTGCCAGATGCCCTGGTCCGGTGCCGGTCCCCAGATAAGGGTATGGTCGGGGCAGGTGCTGCGGACGGTTTGCGCAAGGCGATCCCGGAGGGCCAGCCAGGCCGTGTTTTCCATCGGCGGCTCGTTCAAAAGCTCGGGATAGACCCTGTCGGCCGGCAGGTCGGCAATGACGGCGCGCAAGCTTTCCCATCCGCGCAGCACGCGCTCGCCGGCCGCTGCCGTATCTTGAAGAAAGAGCGCATGAAGATCGGCGGCGGGATGCATGTCCACGAGGACGGCAAAGCCCCGGTCGGCGAGCGCCGAAACGGCCTCCCGGATATCCCGCAACCCGGCCCCGTTTTCGGAAAGCACACCGCCGCAATCGACCGGCAGCCGGACGGTCCTGAATCCATGGTGAAACAGCGTGTCCAACACGCCATCGGCCGGAGCCAGCCCGTCTTCCCGATCGAGCCATCCCGGTATGTTGATGCCGCGGGACGGAAGAGATCGGGATTGCGCCAGAATCGGTCGCGACGGCAAGGCCGTGGCCAGCACGGCCGCACCTGCAAGCGCGAGCGCCTTCCGCCGCGAGACCGCGCCGGCCGGCTTCACCGCGCGCTCCTGCGCCATCGAACAACGGCATCGTTCGCCGCGCCCGCAGCGCGCTCGGCGTCAAGCACGAGCGTCGCGCTTCGCGCCGCGCCCTCATTGCCGAGACGCTGGTGCAGCAGGCCGTTTGCTTCCGCCACGTCGTCCGCGGCATCGAGCACGAAGAGCATGCGCTCGACATCCGGAAACAGCGCGGCATCCCAATCCGCATCCGCAAGCGACGGCCCAAGCAGGAGCACGAAATCATAGTCGCCGGCATCCGCAAGGCCCGCGCCGAGAACGAAAGGCTCTCGACGTCCCTTGCCGCCGTCGAATGCGCGAACGAGTGTCGGCAGGCCGCTCGCGCCGTTGATGAACACGCCCGCGCCAAGCTCCGGGGCCGCATCGGGCTGGCCGGGGCGCGGCGCGCCGCTCAGTTCGACCACCAGCACGTTCTGGCCGGCCTGCTGCAGGCCGATGCCGATCATCGCGCCAGCCAGTTTGGCGTCGGGCGCGTTTCGCAGCGGGGAGACGAGCAGCACATAGGGCGGGGCATGTTCGGTCAAGAGCGCGAGGATGCGCCGGACGAGTTTGAGCGTTTCCTGCGAAAAGGCCTCGCCGCCGCGCTGGAGAAACCGCCGCCGCATGGCGCGGATGCGCGACGATGCGCCGGCACTCGCCAATCCCGGCAATTCGTAGCGGCCAAGACTGATCGGGACGACCTCGGACCGCGCCGGGACGCGGCGGCTGGCCAAGGGCGTTATCGCCGCTTCGTCAGGGTCGGGGCCGGGATCGCGCTCGCCCCTCTCGACCGGCCCCCGCGCCACGGCAATGCCGGCGCCAACGAGGAGCCCAAGAGCGGCGCTGACCGGCAGGAGCAGCAGCGGCGTCGGCCAGGTGGGCTGCACTGGCGGGGCGGCGAAACCGATCACCTTCGCCTCGGAGAGCTGGAGCCCGCGCATCTGCGACGTTTCCTCCGCCCGCTTCAGGACATCGTCGAGCACGGTGCGGGCCGCCTGCGCCGTCGCCTCAAGCCGCCGCAGCTCCACCCGCGCGGCGTCGGCAGTGCGGGACGTTTCGCGCAAGGTTTCGAGCTTGGCCTCGAGTGCCGCGACCGTCTGCGTGGAGAGGTCGTATTTCGCGTTCAGCTCCTGTTTGATGCGGCCGGCCTCGGTGCCCATCAGGCCGGCGGTCTTTTCCAGCTCGGAGCGCAGCCGGCGGATCGTCGGGTGGCGCGACTGATAGACCGTTTCCGCGCTGGCAAGTGCGGCCGCGCGCTGGTTGTAGTCGGTGCGCAAGGTGTCGATCGCGTCGGAGGAGACGATCTGCGACAGCCGGGCGAGACCGGCCGGCGAGGCGCCTGCCGCCAGTGCCTGGTCGTATTTGTCCTTTGCCTGATCGGCACCCGCGCGCGCCGCGATCACTTGCGCGGTCACCTGGTCGATCTGAGATTGCAGGGTGCCGCCGGCCGCCGCATCGAGAAGCCCGTGCCGCACCTTGAAATCGCCCGTGGCGCGCTCGGCCTCGGCGACGTTCTTCTGCAGCGAACCCACCCGGTCGGCAAGCAGGGCGCTGACATCGCTGTTGGCGTTTTCGCGGTCTCCCGCAAGACCCGCCTTGTAGTAGTCGACAATGGCATTGGCGATCCGCGCAGCTTTGTCCGCCGACTCGGATTTCATGCTGACCTCGATGACATAGGTCAGTCCCGCCCGCTCCACGGAGACGCGTTTCTCGAACCGCTTGAAGACCGTATCCTTGCCGGCTCCGCCCGAGCCGAGGAACGACAGCAAGCCGCCATCGGTGAATTCCGGGTCGTCGGCGAGGCCTTCGCTTTCGAACACCGCCATCAGCAGGTCACGCGATTCGATCACGAAAACCTGGCTTGCAACGGCTGCGCTGTCCGGGCCAATGCCGGGCAGGACGCTCTCGAAACGCGTGGACCGTGCATCGCGCGGGTCGATCAGGATCGATGCCGTCGCGGTGTAGGTCGGTTTCGTCACCGCGAGATAGGCGATTGCCAGCAAGACGGCGACACCGACGCTCGCCAGCACCGTCAGCCGGCGCTGCCAGAGCGTCCGCCAGACGGCGCCCACGTCGAACAGGGGCGGAAAGCTGCTTTTTTCGATCTGCTGCGCTGCCATTTCCGCCGTCTCTGTCCCTGCGGTTGTGCCTGGAACTATCGGCAATCAGCGTTAGCTCTTCGTTAAAATTCCACCATAAGCATCATTTCACTTTCTGAAAGTAACCATTACGCGAGTTTCTCGTGGCGCAGTTGCCCCGTTTTGGCGTATCTGGGGATGGTCAAATCGGGAGCCGAGCGTCATGGCGCGCAGGAACGAAAGCAGTCGACGGGCAGGGCCGGGTGCCAGGCTGCCGATTGGCGTGCTGGCACGGAACGGCGTTGCGGCGGGCGTCATCAAGCTCGCCAGTGCCGGCCTGTCCTTCCTGATGCTGGCAGCGGCAGCCATGGTGACCGACGAGCGGCAATTCGGCCTTTACAGCACGGCCTATGCCGGCGCGAGCCTGGTGTCCTTCTTCTCGCTGATCGGTCAGCATGCCGTGGTGCTGCGCTTCTGGCCGCAATATGCCGGCAGCGACGACCAGCCAGCCGCCAATGCCCTCATGGCGCGCGCCATGCTGGTGGCATTGGCCGGGCTCGTCCTCTCCAGCCTTCTCGTCGGTGCGATTGCGTTCCTTCCCCTCGCCCCGGACGTGCCGGAATGGCGGCCACTATGCCTTGCCACCGCCGTGCTGGCCTTCGCACTCGGCTGGTCGGAATTCACCTCCTGTGCCTTGCGCGCCAAGAACGCGCTGTTCAGCGGCCTGCTGCCGCGTGACATCTTCTGGCGCGTCACAGGAATTGCGGCGTTCGCTGCGGCTGCCCTTCTCGCCACCGGCATGAGCGCCGTCGCGGCGACCTATCTCACCGCCCTGCTGCTGTTCGCCTGCGTCCTGCCGCAGACCATCGTCCTGCTGCGTGACACGTTTGGCGCAGCGCGCGGGCCGCTCAGCGCCGCGCAGAAGGCGGAATTCATGAGCGTGACCTTTGGCCTCTGGGGCGTCACCGCCCTGCCGCCGGCGCTCAGCCAGGCGAGCACATTGCTCGTCGCGGTCATCCTCGGCCCGGAAGCGGCCGGTGCGATCTTCGTCGCCGACCGCATCATGCGCCTTGCCATCCTCGCCCTCACCGGCATCAACCAGGCGATTGCACCGCAGATTTCCAGCAGTTTCTACCGGGGCGACCGCCAGCATGTGCAGCGCATAACCGGCCTGACCGCCATCGGCGGCTTTGCCACCGCCCTTCTCATGCTGGCGATCTTCATCGTCTTCGGCAAACCGATCCTG
Source organism: Shinella sp. GW821-FHT11G07 (assembly GCF_058808115.1). Taxonomy (NCBI): domain Bacteria; kingdom Pseudomonadati; phylum Pseudomonadota; class Alphaproteobacteria; order Hyphomicrobiales; family Rhizobiaceae; genus Shinella; species Shinella sp. GW821-FHT11G07. Next base: position 506,507 of record NZ_JBXARJ010000003.1, read on the forward strand.
GCCATCTTCCAACCGGCCTACGCGACGGACACCATTCATGCGGTGCTGGTCATTCTCGGTATCGGCGCCCTCGTCGGCACGGCCTGCGGGCCGACCGAACTCCTCCTGCAACTGACCGGCCTGCAACGGGCGCTTTTCCGAACCCTGATCGTCGTCAATTCGGCCGGGCTCGCTCTGACCGCGCTTCTCACCTACGGCATCGGCCCTATCGGCGCTGCGCTGGGCATTGCAGGCACCCTGATGGCGTGGTGCGTCACGGGCGTGACCATCGCCCGCCGCCGGCTCGGCATCGACCCTTCGATCCTCGGTTTTTTTACGGGACCGGATGCGACGACCGTGCGAACCGTCCTGAAAGGTCGCGCATGAAAATCATCCAGGTGCAGACACAGGCCGAAGCCGGGGGAGCGCAGCGCGTTTCGGACATGGTGGGTGACGGTCTTCGCGCCCGCGGCCATACCGTGCGCACCGTCTTCCTCTATCGCAAGACCGAGGTCTACGACCGCGATCCCTTCGCCGATTTCATTCTCGATGCACCGCCGAAAGGGCTGGCCGGGCAGGTCCGCGCCGTCATCGGCCTGGTGCGCTATCTTCGCAAGGCGCGGCCGGACGCCGTTCTGTCATTCCAGCACTACGGCAACCTGTTTGGAACGCTCGGCGCCCGCCTCGCCGGCGTGCGGACGATCGTCGCCAACCAGAGCGGGGCTCCACAGGCGCGCGGTGTGCGGGGCCTGCTTACGCAGGTCGACAAATGGATGGGCACGGTCGGTCTTTACCATGTCAATGTCGTCAACTCGGCCTGGACCGCGACGCAGTTCGGCAAGTTCCCGCACGCCTACCGGCGGCGTCTCCGACGCATCGATCACGGTGTCGCTGCTCCCGCCGACGATCACGACAAGGCTGCGGCGCGAGCAGCGTTCGGCCTGCCATCCGATGGCTGGATCGCCGTGACGTCCGGCCGCCTGGCGGCTTCGAAGAACCAGGTAGCACTGGTCGGCGCGTTGGCCAGAATTCCGGATATCCACCTAGCCATCGCCGGCACGGGGCCGGAGCGGGAGGCGCTTCTGGCCTGCGCCGAGCAACTGGGTGTTTCGGGCCGCTTGCACCTCGTCAGCGAGGTGCCACCGGAGCGCATCTTCGCGTTCCTCGCTGCCGGCGATGCCTATGTGTTTTCCTCTCTGACGGAAACGTTCGGCCTCGCCGCCGTCGAGGCGGCGATTGCGGGCCTGCCCCTTGTGGCGAGCGATCTCGACGTGCTGCGTGAAGTGCTCACGACAATGGATGGCGCACCGGCTGCGTTGTTCGTGCGACCGGACGCGGAGGGAATTGCCGGGGGGCTCGCTGAAATCCTGGCGACGCCAACGCTTGCCGCCAGCCTTGCGGCGGCAGGACGCCAGTTGCGGGCGCAATATTCTCCGGCGGCAATGTGCGCCGCCTACGAAGTCCTGCTTCTTTCCGATCGCTTGGGGACGGCGGCGATGCCGTCGATCACCTCGAGCGATGCCGAACGGTTGAGCGTGTGAATTTGCGGATAGGGCCAATCACCATCGGCTAGAATGGGGCGCGGGTCGGACAGGTGCACGGTGGTCGCATCGAGCCTGATCAGTTCGGATAGGCCAAGCCCGCCGCCATAACCGAGCGTGCCGTCCTGAACCGGCAGCAGGAGACGCCCCTCCCGGCCGCGGATGAAGGCGCCGCCGGGACGCGCCCGGCGACGATCGATCAGGATGGGGTTTGCGGCATGCTCCCGCCAGGGACCGAGCAGCGTCGCCGCTTCGAAGACCACCATCGTATCGGACGTGCTGCCATAACCATCGCGGCGTGTGGCGAAGAGCCAGAGCAAATCACCGTGATCGAGCAGCGTCGCGTCGGAGATTTCCCCTTCGACCAGCGTTGCCGCCGGCAGCCATTTGTCCGGAAACTCCGCGGCCTGGTAGAGGGTAAGCCGGCCGCTGGCACTGGCTTCCGGCAGCATCCAGAGAGTTCCGTCGCGCTCGAAAACCTGCGGGTACGAGAGGTGGTGCGGTTCCTCCAGAACGACCCGCGGCGTGAGCGGCGTCCGATCGTCCGTGAACGGCACGACGGAAATCACCGCCTTGCCGACGGCGTGCACGTAGTCCTCCACGAAGAGAAAGGGCTGGCCTTGCCAGTGGACGGCGAAGGGATCGGCATAGAAGCGGTCACCCGCGTCCGGCAGCACAGCCCATCCAGTCCCAAGCCGCCCCGTTTCCGCGACACCCGGCCCATCGATGAACCGATAGCCCACCCGCCAATGGGCCTGGCGATACCGGACACGCCGGAGTGCTTCTCTACCGAGACGGGGTAGAGCCCGGGAAAGATAGGCTGCGAGAAATCCTTCGCCGCTGTCGTCGGATGCGCTCGACACGGTTCCCATGTCTTCGAGCCGGCCTTCCGCGAATGCGCGCACGACCGAGAGAATGAGGGTGACTGCCCGGGCAAACACATCCTCGACCCCGAGCGACGCCGCTTCCCGTCTGTCAACCATCGGAAGGGCACGCCCCACAATGGTCCTGCCGTCCAGGATAGCTTCGAGCACCAGCAGTTCGCCCATGGCAACCGCTCTTGCGACAGCGAGATCAGCGTTGGCGCGATCGAACCGAAGCGTGATGGTCGGGATATTCGAAGGTGGGGCATTGCCGGAGAGGTCCAGCCGAAGCGCGGGTGCACGCGCTCGCATGCGGGCGGGAATCTCCGCCGCCGGCGACGCCAGTGCCCTGTCGAAGCGCCGGAACAGCCGGCGCTCCAGGCCGAGAATGCTGTTCACACCGATTGGCCACGGCGTTGCCGGCGGCGCATGCAACACAGCCACATCGTCATTGCCCATATCGAGCCGGCTGATGATTTGTGCCTGCCAGACGCGCGAGCCGCGCCGGGGAACAACGACGTCGATTGGCAGCATGAAACACCCCCATTAGGGGAGTAATTTTATAGTGCACGCATTAAGGGAGAAATAACGACATTGCTCTCAAGCCACCACGCCAGAACGCCGCCCGCGTCCCCGGCACTTAGCGGCACCCTAATCAACGCTGAACCAAACGCTCATGTCGGCGATTTCCGGCTTCCTCTACATCTTTCGCCAGAGAGCGGCCGCGAAGGCTGTAGGTCGGGAAAACACGAGGGAAGCCGGCATGGCAGTGGAAAAAGTGGATACGCTGGTGATCGGCGCCGGCCAGGCCGGTGTGGCGATGAGCGAACATCTCGGCAAGCGCGGCATTTCCCATCTGGTGCTCGAAAAGAGCCGTATCGCCGAAAGCTGGCGCACCGCGCGCTGGGACAGCCTCGTCGCCAACGGTCCCGCCTGGCACGACCGCTTTCCCGGTATGACCTTCGATATCGAGGACGATGCCTTCGCGCCGAAGGAGCAGGTTGCCGACTATTTCGTGGCCTATGCGGAGAAGATCGACGCGCCAATCCGCACCGGTGTTGAGGTAAGAAGTGTGCGTAAGGACGGCGATACCTTCCATGTCGAAACCTCAGAAGGTTTGATCGAGGCGAAGAACGTGGTCTCCGCCACCGGCGCCTTCCAGCGCCCGATCATGCCGACCGTCGTGCCTGATGAGGAAGGCCTCGTGCAAATCCACTCCAATACCTACCGCAATCCAGGCCAGTTGCCCGAGGGTGCCGTGCTGGTCGTTGGCGCCGGATCCTCTGGCACGCAGATCGCCGACGAACTGCTGCGCGCGGGAAAACGCGTCTATCTCTCCATCGGCCCGCACGACCGGCCGCCCCGGCGCTATCGTGGCAAGGATTTCTGCTGGTGGCTCGGCGTGCTCGGCATCTGGGATCTCAAGGTTCCGGCGCCGAACACCGAACATGTCACCATTGCCGTCAGCGGTGCCTATGGCGGCAACACCGTCGATTTCCGCCGTCTCGGCAATCGCGGCATGACGCTGCTCGGCCGGGCGGAAACCTTCAAGGATGGCGTCCTGCAGATCGCGCCGGACCTTGCCGAGAACATCGCGCGGGGTGACGCCAACCACCTCTCCTTGCTCGACCGCGCCGACGACTATGCCGCGAAGAACAATCTCGACCTTCCGGAAGAACCGGAAGCCCGCCGAAAGGAAGCGGACCCGGCCTGCGTGACCGATCCGATCCTCGCGCTGAACGTGAAAGAAGCCGGCATTACCTCCATCATCTGGGCGACGGGTTATGCGGTGGACTACGCTTGGCTGAAGCTCGATGCCCTCGACGAAAAGGGCCGGCCGGTGCATGAGCGCGGCGTTTCCAAGGTGCCCGGCCTGTTCTTCGTCGGCCTGCCCTGGCTGTCGCGCCGGGCCTCCTCCTTCATCTGGGGCTGCTGGCACGATGCGGATTACCTCGCCGGCTACATCGCCGACCATCGCAGTGCGCAGACGACTGACACCGCAGCCGCAGCATCCTGAGCGGCGTTGCATGTTGCCCGCCGGGAGGAAGCAAACGTGCCATGATCCGAGACCCAGATCCCCGTGACGACCGGCTCGTCCACAGCCTTGAGGACGGCGCCCTTTCCGCGCGCGCAAATCTGTTCCTTAATTGGGGCCTGAACAGGGGAACAGACATGGTCTTGCGCTTCACGCTCCGGCAACTGGAATATCTCGTCGCGGTCGGCGAATACGGCTCCGTGACGGAGGCTGCCGAACGGGTGAATGTGTCCGCCCCTTCGGTCTCGGCGGCGATCTCGCAGCTCGAAAAGGAGTTCGGCATCACCCTTTTCGTGCGCCGCCACGCGCACGGGCTTTCGCTGTCGCAGGCGGGGCGCAGTTTTGTCGATCAGGCGCGGCAGATTCTCGGCGAAGCGGCCAAGCTCAACGCGCTTTCGAATGAGCTGACCGGGCAGGTGCGCGGGCCGCTGCATGTCGCCTGTCTCGTCACCTTCGCCCAGGCCGTCATCCCGGCGCTGCGCCGCGCCTTTTCCGATGAATATCCGGACGTCGATTTCTTCCAGTACGAGCGCGACCAGGCGCGCATTCTCGAAGGGTTGCGCATGGCGCGCTTCGACATCGCGCTTTCCTACGACCTCGACATTCCCGCCGACATCGCCTTCCATGAGCTGGCGGTCCTGCCGCCCTATGCAGTGCTGCACGAGGATCACCCGCTGGCGGGGCGCTCCGAGGTGACGATCCAGGACCTCGCGCCGCACCCGATGATCCTGCTCGACCTGCCGCACAGTTCGGCCTACTTCGTCTCGCTTTTTCGCGATGCGGGCCTCGCGCCGCATATCGTCGAGCGCACGCGGGATATGTCCGTCATGCGCGCCATGGTCGCCAATCGCTTCGGCTATTCCATCGCCAATATCAGACCCGTCTCCACCTATGCGCTGGATGGTGGCAGGCTCTCCTTCGTGCCGCTGACCGGCAACCTGCGCCCCATGCGCATGGGCATCCTCGCCATGAGCGGCGCCAGCCCGGCACTCACCGTGCGGCGCTTCATCGATTTCTGCGGCGAAAAGATCGGCGACATGGTCATGGACCTGCCGGTTTCCGCCGACGCCCATTCAGAACAGAAAGGCATTTCATGACCACGACCATCGACTGGCGCGCCCGCGCCAAAAACCTGAAATTTCGCAGCGGCGTCTATATTGACGGCCGGTTCCGCGATGCGGCGAAGGGCGGGCGGTTTGAAACCATCAATCCTGCCAATGCGCAGGTGTTGACGGACGTGGCCCGCGGCACTGCGGAAGATATCGACGCCGCCGTCGCCTCCGCCCGCCGCGCCTTCAACGACGGCCGCTGGTCGGGCAAGTCACCGGCCGAACGCAAGGAGGTGCTGCTGCGCCTCGCAGCCCTCATCCGCGAAAACATCCCGGAACTGGCGCTTCTCGAAACCCTCGACGTCGGCAAGCCGATCAGCGACAGCTCGACCATCGATGCGCCCGGCTCGGCGCATTTCTTCCAGTGGCATGCCGAGGCGATCGACAAGCTCTACGATGAGATCGCCCCCACCGGCCGTGGCGACCTCGCGCTCATCCGCCGCGTGCCGCTCGGCGTCATCGGCGCCGTCGTGCCGTGGAATTTCCCGCTCGACATGGCGACGTGGAAGCTCGCACCGGCGCTCGCCACCGGCAATTCTGTCGTGCTGAAGCCGGCGGAACAATCGCCGCTCTCCGCCCTCATGCTGGCCGAACTCGCCTCCGAGGCCGGACTGCCGGATGGCGTGCTCAACGTCGTGCCCGGCTTCGGCGAGGATGCCGGCCGGGCGCTCGGCCTGCATCCGGATGTCGATGCGCTGGTGTTCACCGGCTCGACCAAGGTCGGCAAACTCTTCATGACCTATGCCGGGCAGAGCAACATGAAGCAGGTCTGGCTGGAGACGGGCGGCAAGTCGCCGAGCCTCGTCTTTGCTGATGCCGACCTCGACAAAGCGGCCGAGATGGCGGCCTTCGGCATCCTGTTCAACTCCGGCGAGGTTTGTTCCGCCAACTCCCGCCTGCTGGTGCACCGCTCCGTGCAGGAAGAATTCACCGCAAAGCTGATTGCGGCAACGGCCGCCTGGCCGCTTGGCGATCCGCTCGACCCTGCCACCCGCATGGGTCCGCTGGTCGAGAAAGCGCATGCCGACCGCGTGGCTGATTACATCGAGATCGGCCGCTCGGAAGCCCGGCTGGCGCATGGCGGCGCACGCGAGACGCGGGACGGGTCGGATTGCTACATCCAGCCGACGATCTTCAACGAGGTTGCGCCGGACGCCCGCATCGCGCGGGAAGAAATCTTCGGCCCCGTGCTCGCCATCACGCCATTCGACAGCGACGAGGAGGCGCTGCGGATCGCCAACGACAACGAATACGGCCTCGCCGCCTCGGTCTGGACGCGGGATCTGTCGCGGGCGCTTTCCGTTTCCGACCGGCTAAATGCCGGCACGGTCTCGGTCAACACAGTCGATGCGCTGTCGGCCATGACGCCGTTCGGCGGCATGAAACAGTCGGGTTTCGGCCGCGACCTGTCGATTCACAGCTTCGACAAGTACTGCGCGCTCAAAACCGTGTGGGTGAAATACTAGGCACCTGCCCGCTCCGGTGACACCGCATCGCCCGGATTTCAACCATCGACAGCGCCGGTCCCCTTATGCGCCCTCTTGCGCGAACGGGGATCGGTGTTCGACCCTTCACAACCAGCTGAAAATAAACGAGAATTTCTCGACCGTCAGATGACGGCCGCACCTTCGCGCTCAGATTGAAATCACGCACTGCCACACGGCGAACTCTGATTAGTCTGAACCTAATCCATGTTTCCGGAACGCGTCATTTACCGGAAGCCCGTTGCCCAATCCTATAGACCCAGAAACTCCGAGGACTGCCATGCGTGACGCCAAATACGATATCCTGTTCGAACCTGTTGCGATCGGCCCGCACGTCGCGAAGAACCGGTTCTACCAGGTGCCGCATTGCAACGGCGGCGGCTATCGCGATCCATCCGCGGCTGCCGCCATGCGCGGCATCAAGTCGGAAGGTGGCTGGGGGGTCATCTTCACCGAGCAGACCGAGATGCACCACACCTCGGAAATCACGCCCTTCATCGAGCTGCGTCTGTGGGAAGACAAGGACATTCCGGGCCTTCGCCGCATGTCCGACGCCATGAAAGTGCACGGCGCATTGGCCGGCATTCAGCTTGCCTATTCCGGCATCAACGGCCCGAACTTTTATACCAAGGAAGTGCCACTCGCGCCCTCGGCGCTGCCGATCCGCACCTTCACCAACGATCCGGTGCAGGCCCGCGCGCTCGACAAGGCGGAGATCAAGGACCTGCGCCGCTGGTTCGTCAACGCGGCGAAACGCTCGAAGATCGCCGGCTTCGACCTGATCTGTCTTTACGGCGCGCACGGGTTCGGGATCTTCCAGCACTTTCTCTCGCGCGCCACCAACCAGCGCACCGATGAATACGGTGGAAGCCTCGAAAACCGCTCGCGCTTCGCCCGTGAAGTCGTCGCCGATATCCGCGACGCCGTTGGCGACACGACGGCGATCACCATGCGCGTCAGCCTCGACGAGACGATCGGCGAACTCGGCTTCTCCAATGCCGAAGTGCGCGAATTCGTCGAGATGAACGCCGACCTGCCGGACCTCTGGGACCTGGCGCACGGCGCCTGGGAAGACTGTTCCGGCCCCTCGCGTTTCAAAGAGGAAGGCGCGCAGGAACTGCTGGTCAAGGGTATCCGCGAACTCTCCACCCGGCCTGTCGTCGGCGTCGGCCGTTTCACCTCGCCGGACGTGATGGCGCGCATGATCCGCCAGGGCGTGCTCGATTTCATCGGCTGTGCCCGTCCCTCGATTGCCGATCCCTTCCTGCCGAAGAAGATCGAGGAAGGCCGCATCGAGGATATCCGCGAATGCATCGGCTGCAACATGTGCATTACCGGCGACATGACCATGTCGATCAGCCGCTGCACGCAGAACCCGACCTTCATGGAAGAGTGGCGCAAGGGATGGCACCCGGAACGCATGAATGCGAAGGGCGACAGCCAGACGATTCTCGTCGTCGGCGCCGGCCCGGCCGGCCTGGAAGCCACCCGCGCGCTCTCCGTGCGTGGTTATGACGTGACGCTCGCCGAGGCCACCACGACGCTCGGCGGCCGCGTGGCGCGCGAACGCCTGCTGCCCGGCCTTTCGGCCTGGGGCCGCGTTGTCGATTACCGCCAGTACCAGATTTCCCAGCGCACCAATGTGGAAACCTATTTCGACAGCCGGCTGACCGCCGAGGATGTGCTTGCCTTCGGTTTCGAGCATGTCGCCATCGCCACCGGCTCGCACTGGCGCCGCGACGGTGTCGCCCGCCAGCATGTCGTGCCCATGCCGATCGATCCGGCGATGACCGTCTTCACGCCGGACGACATCATGGCAAAGGCGCATGGCGAAACCCTCGCCGGCAAGACCGTCGTGGTCTATGACGACGACCACTACTACATGGGCGGCGTCATGGCCGAGGTGATGGCGAAGGCCGGCGCCAAGGTCATTCTCGTCACCCCATCGGCCTATGTGTCCGACTGGACGCGCAACACGCTGGAACAGGGCGCCATCCATGTGCGCCTCGACGATCTCGGCGTCGACATCCGCCTGAACCGCGGCGTCACCGCCATCCGCGCCGGCGAGGTCGAGACCAACTGCAGCTATACCGGCCGGCGCAACGTGATCGGTTGCGATGCGGTTGTCATGGTTGCCTCGCGGCTTTCGGAAGATGCGCTCTACAATGATCTTCTCGCACGCCAAAGCGACTGGGCGGATGCGGGGATCAAAAGCGTAAAAATCATCGGCGATGCGGAAGCCCCCGCGCCAATCGCCTGGGCAACCTATGCCGGCCACCGCTACGCACGGGAACTCGACACGCCGGATATCGGCGATGCCCTGCCCTTCCGCCGCGAAGTCACCCAACTCGAGCCGGCGTGAGGAGAGACGGATGAACAAGGCCATCGAAGTGAAATCGGTCTCGAAGAGCTTCGGGGCCTATCAGGCGCTGAAATCCGTCAGCTTCGACATCGGCAACAACGAGTTCTTCACGATGCTCGGCCCGTCGGGCTGCGGCAAGACTACGCTACTGCGCATGCTCGCCGGCTTCGAAAGCCCGGACTCGGGCTCGATCCTGCTCAACAGTGAGGAGGTCGTCGCCATCCCGCCGCACAAGCGGCGCGTCAACACGGTGTTCCAGAGCTATGCGCTGTTCCCGCACATGACGCTGGAGCAGAACGTCGCCTACGGGCTGGAAAACCTCGGCTGGGAAACGGTGCGCATCAAAAACCGCGTCGGCGAGATGCTGGAGCGCGTGCATATGGGCGCGATGGCCAAGCGCAAGCCGGCCCAGCTTTCCGGCGGCCAGCGCCAGCGCATTGCATTGGCCCGCGCGCTGGCGCCGGAACCGGAGGTTCTGCTGCTCGACGAGCCGCTCTCGGCGCTCGACCTGAAGCTCCGGCAGGCGATGCGCGACGAGCTGCGCACGCTCCAGCGCGACACCGGCATCACCTTCGTCTTCGTCACGCACGATCAGGAAGAGGCGCTCGACATGTCGGACCGCATCGCCGTGCTCGGCGGTGGCGACGTACAGCAGATCGGCACGCCAACGGAAATCTACGAGGAGCCGGTCAACCGCTTCGTCGCCGATTTCGTCGGCGAGACGAATTTTCTCGACGTCGAGGTGCTGGAAGCCACCGGTGGACAGGCGACCATCCGCACACCCTTCGGCGTGGCGCTCACCGTGCCCTCCACCGGCCATGCCGCCAAGGGGCGCGCGACGCTCTCGGTGCGCCCGGAAAAGATCAACCTCGGCGACCAGGCGCAGGGCATCATCTTCGAGGGCCGGATCACCAACAAGAACTATATGGGCGGCTATACCCATTACACGCTGGACGTTGCCGGCACGGAGCTGCGCGCCTCCCGCCGCAATGCGTCCCGCGAGGGGGATACGATCGCGCTCGGCGCGACCGTTCCGGTGGGCTTCGTCGCGGGCTCGGCGCGGGTGCTTGCGGCATGAGCGATACCGCCCTCCACGCCCCCGCCGGAACGGACTGCGCCCCGCGCGCCCGTTTCTGGCATGACCTTTCCTTCTGGGGGTTGCTGCCCTCATGGCTGCTGATGGGTTTTGCGCTCATCCTGCCCATCTTCATCATCGCCGCCGTTTCGCTCGCCACGCGCGGCGCCCATGGCGGCTTCGCCTGGGACGTCAACCTCGCCGGCTATCGCCAGATCCTGTTCAACGAGGGCTGGACGGGCGAGCTGGAATTCACCCCGCAGTATCTGCTGATCATCGTCCGCACCTTCGCGCTCGCCGGCGCGACCACGCTGATCTGCCTCGTCTTCGCCGTGCCGGTTGCCTATTTCATCTCGCGCCAGCCGCCGGGTCGCAAGGCGATCCTCGTCTATCTGGTGACGCTGCCTTTCTGGGTCTCGATGATCCTGCGCGTCTATGCCTGGATGATCATTCTCGGCAAGGACGGCACGCTGCCGCGCCTGCTGGAAACGCTCGGTTTTCCCGCCGGCATGAGTTTCATGTTCAACGACGGCGCGACGCTGACGGCGATGGTCTACACCGCCATGCCGCTAATGGTGCTGCCGGTCTTCGCCTCCATCGAAAAGCTCGACGGCACGCTGATCGAGGCCTCGCACGATCTCTACGGCAATCGCTGGGTGACGCTACGTCGGGTCATCCTGCCGCTGACAGCACCCGGTATCGTCGCTGGCGCCATCCTCGTCTTCGTGCCGGCGCTTGGGGCGGTGCTGGAGCCGACGCTGATGGGCGGCGGCAAGCAGATGATGATGGGTTCGCTGATCCAGCTGCAATTCGGCGGCGGCCGCAACTGGCCCTTCGGCGCGGCCATCGCCATGGCCTTGATGGCGCTCGTCATGGTCTTCCTGATCTTTACCGCGCTGCGCGCCGCCCGTCGGGAGGCCCTGCCATGAGCACCCGCCACGACGTCAAGCACTATCCCGGCCTCGGCCCGTTCACGGCCCTCTTCTTCGTCTATCTCTACGCGCCACTTGCGGTGATCGTGGTCTATTCGTTCAATGCCAACCGGGTTGCCGGTGTGTGGACGGGGTTTTCCCTGCAATGGTACGGCTCGGCGCTCAACAATGCGGCGCTGATGAGCGCGCTGGAGACGTCGCTGATCGTGGCGGCGATCGCGACCGTCGTCTCCACGCTGATCGCGCTCTCCGCCGCACTCGCCATCATCCGCGGCAAGAATGTGCGCTTCCGCAAGCTTTCGGAGACGGTGGTCAATCTGCCGCTGCTGTTGCCGGAAATCGTGCTGGCCGTCGCCACCCTCATCCTGTTCTCGCTCATCGACGTGCAGAACGGCATGCTGCGGCTGACCATCGCCCATTCCGCCTTCTGCACGCCCTTCGCCTTCCTGCCGATCCGCGCGCGCCTGCAAGGCATGTCGCTCGATCTCGAAGAGGCGAGCGCCGACCTCTATGCCGACCGCTGGACGACGTTTCGCCGCGTGACGCTGCCCTTGATCTTTCCGGGCGTCTTTTCCGGCGCCATGCTCGCCTTCCTGATCTCGATGGACGACTTCATCACCTCGAACCTGCTGTCGACCGGCGGCTCGACGACGTTGCCCGTCTACATCTTCTCGCTGATCCGCGCCGGCACCTCGCCTGAGCTGAACGCCATCGCGACGCTGCTGATCCTTGCCTCGCTCATCCTGGCCACTGCAGCGCTTCTCGTCGCTGCGCGCGGCGTCCGTGACAATGCCTGAACCATAATCAAAGAGAGGAACATAAAATGAAGACGTACTTTGCAGCCACAGCCCTCGCACTCTGCTTTGCCACCGCCGCGCAGGCGGAGGGGCAATTGAACATCTACGCCTGGGCCGAATCCATCTCCCCGGCGCTGATCGAAAAATTCTCCAAGGAGAACGACGTCAAGGTGAATGTCGACAGCTTCACCTCGAACGAGGACCTGCTGACCAAGCTGCAGGCCGGCTCCTCCGGCTATGACATCGCCACGCCTTCGCAGCACTTTCTGCGCGTGATGATCGACCAGGGCATCATCGAGAATTTCGGGGCCAGCAAGTTGAAGGCCTTCGAGAACATCGAGCAGAAATGGCGCAATCAGTGGTGGGACGAGACGCAGGACTATTCGATCCCGCTCGCCTATGGCACCGCCGGTTTCGTGGTGAACACAGAGCAATACAAGGGCCCGACCGACAGTTTTAAATATTTCTTCGAGCCGGATGGCGAACTGAAGGGCAAGATCGCCCTCTTGTCCTATCCTGACGAGGTGATCGGCGCCGCCCAGCTCTATCTCGGCGTGCCCTTCTGCTCGGAGGACCAGGCGGAGATGAAGAAGGTGCTGGATCTTCTGATGGCGCAGAAGCCGTCGGTCGCCGCCTATTCCTCTGACAATATCGCAAGCCGCCTCGCCTCCGGCGAAGTCTCGGCGCATTTCTGGTGGGATGGCGATTCGCTCAGGGCCCGCAAGGCCGGCTCACCCGTCAGCCTTGCCATGACCAAGGAAGGCCTCGTCGGCTGGATGGACAGCTACGTCGTTCCGAAGGGTGCGCCGAACCGCGACAATGCGGTGAAGTTCGTTGAGTTCATGTCGACTTTGGAAAACGCCACGGAACAGATGAACTTCTACTCCCACTCCTCGCCGATGAAGGTCATCCAGGAAAAGGTCGTCAACACCAAGGAAACGGCGCCGGAGCTCTATCCTGAAGTGCCGATCACCTTCTCACGCACCTGCTCGGCCGCCGCACAGGATCTGGTGACCCGCGTCTGGACCCAACTCCTGCAATAATCCCGATTACGCGCCGCGGGTATCAAGCTCCCGCGGCGCGTTGACAGCCTCAGCCATCAAGGAGACATCCATGCCCGTGCACACCCGCATCCGTCCGTTCAACACCAAGGAAACCTATCCGGAGCAGAAGCTCAACAACGACCTCTGCCAGGCGGTGGTGGCGCGGGGGGCGACGGTTTTCGTGCGTGGGCAGATTTCGCAGGATCTCGATACGCGTGAAAGCCTGCATATCGGCGATGCCGGCGCGCAAGCCCGCAAGGCCATGGAAAACATCAAGATGCTGCTGGAAGAGGCGGGCTCCGATCTCAGCCATATCTGCCGCGTTGTCGTCTACCTGATCGACATCCGTTACCGCGAGGCGGTCTATATGGAGATGGGCAAATACCTCCAGGGCGTGTTCCCCGTCTCGACGGGCCTCGTCGTTTCCGCCCTTGCCCGGCCGGAATGGCTGGTCGAGATCGAAGCGACCGCCGTCATTCCAGACGAAGCGTGAGGACGACGCCATGACCTTTTCCGTCTCCGGCCGCTGCGCCGAGACCGGCATGTTCGGTATCGCCGTCTCCTCCTCCTCGCCGAGTGTTGCGGCGCGCTGCGCCCATGTACGCGCCGGCGTCGGCGCGGTCTCGACGCAGAACATCACCGATCCCCGGCTCGGCCCCAAGGGTCTCGACCTGATGGCGACCGGTCTTTCGGCGGAAGCAGCGCTCGAACGGCTGATCGCGGAAGCACCCTATATCGAATACCGCCAGCTCGCGCTCATCGATGCCGCGGGACGGACTGCCGCTTACTCCGGCGCAAAAACGCTCGGCACCCATGCCACGGCGCGCGGCGACAACGTCGTTGCGGCGGGCAACATGCTGACGACGACGGACATTCCGCAAAAGATGGTCGAAGCCTTCGAGGCATCACAGGGAAAACACCTCGGCGACCGGCTGATCGGCGCGATGCGCGCGGCGCTTGCGGCGGGCGGCGAAGAGGGCCCGGTGCATTCGATGGGCCTCGTCATGGTCGACAAGGTCTCCTGGAACGTCGCGGACCTGCGCATCGACTGGACGGACGGCGACCCGATCGAGGAATGTGCTGCCCTCTGGGCGCGCTGGCGCACGGAGATGGATGCCTATGTCACCCGCGCGCTCAACCCAACCGCGGCGCCGAGCTACGGCGTGCCGGGTGATCTTTGAGCCGCAGGCCGCGCCCAATCCATTTGCGCAACAACCTGCCGCCTGCCCCCTCATCCGGCCCATTCGGGCCACCTTCTGCCCGCTGGGGAGAAGGGAAACGAGACGCTGCGGTTGATCCCCTTCTCCCCCGTGGGGAGAAGGTGCCGGCAGGCGGATGAGGGGGCTGCGGCACGCCGTCCGACTGCTATCGTATCTCTGTGAGAGCACACGCATGATCCCTTCGACCCCGGACATCCTTGCCCGCCTCATCGCCGAGCCGACAGTCTCGCGGACGTCGAACCTCGCGCTGCTGGATTATGTCGAGGGTCTGCTCCGTCCCTCCGGCACGCGGATCGAGCGGTTCTCCCATCCGGATGGAAGTCGCGCCAATCTGTGGGCGACCATCGGGCCGGATGGACCGGGCGGCGTAGTGCTTTCGGGGCATACGGATGTGGTGCCCGTCGAAGGGCAGGACTGGAGCGCCGGTCCGTTCACGCTTGTCGAACAGAACGGCCGATTCTACGGGCGCGGCGCGGCCGACATGAAGGGCTTCGTCGCGGCGGCGGTGCGGGCAATGCTTATCGCCTCTTCCCGGCCGCTCAAGACGCCGCTGCACCTGGCGCTATCCTATGACGAGGAGATCGGCTGCGTCGGGGTGCGCGGCCTGATCGATGCGCTGGCAGGGCGGGCGGAGCGGCCGGCGCTGTGCATCGTCGGCGAGCCGACGGGCATGCGGATTGCCACGGGCCACAAGGGCAAGCTGGCGCTGCGCGCCTGCTGTCATGGACAGGAGGGGCACTCGGCGCTCGCGCCCAATGCGCTGAACGCGCTGCATCTCGGCGCCAGCTTCATCACCGCGCTTCGGGCGCGGCAGGAGGATCTGTCCGTCAAGGGCGCGCGCGATGCCGACTACGATATCCCCTATTCCACCATCCATGCCGGCGTGATGCGCGGCGGCACCGCGCTCAACATCGTGCCGAACCGCTGCGAAATCGACTTCGAGATCCGCAACATTGCCGAAGACGACCCGCAGGACATCCTCGCCGGCATTGCGGCCGATGCCGAGGCGATCGCCGCGCCCTTCCGCAACCGCTTCCCCATGGCCTGCATCGAGATCGAGCAGGTCTCCGGCTATCCGGGCCTGAATGCCGAACCGGACGCGCCTGTGGTACGCCTGCTGCGGCACATTCTCGATCATGACGATCCGACGCTGAAGGTCGCCTTCGGCACCGAGGGCGGGCTGTTCAACGAGATCCTCGGCATTTCAACCGCCGTCTGCGGCCCCGGCTTCATGGAGCAGGGCCACAAGCCGGACGAGTTCGTCAGCGCCGAGCAGCTTACCCGATGCGACGCGATGCTAGCGCGGCTGGTCGACCTGCTGGAGGCTGGCGTCGCCTGATCGTCAGCCGGACAGGATCGATGGGTGGAACACCGGACGGTACCCCGCCCTGAGCACCGCCAGCGTCGAGGGTGGCGTCAGCAGTCCGTCGGCGTCTTGGAGCGATCGCGGCGGGGCATAGCCCTCATTGGTCCAGCGGAAGGCACGGCCGGCGTGGAGCGTGAAAGCCGCGCCGTCTGCGACCACCACCGCGCCGTCCGGAAGGGACGATAGTGTCCCCGGCAGCGCATTGATGCGCTTTCTGCGCCGATCCAGCCGCTCCCCGTGCAGGACCTTATCGATGTCCGGCGCCGAAGGCTTTTCCCCGCCTTTCGCGGCCACCCAGCATGCGCGAAACTCTTCTGCCGCCTCGCGCCGGCAGAAGAAGCAGGGCCGATGGCCGGCCGCGAAGGCCACCGCTTCATCGAGAAAGAACAGTTCCGTCCAGCTTCGCTCGGCCATGACGTCCCGGCGGCGGCCCCTGTAGTCACAGGTGCAGACCAGCCAGGCCTTGCTCGACCAGCGCTTCGTGAGGAGGGTTTTCGTAGCCGGATCGTGGAGGATGCCGCGATTGCCGGTGAACAGGCCGCGTTGTGCAATTGCGACGATCTCACCGAAAGGCGTGACGCGGTTCTGAAGCGGCATGGGCATTCCCCGTGACAGCGGTTTCCAGCACCCGATGACGCTTCCCGCTCATAGGAGCCCGACAACCGGCAACGCGATGCAAGGCCATCATCGTGCATGACGCGCCGTCGGGGAATAGTCAGCCAGATTTTACTGTTGTAAAAATGAAAATACATCTGTATCAATCCGCATGCGGGCTTTGGGTTTTGGGAGCAAGCCCCCATGCAGAGCCCTCGTTCCATCATTCAGGCGGGAGGAAATTTCGCCTGCTCCAAGGGAGGTCATCATGAAGAAACTTGCCATGCTGCTGGCGTGCGCCGCCGCATTCGCCCTGCCCGTCGTCGCCTCGGCGCAGGACGCCGCCGGAACCACCAAGAAGGACAGCTATCGCTTCGTCGTCGTGCCGAAGGTCGTGCATCCGTGGTTCGACAAGGTGAACGAAGGCGCACAGGCGGCAGCCGCCGCGATCAAGGCGCAGACCGGCTCGAGCGTCGAAGTCATCTATTCGGCACCGCAGTCCGCCGACGTCGTCCAGCAGAACCAGATCATCGACAGCGCGCTCGCGACCCAGCCCGACGGCCTCGCGCTCGACCTGCTCGACCCCTCGGGCAACCGCGCGTCGCTCGAAGAAGCGCAGAACCAGAAGATTCCGCTGGTGATCTTCGATTCGATCCCGCCGGAAGGCATGGCGATCCCCTATATCGGCTCCGACTTCTGCGAGCAGGCGAAGATCGCGGCCCGCCGCCTCGTCGAGGTTCTCGGTGGTGAGGGCGAAGTCGCCATCATGCAGGGCGTGCCGACCGCGCCGAACCACTCGATCCGCGCCGAATGCCACCGCCAGGTCTTTGCCGAACACAAGGGCATCAAGGTCGTTGCCGAAGGTATCGACAATGACAGCATCGAGACGGCGCAGCAGCAGGCGGCCGCCATCATGCAGGCGAACCCGAACCTCAAGGGCTGGGTCGCGTCCGACGCGGCAGGCCCGATCGGCATCGGCCAGGCGATCGTCGAAGCCGGCAAGCAGGGCAAGGTCACCCTCGTCGGTCTCGACAACCTGCCGGAAATGCTCGACATGATCCGCGATGGCGTCGCCGACAGCTCGTCGGCCTCGCAGCCGGAACTGCAGGGCTACTGGTCGGTCATGCTGCTCTGGGCGCAGGCAACGGGCGCCAAGGTGCCGGGTTACCTCGACACCGGCAACGCCTTCCTCACCAAGGAAAATGTCGGCGGCTGATCCGGCAGAAACCGGATTGCCGCGAGGCGCGGGTTTTCCCGCGCCTCTTCTGTCTTCATCCTGCGCGCAGGTATCCCATGGCTTATCTCGAAACCCGCGGCCTTGGCCGGGACTTTCCCGGCGTGACCGCCCTCGACGGGGTCGATCTGTCGATCGAACTCGGCCGCACGCACATTTTCGCCGGCGAGAACGGTGCCGGCAAATCCACCCTCGTCAAGATCCTCACCGGCACCGACCGTCCGTCGCGCGGCCAGGTGCTGATCGACGGGCATGACCCGGCCGACGATGCGAGCCTCTACAAGAACGTCGCCTATGTGCCGCAGGAGCTCAACCTCTTCCCGCAGATGAGCGTTGCGGAAAACCTCTTCATGCCGTTCGAACGGACGGGGCATGGCGGGCTTCTCGTCAATCGCGGTGCGCTCGTCGAGGAGGCCCGCACCTATCTCGAACGCTTCGGCATCGAGGCCGATCCGCGCGCGCTGGTCGCCAACATCTCGGTTTCCGACCAGCAGTTGCTGCAGATCGCCCGCGCCTGCACCAATGCCGATATGAAGGTCCTCATCCTCGATGAACCGACGTCATCGCTGACGCGCGTCGAAGTCGACCGGGTCTTCAAGGTCATCCGCGGCCTGCTCGACCGCGACCACGCCATCGTCTTCATTAGCCACAAGATGGACGAGGTCTTTGCGATCGGCGACGACTACACGGTGCTGCGCAACGGCGAGAAAGTCGAAAGCGGCCGGATTGCCGACATCGGCGAAGCCGACCTGATCCGCGCCATGTCAGGCCGGGACCTCGCCTTCGACGAGCATTTTCGCCCGCAGGGGCCTGTTACCGACACGATCATGGATGTGCGCGGGCTTTCCGGCGCTCGTTTCCACGATGTCAGCTTTACCCTGCGCCGTGGCGAGATCCTCGGTTTTGCCGGGCTCGTCGGCGCCGGGCGCTCAGAGGTCATGCAGACGGTCTTCGGCTTCCTGAAAGCCAAGGCCGGTGCCGTGACGGTCGATGGCAAGCCCTGGACCTTGAACGACACATCCGCCTCCGTCGACGGCGGGATGCTCTATCTCTCGGAGGAGCGCAAGCACCACGGCATCTTCCCGCTGCTGTCGCTGCGCGAAAACATCGGCATTTCCATCCTGTCGCTCACCAAGGGCTCGTTCGGCATCAGCAGCGGCCGAGAGCGCGAGGCGGTGCAGAAGATCATCGACGACTACGGCATCCGCACCTCCGGCATGGGCAAGCGCATCTCGCAGCTCTCCGGCGGCAACCAGCAGAAGGCCATCATCGGCCGGGCGATGGCGACCCGGCCGCGCGTGCTGATCTTCGACGAACCCACCAAGGGCATCGACATCCGCACCAAGACCGAGATCTACAAGATCATGAAGGGTCTCGCCGAGGAGGGCGTCGGCGTCATCCTCGTCTCCTCGGAACTCGACGAACTCAAGAAATGCGCAAGCCGCATCGTGACCATGCACCATGGCCGCATCACCGGCGAGTTCGACACCACGAACACCAGCAATGAAACCCTCGTAGGCGCCATCTTCGGCACGGAGGCGAAAGCCCATGCAAACTAGTTCCACGCAAACCAGCGCCGTCGCGCATCTGGCGCGCAGCCCGCTTGCCGGCGTCTTCGTCGCCCTCGCGGTCATCTTCACGCTGTCCGCGCTGATCTCTCCCTACTTCCTCACGCCCTACAACCTGTCGGTCATCGCTCGCGGGCTGGCCTTTGTCGGCCTGATCACCATTGCGCAGTCCATGCTGATGGTGCTCGGCGAACTCGACCTGTCACTCGGCGTGATCGGTGGCCTGTGCGGCGTCATCTCCGGCATCCTGATGGTGCGGCTCGGCTTCGAACCCTATTCGGCCATGCTTCTGGCGATCCTGCTCGGTGGCTGCCTCGGCCTACTCAACGGCCTGCTGGTAACCGTACTCCGGCTGCATTCGCTGGTGCTCACCATCGGCACCGCCGGCATCTTTGGTGGCGCGAACCTGGTGCTGACACGCGGCGTCGCGATCACGGGCATCCCGCGCGATGTGCACTATCTCGGCCGCGGCGACCTGCTTGGCGTGCCTGTTCCCTTCCTCATCATGCTCGTAGCGCTGGCCTTCGCGACCTTCGTCATGCTGAAGACGCCGTTCGGCCGATACATGTACGCGATCGGCAACAACCAGGCCGGTGCGCGCATGCTCGGCATCAAGGTCGACAAGATTCGCCTTCTGGTGTTCGGCGTGGCCGGCGCGATTGCCGGACTGGCCGGCGTGCTGATGGTCGCGCGCCTCGGCACCGCCCAGCCGTCGATCGGCGAGACCTGGGTTCTGGCGCCGATCGCCGCCTCCGTCATCGGCGGGGTCGCCACGACGGGCGGCATCGGCAGCCCGATCGGGGCGATCTTCGGTGCCGGCATCATCGCCATCATCGAAAACATCATCGTGCTCTTCGGCGTCTCGCCCTATTGGCAGGGCATCGTCTCGGGTGCGATTGTCGTGCTCGCCATTTCCTTCGACGCCATTTCCCGCCGTTATCTGCGCCGTGACGCTTGATACAAGCCGCCGCATCGATCTGACGAAAGACAAGAGAATGAACCAGGAAGTCAAAACCAAGAAGCTGATCAACGCGCCGGAAAACATCATCGCGGAACTGATCGAAGGCATGGTCGGCGCGCATCCGGACATGCTGCGCGTGGAAGGGTCTACCGGACGGGCCGTCGTCGCCGTCGATGGTCCGCGTGACGGCAAGGTGGGTATCGTCGTCGGTGGCGGCTCCGGCCATGAGCCGGCCTTTGCCGGCTATGTTGGACGCGGCCTGGCCGATGCCGCCGCCGTCGGCAACGTCTTCGCCTCTCCCTCCCCGTCGCACATCGTCGAAGCGGCCCGCGCCGTCGATGGCGGCGTCGGTGTTGTCATGCTCTACGGCAACTATACCGGCGACGTCTTGAACTTCACCATGGCCGCGGAAGAGCTGGAACAGGCCGGCATCGCTGTACGTCATGTGGCGGTTGCCGACGATGTCGCCTCTGCCCCGATCGAGCGCAAATCCGAACGGCGCGGCATTGCCGGCGACTTCTTCGTCTTCAAGGTCGCCGGTGCTGCCGCCGATCTCGGCGAGCCGCTGGCGCGTGTCGAAGCCTTGGCGCAGGCAGCAAACGAGGCGACCCGCTCGATGGGCGTGGCGCTCAGCCCCTGCTCGCTGCCGCAGACCGGCAAGCCGAACTTCACCATCGGCGACGACGAGATGGAAATCGGCATGGGCATCCATGGCGAACCCGGCATCCGCCGCCAGAAGCTTGCGCCGGTGGACGAGGTGACCGACGAGCTGGTCGATGCTGTCATCAGGGAGCTTGGCCTGAAGGCTGGCGAGCGCGTTGCCGTTCTCGTCAACGGTCTCGGCGCCACGTCGCAGATCGAGCTTTACCTCATCTTCCGCCGCGTCAAGCAGCGGCTCGATGCGCTTGATATCGAAATCCATGCCTCCTGGGTCGGCGAATATGCCACCTCGCTGGAAATGGCCGGCGCCTCCGTCACGCTGATGAAGCTCGACGACACGTTGCAGGCGCTTCTTGACCATCCCTGCCGCACACCGGCCCTCGTCGTTGGCGCCTTCGAGAAGACCGACGGCATTGCGGCGCGCAGCCGCAAGTCCGTCAAGGTTGCCGAGAGCACGGCAGCCGCGCAGGAAAAGCCGCGCGAACTGCTGACCGAAGGCGACGTCACGCCGGCGATCTTCAAGACGATGATGCATGCCGTGGGCAACGAGATTATCGCGGAGAAGAACTGGCTGTCCGAACTCGACGGCGTGATCGGCGACGGCGACCATGGCGTGACGATGGAGATCGGCTGGAAGGCCGTGCAGAGCGCGCTGGAAGACAGCCAGGACGACGAGACGATCGAGGGCATCTGCAAGCGCATGGCCAAGGCCTTCCTCGATGCGGTCGGCGCCTCCTCAGGTCCGCTCTACGCCACCGCGTTCCTGCGCGCCGGCACGGCCGTCAGCCACCGCCTCAACCTCGATGGCGCGGGCATGGCCGAATGGCTGAGTGCCGCCTGCCAGGGCATTCGCGATCGCGGCCGCGCCGACCCCGGCGACAAGACGATGATCGACGCCTGGGTGCCGGCAGTCGAAGCCGGCCAAAAGGTGGCGAAGGACGGTGGCTCCGCGCTCAACGTGCTGGTTGCCGCGCGCGATGGCGGCGAGGCGGGCATGAAGGCGACGGCGGCGCTGGAATCACGCCGTGGCCGTTCCGCCAAACTCGGCGAACGCTCCGTCGGCCATATCGACCCCGGTGCAGCCTCGACCTTCGTGACGCTGCGTGCCATGGCGGCCGCACTTCAGAAGGCGCTTGCCTGATTGAATGTTCAGCGCGGGCCTTGCAGCAGGGCCCGCGCCACACCTTCATTGGTGACGAGCCGGTTGACGTAGCCGGCGCGCAGGATCGCCCGGATGATCGGAATTTTGCGAATACCGCCGGAAACCAGCACGGAAATCGGTTTCAGCTTCAGCTTGTCCGGCGGCAGCGCGATGATCGAGTCGTTGAGGAAATGGTCGATCGCCTGGCCACGCGCATCGAGAAACCACCCCATGAATTCGCCGACCGCGCCGCGCTTCAGCACCGTGTCGAGATTGTCCTTCACCACGCGGATCTGCGTCAGCGACGTATCCTGCGCCAGCGCGCCACAGGAAACGATGCCGATATCAGCAATCTCGGTGCGCGCCAGCACGTCCGTCAGCTCGTCGTTGAGCAGCAGCGCATTGCGGCTTTCGGGATTGGCACAGTAGATCGGCGCCGTCAGATAGTGACATTCGACGCCGAGCGCGCGCGCAAAGGCGGTTGCCACCTCGAATGTGTTGGTGGCCGAGCCGCTGGTGACGCCGCCGGTCAACCCCACGACCCAGCTTTCCGATTTCGGCCGGGCACGAAGGCTGCGCACGGCAAAGCTCAGGGTTCGCCCCGAGCCGATGCCGACGCCCATATCGCGGCCTTCGATCAGGTCGCTGGCAAGCGAGCCGGCCGCCTCGCCAATCACCCGCTTCTGCTCGAGATAATCATCCAAGTCCGGAACCACGACTGCGTCGACCAGACCGTAACGAGCGGAAACCTTTTCGGCGAGTTCGATGCAGTCGGCGAGCGGCAGGCTGACATTGACCTGCACGCTGCCGGATTCCCGCACCTGGCCGATGATCTTGTTGACCTTCAGCCGCGTGATGTTCATGCGCTGGGCGATTTCCTGCTGGGTCTGGCCGCCGATGAAATAGAGCCATGCGACGCGGGCGCGCTCCAGGTCCTCGTCGAAATGTCCCCAATCTTCGCTCATGCGGCGCGGTATCCCCTTATGTTTGTTTTTCGATACGTCACTTGAGGTGGCATGGGCAACCACCCGCGGCCGAAAGCCTTGATCGATCAAGCGGATTCCACAGCCGGGTTCAACTGCGCTCGATATCCCGGCGCAGCACGATGGAGGTCGTGAGGTCCTCGACATTGTCCATGGTCGCCACTTCGTTGCGCATCTCGTTCAGCGCGTTGATCGAGCCGACCTCGACCTCCACCACCAGATCGAGCTGGCCGCTGACGGAAGACACCTTGCGCACGGCGGAAAAGCCCGCAAGCCGATCGAGCACGCCGATCGAAGGCGTACGCTTCAGGGTGACGAGCAGGAAGGCCTGGATCTGTCCGTCGTCGAGCTGGCCGATATCCGCCCGATAGCCGCGGATGATGCCGGCCTTTTCCAGCCGGCTGACGCGCTCGGTCGTGGCACTTCGGGAGAGCCCGATGCGGCCGGCAAGCGACTTCATCGGGATGCGCGCTTCCTTGGTCAGGATGCTGAGGATGGTGCGGTCGATGGCGTCCGTGTCCTGCATGGCCCCTCCTGCAATAGCGCCGACAAGATGACGGTTATTATAAACAGAGTGCCGGCACAACCGGCATAATGCCGGATGCGCCCGGTCCGCGTCCATGCAACTCTTTGCATCACGAAGAGGACTGCCATGAACGACATGTTGAAGACGACACCGGACGTTTCCCTCGAGGCCGCAGCCGCACTGCTTGCCGAGCATTATGGGCTCAACGGCACGCTCTCGCCGCTTGCCAGCGAGCGCGACCAGAATTTCAAAGTGGAAACGCCGGACGGGACCTTCATCCTGAAGATCGTCAACGCCGCCGAGCCCGCGGTGGAGAGCGATTTCCAGACGGCCCTGCTCGCCCATGTCGATACGCATGCCGGCGATCTGCCGGTACCGCATATCCGGCCGACGGTGACGGGTGCCAGCCTTGCCCGTATCACCAGTGCGAACGGCGTCAGCCACCGCATCCGGCTGGTCAGCTGGGTCGATGGCCAGCCGCTGGCCGAGACGGAGCGTAGCGATGCCGCACTCGAATCCCTCGGCCGCATGCTGGGCCGTTTCGATGCCGCGCTGAAGGGCTTCATGCATCCCGGCGCGCTTCGCGATCTCGACTGGGATATCCGCAAGGCCGCCCGTTCGGCGGAGCGGCTGCATCATGTCTCGTCAGCGGAAGACCGCGCGCTGCTCGAACGTTTTCTTGCGCGCTTCACCAAGCTTGCGCCGCGTCTGGCGACCTTGCGCGCCGCGGTCATTCACAACGATGCGAACGACTGGAACGTGCTGGTCGATCCGGCCGATCAGGACCGCATCTCCGGCCTCATCGATTTCGGCGATGCGCTGCATGCGCCGCTGATCGCCGAAGTCGCCATCGCGAGCGCCTATGCCGGCCTCGACCATGCCGATCCGATCGGTGCCGCGGCCGCCATCGCCCGCGGTTTCCATACCGAATATCCGCTACTGGAAGAGGAAATCGACCTCCTCTACGACCTCATCGCCCTGCGTCTCGTCACCTCCGTGACGATCTCCGCTTCGCGCCGCAGCCATACGGAAGACAACCCCTATCTCGCCATCAGCGAGCGGCCGGCCTGGACGCTGCTGCGCAAGCTCGACCGGATGAACCCGCGTTTTGCCACCGCCATCCTGCGCAAGGCCTGCGGCTTCGAGGCGGCACCCGGCGCCCGCGCCGTCACGGACTGGATTGCCAGAAACCGCAAGTCGCTAGCCCCCCTTCTGGAACGGCCGGCCGCGACCTATCCGGCAGCACTTGTGCCCTACGGTGACCCCACCCATCCGATGACCGTCAAATCGGCTGCCGAGCAGCCGGATGAGGCGCAGGCGATCTGGGAGACCTATTGCGCGGAAACCGGCGTCGAACTCGGGATCGGCCCCTTCGGCGAGGCGCGCACCGTCTATGCGGGCGAGATGTTCGTCTCGCGCTTCATCGAGGGCGCGCGCCGCACCCACCATCTCGGCTTCGATCTCTTCATGGCGGCCGGGACCAAAGTGTTCACGCCGCTGCCCGCAACCGTCGTCAGTGTCGAGGTCGAGCCCGATCCGCTCGGCTACGGCTGCCTGATTGCCCTGCGACATGAGCCGGAAGGCTGCCCGCCCTTCGTGACGCTCTGGGGCCACCTCGCCCATGAGGCGATGGGCCGCCTGAAGGCCGGCGACCAGCTGGACGCCGGCGCCCTCGTCGGCGAGATGGGCGCGCCGGCGGAAAACGGCGGCTGGGCGCCGCATCTGCATCTCCAGCTCTCGACCGATACCAGCCTCTCCGCCACAGAAATCCTCGGCGTCGGCGAGCCGCGTTATCTCGATGTCTGGGCGGAACTCTTTCCCGATGCGCGCACCTTTGCCGGCATTGCCGCGGAGTTCTACGAACGGAGCGGCCGCTCGCATGAAGAGATCGTGAAGATGCGGCGCGAACTACTGCTGCCCAACCTCTCCATCTCCTACGATAAGCCGATCAAGTTCGTTCGCGGCGATGGCGTCTGGCTGATCGACGATGGCGGCCGGGCCTATCTCGACTGCTTCAACAATGTCTGCCACATCGGCCACGCCCACCCGGCCGTCGTAGAGGCGATGACGAAGCAGGCCGCAACGCTCAACACCAATACCCGCTACCTGCACGACAACATCGTCGCCTATGCCGAGCGCCTGACGGCGACGCTGCCGAAGGAGCTGACGGTCGCCGGCTTCGTCAACAGCGGCTCGGAGGCCAACAGCCTGGCGCTGCGCCTGATGCGGGCGCATACCGGCCGTGAAAACGCCATCACGCTCGACTGGTCCTATCATGGCACAACGCAGGAGCTGATCGACATCAGCCCCTACAAGTTCCGTCGCAAGGGCGGCAAGGGTCCGAAGCCGCATGTCCATATCGCGGCAGTGCCCGATAGCTACCACGCGCCTGCGGACTGGCCGATCGAGGAGCACGGCAAGCGTTTTGCCGAAAGCGTCGCCGAGCAGATCGCCATCATGCAGGCGAAGGGCGAAGGGCCGGGCTTCTTCATCGCGGAATCCATCCCGAGCGTCGCCGGACAGGTCTTTCTGCCGGAAGGCTATCTCAAGGAGGTCTACCGGCTGGTGCGCGAGGCAGGCGGTGTGTGCATCGCCGATGAAGTGCAGGTCGGTTTCGGCCGCGTCGGCAGCCATTGGTGGGCCTTCGAGACGCAGGGCGTCGTGCCGGACATCGTCACCATGGGCAAGCCGATCGGCGATGGCCATCCGCTGGCCGCCGTCGTGACGACCCGCGAGGTGACCGACAGCTTCAACAACGGCATGGAGTATTTCAACACGTTCGGCGGCAATCCTGTTTCCTGCGCCGTCGGTCTTGCGGTGCTCGACGTCATCGAAAGCCAGGACCTGCGCGGCAATGCGCTGGCGATCGGCAACCACCTGATGGACGCCTTCCGCGACATGCAGAAGCGCCATGAGGTTATCGGCGACGTGCGCGGCCTCGGCCTGTTCCTCGGCATCGAGCTGGTGAGCGATCGCAGGACCAAAGCGCCCGCGACCGACTTCGCCCGTGCCGCCTCCAACGGTGCCCGCCGCCGTGGCGTGCTGATGGGCACCGAGGGGCCGCATGACAACGTGCTGAAGATGCGCCCGCCGATGATCTTTTCGAAACGAGATGCCGATCATCTGATCGCCGTGCTCGAAGACACCTTCGCCGACGTCGCAAGAACGCTCGGCTAGGCGGAAGACACCAACATTCAAACCGATCAGCCGGGAGGGCCACGCTCCCCCGGCCGGGACGACGCATGCCCAATATCAACAAGGAGGAGAACCCCATGAGAAACGCAATTCTGGCCATGGCCGCAGCCACGCTCGCTGCCGGCACGGCCGCCCATGCCGGCACGCTCGATGTCATCAAGGAGCGCGGCGAAGTCCGCTGCGGCGTCAGCCAGGGCGTGCTCGGCTTTTCCGTACCCGACAAGAACGGTGTGTGGGGTGGCTTCGACGTCGATTTCTGCCGGGCGGTTGCCGCGGCCGTGATCGGCAATCCCGACAAGGTGGCCTATGTGCCGCTTTCCACGAAGGACCGCTTCACGGCGCTGCAATCGGGCGAAGTCGACCTCTTGTCGCGCCAGACCACCTGGACGCTGTCGCGCGACACCGATCTCGGCATGAGCTTCGTCGGCGTCAACTATTATGACGGCCAAGCCTTCATGGTCAGCAAAGAGGTCGGCGTCACCAGCGTCAAGGACATTTCCGGCGCCTCCGTCTGCACGGAAACGGGCACGACGACCGAACAGAACATGGCCGACTATTTCAGCGCCAACAAGATCGAGTACCAGGTCATCGCCTTCGAAAAGCCGGACCAGACGATCCAGGCCTTCAATACCGGCCGCTGCGACGTCTATTCCACCGACGCCTCGGCGCTCTATGCCCAGCGCCTGACGCTGAACGATCCGGACCGCTTCATCGTGCTGCCCGAAGTGATCTCCAAGGAACCACTCGGCCCGGCCGTGCGCCAGGGTGACGAGCAATGGTTCAAGGTCGTGCGCTGGACGCTCTTCGCGCTGATCGAGGCGGAGGAAATGGGCATCACCAAGGAAAACGCCGCCTCACTTCTCGAAAGCGGCACCACCGCACAGAAGCGTTTCCTCGGCATCGACAGCGAGGCCGGCAAGGCGATGAACCTGGATCCGAAATGGGCCTATAACGCGGTTTCCGCCGTCGGCAACTATGGCGAAGTCTTCGAGCGCCATCTTGGCAAGGACAGCCCGCTGAAGATCGACCGCGGCCTCAACCGGCTGTGGAGCGACGGCGGCCTGATGTACGCACCGCCGGTGCGCTGAGACAGTCCAAAAACCAAAAAGGCCGCCGCGGATGCTTTTCCGCGGCGGCCTTCTGTTTTTTAAGGCGGGGCTCAGGCGCCGCGGCGATAGCGCGGATAGCTCGATGAGAAGATTTCCTCGACCGGCGGATGGCCGTGGGTACGCTCCGGGTAACGCGCGACGAGGCCGTCGAACTGGCGCTGCGCCCTCTCCTGCTCGGCTTTCGCGTCGAAACCCGGGATTATGCCATCGACCATGACGAAGCGACCGTCGATGATGGTGGTGCGCACATCGCGGCCCGAGCTGCTCAGCATCAGCGTCTGGATCGGATCAATGACATGGCCGATGCGATCATGGCCCATGTCGATGACGATGATGTCGGCCTTCGCGCCGGGCTGCAGGCGGCCGAGATCCGGCCGCTTCAACGCATCCGCCCCGCCGAGCGTGCCGGCGTCGAAATAGTGTTCCGAGCGCACGCTGTCGATCGAGCCGTCCATGACGCGCGAGAGCAGCACGCCGACCTGCATATTCTGGATGAAGTCACAGGGCCAGGTGTCCGTGCCGAGACCGATGCGCACGCCCATCGCGCGGAACTTGCTGAAACTGTCCATGAAGCCGGCATGGCGGGCCGACACGATCGGGCAATGCACCAGCGTCGCCCCGGCATCGCGCAGGATATCGAGATCGCGGCCGGCGCGATCCACATTGCGCGTGCCGGCGACGAGTTCGCCATGCGGCAGCAGCATGCGATCGGAGAGCGCGCCGATGGAGTCCAGCCATTCGAGCGGTGTCATGCCATAGGCACTTGTGATGCGGTCGAACTCCAGCTCCGATTGGCAGCAATGCAGGCGGATCGGAATATCGAGGTCGCGGCCGGCAGCCACCGTCCGGCGCATGAGTTCCGGCGTGCCGGTCTCGATGCGGTCAGGCGCCAGCATGGCACGCACCGTCGGCGAGCCGAGGCTCTCGATCCGTTCGGCAAATGCCAGCGACTCCGCAAAGTTGCGAAGCCCGCGCTCCTCGTCGAAATGGAAGGCGATACGACCGTTCTCATCGACATAGCTGTTGCCGGCGCGATAGGCCGGGCCGAGATAGACGCGCAGGCCGAGATCGTGTGCGGCATCCGCGGCGGCGGAAAACTCCGCAACCGTCTCGCCCCATTCGCGATAGAACAACGAGGCGATCGGCAGCGAGGTCGTCACACCGTTACGGATGAGCTGGGCGAAGGCATAGCGCTTCTGGAACGCCAACTCTTCCTGCGAATACATCTCATAGGGACCGCGATCCATGTAGCTCTTCGGCCAGACCCGGCCCTTTTTCCAGGAAGGCTGGTTGTCGAAGGCGAGCACGGTCGTGTCGATATCCGAAAGCGAGTCGAGATCGACGAAGCCGGGCGAAATAATCGCATTGCCGTAGTCGATGCGCTCAGCGACCTCGCCGGGATAATCGTGTCCGACGAAGACGACCTTGTCCCCTTCGAAAACCACGACGCCATCATCGAAGATCACGTGGCGGCCATCACGGTGGCCGATGACCCAGCGGGCGGTCAGGAGAACCGGACCGTCGAAGCGTCCGGAGGGCGGAAGTGTCGTCATGCGTCTATTCCTCAGTCAAATCTGCCAGTCTTCGCGAGCCCGTTCAGGCCAGCTTGGGTGTCAACATCTCGAAGCGATCCCGGATTGTCGAGCAGGTATCGCCACCAAGGCGCGCAATGGCATCGATGACGTTCGGATCGACATGCAGGGCCGAATCCACCGCGCCTTCCTGATAATGCGCAAAGATGATCTCGCCCATGATGATCTGGCGGGACTTGCCCAGTTCCAGGGTGATATGCCGCCGGCATTCGAAGGCGGCCGGCGCTTCCTTGATCCAGGGCGCAGCAATCTTCGTGCCGGGCATGGCGGTGAGGCCGGCCTGCTTCAATTCATCGACACCCCGCGGATATTTCGTGCCGCAGGCATGCATGGCCTCGGCGATGGCATGGGAGACGATGTTGACGGTAAACACCTCTGTCATGCGGATGTTGTGGCCGGTATCCTTGAAGGACATGTCGGCATTGTTCTCGACGCCGATGGCAAGGATCGGCGGATCGGCAGACAGACAGTTGAAGAAGCTGAACGGAGCTGCATTGAAGCCGCCATGCTCGTCGACCGTCGTCACCAGCGCGATCGGGCGCGGAATGATCGTGCCGATCATCAGCTTGTAGCGCTCACGCGCCGACAGCGTCGTGAAGTCGAAGGCAGTCCTGTCGTGCGTGTCGGTTTGGGTCGTCCGGCTGTCCATCGACATCATTCTCCAGCTTTCGCTCGTTGGGTCCTGAAGGGCATCGCTTTTGGCATGCAATGCTGTAAGTTTTAGAACTCAATTTTTGTATACATATTTACACTATGTATGCATGCATTTCTTAGCCGGTAAAGAGCCTGCCCGTTCGGCGAGCGGAAATATTGCGCGACAGCTCGAAGAGAGATGCCCCGGCTCTCGAATGGCGAGCGCAGCAGTGCCGAACCGGTGGACAGGTTCGGTCTTTGTGTGCAATTTTCCCGGCTCATTCATCATTCTGGAGACTCGCCCAATGGCAAACAAAGTCGGAGATTCTGGCCGCGGCCGCTCGCAGGCCGTTCATCGCGCTTTGAAACGGGCCATTCTCGACCAGGCTCTTTCACCCGGCGCAAAGCTGCCAGAGGATTCGATCGGGGAACGTCTCGGCGTCAGCCGGACGCTTGTGCGCGAGGCCCTGGTGCGCTTGAGCGAAGAAGGATTGGTCGATCTGCGCCCCAACAAGGGCGCGACGGTTGCCCGGCCGACACTGGAAGAAGGCCGCAACCTTTTCCTGACGCGCATGGCGCTGGAGCGCCTCGTTGTCGAAACGCTCTCCGGCAAACTGACGCGCGAGCAGATCGACGTGCTTTCCGCCCATATCGCCGCCGAAGAGGCGTCCAAGCAGGAGCATGCAACCTCCATCCGTCTGGCCGGCGAATTCCATACATTGCTCGCCCATATGACGAACAATGCCAGCCTCATTCGCTATGTGAACGAACTCGTCGCCCGCAGCTCCCTGATCCTCGCCCTTTACGGCCGCCCCCACTCTTCCGAATGCGCGGTGTCGGAGCACCAGGAGATCCTCGACGACCTGATCGCCGGCAAGACCGACAAAGCGGTAAAGCTCATGGCTCACCACCTCGATTCGATCACGACCCGCGCCCTGCTGCCCAAGGAAGAGGATCGCAACATCAAGGACGTCCTCTCCGCCTATGCCGCGGCCGAGGGCCTTGCCTAGCCTCTATTGAACACACAACGCCTGAATGCCGCCCAAAACGGCAAAAAGCCCCGGGCGCGTTAGCGTACCGGGGTTTTGATATGGGTGTATGATTTGGTTGCGGGGGCAGGATTTGAACCTGCGGCCTTCAGGTTATGAGCCTGACGAGCTACCGGGCTGCTCCACC